>JBLHVI010000050.1:0-21409 GCA_047630175.1 Candidatus Azotimanducaceae bacterium
GTCTGGGTAAGGGTCTGGGTAAGGGTCTGGGTAAGGCTTCGGGGCCTTGGCTCTGACTTGAATCGCACGGCAATTGGATGGGATTTGCACGGATGCTGTTTGGCCGCCGGACACGGGACTTCATTTCCATCCGCTAGTTTGGCGAAGTCGCCTTTGTCAGGCGTCCGAAAACGGTCTTCATCCATGGCGGCCGGCGCCGTACCGAATGGCCTCTGCGGCTAATCATACCTCGCGCTAAAATCAGGACCTTGCAGTTGAAACCACCTACACCCGTAATGGTTGCAGGTTTCAATACGCGCCGTAGAGGGTTCAAATACACGGCACGTCGCACCACGAAGGATATCGAGGCTACCCCTTATGAGGCAGTGGGGGAGACCAGTACGGCTATGCAGAACTGCGTGACGTCTGGTCGCAGGCACTGATGCCCGCGACTAGCACACTGATGAACGTGAGTCAGCGGCGGGGCCCGGACTCCGCTGCTGCGTTAGTGCCGGATAATACCTACCATAATGCCTTCGATGGAAAAGTTTTGCGTGCGTAAATCGACCTCGATAGGCGAGAAGTCGGCATTCTCTGGGAGCAAGGTGATTAGATGCTTGCTACGATTTTTCCGCAGGCGCTTGACGGTGACTTCTTCCTCAACCCGAGCGACGACGATATCGCCGCTGTTAACGTTAGTCGTTCGGTGTACGGCGAGAAGATCACCGTCAAGAATGCCGCAGTCGATCATGCTATCACCTTGGACTGTGAGCAGGTAGTCAGCCTCGGGACGAAAAAAGTTGGCAGGTAGTTCGCAATAATCTTCGATATGTTCTTGAGCAAGTATGGGGCTACCGGCGGCAACTCTACCGACAATGGGAATTCCGAGTGTTTCGGGTAGTTTAATGCCCCGGGAGGTGCCCGGAATCATCTCAATGGCGCCCTTTCTGGCGAGTGCCTTGAGATGCTCTTCAGAGGCGTTGGCACTTTTGAAGCCCAACTGCCTTGCAATATCGGCACGGGTCGGTGGGTAACCTGTTTCATCAAGGTACGACTTAATGAATTCAAGAACCTCGGCCTGCCGTGGTGTCAGTTTGGCGGGTGAGGCCTTGAGGGAGGAATCTGAAGCTGTTTTACTCATAGTCACTCTCGCCATGGATTAAGGTTTTTGTCTTTGCAAACTGTTCAAAAACTTTTGTAAGCTGCAAATAATTATCTGCAGATAATAAGCGACATGTAATAAGCTGCATCCAAAGAGTCTGCCTCGCGCTTGTGCTGTCTTTTTATACAGTTACTGGGATTATATACAGGTAGCCAAGAATAACAACCCATCGCTGTTAGGGCGAAAATGCCCGACGGCAGACCGAGTAACGAGTGGAATAATGCGGCACCAACGAGTCTGCACAACCTACAATGCGCCGTTGTCTGCAAGGAACTTAAAAATTGCCTTATAATAGGCTGACTCACTGAAGTTTTGGTGTGGTTGGGACTAAAAGATCGCAGAGCTGAACGCAAGCAATAGGAACAGAGCAAACATGCCCGATGTGAACGACTACGATTATGACCAGGTTGCTGATGGTATCTGGGGTTGGTTGACCGATCCGGTGGTCGTTACGGTATTTTTGGTGGTGCTTGGCACCATGAGTCTGAACTTCGTTTTTCGCCGCGTGATTGATCGCCTTGGCAAGAAAGCGGGTCTCACAAACACCGTATGGGATGACGCGTTGGTTAATGCCATTCGTCAGCCCGTCAGTTTGATGATTTGGGTGCTAGGCGTAAGTTGGGCTGCTGAGATTGTCTCCTTTGAAGCTGTGACGGGGTTGGGCGGGATCATAGCGCCGGCTCGATATGTGGCAGTGGTGGCGATATTAGCGAAGTTCCTCTACCGGTTTGTTAAGGAGTGTGAAACGGGCTTTATCAAAAGTGGTGTTGATATCACTACGGCCACAGCCATTGGTAAGCTTCTACGGGTGTCCGTGATTATTACTGCGGTCTTGTCGGTACTGCAAACTTTGGGTATCAGTGTTTCAGGCATTATGGCCTTTGGCGGTATCGGCGGCATTGCTGTGGGTTTTGCTGCGAAAGACCTGCTGGCGAATTTTTTTGGTGGTTTGATGATATACCTTGACCGACCTTTTGTAGTTGGCGACTGGGTTAGGAGTCCTGACCGTGAAATTGAGGGGTCAGTTGAGAATATTGGTTGGCGTTTAACGCTTATCAGAACGTTTGATCGTCGTCCCCTATATGTGCCGAATTCAGTGTTCGCGAATATTGCTTTGGAAAACCCCAGCAGAATGCAGAACCGGCGTATCTATGAGACATTCGGCGTACGCTACGACGATGCGAGTCGCGTTAAGGGCATTGTCGACGAGGTGCGTGACATGTTGGCGAACCACGAAGAAATCGCCCATGACCGCACCATGATTGTTAATTTCAACGAGTTCGGGGCCTCGTCCCTGAACTTTTTCATATACGTTTTTACCTGCACAACTAATTGGGTAGAGTTTCACGGGGTAAAAGAGCGGGTGTTGTTGCAGGTGCTTAGCATCATTGATAAACACGGTGCCGAGTGCGCATTCCCAACAACCACGGTGCATCTGCTGGAGCACGGTGAGCCGACAGATTGATCAGTCGCATATGTCTTGCCACTGACTTGAACTTTCGACGACAATTTGAATAAAGGTGATGCCAGCACATGACTGATTTACTGTTTTACGACAAGCCCGTGGCACTGAACAAAACTGCACATAATAACCTGCGTATGAAGCCCGCTAGAGGCGACTTCAGTTTTGCGAGGACAACTAACTCTGTTATTTTGGCCGGGGTCGAATTTTCCGAAGCGGCAAAGGAGTATCCGATCGTTTTTGCCAAGGCTGGTGAAGGTGTTGTCCCTGTGGCACTGCTGGGTGTGCGCAATGCTGAAAATTTGTTTGTGGCTGAAGATGGGAGTTGGGATGCGCGCTATGTCCCGGCTTTTGTGCGTCGCTATCCGTTTGTGCTGGCAGAAACAGGTACCACTGCGCAGCGTGTTGTATGCATTGACGAAGGTTTCCCAGGCTTTAGTACCGACGAGGGTGAGCCGTTGTTCGTTGACAATGAGCCGACACCGACACTGCTGCAGGCGATGAACTTTCTGGAAGACTATCAAACGCAGTATCTGCGTACCGAGTTGTTTCTTAAGCGTCTGCAGGCGCTTGATCTGCTTGTGGGGCTCAATGCCCGAGTTGATCTTGTTGATGGTCAGCAATTTGGTTTGTCAGGATTATTGGTAGTTGATGAGAAGAAACTGCTGGCGTTGGATGATGCCGAGGCGTTGGTGTTGTTCAAGTCTGGTGAATTAGCTTGGATATACTGTCACCTGATGTCGCTGGGTTGTCTTTCGACGATGGTTGATCGCATTGCGGCGGCGACCGCTTCAGTTAAGCAGCCTGACGACAAGCAGACGTCCGTCAGGCCCAACGCTAAGGTTGAAAAAAAGACAGTTAAGAAAAAGTGATGTTGACGCTCGAAACTTTACAGGAGAATTTGTGCTAGGAATTATTGGTGGTACCGGTTTTGGAGATTTCGCGGGATTGTCAAAGATTCACGCTGAGATGATCAACACGCCCTTTGGTGAAGCCTATGTCGAGCAGGGTGAACTGGCGGGTGAATCGTTGATATTTATTCCCCGGCATGGACATCCGCCGCAATTCCCTCCCCACAAAATCAACTACCGCGCTAACATTGCCGCGCTGGCGCAAATAGGTGTCGATCGTATACTCGCCATTACTGCCGTGGGTAGTGTCGACCCTCGTCTGGCGCCGGGGGCGCTGGTGCTGCCAGATCAGTTGATTGATTATACATGGGGCCGTGAGCATACATTTTTCGATGCTGAGCTAGAACATATTGAATTTTCTTATCCCTACACTCAAGCGCTTCGGCAACAAGTGATTGATGCAACTCAGCGCTTAATTGCCCGAACCAAAGACGGCGCGCCAAGATTCGATTTTCATTCGCGCGGCGTTTATGGCTGCTCACAAGGCCCGCGGCTAGAGACCGCAGCAGAGATCGATCGTATGGCCCGTGATGGCTGTACCATTGTGGGTATGACGGCAATGCCAGAAGCGGCGTTGGCCCGTGAGAAAGCGCTCGATTATGCGGGTCTATCGCTGGTCGTTAATGCAGGCGCAGGTATTAACGATCAGCTGATCGATCTCGGCGGCATCCATGCCGTCATGAGCGCTGGCATGCGTCAGGTTCGAGAGATTTTGCACGAGGTTGTTAACCCGACTTAATAGTTAGTTTGGCTGTACGCCCATTCCGCCAGCTTATTGCGTGGGTTCAGGGCCGTTATACTTATCGATCCTAATGAGGATACCAAACTGTGGATGATCGATGAAGTGCAGCGTAGCACTGCGCATTCGCCTGGCATGCCGCAACGGCATACTGACGGTGGTCGGCGTCGGCTCATCTAAAAATGCCCCCAAATTAGCCTGATCCATGAGGGGTAGTAATTCGTCAGCACCCAGTTGGCGAGTAAACCACAAGTCTGTGACGACATGCAGAAATCGGGCGCGATAAATCTGCAAGGTGCCGTCTACCTCAAACTGGCCATCCAATTGTTCGCCAAACTGAAGCAGAATCGGCGGCGCATCGGCTTCATCTGTCATCGGCTGACGCCAAGCCAGATGGCGCAGTAGCCGATAGCGACTTGAGCGACGGATGCTGCGAGCGATACTGTCAAGGTTGCGGGTCTGTTTGCCAATCTCAGAAAATGCTCGTGGCGCGGTATTAGCGACTATCTGCTTAAGCAGCTCAACATCGAGAGGGGGGGGCAATAGCGCCATTTCGATAAACGTTGAATCTGTGGGTGATGGTGGCTGCAGTTTTTGTGATTCGCTTTGGTTAGGGTCGCCGCGGATGTCTGCAACGCCCCTAGCGTCAATATTAACATCTTCAATAGAGATAGCTTCAACCATGATTGTTTCGTTAGCACTGTTTTCTATTTCTAAGGCATCATTACTTGACGTATCGTTGCCGAAAATTTCACTGCCAAAATCTTCGGCGCTTGACGCTATGTACTCCAGTAGTTCTGGTGTGAAAATAGGTTGGCCACTGTCTAGCCAGAGCTCGTCATCGATCAGGTGTGCCTGCTGGTCTTTGTTCAGGGGTGTTAGCTGCTCGTCATCTTCCGGCCCAATAGCCAACATGTTGTTAGGATAAATTTGCTGTTCTGTGGTGACTGCCTCATTGCTGTGGGTGGGATTAATATTGCTGAAGAGAACTATCTCCACTTGGTACCAAGGTTCGTAATCAACTAGTGCGACTTCAGCCTCAGATGGCAGCAGGTCGCCTTCGATAGCGCTGGCCGCAATAGTCCCGTTGACGATGGCGTCATCGAGCGTGAAGGCTGTTTGATTTGCAGCGGCTGCAACGTCAATAGCAGGCAGGCCAAGACACAATAAAAATGCCAGCGTCTTAGGCAGGCCTTGCATACCTGTCGCAGTCAGTTGCCATGGTTTTTTAACTGGCGATGGCATGAGTATTTTGCTCAAGACGTTCAAATAGCTTCTCAACTTTTTGGAATCGGATTTCGGCAACTTCCATTTTCTCATCAAATGCCAGCTGGTTGGCGGTGGCCAGGCGGTAGCGGTTGGGTGCAGACTGTACTAGCTGGACAATACTGAACGGGTCTACCGTTGTGCTCTGAGCAAACTCTAATTTGCCGCCATTAGGCCCGACATCGAGCTTCTTGATGCCAAGCTTTTCGGCACGTAGTTTTAGCGCAGTAACCCGAAACAAATTTTTGGTCTGTTCTGGCAGCAGACCAAAGCGGTCAATCATTTCAACCTGCAGTTCCCGCAGTTGGTCGTGGGTCTCGGCGTTGGAAATGCGTTTATACAATACTAGCCGTTGATGCACATCGGGCAGATAACTCTCAGGAATCAGGGCTGGTAGTCGCAGGTTAATGTCGGTGTCTTCCCTCAACGGCAAATCCATATTAGGTGTCTTACCATCCTTAATAGCTGTAACAGCGCGATCTAGCATTTCCATATAGAGCGGAAAGCCAATGGAGTGCATGTTGCCCGTCTGGTCGTCGCCGAGAAGTTCACCTGCACCGCGAATCTCCAGATCGTGAGTTGCCAGAATAAAACCAGCACCAAGGTCCTCGGCCTCACTAATAGCGTCAAGGCGCTTCACCGCGTCAGAGGTCATTGACTTAGGGTGCGGCGTCAGCAGATAGGCATAGGCCTGATGATGTGAGCGACCGACCCGGCCGCGCAGTTGGTGAATTTGCGCCAGACCGAAACGGTCAGCACGATCCATGATTATGGTATTGGCGTTGGGTATGTCGATGCCCGTTTCAATAATCGTGGTGCAAACAAGAATATTGGCCCGCTTGTGATAGAAGTCCGACATGACCTGTTCCAATTCACGCTCACGCATCTGCCCATGACCTACCGCGATGCGTGCCTCGGGCACCAGTTCGAGGAGTTTCTGGGCGGTATTTTCGATGGTCTTAACCTCGTTATGCAGGTAATAGACTTGTCCGCCACGCATCAGTTCACGCTGTATCGCCTCCTTCACGAGAGCATCGCTGCGCTGTCTAACAAACGTTTTGATAGACAGGCGTTTGGCCGGCGGCGTGGCGATAATCGTCAGATCGCGCATGCCTGCCATGGCCATATTCAAGGTCCGGGGTATTGGCGTGGCGGTCATCGTTAGGATATCTACTTCGGCTCTCATTGATTTCAATTTTTCTTTCTGGCGCACACCGAAGCGGTGCTCTTCATCGATAATGACGAGCCCTAAGTCCTTGAATTTCATTCCTGCCTGCAGCAAGCCATGGGTGCCAATGACAATGTCGACCGTCCCAGCCTGCATCTTGTCAGCGACCACTTGTTGTTCTTTCTTGGTTTTGAAGCGCGAGATCGATTCAATCGTGACTGGCCAGTCAGCGAAGCGATCTTTAAATGTTTCGTTGTGCTGCCGAGCGAGCAGGGTAGTCGGTACCAAAATCGCGACCTGTTTGCCTGCATGGACGGCCAGAAAGGCAGCGCGCATAGCGACTTCCGTTTTACCGAAGCCGACATCGCCGCATATGAGATGGTCCATGGCTTTTTGATTCACCATATCGCCAATTACGTGTTCGATAGCAGTTTGTTGGTCCGGGGTCTCCTCGAACGGGAAAGCTGAGGAAAATTGCTCGTAGGCCTCGTCTGGCATCGGAAAGGCGAAGCCTTTTTTGGCCTCCCGCCGAGCATAAATATTCAGTAGTTCGGCCGCCACATCGCGAACTTGCTCGGCTGCCTTGCGCTTGGCCTTCTCCCAAGTATCGCCACCGAGCCTATGCAGGGGTGCTACAGTCTCATCGGCCGCGGCATAGCGTGATATAAGATGTAGTGCGGAAACAGGTACATAAAGACGCGCCTCATCTTGATAGCCGAGCGTTAAAAATTCTGTTTCTTGACTGTCGATAGTCAAGGTTTGCAGTCCAATGTAGCGCCCAACCCCATGGTCGATATGCACCACCGGCGAGCCGATACTGAGCTCTGTAAGACTCTTGATAACGAGTTCTGTCGCGTTATCTTTTTGCTTGTCGCGGCGGCGCTTCTGCAACACATGCTCGCCGAATAGTTGCTGCTCAGTGAGCATCAATATCTCACTGCTGTCTAGTTGTAGGCCTCGCTCTAACGATGCCACTGACAATTGTAGGGGTTCTGGGCTAGCCAAAAACGCTGCCCAGTTTTCAGCGATAGCGGGCTTAAGGCCATGGCGCCGAAACAAATCGTCTACCACTTCGCGACGACCATTTGACTCGGTGATGATCAATGTTTTGCTGGTTGTGGCGCCAAGCAGACGTTGTAGATTTTCTAGTGGCTGCTGACCGCGTTCGTTAATAGCGACGTTTGGCAGTGCAGAAAACGCAAACTTGTCACCCTGATCAACTGTCGCTTCTCGAATCTCTAGTCGGGGTCGCTGATTGCAGGCGGTGTATAACTGGTCGGCATCGAGCAGTATGTCGCAAGGTGGCAATATAGGCTTTTGAAGGTCGTAGCGCAGGCTTTCAAAACGGGTTTCAGCGTCGCGCCAGTGACGCCGAAGTATGGTGTCGATGTCCTCTGACACAACTAGGGCGTTTTCAGGCAGATAATCAAACAGCGATTCAGCAGCGTCAAAAAACAACGGTAGATAATATTCGACCCCGGCCGGCGACAAGCCTTGGGAGACGTCTTGATAGATAGGACACTTGCGGGCGTCGCCTTTGAAGGTCAGGTGCCACTGGTTTTGGAACTGTTTGATAGCCTGATCCGTGAGGGGATATTCCCGGGCAGGTAATAAGCGTACGGATGTTACTTTATCAATGGATAATTGGGTTTCTGGGTCAAATGTACGGAGCGATTCTATCTCATCATCAAATAAATCGAGCCGATATGGCAGATCGGAGCCCATTGGGAAAACATCCATAATCGCGCCGCGAACCGCGAATTCGCCGTGCTCGCTCACAGTTTCGACGCAGCGATAGGCGGCGGACTCTAGTTGGCGGCGCATAGCATTAATATCAAATTTCTGGCCGACATCTAATATTAGGCTGCTGCCGAGTGAAAAAGACCGCGGTGCAATCTTATGCATTAACGTCGTGGCTGGCACCACGAGGGCGCCTGCCTGCTGGCTGGGTAATTGATTGAGTATTTTCAGGCGCTCGGAAATAATATCCTGATGGGGTGAAAAGCCGTCGTATACTAGCGTTTCCCAGTCAGGGAATAACTGGATTAGGGGCTGGCTGCTTGAATCTAACGAGGGATCTACGGGCTGATCTGACTGACCGACAAAAAAGCTCAATTCCTGATGGATGCGCTCTGCAGACTGCATGTCGCTAGCAATCACTAGACAAAAACACCGCTCGCGTTTGATTAACTCGCTTATCAGCAAGGAGGACGCGCTACCCGGAAGGTTGCTCCAATGTCGGCGTTCCCCGGCTTTGGTGGGGATCTGTAGAGGACCAATGGTGGGGCTTGTCATAGTGATGGGTGTGTCATTTGAACGGGGGTGAAGGTTACTATCTGCTTGTCTTAAATCAAAGGGCTGAGAACAAATGCGCTATCTAATCACACTCCTGCTGGTAGGTCTGTTTCTGGCCGGCGTATCAGTCGGTTGGTGGCTCAAGGGGCGTGGTATCGCAACTGCTATCGATACTGATGGGGTGGTTTTGCAGATTGATGCGTCATCCGTGACAAAGCCGGGGGTGGCTGACCCGAATGCACCTATGGGCGTGGCAGCTATTAAGGGCTTGCCGCGGGATGCGCGGCATAGTGCGTATGAGGCTTATTTAGCGCGTGTCGGTGAAGATTATAACGCCTTGATGGCGTTAGCTGGTTTGCTGCGGCAAGACGGCGTTTATCCCGCAGCGATCGCTTGCTTGCTGCGGGCAGCTTTGCAGGTAGGTACCGAAAACCAACAGTACCTTCTGGAGGCTAGTCTTGCCGCCACCACAGATGACTATGCCCGCAGTCTAACCGGTAGTCAGCAGCTCGAGATGCTGGATAAAATGTATGAAAGTATCACGTTGGCTTTGCCTGAGCAGGCCGACTATTTTCTTGCCTTGGGCTTGTTGCGTATTCAGACGGGCAATCCTGCCGGTGCGTTGCCGCCGCTGGCGCAAATCCAGAATCACACGCGTCTGGGCGCTCAGGCGCGAGGCTTAATGACGGCCATTGAGGCAGATGCAACGGAATCTCCAGTGACGCTCGAAACGCTGTCCCTGCGCCGTGTGGGCGACCAATTTCTTGTGCAAGGTCTGCTTGATCAGCGGCGTACGGTGACTTTGCTGATTGATACCGGGGCGGCAATGACCATGCTCGAACCGACGTTGTTGGCGAGTTTGGGCTACGGGCTCGAAGGCCGGCGGGCGTATTTTACCACGGCAAATGGCGTGGTTGCTGCGCCAGTGGTGGCGCTCGGGCATCTGTCGCTGGGGTTGGCAGGGGTCGATCATTTGCCGGTCGGTGCGCTCACGATGGCGCTGCCAGCAGGCGTTGATGGTTTACTCGGTATGAATTTTCTGCGTCACTATGAGTTCCGTATCGATCAGTCTGAGAGATTGCTTTATTTGCAGCACCGGTGGCCCTAATTTTCAAGATTTTGATTGTCAGGCCACTGACGCGTAACGAATGATCGATCATCAGCTGGTTTTTATGGTGCGCAGGGAATCTAACATTGCGTTGACGGGTTCAAAATTCGATAATACGCGTCGTCAAGAATCCAACAAGAGGAATGTCCCGTGGCAAGACCAGGATTAGATGGCGTATTCGCCGATTGGAAGGAACGAGAAGCGCTGGCTGAATCCATGATACCTATGATCGGTGGTCTGTACCGACGCAATGTGGTGATTTACATTCATGGTGTGCCTCTTTACAACCTGTCAGTTATTGAGCTGATGAAAGCGCACCGCTTTGTTCGTCAGATCGAGAATAACGAAATGTCGGAATTTGAGACCCAGCCGATTCTAGAAACCTTGTGCCAACTAGACTTGGGTCCTGCGCATATCGATATTGGTAAGTTAACGTCCCAGTTTATGGCAGACAATAAAGGCCTGAGCCCCGAGGCTTATGTTAAGAGTGCCTGCGAGCATATTATCGGCCGCACCGACACCATTACCCATGAACCCATGGATGTCGTGATCTACGGTTTTGGCCGTATTGGCCGCCTAGTGGCGCGCTTATTGGTCGAAAAAGCTGGTGGTGGCCAAAACTTGGTCCCTCGAGCCGTGGTGTTGCGCCCGCCGAAAGATCCCATATTAGATCTTAACCGCCGCGCTAGCCTGCTCCGTCGCGATTCTATTCATGGCGGCTTCAAAGGAACTATCCGGGTCGATGAAGAAAATCATGTGTTGATTTGCAATGGCAACGCCATCCGCTTTATTTATGCCTCGGACCCCGCGACCATTGACTACACTGCGTACGGCATTAAAAACGCGCTGGTAATTGACAGTTCGGGCGTCTGGCGTGACGAAGCTGGTCTGGCCGAGCATCTTAAATCTAAGGGTGTCTCTAAGGTGTTGCTGACCACCTCTGGCAAGGGTAGCGTCAAGAATATCGTCTCTGGGGTTAATTCCGACACGATCTCCGAGACGGATAAAATTATCGCCGCAGCGTCTTGTACCACCAATGCAATCGTGCCTGTATTGAAATCTATGCAGGATCGATTTGGTATTGAGCATGGGCATATGGAAACAGTGCACGCGTACACTGACGACCAGAACCTACATGACAATATCCACCCGAAAGAACGTCGAGGCCGAAGCGCGGCATTGAACATGGTGCTGACAGAGTCGAATGCGACAAGTGCTGTGGGTAAGTTGCTGCCGGAATTGGCGGGTAAACTCACCGGCAACTCGATTCGGGTACCCGTGCCTAATGTATCGATGGCGATTTTGAATCTGTCCTTGGCCGTTGAAACGACGCGAGAGGAAGTTAATGAATTTTTACGCAACATCTCCTTGAGCTCTTCCATGCAGCGCCAGGTTGGTTATACGGTATCTAGTGAAGTGGTATCTTCAGATTTTGTTGGAGATCGGCATGCCGGAATCGTCGACTCTGAGGCAACCATCGTAGATGGTAAGCAGGTAGTCATTTACGTCTGGTACGACAATGAGTTTGGCTACACTTGCCAGGTTGTTAGGGTTGGGCAAAAGATGGCGAATATTAAGTATCCCATCATTCCGCTGCAGTCTTCGTCTGACAAAGTGGAGGCGGTAGCACTGAAAACGGCGGCTTCATAATTTATGTGACCCTACTAATTTTGAAAAACGTTGCCGCACTCTGGTGGGGCATTTCTTGGATGCGAGGTGCTAAATAAAACGCGCGTAGATCGGTTGGGGAGTGGATTAAATCTGGGTGCGCCTCTATAATCAATCTGTTACTCGGTGTGTTAAGTGATGCGGTGGAACGAGTAGGTTTGCGGATACATCAAATCGCTAAAATCTCACCGCAGCACCAAAAAATTTACGTTTTGCCGTGGCAAGATCGCTGCAAAAACATCGTTTTAAAAACGTGTCAATATAAAGAATATTTCTTAGAACATTTCGGAACAGAAGTTGTCAAACAGCCCGCTGAATGAATTCACCGGAAAAGATACAGAAAAAATTGAGCAAGAATGCCAGAAATGTTGACCACTGGAGACCCGCAACGGGTTTCTTACACTTTCATCGCCAAGATTGGTTGTTAGGTAGCTGATGATTAAGACAAAAAAGGGACTCGACTTGCCCATTGCGGGTGGCCCTGAGCAGATTATCGATGCGGGGCGTCCAGCCCGCAGCGTTGCCTTAGTCGGATTCGACTATCATGGATTGAAACCCACCATGGCGGTGGCAGAGGGTGATCAGGTCGTACTTGGCCAGCTTCTGTTCACCGACAAAAAAAGTGCCGGTATCAAGTATACAGCGCCTGCCAGCGGTACCATCACCGCTATCCACCGGGGCGCCAAGCGCGTTTTTCAGTCTTTGGTGATTGATATTGATTCCGCCGCTGAGACTTCCCAGCCCCCTGGTTTCACTAGCTACACGATTGCTGATATCGCCGCGTTAGATCGAGAGAAGGTGGTTACGCAACTAGTCGACTCGGGCGAATGGACGGCATTACGTAATCGCCCGTTCAATAGAGTCCCCGCCATTGATTCCATGCCGCATTCCCTATTCGTGACCGCGATTGATACACGTCCTCTATGTGCCGACCCGCAACTGGTCATTGCCGAACAGGCGGAGGCCTTCAGCGCTGGGCTTGATGTGCTGGCCAAGCTCACCACAGGCCCTGTGTACGTTTGCCAAGCTGCTGGAGCCAACTTACCCGTCGCCAATGACGCGCGGGTCCAAGTGGAAGAATTTGCTGGACCCCATCCCGCCGGTCTTGTTGGTACACATATTCATTTTCTGGCGCCGGTGAGTGAGAACAGAACCGTATGGCACATCGGTTATCAAGACGTGATTGCCATCGGTCACCTGTTTCTGACAGGCCAAATTTATACCCAGCGTGTTGTTGCAATGGCCGGACCTGGCGTCAGCCAACCTCGATTAGTGCGAACCCGCCGTGGCGCCAGTATTATTGAGATGACGGCCGGTGAGCTTGAGGGCGCTAATCCGCGCGTTATTAGTGGCTCTGTATTTGATGGCCGCACGGCAGTAGCGGGCGTGGCATATCTGGGGCGCTTCCATCAACAGGTGTCGGTATTAGAAGAAGGAACTCAGCGAGAGTTTCTGGGTTATCTGACGATTGGTAGCCAGAAATTCACGCTGACTAGGCTGTATCTCGCTGCTTGGCGTAAGACAAAGATGAAGTTCACAACCTCCACGGGAGGTAGCGAGCGCGCCATGGTGCCTATGGGTACTTTTGAGAAGGTGATGCCACTAGACATCCTACCGACCCAATTATTGCGTGCCTTGCTGGTCAAGGACGTTGATACGGCGATTCTTTTGGGTTGTCTTGAACTGGATGAAGAAGATCTGGCGCTATGCACTTTTGCGTGTCCAGGTAAATACGAATACGGCCCCTATCTGCGCGACATGTTGACGCAAATAGAGACGGAGGGATAAGAGCCAATGTCATTACGAACGATGCTAGACGGTGTTGAACACCATTTTGAATCTGGTGGCAAACTGTCGAATTTCTATGCGCTATATGAAGCGGTAGATACCATTTTCTACACACCTGGCAAGGTAACAACCAGCGCCTCACACGTCCGGGATGCGGTGGATTTAAAGCGGATCATGATCACGGTATGGTTGTGTGCATTTTTCCCTATGTTTGCTGGCATGTACCACACGGGTCTGCAGGCTAATCTGGCGATGGACCAAATGGGTATGGAGTCCTTGAGTGGTTGGCGTGGCTGGTTGTTAGAGATCGCCGCGACCTATGACGCCGCGAGTGTTTGGGATTGCATGGTTTATGGCGCCGTGTTCTACATCCCTATCTATGTCACCACGTTTGTTGTTGGTGGTTTTTGGGAAGTGCTGTTTGCGACCAAGCGCGGTCACGAGATCAACGAGGGCTTCTTTGTCACTAGCGTTTTATTTTCTTTGACTGTGCCCGCCTCAATTCCTTTGTGGCAGGTGGCTGTGGGTATCTCGTTCGGTATCGTGATCGGCAAGGAAATATTTGGCGGCACTGGTAAGAACTTCCTTAATCCTGCCCTAACGGGTCGTGCTTTCTTATATTTCGCTTATCCTGCGCAGCTTTCAGGCGACGCGGTATGGACCGCGGTAGATGGTTTTAGTGGTGCTACGGCACTGGGTATAGCGGCGCTAAGCGGCATGGAGGGTGTATTGGCCAGCGGTATGACCTGGACTGATGCTTTCCTCGGCAAAATGCAAGGTTCTATGGGTGAAACATCGACACTGGCAATCTTTATTGGCGGCTTCTTCCTGCTGCTGACTCGCACCGCTGCATGGCGCATTGTCTCAGGGGTTTTTCTGGGTATGGTAGGCATGTCGCTGCTGTTCAACGGCATAAGCTCTGAAACTAACCCCATGTTCAGTATGCCTTGGTATTGGCATTTGGTGCTGGGTGGATTTGCCTTCGGCATGATTTTTATGGCAACCGACCCAGTGTCCGCCTCCATGACAAATAAAGGTAAATGGTTTTATGGTGGCTTGATCGGTGTAATGGCTGTGTTGATCCGAGTCATTAATCCGGCCTTCCCTGAAGGCATCATGTTGGCTATTTTGTTTGCTAACCTGTTTGCGCCGCTGATCGATTGGTTTGTGGTTCAAGCGAACATTAAGAGGAGGCTAGCGCGCAATGTCTGAACCAGTGAAAGACAAGGACTCTCTGAAAAATATTTTGATAGTAGCGCTTGGGGTGTGTTTTGTTTGTGCCATCATCGTGTCAACGGCCGCTGTACAACTCAAGCCTCAACGCATCGCAAATAAAGCGCTTGATCGCAACAAGAACATTTTGATCGCCGCCGGCCTGTATGAGAAAGGCGTGACCGCAGACGCCCAAATCGATACGTTATTCGAGCAGTTCACGCTCAAGGTCGTAGATCTGCAGGAGCATCGCTATCTGACGGTTGATGAAATAGCCGAGGCGAAGATTGATCCGCGCACTTATGACCAACGCAAGGCTTCCAAAGATCCAGCCTTATCGATGGCATTGAGTGATACGCAGGATGTGGCATCGATTAGTCGTCGTGCTCGTTATTCGGTTGCGTACTTACTCGAACAAGACGGTGACGTTGAGCGCATCGTGCTGCCGGTTCACGGTTATGGCTTGTGGTCTACCCTGTATGGTTTTATTGCGATAGAAGGTGACGGCAATACAGTTGCCGGCATTACGTTTTACGAACACACAGAGACTGCCGGTCTTGGCGGTGAGGTGGACAACCCCGCGTGGAAAGCCTTGTGGATGGGCAAAAAGATATATGCCGATAATCAAGTTGCATTCGAAGTGGTCAAAGGCAACGTTGACCCAACCTCTGCTAAAGGCCAATACCAGGTAGATGCCTTGTCCGGCGCGACTCTGACGAGCCGTGGCGTACAGAATATGGTGGCATTTTGGATGGGTAGCGATGGCTTTGGGGCCATTCTCAAAAACATGAAAGGTTAAGGGAGCAGGAAACACACCATGTCAAAGAATGTAAATGAAGTGCTGTTCGGACCGATTTTTGTCAACAATCCTATCGGCTTGCAAATTCTTGGTATTTGTTCTGCGTTGGCAGTAACAACCAAGATGAGTGTTGCTTTGGTAATGTGTATTGCACTCACGCTGGTGACTGCTTTTTCTAATCTGTTTATCTCGCTGATACGTAACCAAATACCAAGCAGCATCCGAATTATCGTGCAGATGACGATCATTGCTTCGTTGGTGATTGTTGTTGACCAGATATTGGGAGCGGTAGCGTACGATATGAGTAAGCAGCTAACGGTATTTGTTGGGTTGATTATTACAAATTGCATTGTCATGGGTCGGGCCGAGGCCTTTGCCATGCAAAACCCACCGATGATTAGTTTTCTTGATGGTATCGGTAACGGCCTAGGCTACAGCGTAGTGTTGATGTTAGTAGCGACTATTCGTGAGCTGTTGGGGTCTGGTAGGCTATTTGGTTTTGAGATACTGCCGCTGGTGACTAATGGCGGCTGGTACGTGCCAACGGGCTTGATGTTGTTGCCACCCAGTGCGTTTTTTATCATTGGTTTGTTGATTTGGGCCCTGCGTAGTTGGAAGACTGAACAGGTGGAAGAAGCAGACTACGAGATTGGTGGTCACACGGCCCTTTCACGAGCAATGTAGGACAAGACCATGTTTGAATATTATCTCAGTCTGTTTCTTAAGGCCGTCTTCATCGAGAATATGGCCTTGGTGTTTTTTCTCGGTATGTGTACGTTTATAGCTATATCTAAAAAGATCGAAACGGCAATCGGCTTAGGTATTGCTGTTGTAGTCGTGCAGGTCATCACGGTACCGGTTAATAACATTATTTTTACCTACCTGTTAGCAGATGGCGCACTGGCGTGGGCCGGTTTGCCTGATGTCGATTTAAGTTTCTTGGGCTACCTAAGCTACATAGGGGTTATCGCCGCTATCGTGCAGATTATGGAGATGTTCCTCGATAAATACGTACCGGCGTTATATAACGCACTAGGCGTATTTTTACCTTTGATCACCGTTAATTGCGCTATTCTTGGCGCCTCATTGTTTATGGTGAATCGCGACTATAATTTTAGCGAGAGCGTTGTGTATGGCGTTGGTGCCGGCATTGGTTGGGCTATCGCTATTGTTGCCTTGGCGGGTATCCGCGAAAAGCTAAAGTACAGCGATGTCCCTGCTGGTTTGCGAGGCCTGGGCATTACTTTCATCACCGTTGGCCTCATGTCACTGGGCTTTATGTCCTTCGGTGGAATCTCACTCTAACTAGACGACTAGAAGTGGTTATGAATATCGATATTATTTTAGGTGTTTCTATGTTTACCTCCATCATTATGGTGCTGGTATTCATTATTATCTCTGCACGTAATCAGCTGGTTAGCAGTGGTGCGGTGACGATCGAGATCAATGAAGATCCCGATAAATCAATTGTCACCAAGGCTGGTGGTAAACTGTTGCAGACCTTGGCAGACTCAGGCATTTTCTTATCATCGGCCTGCGGAGGCGGCGGTACGTGCGGTCAGTGTCGCTGCAAGGTGCTCGGCGGTGGTGGCTCAATGTTAGCAACAGAAGCGAGTCATTTTAGCCGCAAGGAAGCTTCCGAAGGCTGGCGCCTGAGTTGTCAAACAGCCGTCAAGCAAGATATGCAAGTCGAAGTTGAGCCTGAGTTTTTCGGCGTTAAACGCTGGGAGTGCGAGGTGATCTCAAACGACAACGTCGCCACCTTCATCAAAGAGCTAATCCTTAAACTACCTGATGGTGAGGAAGTGAACTTCCGCGCTGGGGGCTATGTTCAGTTCGAGATTGATCCCTACGATATCGACTATAGGGACATTGATGTCGACGAGGAGTATCGCGGTGATTGGGAAAAATTTGGCGTCTTCGACAATAAAGCAAAAGTCGATGAGGTCACCATCCGCGCCTACTCTATGGCGAACTACCCGGAAGAAAAGGGTGTCATGAAATTCAACATCCGTATCGCATCACCCCCACCGGGTACAGACTTTGCCCCGGGTAAGATGTCGTCTTATTTGTTTACGTTAAAGCCGGGAGACAAGGTAACTATTTTCGGACCTTACGGCGAGTTTTTTGCCAAGAAGTCTGAAGCCGAGATGGTCTTCATCGGTGGTGGTGCAGGAATGGCACCCATGCGCGCACACATTTTTGATCAGCTGAGACGCATTGATACGCATCGAAAGATAAGCTTTTGGTACGGTGGGCGTAATGAACGCGAGCTTTTTTATGTGGATGAATTTGACCAGCTAGCATCCGAGCACGAAAACTTTGATTGGCATGTCGCACTGTCTGACCAGAATATTGAGGGGTGGACGGGCTATACCGGCTTTATCCATAACGTCCTATTAGAGAATTACTTGAATAGTCATCCGTCACCGGAGGATTGCGAGTTCTATATGTGTGGGCCACCTATGATGAATGCGGCGGTCATTCGGATGCTTGAAGACCTAGGTGTTGAGCGTGAAAACATCATGCTAGATGATTTTGGCGGCTAGACACTAAAAGCCGAGGAAAGAAAAAGCGACCGTTGGGTCGCTTTTTTTTGCCCTGCGTTTAAGTGGCAGGAGGACACTGCACCGGCGAGCGACGTTTAGCCCTGACGGTCTGGCATTTTTTCTTCTGAGACGTGATAGCCTGCATTATCCGGAATGCATAGATAAACGCCATCATCACGCTGCTCCGTCCAGGGCAGTACGGTAACGAGGTTACGAGTGCGAGCCATTTCGAAGGCACTGGCGACAGTGTTGCTCTCGGCCAGCATCTCGATATTCAGGCGTGTGGGGAAGATAACGGTGTATTTGCCGCTTGCGGCACCCTCCAAGGCTGAATCGGGCGCGATCCATACCGAATCAACTGACTCGTGTCCATCGTGAATTGCTAGATGATCTGCTGGTGCCTGAGCCAGATAAAACCAGGTGTCGAAGCGTTTCGGCATCATCGTTGGCGTAACCCAGTGAGCGTATGGCTGTAGCAAGTCACAGGCGAGTATCAGGTCTTCTTTGACAAGGAAGTCTCGCAGGCTGATGTCATGCTTAACCAGCGCATTTCGGTAAGGCTCAAGTGCCATTAAGCGGTTCGCCGACACCAACGCAGTGCTGCCCTGTTCCCGCGCTAACAGAATGCCACACTCCTCAAATGCTTCCCGAATCGCGCCTGCCTGCAAGGACAATGCAACATCGTCTGCGTCATCAACGCCATGGCAGCGGTCACGTACAGCGCCATCGCCAGCGTCGACTTTGCCACCGGGAAAAACCAATGCGCCGGAGGCAAAATCTATCTGATGGTGGCGAACGACCATAAATACCTCGAGCGCCTCAACGCCGTCCCTTAGCATCAATATTGTTGCGGCAGGAACAGCCGTAGGAACCGCATTGGCTGCGCTAGACATTATTGGTTACCTTCGGCGCTGATAAGCCAGCGGTCATCTTGTTTCTTTAAACGCAGATACTTTTGTGTCACGTCGTTGTAGCGGTCTGACGTGTAGGTTTGTTTGAACGTCACCTTGGCTTCATCAGCACCAACGATGCTGAAGTTATCGTAGTCTATGCTGACACTGATAAAAGTAGGGCTTGCGAGGCGTGTTTTACGTTGGGCTTGCCACTGGCTGCGCGTCAGGGAACCGGGAGTCTTAAATTCTGGGCTATAGCTATTCAGATAGGCCAGCGCATCTTGTTGCGACCAATGCATGGCCCAGTTGTCGATGCTACTTTGCAGAGCTTGCTGAACCGCATCATTGAGTCGCGTTATGGGTTGATACAACGGCGTCGCATTTTCTACCCTTGGCGTCATCGTAGGTGTGATATCAGGCGCGGGTACTTTTTCTTGGTTTTCTTTTTCTTTTACCTGCGGGGGTATTTCTTCTGCTAATCCTGTCGGTGTAGTTTTAGCGGCTGACTGTGCAGCCAGCAGCTGCTGATCACTGACCTCGGCGACCGGCGCTGCCATCTCTGTGGGCCGAGCGGGTGTGGGTCTGGCATTGCCGCTTGCGCTATTTATAGCCACGTCGTTCGTAGCTGTCGCAGGGTTGTCGACCAGTAAGTCGTCAGTGAAGTAACCGGTATAAACCGTGCCGTCAGGCAGTATCATTGTACCGGGTCCATTGCGCAGATCATCTTTGAAAGTGCCGACAAAGCGCGTGCCGTCCTGCCAGAAGATAGTGCCTTTGCCAGAGCGCTTGTCATCAGACACAGCACCTACATAGCGTGTGCCGTCAGGCCAGACCAGTGTTTTGGTATTGCTGACAGCGCTTGGGTCGATGCTTGGGTCAATGGTAGACGCTGGGTTGGGCATTGATTCAGCGGCGCCAGTGGCCGTCGCTACCAACAGGCAGGCAGTTAGCAATAAAGTGTTTTTGACGGCAGGTGTCATTGTCATTGTCTTTTTCCTGTTTAGCTTGCCTGGTGGCGAGGATAATACCACCTCGTCGGGTTGGGTTGAAGCCTAACGGTTTATGCCGAACAGGCCGGCAACGGCGGCGGCTAGCATCACGGGCGCAGGTTCGATGATCCACGGGCCATTATTGTTTATGGTGATTTCCGCACTATCTTCGGGTCCAAGGTTAATGCTTCGGTCACCATCAAAGGCGAGTATCCCCGGTCCATGAATACTGTGTGCAGTACCCAGCTCGATACGCGCAAAAGATTTGATCGGAACTTCGCCATACAGGCCCGGTGACAGAGGTGCGCGAACCCGCGTCACAGCAGGTTCGCCGCAGCTGACTTGGACGCCAAACCTGTCTTTGGCGCCACACGGCATCACGTATCCACCGATAGGTGACATACCAACCGATGCAGGCTCTGCGCGGGTCAGAAAAACGGCTTGAATGTTTTCAGGCGCAAAGGGTAAAAGGCTACCCATTGACTCGTTGCGTAGCATCACCGCATCAACGAGGGCCATATCTTCAATACCACCATTGGCGTGGCCACCGTTGACCTTCACGTGGATCTGTTTGCATTGGTAGCAGTGATCTTGGCGGGCTAGCTGTTGAGTGCAAATCAAGCCAGCCGCTGCGCCTGCAACCGATGCCTCAACGAGTTGCGGAAATACATTGTTTGTCCCTGTCGATAGCGGCAGCAGATTGGCAGCGGGCAGGGCTCGTGCAACAATACGGCTGGTGCCGTCTCCGCCTAACACAATAAACGTCCGACAGCCGGCTGCCCACATAGCCTCAGCCATGTGGGTGGTGTCGGCGGCGGTGTGGGTCAGGGGCAAAGTAAGAATTTCCACTTTGTCGCGTTCAGATAGGTTTTCTATCGCGCGCTCGTTGATGCGAAAGGGCTCATTGGCGAGGAAAATGCGCTCGACCCCGTGATTGAGGGCACCAAGGATCAGCCGCGTCACTTGTTGCTGTTTGTTCTGGTGGCTGTGCGTGCTTGCACGCGCTGTGACCCTGCGTACATCCCGACCCGACATAGGGTTGACGATAATACCTAGACGATGCATCAGACTTTGCGCGTGAATACCCAATCGGTGTCTGAAGAAAAGTCTTCATTGAAGCGATAGCCGTCAGTGGTGAATTCCTTCATGGCCTCAGGTGTGTTCAAGCGATTTTTAATAATGTAGCTAGCCATTAAACCGCGGGCTTTCTTCGCGTAAAAGCCCAGAATTTTGTAAGTGCCCTTACTGAAGTCCTTAAATACCGGAGTGATGACCTGGCCGCTAAGTTGCTTCGTGCGTACCGACTTAAAATATTCGTTGGACGCAAGATTGATTACTGATTTGTTGCGGTGACCTGTTAGTTCTGTATTCAACGCCTGAGTAATCGTGTCGCCCCAGAACCCGTAAAGATCTTTGTTGTC
>JBLHVI010000051.1:0-20681 GCA_047630175.1 Candidatus Azotimanducaceae bacterium
AATCTCGGTGGAGTAAAGTTGAATGCGTGTCAGTGATATCATTATTTATCCGATTAAGGGGTGTCGTGGCTATAGCCTGAAGCGTGTTGAGATCACGTCTATGGGCTTGATTGGTGATCGTGAATTTACCGTTGTGGATGAAGGCGCATGGGCGAATCAAAAGCAGATTCCGCATCTGTACAAGATTGGGGCGATGTGGCAAGGCGCCAATTTGATATTGAAATATTCTGGCCGAGATGATTTTACGCTGGCGATGGATTCAAACGGTGCCGAATCACCTTTGACCGTTTATGGCCAGGCAGTGCCGGTACTGGACATGGGTGATGGCGTTGCAAGCTGGCTTTCTGCTTGTTTAGGTAGAACAGTGCGTCTGGTGCGCGCCAAGGCGCCGTTTGACTGGTATCTACCTCTGCAGGACTTTGCCAAGGTTCACGGTCATAAACAAACGAAATTTGTCGACACGTCGCCGGTGTTGATGACTAATCAGGTTTCGCTTGAAGATTTGAATCAGCGCCTTAAAAACCCAGTCAGTATGGATCGATTTCGCGCCAATATTGTAGTGACGGAATTGCAGGCTTATGAGGAAAACGACGAGCGAGTGTTCCAGTTTCCGCAGCTCAAACTTGAGCAGGTTGCGCCCTGTGAGCGATGCACGGTGGTGACGCTTGACCAGACCACAGGCGTCCGAACCAAAGAGCCGTTGCTGACATTGAGTGGCTATCGACGCCGGTCGAATGATTATGCAGGGGGTATCGTTTTTGGTGCCTACCTTACCGCTGCGCAAGCCGGATTTTTACGTGTAGGTGATTTGAGTCCTTAACAGGATCATGGGCTGGGCAACCAGAACCCTTTACAGCACATTAGGCGTACAGAATTGCCAGAGTATTGTATGCTCGCCGGCTAGTGATAAGCTTGACGCGTTGTGCGTAGATCTGGATTTTGCGAAGAAAATACTGAGGTGTGCATGAGCAAAACGATTTATTTTATAATGGCTGGTATGACTGCTGTTGTTGTTTTGGGCGGTCTGGTGTGGGGCTGGGTCTGGTGGTTGCTGGTTATAGTAGGACCTGCGTGGATGTTGGCTATACAAGATAGCCAGCAGCAAGAGCATTCACTGCGGCGTAATTTTCCGCTGTTGGGTCGAGCACGATGGCTCGCTGAATTTGTGCGGCCGTTTGTACGGCAGTATTTCATTGAGTCGGAGACTGATGGCGCACCTATCAGTCGTATGTTTCGCTCCATTGTTTATCAGCGGGCTAAGGGCGATCTTGAGACGGTCCCGTATGGCACTAAGGTTGATGTTTATCGAGATGGCTATGAGTGGTTGGGACACAGCCTCGGAGCGCATACTCTAAGAGACGTTGACCTTGATAGTCGCGTAGAGATCGGTGGGCCAGATTGCCTGCAAAAATATTCAGCGAGCTTGCTTAATATATCAGCCATGAGCTATGGGTCCCTGAGCGCTGCAGCATTGACAGCGCTAAACAAAGGCGCGAAAGCAGGGGGTTTTTATCACAACACGGGTGAAGGTGGGCTTTCACCGTATCATCTCGAAGGAGCTGATGTCGTTTGGCAAATCGGCACAGGCTATTTTGGTTGTCGAACAGAACAAGGAGGCTTTAATCCCGAGTTCTTCAAAGCAAAAGCGGCGCATCCTCACGTCAAAATGATTGAGATCAAGCTCAGCCAGGGCGCAAAACCGGGTCATGGAGGTATTTTGCCCGCCTCTAAGAACACGGCTGATATTGCCAAGATCCGAACGGTAGAGATAGGCACAGAAGTGATATCACCATCGACTCATCGGGAATTCGATTCCCCTGTTGGGCTGCTTGAATTTGTTAAAACCTTGCGTGAGCTTAGCGACGGCAAGCCCATTGGTTTCAAGCTTTGCGTAGGTCGCCCTGCTGAGTTTTTGGGTATTTGTCAGGCGATGATCGAAACGGGTATCAAGCCTGACTTTATCACTGTTGACGGTGGGGAAGGCGGAACCGGTGCTGCCCCGCTGGAGTATTCTAACTCTGTGGGCATGCCGCTGCGTGAGGGTATTGCGTTCGTAGATGACTGTTTAACAGGCTTCGGTGTACGGGGCGATATTCGCATTATTGCTTCTGCCAAAGTCTTTACAGGCTTTCACATGGCAAAAAATCTAGCACTCGGCGCTGATCTCTGCAACTCAGCTCGCGGCATGATGCTCGCGCTGGGTTGCGTCCAATCACTGATATGTCATACCAATCGATGCCCCACTGGCATTGCCACGCAAGATCCAGAGTTGATCAAGGGCCTCGTCGTCGAAGACAAGTGGCAACGCGTTCAGCGCTTTCATGCGGCAACTATGCATGCATTTATTGATCTGATGTCATCCGCTGGCTTGTTTTCTGCCCAAGATCTGACCCGCGCGCACATTTTCAGACGCTGCGGTCAGGATTCTATTAAGCGCTATGATCAGATTTTTAGACCTATCACGGCAGGCGCGCTGTTGAGCGGCGATTGGCCTGAACCTTATCACCAGCTGCAGAAAACCATTGTGACCGATAGATTCTGTTAGTTTGGCAAGGTCGAACTCGCACCCCTAATGAGGTAATCTAAACACTGTATAATAGCGTCAGGCATTAGATGACTGCTTGTGCAGAATTTTCGCTACTCCCCCGAATTGCAAAAGGTATCTGCAACCATGGAAAACAATAATAAAAACACGCCTATGACTGTGTCGGAATTTACTGACACTATGATAGGACTAGGCCTTGCTGCTGCTCTCGTGATTCTTTGCTTGCAGGTGTTTGCGCCATTTATCGGCGTTATGTTGTGGGCCGTCATATTAGCGGCAACGCTCTATCCTATGCACCAAGCTTTGGCGCGACGAATGGGTGATCGCCAAGGACGTTCTGCCACCGTGATAGTCCTCACGGGTCTACTCATTATGGGTGTGCCTTTGGTGCTATTAGGTACTTCGCTAGCGAATCACTTGGCTGATAGTTATCAGTCTTTCCAGAACAACACGATTCAAATTACTCAGCCAAAAGCTTCAGTGGCAGATTGGCCAGTCATCGGGAAAACAGTTTTCAATGCTTGGAGTGAAATGTCTACGAATCTGCCTGAGTTTATTGAGAAGAATAAGGCAGGCGTCCAGGGTTTGGTCAAGCGAGGGATCTCTGTGTCGGCCGGCACAATTGGAAGTGTCTTTTTGTTCCTTGGTGCACTTATCATCGCAGGCATCATGATGGCTTACGGGAAATCCGGTAGTGTCGCTATGGAACGAATCGTTAGTCGGTTCTCAGGTCAAGAAAGAGGCCCCGCTATTTTGACATTGTCGACCCTCACCGTTCGTTCAGTCGCGGCCGGCGTTCTTGGTGTTGCCCTAATTCAGGCGCTTATTTTGGGCGTTGGCTTCTTCTTCGCGGGTGTTCCTGCCGCGGGGGTCCTAGCCGTTGTTATTCTTTTTCTCGGCATCCTGCAACTGCCCGCAATCATCATCACGATTCCGGTAGTAGCGTGGATATGGGGAACGGGTGACGGTTCGACTGTGATGAACAGCATATGGAGTGTCTATTTGATCGTCGGTGGGTTCTCGGACGGTATCTTAAAACCTATGCTGCTGGGTCGTGGGGTCGACGCGCCTATGCCCGTAATCCTGATAGGCGCTTTAGGTGGTATGGTGTCTGCGGGCATCGTCGGGCTTTTTGTCGGCGCAGTGTTGCTTGCCGTTGGCTATCGGTTGTTAATGGAATGGGTGGCAAGGTCTGAAGAAACTGAAGTGGTCGAATCCTGATATCCGTTAGCATGAAATTACGCGCGAAGCCGTTTCGCTTGTTGGCGATTGTGCCGTTGATTGTTATGTTGGATGCCTGTACAACCCTTGGCCCTGAATTCGAAAAGCCAGAAATCTCGTGGTTGGATACCTGGGAAACAGACCTTTATGGGCGCGTTGTAGCCACCGAGGAACCGGTAGACCTTCAGCTGCATCAATGGTGGAGTATTTTCAATGATCCGATTTTGGATGAGTTGATCGAAACTGCCAACCAAAGAAATCCTTCACTACAAATTGCTGGTTTAAAAATTCTCGAAAGCCGTGCAGTCCTAGGAATTGCCACGGGTAGCAGATATCCGCAGCTGCAACAGATCGGTGCTAGCGCAGCCTATATTAATACTCAGCAAAATGGTGGGCAATTGGCGGGAAGCGATCAAGAGCTTTTAGCCTATCAGTCCGATTTTACTATCGGCTGGGAAATTGATTTTTGGGGGAGGTTTCGGCGTAGTATCGAATCTGCAGATGCCGCTTTTTTTAGTTCGATCAGTAACCATCACGACGCCCAAGTTTTGCTGAACGCACAAGTGATAAACTTGTATTTTGCTTTTCGGACGGCGAAAGAACGTATAGTAATAGCGCGTGAGAATGCGGCCATTCAGGAAAAAAGCCTTGAGATTACTCGGAAACTGTATGAAAGCGGTCAGGATTCCGAACTCGATCTGCAGCAGGCACGGACGCAGTACCTTGCGACATTGGCAACAATCCCGCGGCTAGAAATCTTGCTTGTTAGTAACCGCAATGCCCTGTCGGCTATCTTGGGATATCAGCCAGATCAGCTGGCTATTTTAGAGGATGTTGCGGCTGGACTGCCAACTCTGCAAGAAACCCTCATCGCTGATATTCCCGCTCGTATCCTCATGCGCCGGCCGGATATCCGCGCTGCTGCATGGCTTGTTGCATCTCAATCAGCACAAATAGGCGTGGCCGAGGCAGACCTCTATCCTGGCATTTCATTGGGCGGGAATTTGGGTTGGTCAGGAAATGATGAGGCAGGATCTGGCGATACTAGTAGCTTCAGTGTTGGACCAGGATTCACTTGGAATATATTCAACTACGGTCGAATACGTAATAACGTGCGTGTGCAGGATGTGCGACTACAGCAGACAATTGAAAGTTATCAGAATGTTGTGCTCAAAGCGGCTCAGGAACTTGATACAGCGGCGATTTCCATCGTCAAGACAGATGAGCAGGATATAATTTTAGGCCAGTCCGTAGAAGCGGCAGTGAGATCCCTCGAACTTGCGAATAGACGTTATCAGGAAGGTTACGCAGATTTTCAGCGGGTGCTTGAGGCGCAGCGTGCGCTTGCACAGCAAACTGAAAAGGAATTGGTAAATCAGGGTGACCAAATTTCCGCGCTGATCAGTTTTTATAAGGCGTTGGGGGTTGGTTGGCAGGATAGCCCCGTCACCAAACTGATATCGGTAGAGAGTCAGGAAACGATGAACTCACGAAGCAACTGGGGTGACCTGTTGACGACACCTTTGCCAACGCCAAAAACGTCCCAACGTCCGTAACAAAGGTATTGATAATGAGCAAGCACCAATGAGTGATCAGGAAGGTACGACGATCGAATCAACGGGCACCGAGACGCGTGTTGACGAGAGCACTGCCAACAAGGAAAGTCCGGTTTTGAGCGTGGAGGCCGGTGCCGATCCTTCGGTCAAGAAGGGTCTGGTTAGCGTGGTGTCGCTCATTGTTGTAACGCTTACGTGGTATTTATTCGCTGATCGCTTCACGCCATATACCGATCAGGCACGGATTGAAGGCTACATTGTTGGCGTTGCACCTCAGGTTTCAGGTATCGTGCGGGAAGTCTGGGTGTCTAATAACGAGTCAGTTGAGGTAGGGCAAAAACTGTTTCAGATTGATCCAGCGCAATATGAAATTGCACTGCAAAAAGCCCAATCAGACCTACAGAGCGCGAGGCGTCAGATTGACTCCGGTAGCGCTGCGGTCGATGCGGCGCGCGCCAATCTGGTTGCCGCAGAGGCGAACCAAGTAAAGGCCGAAAAAGATACAGCACGTCTAGAACGGCTGTTCGCAAGTGATCCAGGGACGATCTCGATGCGGCGACTCGAAGGTTCGCGCGCGAGTAAAGACCAGGCTCGGGCAAAAGTCAGTGGCGCCATTGCACAGATTGAACAGGCCATTGAGCAAAAAGGTGGCGACGACGACACCAATAACGGCATAATTAAGTCTGCTCAAACTGCCGTCGATAAAGCCGAGCTAGATCTATCTCGAACTATTGTTAGAGCCTCGACTAAGGGGCTTATCACTGATCTGCGCTCAGACACGGGCCTGTTCGCTGGTACCGGCAGCCCTGTAGTCACTTTGATATCGTTCAACGATTTGTGGGTAAGCGCTCAGTTCACAGAAAATAATCTTGGGCATTTAGAGCGCGGCAGCCCGGTCGAAATACTTTACGACTCGCTACCCGGTCATGTCTTCGAAGGTACAGTGCGGAGCGTGGGTTATGGGGTTAGCAGCGGTCAGGCTACCCCGCCACCAGGGACGCTTCCGACGATAAGCAATAATCGGGATTGGTTGCGGCAAGCGCAGCGCTTTCCGGTCATCGTCAATTTTAACCCGTTACAATCAAAGGAACTGACGTCCCAGCTGAGAATTGGTGGCCAGGCTTCGGTCATCGTCTACACCGAGGGGCACGGTTTTATGGAGGTTCTCGGTAAAGCTTATATTCGCTTTATGAGCATCATGTCGTATGCCTACTGAGGCAAGCAGGACTCTCAACCAAAGACAGAGTATGTCTTTAGGTGCAAGACGGGTATTTAGGCTTAGCCTAACAGTGGCGCTGTCGTTGGTTATCGCCTACTCGATGGCGCTGTCGATGCCTTATATCGTGCCTATTTTTGCCCTGATGCTAACCGTGGCGCCGTCGCCGCCCCCCAAGCTGAAAGGGCTCTTGGTGATAGTGGCTGTTGCAGCCTTAATGACGAGCAGTGGGCTGTTAATCGTGCCCCTGCTTATAGATTATCCCGCATCGGCAGTGCTGGTGGTGCTTGTGGCTTTGTTTCTTAGTAACTACATTACCGTTAGCGTCGGCCAGGTCATGGTCGGCATGCTTCTGACTATTGGCATAACGCTTATTTCAGCGATAGGCACAGTAAGTTTTTTTGGGGCGATAGTTGTTATCAAAGCATTATTATCTGGCATCGCTATCGCCGTTATTTGTCAGTGGGTGGTTTATCCATTATTTCCGGAAGATTCTGCTTCACCTGCACCTGCACCTGCGGCAGCACCTGCGAGCAACGAAAATGCCTTGTGGATTAGCCTACGTGCAACACTGATAGTCATGCCGGCCTACCTCGCCTGCCTAACTAATCCGATGATGTATATGCCGCTTATTATGAAGACGGTAGCGCTCGGGCAACAAAGTACAGTTGATGACACTAATGTTGCTGCGAGAACAATGTTGGGGTCAACGTTGATGGGGGGGATGATAGCCGTGGGGTTCTGGTTTCTACTAAAAATTAATGTCAGTCTATGGATGTTTTTTTTGGGAATGTTGCTGATCACTATGGTCATTGCGGCCAAAATATATGGTGTGAGCGCCAGTAAGTACTCAGCAAATTTCTGGTCGGACGCGTTCGTGAATATGTTGATACTGCTAGGTCCGGCAGTCGCAGATAGTGCTAACGGTAAGGATGTTTATCAGGCTTTCGCAGTGCGAATGGGCCTGTTTGTTGTCGTCACTATCTACGCGTCGCTGACGGTGCTGGCGCTCGATCATTTGCGCGCCAGTCGCCGCAAAAAACTCGCCGCAGCACTGCCTCCGGTAATCTAGATTTTTAGTGGCTGCAGGTCTCTCGTCTAAATGCCCATGCGCATTTTACCAAGGAAGTCCATTTTACCAAGCTTCACGCCCTTCGCTCTCAACAGGTTATAGGTCGTTGTTGAGTGAAAATAGAAATTAGGCAATGAGAAGCTCAAAAGAAAGTTTGCTGTCGTAAACGGCAACTCGGTCTTACCCATACGAAATGTAACCGATTCATCCATTCGAGATTCTAGTGCATCAAGATCGGCAGCATTCACTGCATCCAATGCGGATTGAACATGCGCCGTTAGCTCAGCATAGTCCATGGTCAGAGAAAAATCAGGTGGTCCTGCGTCGCCAGTTTTAGCGCTAGTTAGGGCGTTCATGGAATGGTGTACCAAAGATACTATCTGAAAATGCAGCGGCTGCATGTCTTCAATTAGACGTAGGTTCACAGCGTCGTTAATATCCTCGCCTAAGGTGGTATAGTGAACGCTAGCCTTTTCAAGGTATCCCAGAACTGTCGGCAAGATTTGCTGATAGGTTGTCACTACAGTTTCAGATAAACGATGGCTCATGCAAAATCCTTACATATCAAAATCAGCAGCTTAACAAAGTTGAACGATTGAGGGGAGCGTTGAATACGCAGACCAGGAGCGCCAAGCCTCTCTTTTTTGACTGGAATATGGCACTATTTGCCATCGCCTCGTTACTTAAGTTGTAGCACCCATGAATTATTTTTCAGGAACAAGACGATGATCGAATACGACAAGGTAGAGCTGGATTTTCTTGATTCCGCACCGATCAAAATATCGCTTAAAGCAGATCTCGATATCACTCCAGAGGCACTGTTTCAGCAGTTTGAAGACGTTAACTCGTGGGGCTGGGCTACTATCAAGTCAGTCATCTGGGAAACTGCACCACCCTATGGGCGGGGGACGACCCGAACTGTCGATGTTACAGGGCAGGGTAACATCCAGGAATATTTCTTGCTCTGGGAGCAAGATCAGCGGATGGCGTTCAGGTTTGAGAGGGGTGAGATGAAGCTTGTTTCAGCGTTGATAGAAGACTATCAGGTAGAAGCTCTCCCGGGCGACCGCAGTAGACTGAGCTGGAATGTTGCAATACAACTCCGGGGTTTTGCCAGCATCCTTTCACCGCTGCTTGCTGGTGTGATGAAGCGGCAGTTTGCTGGGATGCTTGCAAAGCTAGTAGTCCAAGTGAACGGCAAGTAGCGGTCAAGGTGAAGGGCAGTACATTGCGTTCTGCTATGAGCCAGTGACGCGCATCAGCGCAGGCAATCCCTGACAATGAGCTTGTCGGTGACCCGGCCTGTTTAGTGCTAGTCTGTCAGCTGGTTAGATAAGAGGGCGGAAACGGCACTTAAAAATTCCGCGCGTCGAAACGGCTTGGGTAGCACTCGGTCGTTCGCGAGCTCTGCCAGTACTGCTTGGTTGCCTGCAAAACCCGTAATAAAAAGAAACTTTTGCTCGGGCCTAAACTGACGAATGATTTGTGCGGCTTCGGTACCGGTCAGACCCGACATTTTTACGTCCATCACGACCAGATCAAAACCCCGGGCTCGCACTAGATTAACTGCTTCGTGACCGGAACTCGCTTCAGTGATAATCGCACCTTCGGCCTCTAGAAACGTTCTGCAGAGTTCTCTGACTGTGTCTTCGTCATCTACCAGCAGCACTGCCATATCGCGCTGAGAAATCGTCTGGCTGCTGCCGTGAACTGGTCGCTGCGAGCCCTCGTGCTGCGGCATGTAAATATGCATGACTGCGCCGCCGGACGAGCGATTAGTCGCACGAATAAAGCCATCATGTTGCTCGACTACACCCGCTGTAATTGCGAGCCCCAAACCCATTCCTTTGTCAGAAGATTTCGATGAAAAGAACGGTTCAAAAATGCGATTTAGGTCCGCTTCGGGAATCCCGGGTCCGGTGTCCGCCACTGAGATCTCTACGTACTGAGTCGGCAAAGAAGACTTGTTAGGTGGTAAAATCCTCTCAAGTGTCGCCGTGTCATGAAGTTGGCTCGTAATGGTAATGCAGCCGCTCTCGCCCATTGCGTCCTTTGCATTGATGATCAAATTTAGAAAGGCACGTTCCATTTCTAGCACGTCAATAAGCACCGGTGCTGTCTCCGTCGCTTGGAAATTTAGCTCAATGGATTTACCTAATACACTGTTAGCCATGGGCAGGCAGTTATGTAACCAACTCGCAATATTCGTTGACTTGCGATTCAGCGATTGTTGGCTGCTGAGTGAAAGTAGTTTCTTAGTCAACTCCGCTGCACCAGCGGCTGAGTTTAGAATATGGTGTTGCAATTTAACTAATTCATTTGAGGCGTTGCTGGCTTCGAGTTTAGCAAGACCCAGTTCTGCAAAACCCACAATTGACTGCAAAGAATTATTGAAGTCATGGGCGATGCCGCCCGCTACTTGGCTGATAAATTCTCTCTGGCGTAAACTTTGAACTTGTTGTTCCAAGGATTCTTCTCGTGCTTCTCGCGCAATCACCGCAGTAATATCGACAGAAAAACCAATGACGCCAATGGCCTGGTCGCCATCACGGCGTAGAAATGACACGTAATTTTCACTCCAGAATGTCGAGCCATCCTTTCTAACTTGGAGTAGCCGCAGGGAAGTCGTACCTAAAACGGGCTGACTAGCTTTTTCGCGCTCGAGGAATTCTAAGAGTATCGCCACGGCGTGTTCCTGACTCTCTTTTGTGATCATGGACAGCGCTGATAATTTATAGGCCTCTTCCAAGCTGTAACCTGTGAAGCTTTCGACTGAAGCTGACATATAGGTAAATTTTTGCGCTAGATCCATCGTCCAAAGCATTACTGGCTGGTTGTTAAGCACGAGATCGAGTTGTTCCTGAATCAGGTCTGACCGCTGTCTCTCCACTTTTAGTCGCCGAGACTCGTCGAGTAATTCGTTTTGTAATCCCAGCAAAGCTTCCTGAGTTTCGTAAAGCACCTTAAGATTTTCCCGCCAAGTGAAGGGGAATTTGATGGCGCGGCGCAACCTAGGAAGAAGTCCGGTCTCTTGTGGTAGAGAGATCTCTAGCTCGACCTGCCGAGGTCCATAAGTTGCGATGACTGTTGCCGGGTCATAACCCAAGGCTCTGGACATACCGACCGCTTGTCCTTCGAATACGCGTAAGATCGGTCCACAAGGTTCAAGGTGGTCGGGCACAGATAAACATACAGTAAATCGGCCTAACACCGGCGTTGAGGTAAGGACTTTAACATCTAACGGGTAAAGCTTAGTGGCAGCACCCTGTTCGCCAAAGATGTACATGTAGAAATCGAACAAATCGAATCGTAATCGTCCGATGAGGAGCCAGACTTTATAAGTCGGGTAAGAATAACTGGCCTCAGAGAGTTCAAAAATTTCCTTAGCAGTGAAGCTTTCAGCGAGTCGGTTGGCGATTAGAACAAATGACGACCAGTCGATAAAGTTGGTCCGCTTGCTAATATGGGCGCGGTCATATGGCACGTCCTTGAGCAACCAATCGGAATCGATATTGTTCTCATCCGCAACAACAAACATTGTTTCTAATGTTTGACAAGATACTTGATCATTGGGTGCTTCCACTAATGTAAGACGGATAAATCCGCCGTCCTCCTTTTACTTTTTAGTTCGCTAATGTAACGTCAACTAGCGCGTTTTATACGGGTGTGCTCTTGATTAGCTAAATCGAAGTGCTCATCTCGATGTTGGTGAAGTTGTGGTGACGCAAAGATATTGTTCTGCCGTAACGCTAATTTGTCGATTCTAGTATATTTTCGGATCTATAGTATTGATTTGATGTTTCAATAAGCAGGGTGTTTAGAACGGCCAAAAATAACGGTTAAGATGCCTTGCCATCATTAGTGCTGCGAGGCTTTAAAAAATTTTGCCCGAGTGAACCCCGCGTTTTGATCTGTGCGTTTGGCGAATGCGCCTACCTTGATGCCCAATTACTTGTTGTGGTTGGCAACTCTTGGAGCAGATATACGGCATGACGGAAATATAACTACATGGAGATATAAATGACAAGTCTCCCAGAGTTATATCTGTAAATGGATACTTTGGCAGCCATTTTTCGACGTAGTTGGAGGTTTCTTGATCCTTAGGGGCAGTTTCTCATCGATAAGCTGCTGATTTCGAATGACACATCACATAAATAGGTATGCCAAGAATAGTGCCGTGAGCATACCAGCTGCAAATTTTGACGCGGGTCGTTTGGGTACCTATGGAACCAATCTCTTGGGTCGTAAAGCGACTGCTTATCTATGATTGCTTACCTATGATTGCTTACCTATGATTGCGTGCCGATAACTGTCTGCCAATGATTACTGGATCACCTCATTGAATAGTTTTGCGTGTTAGTGCTGATTGATTTTTTCGCGCTAAGGCGTTCCCACAACTAGCACTATCTCGCCAAGTCGGCAGCCCGGCGCAGCCAATCCCCACAGCGGCTATTGCTGCAAAGTCACTCATTACTAGTCGCTGTAGATCCTTGAGCATAGGGCGCCGAACGAGCACTACAGCGTTGAACGTGGGTCGCGAGGGGCTGACGACTCGCTGAAATATTGAGTAATTTTGCACAACGCTACTGCGTTTGATGACGATGCAAAGATCATTCAACTGCCCACCAGCGTTGCTTGTGGCTGTCACTACCGGCTGGATGAAATGGCATGTGATCTAGACAATATGCGATTCGTGGATGAGGGATATGCGCAAATCGTTAAGGGGAAGTATTACGTTGCGTGTCAAAACTTGGAGAAGTATAGAGAGAATAACAATCAGATCACGGCTGCAATTCGCATTACCGTCCAACAGAGCAATGACTGGTTTCACTCATTGCTGGTAATGATTAGGACAGTTGTACTACTCTGGTAAGCAATAATAACAACTCACCGGTAATGCACATGGTTAAATCCCTCGTTTGTTTAGTCTTTATCGCCGGCTTTATTGTTGGTTGCGGTCCTGTAGATCCTGCGAAACAACCGGCTGCCGCACCAGAGACAAGTACGCCGGAGGCTGTCAGCATTGTGATTGCTTGTGAGGAGGTCGCGAATATCAGCCCGGTGTGCGGCTTCCAAAATCCGGAAGATCTTGTAGCGGTACCAGACAGCGAGTTTTTGGTCGTCAGCGAGATGGGTGCGTTTCTGACAGATGCGCCCGGTACCATGTCTTTGTTAGATATCAAGAATAATCAACGTGCACCATTGGCTATTGATTGGGACACTAAGGGGCCTCGTTGGGGCGATGCTGCCTGTGTGGCGCCTGATACTGAAAAATTCAGCCCTCATGGCATTGATTTGATGACCCGAACCGACGGGCGTCATCAATTACTGGTGGTGAATCATGGTAACGAGCAGGTAGAGTTCTTTGAATTGTTGGCCGCAGGTGGCGACTCTCGAATAGTTTGGAAAGGCTGTGCCAAGCCAGGTAACGATGCCTTTATGAATGATGTTGCAAGTCTCAACGATGGTGGCTTTTTTGTGACCCATATGTGGAACAAGAGCACGCCTTTCGAGACGGTGGTGGCGCAATTCGGTGCGGGGGAAAAAATAGGGTGGGTATGGGAATGGCAGGCAGCAAGCGGGTTTACAAAATTGCCGGGCTCAGATGAGTTAATGCCTAATGGCATCACAATAAGCCAAGACAATACCAAGTTGTTTGTTAATATCTATCTGGCTAACAAAACGATCAAAGTAGATCGATTGAGCGGCAAGGTTGAGGGCGAGATTTCTGTACGGAGCCCTGACAATATCGTCATCGACGCGGCCGGTGACCTCTGGATCGCCTCGCATCTCAATGACCCCATTAACGAGCGATGCGAAGATGGCCACGCTGGACCCTGCTTATTAGAGTTTCAGGTGATAAAAGCGGATTCTGAGCATATGACGTCGGAGGTGGCCTTTCACCACAAGGGGGACCCCATGGGTTATGCGACGGTTGCCTTGCCCCATAACGGCAGGCTCTATCTGGGCAGTGCCTCGGGTGATCGCATTGCCAGTATTGCGCTGTAGTGACGCGATATAGACAAACTGATTCGCTATTTGTAAATCAGGGCAATCCATGATTAAGTTCGCGTTTTTTAACTCTTGTGTGGGCAAATATTCATGGCAAAGCGCGTTTACCTGTTTGAAGAAGGCACACGGGACGATCGAGACCTACTCGGTGGTAAAGGAGCCAACCTTTGCGAGATGACCAAGCTTGGTTTGCCTGTACCTTACGGTTTTGTTGTTACTACGCCTACGTGCCGAGAGTTCTTCGAACTCGGCAACAAATTGCCGAAGACGCTGGAGGCAGAGTATAAGGTTGCACTCACTATCGTTGAGCAGAAGATGTCTGCCAAATTTGGTGATCCGGCAAATCCTCTGCTCGTTTCGGTTCGCTCCGGTGCATCGGTGTCTATGCCTGGCATGATGAATACCATCCTTAACCTAGGCATGAATGATGAGATCACCGAAGGTCTCGCTCAAAAAACCAGTAACCCCAGATTTGCCTATGACTCCTACCGACGTTTTATCCAAATGTTCGCTGACGTGGTGCTTGATGTGGATTCTTCGTCGTTAGAAGAGCAGATCCACGATTATAAGAAGGCTCACAGCAAGCCGCTCGACACGGATATGACCGCTGAGGATTGGCAGGTTATTATTGCCGGCTTTAAAAAGACGGTGAACTTCCCCGAGGACCCGTTTGTGCAACTGCGTATGGCTATCGAGGCAGTCTTTCTCTCATGGCACACGCCCCGGGCTCGGGTTTACCGCGAGATGAATAACATTTCAGAGTCACTCGGCACCGCCGTGAACATACAGGCCATGGTGTTTGGTAACTTTGGAGACGATTCCGGCTCAGGCGTCGCTTTTACTCGAAACCCTTCTACGGGTGAAAAAACCTTCTTTGGTGAAGTTCTGTTCAATGCAGCGGGCGAAGATGTGGTTGCGGGCATTCGCACGCCGCTGGATCTCGATGCACTAAAACAACATTTGCCTGCGACCTATGACGAACTCTACCGCACGCAAGCACTACTTGAGTCGCATTATCGGGATATGCAGGACTTGGAGTTCACTATTCAGGAAGGACGGCTGTTCATGTTGCAGACGCGCAGCGGCAAACGTACCGGCCGTGCGTCCATCAAAATTGCGGTAGATATGGTCCATGACGGCCTCATAACCGAGGCAGAAGCGCTGATGCGGGTGACCCCAGAGCATGTAGAGGCTTTTCTTCACCCGATGATCGATCCTGCCGCAAAGCAGAACATCGTCGCGTCTGGTCTGCCGGCGAGCCCAGGCGGTGCTACGGGTAAAGTTGTGTTCTCGGCAGAGGAGGCAGTGGAGGTGGCGGCTACGGGTGAACCTGTCATATTGGTGCGACGTGAAACAACGCCCGAAGACATACACGGTATGCGCGTCGCACAGGGAATTTTGACAGAGCTTGGTGGCATGACGTCCCACGCCGCGGTGGTTGCCAGAGGGATGGGCGTTTGTGCCATTACTGGATGCAGCGTGCTCAGTGTCGATGTTAAGAGCGGCGTGGCGACAACGAAGGATGGTGTGCAGATTAATCGAGGCGACATCATTACCCTTGATGGCAATGTTGGCGATGTGATGTTGGGTGATATTGCTAAAATTGAGGCAAGCGATACCGAGGATTTTCGGGTTCTGCTGTCATGGGCCGACAAGCATCGACGCTTGAAGATTCGGGCAAATGCCGATACTCCCGAGGATGCGATTCGAGCGCGAGAGCTCGGAGCCGAGGGTATAGGTCTTTGCCGCACAGAGCACATGTTTTTTGATGCTGACCGAATCGATGTTATGCGAGCGATGATTCTCTCAGAAACCGTCGAGGAAAGGCGTGTGCACCTTGATAAGCTTTTCGAATTCCAACATGCCGACATGTATCAACTGTTTGAAGTGATGGATGGCCTCCCGGTCACCATTCGTTTGCTTGATCCGCCGCTACACGAATTTTTGCCCCATGACGCCGCGGGCATAAAGCAATTGGCGGACAGCACAGGTAAGTCCGAAGCGGAGATCGAGACACTTTCCAGAAGTCTGATGGAGGTCAACCCGATGCTCGGTTTTCGGGGGTGTCGCTTGTCGGTTGTGTACCCCGAGATTACTGAGATGCAAGTCAAAGCTATTATCTCCGCTGCCGCCGACGCGATCGAAAACGGCATTGATGCGCGTCCGGAGATTATGATCCCACTGGTGATCAATGTACGGGAAGTCAGGCTGGTATCGGACATCATCGAGCAAGCGATCACTGACATTATGAGCCAGCGCACAGTGTCTGTGCCCTACAAAGTAGGCACGATGATGGAAACACCGCGGGCCTGTCTTGGCGCTGATCGATTGGCACCGGCCGTGGAGTTTATGAGTTTCGGCACCAACGACCTGACCCAGATGACCTATGGATTTTCGCGAGATGACGCCGGACGATTTATTCCTGAGTATCTGGAAAAATCACTGATTAATTCAGATCCTTTTGTGGCGCTTGACCAGCGTGGGGTTGGTGATCTAATGAAAATCGCGCTGGAACGCAGCAGGAAGGTGAAGCCCGGAATTAAATACGGTATTTGTGGGGAACACGGTGGGGACCCTGAGTCCGTTTTGTTCTGCCACAATATTGGCCTCGACTATGTGTCATGCAGTCCATTTAGGCTGCCTGTAGCGAGAATCTCGGCTGCCCAAGCTGCCGTAAAAGATAAGCTTCGATAACCATGCGCTTTTAGTTTTAGGGTTAAACAACATGGTGGATGTGCTTCAAGGTAAAGCAGGTGTCGTGCGAGCCGTTGAATTACTGCGGCAAGGCGAATGTGTAGCGCTGCCCACAGAGACAGTCTATGGGTTGGCGGCGGATGCTTCGGTTGATGCGGCAGTTACAAAGATCTTTGACGCTAAAGGTCGACCCAAAAACCACCCACTGATCGTGCATATTCCTTCTGCAGAACACGTGAGTCATTGGGCCGCTGAAGTGCCGCCCGGGGCCCGGATTTTGGCCGCAAAATGCTGGCCTGGGCCGTTAACCTTGCTGCTAAAGAAGTCGTCACGTGCAAGTCTTGTTGTGACAGGTGGTTTGGAGACGATCGGTCTGCGTGTTCCTTCACACCCCCTCTTCCTAGAAGTGCTGAAGACGCTGGGAGCCGGGCTCGCCGCACCCTCTGCAAATCGATATAAGGAGCTGAGCCCAACCTCGGTAGCGCAAGTAGTCAGCGGTCTTGATAGACGTATTTCGGCCGTGCTAGATGGCGGGCCTTGTGAGTTTGGCTTGGAATCAACTATTGTCGATTTTACGTGCGATGTGCCTCGTATTGTCAGAGCTGGTCCACTATCGAGGCAACGACTCGAAGGCGCGCTGGGCAGTAGTGTTGAAATGCCGGCGGAACATGACGCCATCGTGCCTGGCAACGTCAGCGCGCACTACCAACCTCGTACGCCTCTGCGTGTTGTTTTGTTGGATGATGTGACGCGTGATGAGGTTTGCGCAGCTGTGGCGGGTTTCATCGTCTATCGCAGGCAGACTGCTAACAAACTGGCAGCTATGGGCGTGCCTGATTATGCGATTTGCCATTTAGCCGAGGATGCTGCCGGCTACGGCAAACAGCTCTACGCGTCTCTGTTTGCGCTAGATCAGCTTGGGCTTGGCATGCTATTTATAGACAAACCGCCTGTCGGAGATGCTTGGGCAGCAGTGAATGATCGCCTTAAACGAGCGACAGGATAGCCTTTAATCCTTTAGATGATGCAGGTAGATGGGGCTGCCGGAGGCCATTTCTGGTTGCGTAATTTGCTGACCACATGAGTCCGTCGCTAGATTGTATTTTATACCCGCCAGTGATGCTGATTCGCCATGAGACCAGGCTATAGTAAATAGCTCTCCGCCGTCGCGTTCAAATTTCATGCAGTATAAACCCTGATTCTCTGCGTTATCGGGTACTTCACTGGTTAGTAATCGTGAATCTGACATCAGTGCGTTGAAATGCTTCAACGCAAACCATGCCTGTCTGGGGCGCCATTTATCGGCGTCGGTGTCATCAATGAGACCGTAGCCACGGGACACGAGCTGCCACCAGTACACCCTATCAACTAATCCTGAAGTTCTAGCCAGACAAAGATAACGTAGCATATAGTCTGAATAGACGCTTTCGCTGACGCCGCCAACGTCTGAACTGAGTTCAGCAATGGGTTGTGCGATGGGTGACCAGGGTCCTGCATCAGCGAGGGGCCAATTGACGCCTGTAACGATGACACCATTAGTCTTGCCGCTTACATGGGCAATAGCGCGCGCGAGCGCGAATTTTTCGACCGTAGCGAATGAGTTTTGTGGGTTCTCGGGTGCGCCGCGCCGATCAACGTAAAGGTGATGGGTAAGTGCGTGTAGCGGTATTTGCTGAGGCCAGCGTTTTAGCGCGGCGATAATAAATGGATACTCAAAGTCGATGCCGGCGGGGCCAGTAAATCGAAGTTTGGGATATAGCTTGGCGAGTTTTCTGATCGGTTGGTAGAGCGTTTCAAGCTCGTCGAAGCTCCAGATTCCCCATTTAACACGATTGATTGCGTGCCCGACTTCAACAAAATCCAGCCGTTCCGCAATATCTGTCATTGCAAGGTCGACAAAGCTCGCCCAAGAGTCTGGGTCAAGCACGGCATCTCTGCTTTGCAAAAGAGAAACAGCCACCGGGTGGCCACGCTCCAGCAATGTCGTGATGGCCTTTTTTCGATACACCAAATCCTCTGCAGGCATGTGGTGATGAAGTCGGATGAGCATAGGTATAGGCCCAAGCTCGCTAAGAAGCTCGAGTTTGCGTGGAAAAGTAGTGGGATGGGGCTCAATGCTAAGGCCTACGCTGTCTGACATGCTAAGAGGTTGCTTGAATATGCCAGCAGTAATACGACGGTATTCCTTATAAATAGCGGGGCCTGCAGCGAGTGTTTCGCGTAGCATCGGTAGGTAACGCGAAGCCGGATAGTTTTTCAGCCGGTGCTTGCGGTCCATGGAGCCAAAGGCTTGGTTAGTTTTGCTGTCCCAAACCCAAACATCTCGTGGGTCTGGATAACGCGTGTCTGCTGGTTGGTTTTCCTGCTCTCGTGCAATCCGGGCTTCCCGAATGGGATGACGCCACCGTCTCGATGAGGCATGAAGATCAAAAAGCCTTTTGTGCCACGCAAACCATTGTTTGAGTTGCTTCGGGGCTGGCTCGTCCCAGTACATCGACAGGAACATTTCTACCATGCCAGAAGGAATCGTCAGTCGAGACAGATCTCTGGCGCGCTCACTAACGCTGAGATTGGCAACGATTCGGCCGCGATTCAGGTCGATGGTGGAGAATGTCTCCGTCTGACTGGTACTGGCGAACAGGATGTTTTGGTTGCCTAGGTCGTTGTGCACGAAGCCACTGTCATGCATTTTTCTTGCACCGAGTGCGACTATTCGCAGTGATTCAATAAATGCTTCGCACTCTCTGTCTTTATGATAGAGGTGCAGCATTCGATCGCCAAATCCGATTGAGCTGTCTAGGAATAGCGAAAGATAGTAGCTTTCTTCGAGTCGACGTCCCGTCCAATGTTCCACAAAAGCAAGTGGTGCAGGGGTGCCAACTCTATGCTGGCGCAGATGGTGCGCTGCATGAAAAGACCGCGCCGCCTTTGATCCGCGACTGGCATCTCTGAGATCGTTCCTGATTGATTGGCGCCCGAAACATTTGACCAGTACCTGTGTTTGTACGCCGTCGATCTCAAGTTCAATGCAGAGGCTACGATTGCGCCCCTCGGCGATGACTTTAGTATGTTCCCCACAAACAATCTCAGGCAGACGAACGAGCTGTTTAGTCAGGCTCGCAGTGACCTCGTGACTAATCAAACCTGAGAGACGGCTGTCTGTGTAAGTATCGTGGGGCTTTAGTATTGGCAGTGTGATGTCGCGTGTGCTCCTTAAGAACGGTAGTCGTGCGTGTATCGGCGGCTGTAACTCGACCCAATGGTACGCGATAAGTACCCCAGTGGATCAATTGATTGGGCTATTTCTTAAATAAATATGGCCACGAGTGTGAAGAACTTGCTCGGCCATAAAAATGCGCCACGATTCGTTGTGAGGGCACAGATTTTGGTAAGGCTGGCAATACGCGAATAATCAATTGCTTTCATCTCATTGGACCGCTTAGATGGTTGCTTCAGAAGCGCTACAGTAACACTTTGATGACAAAACTGATTCGGACCGCAAGCTTATCGCTTTTATTATGTCTAGCAATCGGCTTGCTGAGTAGTTGTGCTAGCCTTTCCAAAGACGAATGTCTTTACGCGGACTGGCAGATTATTGGCTACGAAGACGCAGCCGCCGGGCGCGGTGTTAGCCGCCTTGGAGAGCACCGTAAAGCCTGCGCGGACCATGCCGTAGTGCCCGACAAGGTTGCCTATGAAGACGGCTATGACGAAGGTCTGCAGACTTTTTGCACCTTCGATCGTGGCCTTAGTCAGGGTCGCAAAGGAGAGGCTGCCAATGCCGTCTGTCACGCCAGCCTAGACTTTCTTGATGGTCATGACTCGGGCGTTCGAGGTTACTGTACCTTTACGCGGGGCTTTGAAGAGGGCAGCTCCGGGCAGAGCTATCAGCGGGTTTGCCCGGCTGACCTTGAACAAAACTTTCTATCAGGTTTCAATCAGGGCCGCAGTGCGTTTGATTTAAGTCGTCAGATTGATGGTATTGCTTACCGCTTGGATGAGATTCGCCAGTTGCGTAAAAATGCTGATGCGGAACTTGCGGCGATTCGCCCTAAGTTGGCTTACGACGCTACGTTGAATGGTTCGCAGCGTACTCAGCTGTTGCAGCGGCTTGAGGCTCTGAGCGCGCGCAGTGCAGAGCTTGACCAAGAAGCCGAGGCCATCAGTTTCGAGGCAGGGCAGTTGCAGGCCGAACTAGAACAAACGCGTGACTTCTAGCCACGGCTGCGTAGCGCGTTGCCGTTAGCAGACCCAAATCACGCTGCCCATTGTTGTCATTGTTGTCATTGTTGTCATTGTTGTCATTGTTGTCATTGTTGTCGCGTAGAAGCATGGTCAGGAAACCGTGGGCGAGTATCTTTTTGC
>JBLHVI010000052.1:0-20343 GCA_047630175.1 Candidatus Azotimanducaceae bacterium
CAGAGTCAGAGTCAGGCAAGTACCAACGACTGAAACGCGCAGCTAGAGGATAAAGATCATGAAAATCAAACATATAGAATCCATGGATTTGTGGCTGTTGTCTAAAGGCGATAAGATTTTGTATCGTGGCAGAGTCAACCCATGGCGCTCGCCGGGGATCATCGCACGAGTCTTGAAGCGCGAGGGCAAGTCATTTCGGTATTTCGGATAGTCAGCGACGCAAAACAGTTGCCTGCGATATAGCAATGATGGCTAGTCGCAAAAGGCACGCAGCGACCTAAATTAGCAATTGACGTGAATAGCCCGCGCTAGTAAGTCTTAAGAACACGCCACATCGGCGCACGGCGCCAGCAATCGATGAAACAAGCAACGCAACGATGCGTCGTCGGTGGAGCGGTTAGTGTAGAAAAGTAAACATCTTACGACGGTAAGCGGTGGCCGTAGGGTCTCCCTTGCCGAGCAACTCAAAGACCTTAATCATGGTCTTTCTTGCGAGCGCCTCACCAAACTCTTTATCAATTTTCAGCATAGCCAGCAGGGCGTCAAGCGCTTCCTCAATCTGGTCGTCGGCAATCAACCTAACGGCTAACTCGTACTTCAGCTGAAGCTCATCAGGTGATGCAATAACACTGGCTTGCAGCGCATCAATCGCTGGCAGGTCGGCAGCGCTTTCTATGAACTCGATACGGTTCTTAGGTTTTGCAATGCCGTCAGTGTCCTTCGGTAGACTGACTAAAATCTGTCTAGCCTCATCAAGACGACTTTCCATGACTAGCAGGTCGGCAAGTTCAACATGAAGTACATAGTTTTGTGGTTCTTGGCCGATCGCTTCTTGTAGCATAGCTATCGCGCCCTGACGGTCACCATTGTCCAACAGCAAAGCGATTTGGTCGCGAATGCGCTCGGCTGGACTCATGGTCAACTTCTCAAGAATGTCACGTAGCACCGCCTCGGTTTGCGGGCCCTCAAGTTCTTGGGTCATCTGTGCATTAACGATAATTTTTATCGTCGGCAGTGAGCGCACACTTAACTGCTGAACAATCTGTGGGTGCTCCTGAACGTTAACGCGGGCTAGGCGGAATTTACCTTTGAATTCGTCGGCGAGCTTGCGCAGCACAGACGCGAGTTCCATGGAGGGTTCCGCGTCAGGGGCGTAAAACTCCAGCAAAACCGGGATTTGTCGGGATTTCTCAACCACTTCCGCCTGAAATTCCGGAGCGGTGACTTCGATGATGTGCTCAGTACCTTGCATGAGTCGTGTTGGCCCCGTCAAAAAAGCGTAGCCTATCAAAGCGGGGCAAAGATTTCCCGCGTTATTTAGACTGTCTATGTCCTCATACAGACGGTAGACTTTGGACGCTCAAGGGCCAGCGTAAGTAGCGCGCGATAGTCGCTGACTCCTGTACGATTGGGGTGCGAACTTGTCTGTTGATAGCTGTCTATGTGCGTGGAATATCCGTGCATCCAGTCGGAATAGCGATATAAACGATGTTTTAATTTCATTTAGACCTATATATATAGCGTTTCGCGTTGGTAACCACTTACCTGTTGGTGGAAGTTATTCACAACCTGACCCAAATAGTGAAATGTTAAGAGTTAGAGGTTATATCTAAATAATGTTTAACTATAGGCGTTTAAGGTGTTGAATTAAAAGAATATATAGCTGCTGTACAAAAAATGATCAATTAATAAAGGTCGAAGAAACCCGAGGTATTCGTTAAAGACGAAAACATATCCCCAGAGTTATCCACAGAAAATGTGGACATCTCTGACGCATTGCAACATTGCGTGTTGAGCGACTAAACCTTAGAGCCTGCGATCTGTGCCCCTCGAAGCACTTCGATGGGGAAAACTGGCTAGACGATAAAACAATAATAAGAAAGGGAGTCACACGTGCCCGACAGTGATAAGAACAATTCTGCACATCAGGTTGCCAAAGATGACGTTGGCAGGGCCGACCAACCGTTACCCAATAATTCGGCTTATTGGCATGCCAATTTGCGGCTGATGTGCGGTCTATTAAGTATCTGGTTCTTGGTATCTTTTGGTTGCGGCATTCTCTGGGTCGACTATCTCAACCAGTTTCACCTGTTTGGATTCAAGTTGGGTTTTTGGTTTTCCCAGCAAGGCGCGATTTATGCTTTTGTGATTCTGATCTTTGTTTACGCCTGGCGTATGAATCAGCTAGATAAAGCCTATGGCGTCGATGAGCAGGAGTAGCCGATGAGCGCACAATTTTTAAGTTACTTGTTTGTCGGGCTGTCGTTTGCGTTGTATCTCGGCATCGCCATTTGGAGTCGGTCTACGTCAACAAAAGAGTTTTATATCGCCGGTGGGCATGTCCATCCGCTGGCGAATGGTGCCGCGACTGCTGCCGACTGGATGTCTGCCGCGTCATACCTCTCTATGGCTGGCATCATCGCCTTCGAAGGTGCAGATGGCGCACGTTACTTAATGGGCTGGACCGGAGGCTACGTCCTGTTGGCGCTGCTCTTGGCACCTTACCTGCGCAAGTTCAACAAGTTCACCGTGCCCGATTTCGTCGGTGACCGCTATTACTCACAAACAGCAAGATTAGTCGCGGTAGTCTGTGTCATCTTTATTTCTTTTACCTATGTGGCCGGTCAGATGCGTGGCGTAGGCGTTGTGTTCTCGCGCTTTCTCGAGGTGGACATCAACACCGGCGTATTCATTGGTATGGGTATTGTGTTTTTCTATGCGGTCTTGGGGGGTATGAAGGGCATCACGTATACCCAAGTAGCGCAGTATTGTGTGCTTATTTTCGCTTTCTTAGTCCCTGCCATCTACATCTCACTGGCGTTGACGAATAACCCATTACCCATGTTAGGGCTGGGCAGCCAAATGGCGAATGAGCCGGTGTACCTCTTAGATAAGCTCGATGGTCTGACCGCTGAATTAGGCATGACGACGTTTACATCAAGCAATAAGTCCACGACCGATATGTTTTTTATTACCGCGGCGTTGATGGCCGGCACCGCCGGACTACCGCATGTAATCGTGCGGTTTTTCACGGTGCCCAAAGTGCGTGATGCACGTTTGTCTGCTGGCTACGCACTAATCCTTATCGCCCTGCTGTATACCACGGCACCGGCTGTGGCTGCGTTTGCGCGAATCAATATCATCAATGCAATGGATGGCCTGCAGTACGCTGATGCCCCTGAGTGGTTTGGCAAGTGGGAAGACAGCGGTCTCATCGCTTGGCTCGACAAAAACGGCGATGGTGAAATTCAATATCGGGGTGGTCCGGCTTTGTCGCCGCAAACTCCAGCGTTTGAGGGTGCTCGCGGTGCTCACGGCGAGCGCCTGTTGGTCAATGCGGGCACCGATAATGCCAATGAGCTATATATCGACCGGGATATTATCGTCCTTGCTCATCCGGAAATTGCCGGACTACCCAACTGGGTTATTGCGTTAGTCGCGGCGGGCGGTTTAGCGGCGGCGTTATCAACGGCGGCGGGTTTACTTTTGGTGATTTCCACCGCTATCTCCCACGACCTGTTAAAGAAGACCTTCAGGCCAAATATTTCTGAGCGACAGGAGCTACTTTACGCTCGCCTAGCGGCTGCTGTAGCGGTGGGCGTTGCGGGTCTATTCGGTATCTATCCGCCAGGCTTTGTTGCAGAAGTCGTGGCTTTTGCTTTCGGTTTAGCCGCTGCGAGCTTCTTTCCCGTCATCCTGCTCGGCATTTTCTCGACACGAATGAACAAAGAAGCAGCCATCAGCGGTATGTTGACGGGTTTACTATTCACCTTTAGTTACATCGTGTATTTTAAATTTGTCAGCCCTGAAACCAGTAATGCAGCTCATTGGTGGTTCGGCGTGTCGCCAGAAGGCATCGGCACATTGGGCATGATCTTTAATTTTATGGTCTCGCTCGTGGTGATGCGACTCACGCCACCGCCACCTCAAGCTGTGCAGGACTTAGTCCAACATATTCGTGTTCCACAAGCTCGGTAGACCCTGCTGGATAAGCTCTATTAGGTAAATCTGAGTTGAATAAGGTACGGCAAAAGCGGGCGCTGAAACGGACCGCTTTAAACAGAGCGTAAAGAGAGTAGGTATGAAAACAGCAGCTGAATTTATCAACCAATATCAAGTCGAAGGCATACGTCGCGTGAAGGTGGCGGTGTGCGACATCGACGGTGTGCTGCGCGGTAAGTACATTAGCATGGAGAAGTTCGCTGCAGTGGTAGAGGGTACTGGCGGCTTTTGTGACTGTGTGCTGGGCTGGGACATGAACGATGCGTTGTATGACAACGCGACGTTTACGGGTTGGCACACAGCTTTTCCTGACGCGCTTTTTCGGCTGGACTTGGCAACTGAGCGCCGCTTGCTGGATGAAAACAACATTCCGCTGTTCCTCGGTGAGTTTGTGACATCTGATCAGCAAACGCCTCACCCTATCTGCCCTCGAACGCGTTTGCAGCAAGTGTTGTTGGCGCTGCAGCAAGCAGGTTTTGCCGCGCGTCTGGCGTTTGAATACGAATTTTTTATCTTTGATGAAACGCCAGACAGTATTCGCGAGAAAAATTACCAAAATCTTAAACCCCTATCGCCGGGTAACTTCGGTTACTCGATCTTGCGTACGGGTACTCATGCAGACCTTTTTAATGAGTTTATGGATTTTTGTCAGAATCATGATTTTGATCTCGAAGGGCTTCACTGTGAAACAGGACCTGGCGTTTGGGAAGGAGCAATTACGGTTGATAACGCGCTGGCGGCCGCTGACAAGGCGGTATTGTTCAAGACCTTGGCCAAGTCCTTTTTTCAACGCAAAGGTTTAGTGGCGACGTTTATGGCTAAGTGGTCCATGGACTATCCCGGTCAGAGTGGTCACTGCCATCAATCGTTAACGCACCTAGAGACAGGTGCTAGCGCGTTCTATAGCGCCGAGGCGGTTCATGGCATGAGTCCCGTGCAACGAGCTTATGTTGCGGGCCAACAGCACTATATGCGCGAATTTCTGGCGATGACATCACCAACCATAAATAGCTACACGCGTCTGGTAAAAGGCGCCTGGGCCCCAACGGCAGCTACATGGGGCGTTGAGAACCGTACAACAGCTTTGCGGGTTATACCCGGTTCAGCAAAAAGTCAGCGCGTAGAATTTCGCGTCGGGTCTGCCGATGCCAATCCTTACCTGGTGGCAGCGGCAACGCTGGGCGCTGGATTGCTGGGTATCCGTGAGAATTTACCTCTGGGAGAGCCGGTGATGGGCGACGCCTATGCAATACAAGACGAGCTGCCAATCAACTGGCAATTGCCGACTAATCTACGGGATGCTAACCGAGCATTGGCCGCATCGAGTGCAGCACGTGATTTGTTTGGTGCTGAATTTGTCGAGCATTTTGTCGCTAGTCGTGACTGGGAAGTGCGTCAATATGAACGTCAAGTGACAGACTGGCAGTTGCAGCGTTACTTCGAGATTATCTAGAATTACGAGTAACGCATTTTCAGAAAACACTATCAATAAACAGTTATTAATGAAGAGCTTCTTATGAAGATTGGCATTCTCAAGGCAGACACGGTGCTTGATCAGTTCGCTGCGGTGTTTGGTGAATACCCCAGCATGATTGAAAAAGTTATATCGCTTGCTGCCCCTGATATTAAAAGTGATTTTCAGCCTGAGTCCATAGCTTGTGTGACCTATGATGTCGAGAATCAGCAATACCCGCAAAACATCAATGAGTGTGATGCTTATATTATTACTGGCAGTAAAAAAAGCGTTTACGACGACGAGCCATGGATTCATCGCCTGCGTGAATTTGTTGTCGAGTTAGATAAAACCAAAACCCCAACAATTGGAATCTGCTTTGGCCATCAGATGATAGCTGAGGCGTTGGGTGGAGAGGCCGGGGCCGCCGATGTCGGCTGGCGAGTGGGTGTGCACAAAGTACAAGTGCAGGCCAGCGCTGACTATATGGAACCTATAATTGCAGATTTTTCACTGCTTTACAGTCATAAAGACCAAGTCACCGTGTTGCCAGACGGGTCGAGATTGCTTGCCGGTAACAGTCAGTGTCCGAATGCGATGTATCAGGTAGGGCAGCATATGCTCGCAGTACAAGGTCATCCAGAGTTTGTGAAAGATTATTCACGAGGTTTGCTGGCATTTCGTCGCGAGCAGATTGGTGAAAAGCTGTATGCCGCCGGCGTGGCATCGTTGGCAGAGGCGACGGATGAATTGTTGGTTGTAAGCTGGTTTATACGTTTTTTGCGCCAAGCTTGTGCTTCGGCCCGGTAACATTAATTTAAATAAAAAGGAATTTCAGTTTGGTTGATAACATGTCTCGTCGTGGTTTCGATCCGCTAACCTATTTTTTTGAAGATCAGGCTCCCGGTAGCGGCGAAGTGACTCAGGTTGCTGATGGTTGCTTCTGGGCGCGGCTACCCATGGGCGGGCGGCTTAATCATATCAATGTCTGGTTGTTGCGAGATTATGACGGTTGGACGATTGTCGATACGGGCCTCAACGCAGCCGATGTACAAAGCGACTGGCAGGCAATCTTCAAGAATCACCTCGGCGGTTTGCCCGTTACTCGGGTGATTGCCACACACTTGCATGCCGACCATACGGGCAATGCGGGTTGGTTGTGTAAGCAGTGGGGCTGTGAGCTATGGATGAGCCGCAGTGATTTCTATATGTGCAAGGTGATGGCTGCTGATGGGCCATCAGATGTGCCTGACGATGCAATTAAGTTCTATCGACGCGCTGGTTTCGATGATGCCAGGTTGGACAGATATCGCAGCCGCTTCGGTCAGTTTGGCGCGAATATTACGCCATTGCCGTCGGGCTATAGACGTATCATTGATGGTCAATATATTGATATCGGTGGGCGTGAATGGCGCGCCGTTATCGGTCACGGGCATGCCCCCGAGCATGTCTGCCTATACTGCCCTGAGCTGAAAGTCATTATTGGTGGCGATCAATTGTTACCAAAAATCACGCCTAACGTGGGTGTTCAGCCGTCCGAGCCACTGGCGAACCCGCTTAAAGACTGGATTAACTCTTGCATTCGTTTTCGCGAGTACTTGCCGCCAGACTTGATGGTATTGCCGGCTCACGAGAGCATTTACACCGGCGTGCACGAGCGCCTAACAGCGCTTATTGACTGGCACGAAGTAGCCCTGTTGAAGCTCTATGATCTGTGCGAGGAGCCGAAACGCGCGGTAGATGTTTTTCCGGCGCTGTTTCGTAGCAAGATCACCGACTGGACTTTTTTCCCTGCTACCGGCGAAGCCATCGCTCATCTGCACTGTGCGTTAGAGCGACGCATGCTTAAAGTTGAAGAAGACGCCGACGGCGTGGCTTGGTGGCGCCAAGCTTGAGTCGACGTCCTCTCGTTCCAGAGGCTATGCGTAGCGATAGCTAGCGAGTTTGCTGTCTTATTTTGGCGCGAAGCGCACGCCAGCATCAACGCGTATCGTGCTGCCGTTCATCATGCAGTTGTCATAGATGGCGAGAGCCATCTTGGCATATTCCTCGGGGCGCCCCATGCGCTTTGGAAATGCCGCGTCCTTCACGAGGTTTTGCGATGCCGCTTCAGGGATGCCCTTAGTGATGCCTGTGCTGAATAGGCTAGGAGCAATGGTCATGACCCGCACGCCCATACTACCTAAATCTCGTGCCATCGTCAGCGTCATGGCGGCAATACCACCTTTGGCGGCAGAGTAGGCGACCTGACCAATCTGGCCTTCAAACGCGGCAATAGAGGCTGTATTGATAATCACACCACGTTCGCCGTCTGCATTTGGCTCGTTAGTGCCCATTTTCTCGGCCGCCAGACGCGCAATATTGAATGATGACACAAGATTCAGGTCAATGATGCGCTGAAAGTCTTCTAGCGGATGTGCGCCATCTCGAGCAACTGTGCGCTTTGCCAGTCCGCCGCCAGCGGTATTGCAAACAAAGTGCAAATGACCACCGAGGGCTTTAATGGCTTCATTAATTGCGGTCTCAGTACCCGTGAAGTCCATGACATTAACCGGGTGAAAAGTACCGCCGAGCTCGGCCGCCACGGCCGCACCGTTAGACGTAGGTAAGTCGAGAATAGCGACCTTGCCACCTTTCTCGACCCATAGATTAGCGGTCGCCAGGGCCATACCTGAAGCGCCGCCAACGATAATTGCACAGTGATTAGTAGTTTCCATGGAGGTTTCTCTCTCTTAATTATTAAGGCCTGATATGCATGCTTGTTGTTCTTGTTATTGTCGGGTAATGCGTCGAATCTTGAACCTGTATTACGTCATCAACTGACGCTGCTTACAGGTGTCACGCAACAGACATCGTCTGCCCGTGATGAATCATAATCCCGCAGAACGACGTAGGACTCAAGTGGCAGCGATGTAAGTCGCCTCGGCTGAAGAATCGGCAGCGCGGTTGTTAGTACAACGGGACTGGTGATGATGTCAGTGCTCATGTACAGTTCAATGCCGTGCACGAAAGGGCAGGTTGCACCGATTAATGGCACTGGCTGATAGTATGAGTCAAGAGAACGGGTTGAAATTTCCCACTGTCAGACAACGTTTAGCATTGTTTACAATTAATAGTAGCGCGGACCCGCAACCAGGAGCCGGGCGATCAGCAGGAGATACATGATGACCACAGGCAGCGATCAACACGCGGCGTTCCGGCAAGAGGCGCAAGTTTGGTTAGACGAAAACTTCCCCAAGAGCCTAAGCGGTCGGGGTGCAGAGCTTCTAGGTAACGGCGAGGGCAGTAGTCCTCTTACCGGTGAAGCGCTGATCTGGTGTGAGCGATTGGGCAGCAAAGGTTGGGGTACGCCTACATGGCCCGCGCAATATGGCGGAGCAGATCTAGATCAGGCACACTCTCGGGTGCTGCAGGAAGAGATGGGGCGTGTCGGCGCGTTCAACCCTATCCCAGTGCTGGCTGGTATGGGCGTCACAATGGTGGGCCCCACTATTCTTGAATATGGTACTGATGAGCAAAAGTCACAGCATTTGCCGCCCATCAGCCGTGGCGAAATACGCTGGTGTCTAGGGTATTCAGAGCCCAATGCGGGTTCTGACTTGGCGTCCTTGTCGACCAAAGCAGAAGATGATGGTGATGCCTGGCGGGTCAATGGTCAGAAGGTTTGGACCTCCGGCGCAGATATTTCTCAATGGTGTGGTGCGTTGGTACGTACTGACCCGAAAGCAAAGAAACACAACGGCATCAGCTTTTTGATGTTGAAGATGGACCAGCCCGGCATAGAGACACGCCCGATTAAGCTAATTTCAGGCTTCTCGCCTTTCTGTGAAACCTTCTTCACTGATGCCCGAGCTGAGAAAAGCGATATGCTCGGTAAACTCAACGACGGTTGGAGTGTGGGTAAACGATTACTTCAGCACGAGCGAGTCAGCCAGACTGGTGCCCGCGGTACGTCGGGGCCGAAATCTGAACCGCTGCAAACCTTGGCCAAGCGTTACATCGGTAGCGATGCCAACGGTCAGTTGGCAGATCCCGACTTGCGCATACGTCTAGCGAACCACTTAATGGCTGCTAAAGCCCATGGCCTGACCATCGACCGTATTACCGCCGAGGCGCGTGGCAATGTCACCGTCAGCGCGTCAGCTTCTATCTTGAAGAACTCGGCCACCAACGTGGCGCAGACGCTGTCAGAGTTAAGCTTAGAAATTATGGGTCATAACGGGCTTGGTTGGGAAGGCGAGGGTTTTGGCGACCAAGAACTGCAGACCGTCCGCACCTGGTTGTTCGGCAAGGCGATGTCGATTTACGGCGGCTCAGCTGAGGTCCAGAACAACATTATTTCGAAGAATATCCTCGGTCTCCCAGAGACTACCCAGAAGGGCTGATCCGGATACGAAAAGGAAGCAATAGATATGGCAGCGTTAAACGAAGAACAAAGCATGATTAAAGACCAGGCTCAGGCCTGGGTGACTGAACAGGCGCCGGTATTGAAGTTTCGCGAGATGCGCAACAGCGGTGTAACCGGTGGTTTTACGCCGCAGACCTGGCAGTCTATGGTGGAAATGGGCTGGACCGGTATTATTGTTCCAGAACAATATGGCGGTTCAGGGTTAGGTTATTTAACGTTTGGCGTGGTTCTCGAAGAAACAGGCAAGCAGTTAACGGCCTCGCCCTTGTTGGCATCCGCATTGGTAGGCGCGTCAGCCTTGATACTCGGTGGCAACGAGGCCCAGAAGCAAGCTTGGTTACCGAAAATCGTCGATGGTTCGGCTATCTTTAGTCTGGCCGTTGATGAAGGTCCCAGGCATGCGCCCCTGCAGATAGGCCTGCAGGCAGCAGCCGCCGGCCAAGGTTTCGTTCTCAATGGTACGAAGACGTTTGTTTTAGAGGGCGTCACCGCGACTCACTTAGTGGTGGCTGCACGTACCGAAGGCCAAGCAGGTGATGCCGCCGGAATTACCCTGTTTTTGGTCGCAACCGATACGCCCGGAGTCACTTGCTCACGTCTGCAGACCGCTGACAGTCGCGGTTACGCGAATGTAGATTTTACCAATGTTGAATTAGGCAGTGACATGGTGGTCGGCGAATTACACGGTGCTGCGGGGCTGCTCGACCAGATCTTGGATCGCGCCCGTGCCGGTCTGGCTGCAGAAATGCTGGGCACCGCCGCTCAATCCTTTGCCATGACGCTCGATTATCTAAAAACCCGAGTGCAGTTTGGCCAAGTTATTGGTGCATTTCAGGCGCTGGGACATCGGGCTGCGGAATTGTTTGCCGAGATGGAGTTGACACGCTCTTGCGTTGAAGCAGCTTTGCAGGCGATTGACAGCGATTCAGAAAAAGTTGACCAGCTTTGCTCTTTGTCGAAGTGCAAAGCAGGTGCGTTTGTGTTTCACGCGTCTAATGAGCTCATTCAGATTCATGGCGGCATTGGCATGACTGATGATTTCGATGCTGGCTTCTATCTCAAGCGCGCCAGAGCGCAGGACACGATCTACGGTAGTCAGGCGTTTCATCGCGATCGCTATGCACGACTGTTAGATTTCTAGGCACGCATTACGCTTGGGCATAGCCCTCGGCTGACTGGCGTGCCTGCAGTTCAGCAATCTTTTTGCGCTTGCGCAGAAAGTGAGGCATGCCTTGGGGTTTGTGCAGGGTAATCTTCAGTGGTCGATTGCCCAAGTTGTCTGCTCCCCGCAGTACGGCTTTGATGTGTTTGAGCTGGTCAGAAATAACAACGATATTGCTCTTCATCTCACGGTTAAAGCGTTCCATCTCAGGGTATCGCAGCTCGAGGTCGGCTGCAGTCATACGCCGCGCCTCAGCCGTAAACAGCGTGTACGACTGATCGATGACCAGCCGTGAACCGTGGCTGAATTCACGTAGCTGCATCAACCAATCTCCCACCGTTTCTCGGGCCGGTGGCGGCAGCAGCGAATCTGGCGTCAACTCGCTCAGCGCATCACATTCCATGATCAGGCGCTGCCAAACCATAGCGCCGTCAGACAGCATGCTTGTTATCGCCGTGTAGTGCTCCGCTCGATGGTTCTTCTCAGCTGGCGGCAGAGCCTTCGGCGCGCGCCGTTGACCCAGCGTCAGGTATATCGCGCATAGCGAGCAAGCCAATGCGGCGCTAGAAAACGTCAAGGTGATCAGTGTACTGGTATCCATACTTTCGCTCGTGATGGTTAGGTTTGTATATGCACGACTATTGTGTGCATGACGGCTAGCCGGACGATGGGTAGCCGCACCAATAGTATCTTTAATAAGGATAGTTGAGATTTGTAAAAAATCGAGACACCATGACGCAAAATACACAATTGTTCGTCAGATAATTGACGAACCGACTGACTTCTCACATTACTCATCGTTCTGGCCTCTTGAGATACTTGTAGAAACGTGCGCATTTGCGTAAAACACGACAAGAACTTTTGGATCTAAAGAAAAACAATCAATAAGGGAGTCGACTCATGGCCGAGCGCCAATTTGATCACTGGCAGCCCATTACGGAGGACGATGCCGCGATAGAGGCCGCATTGGAAGAAGCCAATATACCGACGCTGATGGTTGCCCTGGTGCACCTGACGGGTGACGCGTCTTTGCTGCGTAGTGATATTCAACCAGAGGCTAGCCTTTTTGGCGACGCCCAGGGCGGCATTAGTCCGTCAGATCAGGCCAATATGAGGGCCAAAGCACTAGCAGCATTACGAGCCTATCGTGATAAAAACGAAGCCGGTGATGGTCAATTGCCACCATTGCCAGACAAGGCGCTGATCCACGAGATGATGAATTTTCTCGTCGGTGAAGAATTGCCCGCGGCCTATATCGAGTTTTTAGAGTCAGAGTTGTCCTTGCACGGTGAAGACCCCTTCGGTCAACCCGCTATCGATGCGATACCAGCGGCGCAGCGCGAGGCCTTTGAGGTTGTGATTATCGGCAGCGGCATGTCGGGTATTCTGGCGGCGATACGCCTGCAGAATGCCGGTATTGCGTACACGATCGTTGAGAAGAATGCCGACGTCGGTGGTACTTGGCTACAAAATACCTATCCGGGTTGTCGGGTAGACAGCCCCAACCACACATATTCTTATTCTTTTGCACCGAAAGACTGGCCCCAGCACTTTTCGCCACAAAAAGTCTTACTCAGCTATTTCGAGCAAGTCGCGACAGACTACAAAATCCGCGACAAAATCATGTTTGATACCGAAGTCACCAAGGCGCAGTTTAATGACGTCACTGCAGGCTGGCAGGTGCATGTCACCAGCGCCGATGGTGGCACCTCTGTCCTTGAGGCTAGCGCTGTGATTACCGCCGTTGGCCAGCTTAATCGGCCAAGCTATCCAGATATTGAAGGGATTGACAGTTTTGAAGGTCCGGCTTTTCACTCAGGTGTGTGGGACCACTCGATTGATTTGAAAGGTAAGCGCGTAGGCGTTATTGGCACGGGCGCTAGCGCCTTCCAGTTTATCCCGGAAATCGCGAAGGAGGCGGCGGAAGTTGTCGTATTTCAGCGCACACCACCGTGGATAGCCCCGCGGGAAGAATATCATGACGACATTCCACAGGGTAAACACTGGCTGTTGAATAAGGTACCGTTCTACGCCAAGTGGTTCAGGTTTTTAACGTTCTGGCGGACGTCTGAGGGTCTTCTGGCAGCGGCCAAGAAAGACCCCACATGGCATCAAACCTTGTCGGTTGGGCCTGAAAATGAAGAGCTGCGGGTCATGCTCACTGAATATATCCGCTCAATGGTGGGTGAGGACCCGTCCCTGTTTCATAAAGCCGTGCCAGACTATCCGCCTGCAGGCAAACGCATGCTGGTAGACAACGGGACTTGGTTGACCGCCCTGAAGCGCGACAATGTGTATGTTATTACCGACCCCATTGCAGCCATTAACGAAGAGGGTCTTAAAACTAGGGCTGGTATGCAATATGATGTTGATGTGATTATCTATGGCACCGGGTTTCACGCGAACAAGTTCTTGTGGCCGATGGAAATAAAGGGCCGAGATGGCGTCGATCTGCAAGATCACTGGCAAGGTGATCCACGCGCTTATCTGGGGATTACTATCCCGCAGTTCCCTAATCTGTTTTGTATGTATGGGCCAAACACGAACATCGTCGTCAATGGGAGTATTATTTTCTTCTCTGAGTGTGAAATGCGCTACATCTTGGGGTGTCTGGCTTTACTGATGAAAACGGGCCACAAGGCATTGGATTGCAAACAAGATGTGCACGACAAGTATAACGAGTACATTGATGCGGGTAATTTGAATATGGCGTGGGGTGCGCCCAACGTCAATAGTTGGTACAAAAATGAAAAGGGCCGTGTTACGCAAAACTGGCCGTTTAGCCTGCGTGAGTTCTGGGAACAGACACGTAGCCCTGATCCTGAGGCTTTTCGATTTATTGATGCCAAATAATTGGGTCACAAAAACGGCATAAACTCCCGAGCGAGATAGGCGCGGGTTGGTTACCTAATAAAGAGGTTGCATGAAGATTCCAAAACGACTCCAGCCGCTGCTGGAAGATGGCCTGATCGATGAAGTGGTTGGGCGCTTGATGAGTGGTAAAGAAGCTGATGTGTTTATTGTTCGCTGCGGCGGCCAAGTGCGCTGTGCCAAGGTTTACAAAGAGGCCACTAAACGCGGCTTCAAGCAAGCGGTAACCTATCAGGAAGGCCGCAAGGTGCGAAATTCCCGGCGTGCCAGAGCGATGGAGAAGGGTTCTAAGTTTGGCCGCCAGCAACAAGAAGAAATTTGGCAAACAACCGAAGTTGATGCATTAAAGCTGCTGGCTAGTGCCGGCGTAAGGGTGCCCGTGCCTTATAGCTGCGTTGATGGTGTACTGCTGATGGAAATGATCGTCGACGCCGAAGGTGATGTTGCGCCGCGCCTCAGCGAGGTCGTGTTTACTCGCGAAGAAGCCCTGCGCGATCACGCGGTAATGATGCAATACGTGGTCAAAATGTTATGTGCCGGTGTTGTGCATGGTGATTTGTCAGAATTCAATGTTCTGGTTGACCCACAGGGCCCCGTGATTATAGATTTGCCGCAGGTGGTTGATGCAGCCGGTAATAATCACGCCGAGGCGATGCTCGCCCGGGACGTCAATAACATTTCAGGCTACTACGGCTTGTACGCGCCTGAGCTACTCAAGACCAAGTACGCGAAAGAAATGTGGGCATTGTTCGAAGCGGGTGATTTAGAGCCAGACATGGTGCTTACAGGCCTGTTTGCCGAAAGCGATGAAGCCGCCGATGTCGATGCGGTCATGGCTGAAATTGATGCGGTGCGCATGGAAGAGCTGGAACGTCAGGAGCGTGTACGGGAAGCTGAAGACGAGCTAGACGGATAAAATAAATATGGGCTATGTACACAGCGATTATTTGATCTCCACCGAAGCCCTAGCTGCCAAGCTTAAGGGCGATACCAGTAAGCTGCGCCTGTTCGATGTCACGGTAATGCTGGTGCCGAGCTCACCGGGTTACAAAGCGGTGTCGGGGTTAGATGAATTCCTTACGGCGCATATTCCAACCGCTGCGTTTATGGATATTCCCGCAGACTTCTCTGATACCAGTAGCGGCCTTGGCTTTACGCTGCCGTCTGCTGCAGCATTGCAAACGGCCTATCAAGCAGCAGGTATTGATGATGATAGCCAGGTAGTGTTCTACAGTCACGGTCATATGATGTGGGCAACCCGGGCCTGGTGGATGCTGTATTCCTGTGGTCATCGCAATGTTGCGGTACTTGACGGCGGGTTTGCTCGCTGGAAGGCTGAAGACCGCGACACCACGCATGAGCTGTCACCACCACCTCAGGGTGAGATGTCGGTCAGCCTTGACCCGCAACGCTGGACTGACAAGGCCGAGACCGTTAAAGCCATCAATGATTCCGGTGTTTGCACAATCAATGCGCTGTCCCCCGGGGTATATGACGGCTCTGCAGAGATGCACTATGGTCGCAAAGGGCACATCACTAACAGCAAGAACGTCTATTACTCTGACTTGCTCAGTGATGGCTGCTTTCGATCAGCCGAGGCGCTCAAGCAGATATTCACTGACAAGGGCGTGCTCGAGCATCCGCGGGTAATTGCTTATTGTGGTGGCGGTATTTCAGCGACTATTGATGCGCTGGCGCTAACCCTCATTGGGCACAACAACGTGGCGGTTTATGACGGCTCGATGAGTGAGTGGGTCAAGGACGAAAGTCTGCCGCTGGTGATGGGCAGCGAGTAAATGGCGTATTTGTAGACGTGGCTTGCTGACGGCGTGCCGCGGTGACGTCAGTATAAATATTCTATTTTGTCGTTCACGAAGGTGTAACGTGGATGCTTATACCAGCCATAAAACAGTGACCAGCGAGGTTCTTTGTGAACCTTGTTGTCATAGACTATAAGCTCACCCGTTTGGGCATTCATCCAGAAATCTAGATCGTAAATTTTGTCTGGTTTGCCAACCACATGAAAATCAGTGCAGGCGAAGTAAATGTTTCCTTCAATCTGCCGCACTGGGTCGTGCACGCGGATAAATTTCAGCGCCAGAACTTCGTCAGTTTTGTCGTCCAGCAGGTGGAAGTTTCCTTCGGCGTCAAGCTCGCTGGCAATGTAAGCCTGCATGGTTGCCTTGATATCTTCAACATAGAACTGCACGGCGGGTTCGTCGGGGACCGCAGCGGGCGCATCCTGTGCAAAACCGTGTTGTGAAAAAAAAACAGCAAAAGTGAGTAGGGCGAAAACGCTTAGACCCGCCATTAGCTGCCGTTGGCGCCAGCAGCTAACGGTTGTGAAAACCACGAGGGTCTTAGATCCTGCAGTGGTTATCGCTTTGGAGTAGGCATAGGAGCTGGTGTGCCCGCATGCTCAGCGGCGTCGCCAGCGTGTTCGGCAGAATGCTCAGCTTCTTCTGCAGCATCAGACATGGCGTCGCCTGCATGTTCACTATGCTCAGCCGCTTCGCCTGCGTGCTCTGCTGCCGGTGCTGCGGCACCTGCATGTTCTTTGGACTTTGCAGCTTTGCCGCCGTGTTCAGCAGCGATCGCGAACAAAGGCAGTAATAGTAAGAGTTTGAATATCAATTTCATGATGTATCCTCAGGTTTATTAGGTCTTGTACGCGCAGCATTGAGTCCGGATTGACTGGCGTCAGGTTATTCTTCACTTATCTGTTGTCATAGGCAAGGAACTACGTCCCAAATTTCGTCGGCTGATGGGTTCTAATAGCCACGCCAACGGCGAAAATGCCGATTCTCTGCCCTCAGGCAAGCCCAAATCATCAGTGCCGCTGGTGGTTGCGCCATTACTTGCAGGGCGTGCATAGCTGCGCAGCAAGTGATCCCAGCAGCTAAAAATAGTGGAGAAGTTGGCGTCGCCGTAATGTCGATCCACCGCGTGATGAGCCGCGTGAAAACGCGGCGTGACGATGAAACGTGACAGCGGTTGCTCGATGCGATCAGAGAAATCTATATTCGTGTGATGGAACTGGGCGCACAGGCTCACCAGCCCTTCAAACAAGAACCAGGCGATAGCTGTCGGCCCCCAAATAGCGACCCAGGTTGCTTTAGCTAACGCCGAGAGGATGAGTTCACCGGGATGGAAGCGTAGCGCGGTGGTCACGTCCATGCTCGTGTCAGCATGATGCGCCTTGTGGAAGCGCCACAGAAAATTCACTCGATGATTGGCTCGATGCCAGACGTAGTCGAACAGATCGAGCACCACCACTGACGCCAGTATCTCGACCCAGCCCACCAGCCCTAGCCAACGCGAGATACCCCAACCCTGCTCCTCCACGTATACCAGCCATAGCAGTAAGGGCACGTAAATTAAGACGCGAACAATTACGGTGTTTAAGGCGGCAACGCTTAGGTGAAAAAATAGGCGCTTAAGGCGGTTTTGTGTCGAGGGGCGCTTTGGAAGAACGGTTTCGATACCGAGGAAAAACAGCAGTCCCACGATAAACACAACGAGCTTGCCAGTATCGAGATCAATATCCATTGTTCGATTATGCCCGTTGCGATGTCGTTGACAATCAATTTCGTGCTTAAAGCAGCGTCTGCCCCCAGCGATCGGTGAATCAGTCTTGCACAGTGCTGTTGTTGGTCGTCGTTTCTGCCAGCGCAGGATCGTAGCGCCTGAACCAGCCCATGATATTGTCAGTTTTGGCGATCAAATGACTTGGCCGATTGGCGATAGTGTGGGAAGCGCCAGGAACGCGCACATAAGCGGCGTCTACTCCCTGCATTTTTAGCGCGGTATACCATTGCTCGGCTTCCCAGGCAGGCGTTCGCCAGTCTTCTTCACCCACCATTACCAGTGTCGGTGTGGTGACATTGCCAACGACGGCAATGGGCGACAGATCGAAAAACTTCTGTGGATTCGCCCAGGGATCGCCGCGCACCCAGTGGCGTCTGACTCGCATGCCGATGTCCGCAGACAGCGCCATAGTGAACCAGTTGATGACGGGTTTGATGACTGCCGCCGCCGCAAATCGATCTGTTTTGCCGGTCGCATAAGCGCTTAGTAAGCCGCCACCTGAGCCGCCGGTGATGAACTGCCGTTGCGGATCTGCCCAGCCTTTCTTCAGTACCGCGTCTATCACACTCATCAGGTCAACGTGATCATAGCCAGGATAAGCTTCATCGATTTGGTCTGCAAAGGCCTCACCATACCCTGTAGAGCCGCGTGGATTAGCCCAAACAGTCACGTAACCCTCTGCTGCATAGCGCTGAATTTCAGCGGCAAAAGCCGGCGTGTACATCGCGTATGGACCGCCGTGGATCTCTAGCAACAGCGGCGCGGTGCCATCGGCTATAAAGCCCGGCGGTAGAGCAACCCACGCCTGAATCTCCAGACCATCGTGGTTTGAAGGCACCCTTAGTTCTTCGATCGTTGCCAGTTCAATCGTGTCCAGCAAATCAGAATTAAGGTCAGTGACTATCTGCGTTGAATTGTTACCCCGTTTGATTGCTAGCTCTGCAGGCCGCATCGGATTTGTCTGGGTGTAGGCGATGACGCGATTGCGGCCATGCCCGTTAACATCAAATTCGCCGCTGCTATAGGGCCTACCGATACTTGTGCCACCGACATCGTCGGCAATAATGGCCGTGTTGCCTTGCAGATCAATACTGATGAGTTCCAGGCGGCCTTCAACGGCGGCCAAAGCAAACAAGCCATCACTGCGGGCATTCCAGATTACGTTAGACACCGTGTGATCATAATCGGCGGTCAGCTGTTGCGTTGCGCCACTACTAAGGTTTTTTACATACAGCTGTGATTGCTGGTAGGCACGAACTTTGTCATCAAAACCCTGCCATGCGAGCAAGCGGCCGTTGGGTGACACCATTGGGCTGACGTCAGGGCCATCACGGGTGGTCACGGCTGTGCGCGCCAAGCTCAAAATATCGACGGCATAAATTTCAGCTTCAACAGGGTCTAAGTCTGGGCGGGGTACATCATTGCCTGTCACGTAAAGGGTTTTGCCGTCGTTACTCCAAGCAGGGGAACTAAAGCCATTGTCTCCGGTTGTCACGGCACGCGGCGTGCCGCCCAGTGCTGGTACCACATAAACATGGTCGCTGCCCTTGTCGAGCATGCCAGTGCCGTTAAAGCGAAACATCATGTCGTCAATAACGCGAACAGGCGCTGCCCATTGAGCACCGTCTGGCTTACGAGGTCCTTTATCTATTAATAACAAGGGTTTGCTGGGCGTGAACATGGTGAAAGCAATAGCACTACCGTCGGCTGACCACTGCATTTGGCTGGGGCTGTGTTCGAGTGCCGCAACATTTACCTCACGGTCGGTGGCTAACCAGCGAACCCGCATTTGCGGACCATGCACTGTGCTGACAACATATAACAGGCGACTACCGTCGGGTGAAAATAGCGGTGATCTTGCCATCTCGCCGCTGGCGAGTAGGGGTTGCTGCGTTCCGCTATCAACATCTACCAACCAAAGTGTGGTGTTGGTGTTGTCCTGCATGCGGTTGAAGCCCCGGCGCACATAAACGACTTGCTTGCCGTCAGGCGATACTCGCGGGTCGCTGGCCCACTCTAGCTCGAAAATATCGTCGTTATTTAAGGTGCGAAGCGCGTCCGTGGCGTTAGTGGCTGCTGCGGTCTGGGTTAGCCCAAGGCTACCCAGTAACAGCGTTGCGAATAGTCCAGCGGCGCGGGCGGCTTGGAAAAAGACGGGGAGGTGCATTGAAGTGTCCTAATCAAAATGTTGCCGCAATAGAACATTTATCGCCCTCACAGTCAAAGCGCTGTGAAGGCAGGCCACCGGCGCGGGCGGTTACTCTTCAATAATGCTGGCGGTGATGATGACGAGTCGTTCTTGTGTCGCGCCACTGCGGCTGCCGAGGGCTTCCAGAGCCTCCAGCGTCTCCATGCCACTGACTAACTCGCCGAACAGGGTGTGTTTAGTGTCAAGAAAAGGAACTGGCAAAAAGGTAATAAAGAACTGGCTGCCGTCGGTGCCTGGGCCCGCGTTGGCCATGCTCAACAGGCCACGCCTGTCATGCGTTAAGTTGCCAGCGAATTCGCCGTCATATCGATAGCCAGGATCACCACTACCAGTACCGGTGGGGTCGCCGCCTTGTGCCATAAAGCCGGGGATTACCCGGTGAAAAATCACGTTGTCATAAAAGCCCATTTCGGTGAGATAAATGGTGCTGGTGGCGTGCATGGGCGCTGTTTCATGAAACAGTCGAAAACGCATATCGCCTTTGTTGGTTTTCATCTCCCAAAAATATGATTTGCCAGCCTCGAAGGTCATCAAGGCGGGTTTGGTCAATTGCTGCCGCCAGTTGGGGTCGCGGGTTTCGTCGGTTGGGGCCATGGCCGGCTCTTTAGCCGCATCCGCAACAGTTTCCGCAACAGTTTCTTCAGCAGCTT
>JBLHVI010000053.1:0-20019 GCA_047630175.1 Candidatus Azotimanducaceae bacterium
GCCCGTGCCACGGCTAAGCAAACGTTCGCTGATCAACATAACTTAGTCATGATTCCGCGTTTTGAATAGACCACAGCGGGCGATCTTTACCGTTTAGCGTAGTGAACTGTATGGACTTTGCAATACACCCGACTATGCCTGCCCGACTTCGGCTTTTTTTACTGTTATTCAGGTTTAACGTCACGTTGAACTGGATTCACCGGTAAGCGCGTTCTCGAACCGTAACCGTGCGCCACAGACACTGACGCCATTATCCTGCCAGTCTAAACCCATAGCCACCGCCCGGACCTTAACCAGGCTGATATCCTTGACGGCCAGGCAGAGGCCGCTGACGCCAGGTCCCCTACCGTCGGTGGCGCGTAAAAAATTAATCTGCCCATCAGTAAGAAGGATCACCGCCCCATCGCCGCGGTGTTGCGCGGAACACATGAGGATAGTCGCCCATTGCTGTGCCAGTTGCTGAGGATCTTCGGATTGTATGTCCACAGCGCAGATAGTTTGCGCATGAAGGGCTGCTTGAGCAACCCAATCGGGTCCGCCCCAGAGCCAAGACTCGGCAGGGTTCATCTGGTCTATAGAGACTATTGCCGCGCCGATATCCTTTGGGTGCAAGTGAAAAGCCTTCACTTCCGCGCGGTCCACTTGCCAGATTTTACGCAGCTGTAACTCGGTCGTATGCACTTCATAGGGCACAATATCATCAACCTGAAGCAGCACCATGTAGCCACCATCACCACCGCGCGCAGCCAACAATCGCCCTGCCGCAGTCTCAGACCGCATGGGCGCGACGACTTCGAGGAACGTATCTCCGATACTCATTACCGAATTCTCTAATCCAAACTCGCCAACCCCTGGGTCGGAATAATCACGTTCGATACCGAGTAAACCAAATAACAGCTCACGAACGGGCAATAGTTCTTCAGCAACCAAGGCTACTTGTCGTAATCGCATACGAGACTCCACAAAGGCAACACCAACCTGCAGGATAGCAGCTGCACCAAACAATTATCACGGTTGGTGAGTTGCTATTGATGCAGGTATGATAAACCAACCCTATACACGAGACAAAGTTGATGAGATTTATACCGGGATTACTCGCCGCTTGCATGACCCTAGCTACACTGACAACTGCCGGAGCGGCAGATGACATCAGCGCGACAGAACAAAAAATCAGTGATGCAATCAACCACGAACGGCGCTCTGAGAGTGACGTTGCACGCGACAAAAACCGCAAGCCGCTCGACACCCTGAAGTTCTTTCAACTAAGAGATGACATGAAAGTGCTTGAGATTTTGCCCGGCGGCGGCTGGTACACCACGATCCTCGGACCGGTACTCGAAGAAAAAGGCAAGCTGTATATCTCCATTGGCGCCGAGCGTGCGGGTGAAGCACTCGTCGGCCAGCCTGGTTTTGATAGCCTAGAGGTTATTCCTTTCGATCGCAGCAACTTTTCCCGTGAAGAAGGCGTGAGAGGCTCGACGGTGCCCGCATTCAGTTTTGGGGTAAAGCGCCTAGACATGGTCCTGACATTTAGGAATTTGCATAACTTTAGCGAGCAAGGCCGCGCTAACATCGACAAGGCGGTGTTCGAGGCACTGAAATCAGGGGGCATTTATGGTGTTGTCGATCATACCAAACGACACATGCAACCCAGTAGTGATGAACTAGGACGCCGTATGGACCCCGTCACTGTGATCAAAGAAGTTCAAGCTGCCGGTTTCGAGTTTGTCGACTTTAGTCCCCTGCATTTTCGTCTTGATGACGAACTGCGTTACGAAGTTGGCCGCAAGACAGTTACCGGTAATAGTGACCGATTTACCCTGCTGTTTAAAAAGCCTTAAGGCAGCTTAATAAGAAGTTTTAGCCATACGCTTGCGAGAGGCGCGTGATTAACGCGTCTCGCAGGTATTAGCAGGGCTTCGTCGAAACGCAAATCAACGGCTAAGTGCTTACGTATTATTCTGTGCTCGCGTGAATTAAATCGCAGTATAACCCCCGCCGGCGCATAAGTTCCTAGCCGCCGCCCTCAGCTTTTATTAAACTCGTTCATCGCAATTTCAGCTCCGGTATAAACCCATGAAGCAAACCTCGTTTGACAAGGCTAAGATCAAAATATTGTTGCTTGAAGGCGTGCATCAGTCAGCCATACAGACTTTCACAGATGCAGGCTACGAGCAGATCCAAACTCATACCGGTGCGCTGAGCCACGAAGACTTGATTCGCGAAATCAAGGGTGCTCACTTTGTCGGAATTCGGTCTCGTACTCAGCTCAATGCTGAGGTACTTGCCGCGGCAAATAAACTGATCGCCGTAGGTTGTTTTTGTATTGGCACCAATCAAGTCGACCTGTTAGCTGCGTTGACCCGCGGTATCGCGGTTTTCAACGCACCCTTCTCTAACACCCGTAGCGTTGCCGAACTCGTCATTGCTGAAGCCATTCTGCTACTGCGAGGCATTCCCGAAAAAAATGCTATGGCGCATCAAGGTGGCTGGCTGAAAAGCGCTAAAGATTCTTACGAGATTCGCGGCAAGACCCTCGGTATTATTGGTTATGGCAACATTGGCACTCAAATAAGCGTGCTCGCCGAGGCTATGGGCATGCGTGTACTCTTCCATGACACCGTCAACAAATTACCACTCGGTAACGCGACGCAGACTAGCAACCTCAAGGAGCTTCTTGAGGCCAGTGATGTCGTCACACTGCATGTTCCTGAAGATGCCAATACACGCTGGATGATAGCAGCGGAGCAGTTACAACAGATGAAGCCCGGCGCTGTACTCATCAACGCTTCTCGAGGAACGGTGGTAGACATCGACGCGTTAGCAGATGCCCTTCGTACCAAACACTTGGCAGGTGCGGCTATTGACGTCTATCCAAAAGAGCCTCGATCAGCCAGCGAAGCGTTTGAGTCGCCGCTGCAAGCGTTTGAGAATTGTATTCTTACACCCCATGTAGGCGGCAGCACCATGGAAGCGCAGGAGAAAATCGGCATCGAAGTGGCTGAAAAACTTATCAAATTTTCAGATAACGGCAGTAGCCTGTCGAGCGTAAACTTCCCAGAAGTGACATTACCAGCCCACCCTGGTAGCCATAGGATTCTGCATGTTCATCAAAATATCCCGGGCATCATGATGCAAATAAACCAATTTTTCTCGAGTCATGATATTAATATTCGCGCCCAGTACCTGCAAACAGTTCAGGACATTGGCTATGTCGTTACCGACATTGACCAAGATGATAGCGGCTTGGCGCTGGCGAAGTTAGGAGAAATCGAAGGCACGTTACGCGCAAGGCGTTTGTTTTAGACCTGTTTTTTAGACCTGTTTTTTAGCCCCAGCAGTTTAGCAAACGGACTGTAATTCGGCCAACAGTGGGTCCGCCTGCATTATCACTTAGGTCGCGGGCGCCGCCCACGACTTGCTACTTATTTGACGCAGCGTCTAGCTCTTTCACCAGCAGGGCCACTTCTTTGGTGCCTTGTGTTGTTTGCTGGGTACCCACCTGCGTGAAACCAAGCTGTTGATGCAACGCAAGGGAGTCTGGGTTCGGTGGCTGCAGGTTTACTTCACAACACAATCGCGCGCACCCTGCCTGTTGAGCCCGCACGATAAGGTCGGCATAGATCAGACGAGCAATGCCGCGGCGACGAAAGTCGGGGTGTACCATGATACGGTCGATGTACAGAAATTTTTCCGAGTGTTCGCTGAACCATGTGTAATTAGGCGAATCGTAATCTGCGCCGACCCCCAAGGCGATGACAAAACCCGCCAATTGACGATCATCGGTGACCTTAAAAAACGCCACGGCCTGATCGAGGAATCTAGCCATCTGTGCGCCATCAATATCGTTTACATGGGGCACGCTATGCGCATTGAGGGCCAGTAAGTCTGGAAAATCAGCTGTACTCACCTGTGCTATCGTCAACATACCTAGAATCCGTAAACAAGCGTAACCGAGGTTTCAGTATCAGTTTTTTTGCGGTCCACCGGGACGACGGTATTATGCTTCACAGTCAACGCTAGCTTCATGGCAAGACTACCGCGGATCGTCGCTTTGATAGACGAATCGGACCGAGATACCGTTGACTCACTACCAATCTCAGTACTCAGCTTCTGCTGAAAAACAGCATTGTCGCTGACATCCCAAAGATACAGAGCTGCCAGCCGAACAATCGGCTCCTCTTCTTTGTCACCCGAATCGAATTCACTAACGCGCATACCAATACCAGCATCGCCCGACAGACGCATTGTCGCTGTGGTAAATAGCAGCTGGGAATAACCGAGCGTCACGTCCGCCTGATAATTAAAACCGCTGAGTCGGTCGTTATCATAGGAAACGCGGCCGAACATTGAGCGATCTTCGCCGAGTTTGTAGTCCCCTTGATAAAAGGCATACAACTTCTGTGCCGTGATTTCACCTTCCTGCGTCGCACGCAAGCTATCAAAATGAATATTATGCTTAACATTTTCCAGATTGGCGAGGGAGTCGGCGCGCAGCTTTAGGTTCTCTGTGTCTGTATTGCCGGTGGTACCGACAAATCCGAGCTCAATCTCGTTGGTCCAATCGAGCGTTTCTTCCTCCGCCATCGTGGAAAGTGGCATCATCGCCATCACCAGTGAAAAAACGACAGCACTAAACGGCCCATCAACATTGCATCGGTTATTCCTTAACAAACTAACTAACATAGTTTTCTCCTGAGAGCGGCCATTAATCTATCGGACAAATTAAAGCCGCGCAGTATAGCAGAATACCCACATAGATCATCATGAAATTATGCGCATAGGCGTCCACGAATAGCCCTGTCATATGCGTGTAGCATTTACTTGTGCCGACGCAAGAACGTCTCGCACCACATCGTGGTTATAATAAACTCGCACTGACAGATACGGGCATAAGGTTCTTCACGGTGCGCTCAATCATCACGATCTCGCTCAGTACAGGATCGCGAATAAAAACCGCATCAATAGACTCGAGCGTCGTCATAGCGTCTTTAATCAACAACGAGCGGGCTTGATTAATTGCCAGCATCCCTTTGTTGACCATCGCTTCACGACCCGACAGATTGGCCGACAGGGCTTCCATCTCGGCAAATAGCCGAGATGCCATATCTGGCTGTCCCAGTCGGGTTGCTAGCCTAGCAAATTGGCTTAACATCATACCTCGCTTGCCTAAATCAAAAGTCTGTCGAACCTGAAGACTGTATTCCGCCAGCAGTAACTTGGCTTGTGGCAGACGGCCTTGGTAGGCAACATTAGTGATAAGACGTATGCCTAAACGGCTTTTCGTTGCTGCATCATCGATCTGATCCATCACCGCTTGCGCCTGACGAAAAGCGTTCTCATCGAGAAGAGATTCAGCGATTGTGGCAAGTAGCTGTTGGCGGCCATGCCCATAAGTTGCATTATCAATGGCCAACAACGCGCCTTGCATATCACCCATATGACCTAACGCTAGGCTGATCTCGGCAAATGCCAAGGCACGCTGGCGGCCGCGCAGTTGTGTGGCCGCCAGCAGTTGGGCTTCAGCCAAAATCTCATTGGCGAGGGTTCTGTTGCGGGCAATCGCGTAGTGACGAGCCAACCGCGCAAAGGCAGCAATACGCTGACTGATATCGGTGATGCTTGCCGCGTTCGATTGCGCCCGGCTGAACCACCGCGATCCGACTTCTTGATCGCCGTGCTGCACACTAGACACCGCCAACCGCCCTGCTACCAGCGATATGGCATAAGGCTCATTGAGTTCCTCCAGCAAGGCCTCTACCCAGTCAATGGATTGCCGTGGTTGATCGCCAATACCCATAGCGGCCAAGCGCTCACCTAACTGAAGAAGCAACATAGCCCGAGTATCAGCATCACTGACCCGTGCGATATCTATCTTTATCCGCATAACCGCTAAAGCTCTATCCATCTCGAGAGTGCCCGCCACGTCACGTTCCAGCATGGCCATTAAGGCGCGAATTTTGATCACCGGGTTCTTAATATTATCAAGCAACTCGGTGGCATCTCCTGGTCGACGATCACGCTGCAATAACGGCACTTGGCTGGCAAGAAATTCGTCCCATTCAATATCGGTACCAAGCGACTTCATCAGCTCAACGATTTTCGAGCCATCCATTTTCTCGATAGCAGGCACGCGAGTTGCGGCGCCAACTGAGCTTCCTGGACGAACTATTTGATGCTGGCCGCCCAGCACCTCGAATAACTGATCAGGGCCATGCACTAACAGGGGCGGCAATAACATCAGTCGCTCCTCAACATCTAGCACTGAAACGCCCACAAGCCCTTTGATACCGCCCAGACCCCTAGTGTTGACAGCCAATGGCACGCTGCCCTCACCCCCTAAGGTCATGGCTTGTGGCTGCTGTGAGGCATTTTTGGCAAGTTTAAGAAACGGGGCAATATTCACGCCTTTCATGAGTTGCTCCGTGGCTCGGATAATTTCTGCTCGACCTGCACTGTTGCCCCTGATCTGTTGAGCAGCCTCAGTTATCGCCGTTAACATTTCGCCTTTACCCGCCTGGCTTAACTGCACAGCTGCGGTGACCACGGGTGTCATTGCTAAAACGGCTTCGCTGGAGGGGGCTGCAGCAAGCGCCGCTTGCTCACGGTCATGAACCCAATCATTGACCAAGAAAAAACCGACACCTGAGCATGTTAGTAAAAGCAACGCCACTGCTGCCGAGACTGAGAACGGATGGTCACTATAAAACAGCCAGAATCTACCTGGCGGTTTGATGCCAAGTTCAAGCATGATCTCACGTTCAAGTTGCCGCAGTCGGTCAAGCTCGTCACGACGTTTCCTGTGCAACTGTGAGCTATCCTCGTTGAGTTGGGCGTCGCGCAACAAACGTCGCCGGATATCATCTTTTTCCTTCTCGTCCTTTAACCGCTCCTGCCACTTAGACAAAACGAGATCACACTTGGGACATTGCAGCAAAACCTCACCGAGCGGCAGATCTTCCTCGTGTTCGCAGGCTGGGCAGTAAAATAAATTAGTCGACAGCGGTTTCGGCACCAGCGACAAATTCGCCTTATCGCCATCGCCGGGTTGTATATTGCAAGCACCACCACTATCCATGATTGCGCTGCGATAGCGCTCAGCAACATCGATCGGCACATTTTTCAGCAAGATAGTTGGCTTGTCAGTGGCATACCAGCCCGCAATTTTTGTTCGCTCAACTTTCAAGGTCGTGGCCAATTGATCAATCACCTGCTCTTTGCTGGCACTGGCTTGTACAGTAGGAAAGAAAACTAAATTGAAGGCATCAGACATACAGGCTATGGTTCCGAATAACGCTTAAAGTTTATTTGTGGTGCGTGCCATTTGAAGGGGCTAGACCGCAAAGGTTCTAGTGTAGCGAGATCGCTTGTAGATGCAATCAGCCCGGCTCTCAGCGAATCCGTAGAATCGCTAAATTGATGCCCAGAATGCCTTGATTACCGGTGACATAGCCAGACGTCGGGTTCGGGTGCAGAATCCAACCTGAATGTCTGGTAGCTCAAGAGCGCTGGATAACACGTTAACCTGGTCTGCCAGCGGACTATTCTGCAGCACTAACTGCGGAACAAACCCAACCCCACAGCCTAGTGCTACCAGTGCCAGTATGGCCTCATTACCCGCTACCTCACTGTAGATCCTCGGTTGTAGGCGCTGCTTTGTTAACCAGTCTTCGATGTACAGCCGGCTAGGTCCCGCTGCTGGTAATATCAGTGGCAGCGCAGACCAATCCATGGACCCAGCTCTAAAATGATCATTGGTCGCAGGCGCGATAGTGACCATCGGTATTGACATAATGATGCGACGCGTAGTCTGGGCATCTTCAATATCTGGAAGCGCAGCCACAACTACGTCGCAGCCTTCTGCTAGCCTATGTAACGCGTTACCCGCATAGCCTGTCTGCAGCTGTATCTCAACACCGGGATATTCCTGCCGAAATCGTGCCAGCACGGTGGGCAAAATACTTTGGCTGGCTGTTACGGACGCAAATAGCGAAAGCTTACCCGATAGCGTGGCCAGAGACTGCCCAAGATCTATGCGCAGTTGTTCACCTTTAGTTACAACGTCTTCAGCATATTGCCGAAAGACTTCGCCCTGAGCAGTCAAACTGACAGCGCGATTATCCCTTATCAACAATGCACAGCCTAGTTCCTGTTCTAGACGCTGGATAGCTCGACTCAGGGCAGACGGACTTAGATGAAACTGTTCACTGGTCTGACTAAAATGCAGATTTCGGCACAGACCGAGGTAAATCTCAAGGGTATGGGTGTCCATCTAGCGGCGGCCTGCAGGCGAAACGGTCGAGTCTTTAATTATTACACACGGATTGATGTGGACCAATCTGTTAGTGGCGTATCAATTGGCGCACATCAGTAAGTAAGATTTGCGGTGCCGCTGGCGTTTCAGTGTCAGACACCGCACACTGCTAAGCATGACACAGGCACGCCAATACCATCAAATCGACAGCCAATTCACTATGCAGCATGGTGAATTGTATCAGCCTATTATTGCCTATGAAACATGGGGCACGCTCAATGCGCAGCATGACAATGCTATTCTGATATTCACTGGGCTTTCACCATCCGCCCATGCCGCGTCCTCTGCACAGGACACCAGCAGCGGTTGGTGGGAGCAAATGATTGGCCCTGCACGCCCGATCGACACATCACGATTTTTTGTGATCTGCGTTAATTCTCTCGGCAGCTGTTTTGGTTCCACCGGCCCAGCCAGCATCAATCCTAATACAAACAAACCTTATCGACTCGCTTTTCCTGTTCTCACATTGGAAGATATCGCCAGGGGTGGGCAAGCCGTGATTGAAAGCCTTGGAATTCAGCAACTTCATAGTGTCGTTGGATCATCAATGGGCGGTATGACCGCCTTATGCCACTCCATATTATATCCTGATGCCAGCATCGGCTTGATATGCATTTCGTCGGCGGCAAGAGCCCTGCCCTACGCCATCGCTCTACGCTCAGTGCAGCGAGAGATCATCCGAAGCGACCCTGCGTGGCTCAACGGCTCATATGACGCTGACAAGGAACCATCTATTGGCATGCGTCTGGCGCGTAAACTGGGCATGCTGACCTATCGCAGTCCAAAAGAATTCGAACAACGCTTTGGGCGCGAGCTCATCGGCGAAGAGCGCCAGATAGGTGACACCTTTGGGATTGATTTCGAAGTGGAGTCTTATCTTGAGGCGCACGCTAAGAAATTTGTGGGCACGTTTGATGCTAACTGCTATCTGTATCTTTCGCGGGCTATGGACCTTTTCGACGTAGCCGATTATGGCGGTTCGCTCGCCACTGGTTTCCGCCGCGTCGGTGCTACGCGAGTAATGATCATCGGTGTTAAAACTGACATCTTGTTTCCCCTTGAGCAGCAGAAAGAGTTGGCAGCGGGACTCGATAACGGCAGTCGCGAGGTTAGCCTGCACATATTGGACTCGATCCAGGGTCATGACGCTTTCCTCGTCGACATGGACCGGTTTCGTCCTCTGCTGTGCGAATTTTTCAACCCGGACGACCCCAATGCAGGCTGTCTAGATTAATAAAACCTGTGGATTCATTGTTGTTTGCAAGGGCCCGCTGCAGGAAACACAATGGATAAAATCGCAGTCTCGATAAGCGCCTTTCACCACAAGCCACAAGTAAGCCCTGCATGAACAGGGCTTACCATTGTACTTGTTGATGTCATCAAATATTTCCATTTGACGATATTTCTCAGATTACGTTTCTGAGATTACGCTTGACGCAATGCGTGCTTATAAACTCCGAGACTCCGATGGAGTTTTCAAACCTCGGGGTTCGCGCACACCGGCAGATGTTATTATCTGCACTGATGAGATATTCATCTCATAGGCATAACCTTACGCCTGCATCGCCGCCTTGTTAAATATCAAATTAGTCTCACCGCAACCATTGGTTATTTTAGATAGTTATTAGTCCTGTATAAGTAATCTGCTGGACAAAAAAACGAGCCACAAGGGCTCGTTTTTTGGGGCGTCTACGTTACCGCCTATCTCCTGCAATCTATGTCTCTAGGGAATCAATAACCCTGTAGAACACCGTAGCGATCACGATGGAAAGCACTACCACCGAAAGTATGCTCAGAGACCCTAGAGCGCTTCATAAAAAAGCCAATCTCGTACTCATCGGTCATGCCAATACCACCATGCATTTGCACACCTTCACTGCTCACAAGGTTGTAGGTATCGTTAAGTCTTGCCTTGGCCAAGCTGGCCAGTTCAGGCACCTCTTCTGAGTCTTCATCTAGCGCTGACAACGCTTCCATAACGACTGATTTCGACAACTCGATCTCGCAAAACATCTCAGCTGCTCGATGCTTTAATGCCTGAAAAGAGCCAATCGCTACGCCAAATTGCTCCCGAGTCTTGAGATATTCAATAGTCCGAGTGTAACATTCCTGAATGCTGCCCAGCATCTCAGCAGCTAGCAGGATACGTCCAGCATCCAGCGCTTTATCAAGCACATCAGCACCCTTACCTTCGATACCTAAAAGCTCACCCTGAGCGCCATCGAACGTGGCATTAGCAGCATTACGGCTGTCAGCCATTATTGTCCGAGTCATACTGACACCAGCAGCGTCACGGTCTACCAGTACCAGCGTTAAGCCATCACGGTCGCCCGCATTACCTGCAGTACGCGCAACGACAACTAGCTTGTTAGCCACGTGACCATCAATAACAAACGTTTTGCTGCCTGTCAGCGTGTAGCCATCAGCCGACTTTGTCGCTACCGTCTTAGCACCATAAGGATTGTGATGAGGCGTCTCTTCTAGCGCCAGCGCCAGCAATAACTCACCAGCCGCGATCTGCGGCAAAAGTTCGTTCTTCTGCGCGTCTGTACCACCATGTAAAATAGCACTGCTACCCACTACCGCTGTAGCCCACAAAGGTGATGCCGTTAATGTTCTACCACATTCCTCCAGTACAACGCCCATGCCCATGTAACCAAAACCCAAACCACCAAAGTCTTCGGGTATAGTGATGCCGGTCCAGCCAAGCTCTACCATCTGCTGCCATGTGCCTGTATCGAATCCTGTCTCACTCTTTTCGTCGCGCAGTTTGCGTAACTGAATGATCGGCGTATTGCTGGTGCAGAAATCTTTAGCTGCATCCTTCAACATGTTCTGTTCTTCATTTAATACCAACGGCATAGCTTGCTACTCCTCGTTGTTCGCGTGTTTTCGTCCGCTTGGCCAAAACACCATTGGACAGGCAAAAATCACTATTTCGTGATCCCCTCTTGCCGGCGCTTTAGTGTGCTCCGCCCGGCTCAATCGACGGAGTCTACCATTGAATCTAGCAAAATCGACGTTCTACAGCGTAACTAATTGATTATCACGTGACTTTATGTCGACACCCCACCTTCCGTGATTATTATTAATGCCTGTCTACACCAGCGCCCACTGCGCTCGGCGCACATTCAATCTAGCCCCCGTGTGACGGCGTACTCGTGCAACCCCAGCGAGTGTTAAGCCGATCCCTTTTTTCACACAAATCAAGCGACAAAATTATCTGCCAATTCTTCGGCCGCGAGACGCTCGCTAACCTACACTTAAGTGACCATCACTTGTAGGTACGCAATATCTGAATGTTGAAGCCGCAATTTAAGATCAACCATCTGCTTGTCTATCGTATAGCCTTCATCTTGGGCATCCCAATGGCCTTGGTTTGCGGCTTGGCCCTAAGTGGCACCGGGCAAGAATCAGCTTATGCCGTCTACTCACGTTACCTGCTGGCTTGCCTGTGCGGATTATCCGTCATCATGACATCTATCAGCCAGACTTGGCGGCACAATATTGGCGAGTTCAGCCTCGTAATCGGTTATGTCTTCAGCGCCCACGTCGCAAGCGTGGTTTTTGATCAGCATGTCAGCCTCTTTTCTGCGTTTTATAGCATTGCCGGTCTGTCTCTACTGGCCTTTGTTTTTCACAAGATTTCCTTGATACTTGCGCTCCAAATCCCTGCCTTGGTTTTGTTGATCTGTACCGCCTATTTAACGCCTGCGGCACTGCTGAGCCCACACGTGTTCGCGATGGTTAGCCTGACTATTTGCGTAGTCTCGACGTTGATCAGTGCTAATTTTCTGTACGCGAGGTCACTCAAGAAGAAATCCGAAATCATGTCTAACCTTTGGTTCGATCAAGGTGCTGACGCCATGGTTTATGGACACACCGCGACCGCAGAGCCCATACGAGTCAATCCTATGGCCTACAAGCTGTTTGCGACCAGTGACGCTAATTTGGTCGTCAGCCTGCTGCAGCAGGCTTTCGCAAATCACCACGACGCCGACACATTGGCCGATGCCGCACGCCTTGCCTTGGTTGAGGATGTCTGGTCAGACACGGTCAAGTTCACCACCGCTGAAGGTAAAACTTTCTGGGGCAATATCGCCATGCGGCGTCTTTTTGTTGACAAAAATGACTATGTTTTCGTACGCATCGCAGATGTCAGCGCTCAGGTCCGTCACGAAATAGACCTACAAACAGCCAAGAAAATCGCCGAAGAATCCGTTACAACACGGACTCGCTTCCTCGCCAATATGAGTCACGAGATTCGTACCCCCATGAACGGCGTAATCGGTATGACATCACTGATGATGGAAACAGAACTCGATTCACACCAGCGAAGCTACCTTAATACCATCCGCTCAAGTGGCGAGTCGTTGCTCAATATCATCAATGAGATTCTGGACTTTTCCAAGATCGATGCCGATCAGGTCGAACTTGAGCAGCAAGCGTTCGATTTGGAACTGTGTGTTAGCGAGGCAATCGATATGGTGGCCCCCGCAGCAGCCAAAAAAGGCCTTGAATTACTTCTTCAATTTAATGTCAATCATCGGCAACTGTGGATCGGTGACGTTACACGTATTCGTCAGATTCTAGTCAACTTACTGTCCAATGCCGTCAAGTTTACCCATGCGGGCGAGGTTACCGTACAAGTCTCATCCTCCGATGATGATGATGAACGCGCGATATTGAACTTTACGGTTATTGATAGCGGCGTCGGCATCGCACCACACCAATTGGGAAAGTTGTTTGATCCCTTTGTTCAGGCTGATTTGTCTACCACGCGTAAATATGGCGGCACGGGACTTGGATTATCCATTTGCAAGGGCCTAGTGGACTTAATGCAGGGTACTATCACTGCCGCGAGTAAACCCGGCATCGGTTCCCAGTTCACGTTCGACCTGCACCTGCCAAAAGCGGAACTCACTCAAACTGATGCCAATTTTACTTTCCCCGAACAGCGTGCAGCCGTCTGCCAGACAAATGCAGAAGCCGCCAAGATTACCGGCCAGCTATTAGCAGGCATGGATATTCCACATACGATTTACTTTGATGCCTCCCAGCTACTCAGCGGCCTTGCTCATGGGCAGTTTGATCTTGTGCTGACTGACCTCAAACTCCGTGAAGAGCCCGCGCTAGCGGCTCTGCTAAAACAATCGTCTAAGCACCAGCGAGTGGTTAACCTGCAAACTGTCGGCGAAAGAATCAAACCCAGCGATTACATGCACATGATGAGCAAGCCTCTACGTCCATCGACATTTGAACGAAGCATCGCCAATCTGCTAAATTTCGGCAGCATCGAAGACGCTCACGTCAGCACCATCAGGAATTGGGATGACCTTCCCCTAGACGGTCTGTCGTTCCTGCTTGCTGAGGACAACGCAGTCAACCAGAAAGTCGCCGTCCAAATATTGAAAAAACTTGGCGTTAGAGTTGACGTGGTCGGAAACGGTAAAGAAGCTGTTGAAATGATGACGCAACGTAACTACGACTATGTTTTTATGGATGTTCAAATGCCAGAGATCGATGGCCTAGAAGCCACCCAATTAATCCGTTTGATGGAGGATATCCGCCAACCCTACATCATTGCCATGACAGCCAATGCCATGGACAAGGACAAACAAGTATGTCTCGAAATAGGTATGAATGATTTTATTGCCAAGCCAATACGTTTGGAACACGTCTACAACGTATTGAAGAAAGCGCTCAACAACCTAACGAAAACTGGTTAATCCATCGTAGAAGATTACCCCAGTGTTCCTCCCATCATCTCGATAGCCGCGGTCAACGCCTCTCCAAGACTGTCAGGATTAGCTCGGTTCTGGCCAGCGATATCGAACGCTGTACCATGATCCACGGACGTGCGGATAAACGGAATACCCATGGTCGCTGTGATACTGTCTTCGAAGTTGTGCATCTTAATCGCGATATGGCCTTGATCATGATAAAGCGCTAGTACAGCGTCAAACTCGCCATTCACAGCCCGATAGAATATCGAGTCGGCGGGATAAGGGCCCACTACATCGAGCCCTTTTGCACACGCAGCGGCAACTGCTGGGGCAATCTCGTCAATCTCTTCACGACCTAGCATGCCACCCTCGCCACCGTGAGGATTCAACGCAGCCACAGCGATTCGCGGTCGTCGACCTTGCCAAGCACTAAGACATTCATGGGTCAGTTGCAACTTGTCAACAATCACGGGCGTGCGAACGTAGGCCACTGCCTCCGCTAAAGGCTTATGTGTCGACAGATGTGCAACTTTTAAACCGCGCGTCATGAGCAGTGTCGCCGTCAATGTCGATGAGGTCATTCTCGAAAGAATTTCTTGATGGCCGATATCACCGATGTAGCCTGCCGCATGAACCGCTTCTTTGTTGATGGGGCATGTCACGATCGCCTGAATCTCGCCAGCGAGCGCCAAGCGTACAGCGGTCTCAAAGTACTGCACCGCCGCATCACCACAACGTGCTGACACTTGGCCCATCACCAATTGTTCAATATCGAACGCGAGCGGCTCAAGTACCTGAATAACATTGGTTTCAATCAACCCATCAATGGACTCGATCCGACGCATAGGAAGATCGATATCTGCTTGCGCCATAGCCTGGGCCAAACACGCCACACTACCCACAACAAACGGCTGAGCCTGCTCGAAAACGGCAAGACGTTGCAGGGTCTTGACACAGACCTCAGCACCAACGCCTGCGGGGTCGCCCATAGTAATCGCTAGACGTGGTTTCATCGCGGGTCTCCGGTTAGAAAGCGTGTCGCTATGAGCTTAACACCATGCGCTCAATAATCTGTCAGCTATTGCTTCAGTAGGTATTGCGCCACCACTTTTGGTGCTTGCATGGGCATAAAGTGAGTCAACTCTGGTAAATAAATATCCTCAGCGTCTGGAAACAATGCAGCGAGACCTGGGTAGGTTGGTGACAAACTGAAGTTCATTTCAGTACGGGGGCCGTCTTGACGAAATGCACGCAGCACGGTCACAGGCATGACTACGCGGTCTAGCTCCCCGTATAGATCATGACTGCCGCTACCCATGTAGATCGCCGCCTCGACCGTTGGCGGGCATGCCAATACAAAACCTTCACCCGCCGTGCTCGGCAACAAACCATATTCGCAATAATCTTGTAACACGGCGTCTTGCCAAACGGCAAAACTACCTCGACCAGTAAAATTAGCGACCATTGCAGCAACACTGTCAAACTGATTGCGACGTTTCGCTACAGGATGGCGCCCCTTCTCATCAAGAAAATTAGCCTGCTGGTTGGTATTTGTATTGTAGAACTCAGGGTCCATAATTACTGGGTCAATTAATACCAGACGTCGAAAACGTTCGGGCATAAGTGCCGCAGCGTGAGTCAAGCAATAGCCACCCAGTGAGTGCCCTGCTGCGACCAAATCATGGAGCCCCAACGCTTCAACAAAGCCCGCAAGATCGGTGCTCAGCTGCTCCCAAGTAATGGGCCCCGTATTATCACTTCGCCCATGACCACGCATCTCTACCGCGATAATGTGGCGGCTCGGCAGATGTCGAATAGTTTGGTCCCAACAGCGTGCATGAAAGCCAGTAGCATGAACCAACAGCGTTGTGCCCTGCTCAGCGTATGCTTTGCCCCATTCGAACCAGCATAGGTTTATATCACCTACCTGTGTGTAATGTTCCGTGCAGTCTTGCAAAGGTGCGTTCAAAACTTGTCTCGGCTCTGATTGTCTTTCGATGATTTTAAAAAAACTAACAAGACCCTCAAGCCTTGAACAATTCTGTCTCGATATCCTTAAAACCCTTAAACTCCAGCGCATTACCGCTTGGGTCATGGAAGAACATCGTCGCTTGCTCACCCGGAAGCCCAGCAAAGCGGATATGCGGTTCAATTACGAAGGTAATAGCAGCAGCTTTGAGGCGAGCGGCAAGTGCCGCCCAGTTTGCCATATCCAATACCACACCGAAGTGTGGAATCGGCACTGCGTGACCATCCACTGAATTAGTCGGTGCTGGGCTCCTGATTGGCATACCTTGCACTTCATGGCACACCAATTGATGCCCGAACAAGTCAAGATCAACCCACTGATCACTGCTGCGACCGACTTCGCAGCCTAGTACGTCAACATAGAATTGCCGCGCAAGTTTTACATCATGAACAACGATGGCCAAATGAAAAGGCGTTAGTATTTGACTCATAAACTATTTTATCAAACTGTAATGCTCCGGACAGACAAACGCTGTGATCGCATAAGCGATTACAGCCCGCCAAACTCACATCCTTTGCGGGCTAATATAGGCTGCAGCTCGCGAAATGCTGCGGGCGTTTTACTCAAAGGGATACGCGGGTATAAATGGTGAATGATATGATACTGCATTCCCATCGACCAGATATTGCCCAGATAACTTTTGAAAGCACGAGTTTCTCGATAACGACCCTGCTCTAGTCCGGGATGGTGAGGTGCCCAGCTTAAATAATACTGGATGTAAGTAGAAGCAATATGCTTAGGAAGCCACCAAAGCAAGGCCACCTCGATGGCATAACCGCTCCAGGCCATTGAAAAAAGTATCAAAAAATACGCCAAGTTATACAGCAAAGCGTCGATCATGATGTGACCCATACCTGTCCTCTGCAAAGCAGCCGGGTAGGCCTCTGCACTAAGTGAACCTGGCTGTCGTCGCATCAAGCTGTTCTTGAAGAACGCAAAATTGTTTGTCGCATGTACAGAATAGTCAGGATCCAGAGCTGGATCGTTAGTGTGGTGGTGATGCTCAAAGTGCGTATAGCGCAATACGCGAAAAGCCTGCAGTGGAATTACTGATACATGCCCAACAAGTTCGTTGAGCCATCGTAACGGATGCCCTTTCCGAGCAATAATGTTGTGCTGGGCTTCGTGGGACGGCAAATAGCATAACATTACATTCAGCGTTGCTAGCGGAAATCCAACCCACAACGGCATTATATCCAGCATCACCAGTGGCCAAAGCATAAGCCACATCATGCAATTTAGCAGCCCCCAAACAACAGCTACCCAGGGTACTTTATGCATGTACTTGCCAGCAATCTTGCGCTCCATAGCATCAAGTTCTGCCGGAGAGAGCGTATCCCATTCAAGCGCAGTGTTGGTAACGGTGGTCATGGCTTTACCCACACCCAACTGCCGCGAAACTGAGCCATTAACCCCAAGCAGCCTGCAGCGAGCAAGCCTACATAGATATTTTCGAGGCCCGTAACCGCTATACTAAGGCTGTCCATTACTTGAGCGATCAATGGCGCAAGAAAGCCCAGACTAAATACCAGTGGGGAAAACAGTATTCCGATCAATGTTTTAATTGAACTCTCCTTACAAGCTGCCTGACGAGGCGACTAATTGGGGTCTCTGTAACAAACTTCGTTTTAGTTTTGCACCATGGTGTAGACGATATTTGCCATTCCCTTCGATCTTACGCGTCGAGTCGGATGACTGTCAACAACCAGCCTGACGCCAGAACTCAACGTCAAACAGGGAGCATTGCTGTGCAAGAATTACATAAAAGCAATCATCATAGTAATTTAGAAGCCGCCGTGCTGGCCCGTGCTACTGGGATTATCGCCACCAAGGGCGTTGCCGCACTACCTTTACGGTCAGTGGGCAGACCCAGGGGTTCTCACGGTGCACCGAACCGCCATTTCGCTAACAAGTCCGCATTACTCGCCGCACTAGCCACTGATGGCTGGCAACACCTACAGGCGACACTAAATAAAACAGGTCGCGTTAAAACCAAAGGCCCAATCATTCGCCTGAATGCCATGGGCCAACGCTTCTTATGTTGGCCTTGGAAAATCGTTCGGCCTTTGGCGCGATAACCCACGCGGATGTCGCACGTGATTCAAATGCGGCGTCAGCCAGCGCTCAGCCCCACTTCAGCACCGATATTCAGGGCGCTGTTGATGGCGGCCCAGCAAGCAACCGATGCAAATCGCCTAGCACGCCTTTTGTTTACCCATGCTGTGCCGTTTGGCGCGGCGATTATTTTTCCCAACCCGCCCCTTGTGGGTTCAGGCGAAGATCAGCAACCAGAACATCAGCTAACGCTGCACGCATTTATCGCAGCGGCCATGCGCTTAGTTATCCCCATCACTGGGGCCGTCAAAAGAAGTCCTAAAACACCTCGCACCAATCAGTAATCATGAGCGCCCAGCCGACTTAAATGCGCCTCGTACACGACTGCCTTTGTGCGCATCGGGCGTTAGTCCACGTCAGAGCCCTGGCACGGCATGAAATATGCTTGGGATTATTAAGGCAACTGACACCGCGCGCATGGCAAGGAAAAACACCGTGAAACAAAACCCTACCTACAAAACTTGGGAAACAGAAGCACTCGCCAATGACGAGCTATCAGGAGCCAATGACTGGAAGGCGACTGATGAGACAAAGGAATTCGACTACAAAGTCATCCGTCGACGTCACAAAGAGCTGCGACAACTGATTGATACCGACGACATAGACGGACTGTGCTACTACTTAAACGAAGGTATACACGGCAATATGGGCGGCATGGGCGCACCAAAATTGTACACAAAAGCCCAACATGGTACAAAAAATCTAATCAATGACTACACCTCGGCCATTGTCGAGGCGCTAAATTTTCTTGCTAATGTGCCTAATCGTACTTTGTCAAAAAAAGCCAAGTTGGACTTATTTCGACGTGTTAGCCTCGGTTATGGACACACATCCCTGATGCTCAGTGGCGCAGGCTCACTAGGACCTTTCCATTTGGGCGTAGTCAAAACGCTGTTTAACGAGGGCTTGTTGCCACGCATTATATCTGGCTCCAGCGCCGGTGCTATCGTCGCAGCACTCATTGGCACGCATAGTAAACATGAGCTCCAAGCACGCTTTCACGACAACATCATGACAGCTTTCTTTCGCGACGCCGTCGAGGCCCCGCACCGCGAATCGCCTAATCGCGCACTCGATCAATATGATGTCAAAGCCATGATCGAGGCGCTGATACCAGACATGACTTTCTTGGAAGCTTTCGAGAAGACTGGTAGATATATCAATATTTCTGTAGCACCCAAAGAAATCATGCAGCGCTCGAGACTGCTGAATGCTGTGACCTCACCTAACGCTCTAATCCATGAGGCCGTGCTCGCGTCATGCGCTATCCCGGGCCTGTTTCCTGCAGTGACGCTGATGGCGAAAAACAGCAAGGGCAAACGCAAACCGTATGTATCATCACGTAAGTGGGTTGACGGTTCCGTCAGTGACGACCTGCCAGCCAAACGGCTAGCGAGAATGTATGGCGTTAACCACACCATTAGCAGCCAGGCCAACCCTATGGTGTTGTGGGCAATTCAGGATCCCAACATTCAACAGAATCTGTTCACCCAAATCGGTGCTATTTATCAATCGGCTGCTCGTGAGTGGTTAAGAGCCGTATACCCCTGGACGATGGAGTTGCTCCGCGACCAGTATCCACTCAACGTTATGGCTCGGGGCGCATTTAGCCTGATGACTCAACACTACACATCGGATATCACCATCATGCCGAAAAAACGCCATCGACTGCCATCAAGCCTGATCGCCCGCCTGACACCCCAGCAAACACTTGATCTGATCAACGATGGCCAAACGATGACTTGGCCACAGGTAGAGCGTATTCGTATTTGTACCGCTGTCAGTCGATGTCTTGACGAGTTGCTAATCAAGATGGATGGCACCATTCGCTGATG
>JBLHVI010000054.1:0-19803 GCA_047630175.1 Candidatus Azotimanducaceae bacterium
GGGTCTGGGCTATCTCCCCCTTAATCCAGTCAAGTGCTACATAATCCTGAGTCGCGCTCATCGTCTTCCTACTTCAGCTAACTGTAAACAGCATTTCCTGTCGATTTGGCATCTGGTGATGTTATCTACTCGGTAGTTTGAAACCCGTCACCGAGGAGCGCAAATCATTCGTCATATCAGCCAGATTACCAACAGCGGTAGCCGTTGACTTGGTACCCTCGGTAGTTTGAGAAGTAATCTCTTCAATACTCTTCATGGTGTTGGAAATCTTGCCAGCAGAAGCTGCCTGTTGGCGGGCCGCGTCAGAGATATTTTCAATAATTTCTGCCAGCGTCTTCGACACGCCTTCAATTTCACCCAGCGAAACACCCGCGTCTTGCGCATGGCGGGTTCCCTGAACCACTTCTGCTGTGGTTTGCTCCATCGAAGAAACTGCTTCATTGGTGTCGCTCTGAATAGTTTTTACGAGGGCGGAAATCTGCTTGGCAGCAGCACCAGAGCGCTCTGCTAGGCGCTGAACTTCGTCGGCCACGACCGCAAAGCCTTTACCAGCGTCGCCTGCCATAGAAGCTTGAATGGCTGCGTTCAGCGAGAGAATATTCGTCTGGTCGGCAATATCGTTAATCAAAGAAACAATATCGCCAATTTCCTGTGAGCTCTCTCCCAGACGTTTGATACGCTTGGCAGTCTCCTGGATTTGGCCGCGGATCTTGTCCATACCGCCGATAGTATTCTGCACCACGATCGCGCCCTTGCTCGCAATATCCACCGATCGCTCTGCAACAGATGAAGATTCAGCCGCATTGTAAGAAACCTGATCAATAGATACTGCCATCTCGTTGACGGCCTCTGATACGTCGGCAATTTCTTTCGCTTGGCGCTGCGAAGCTTCTGATAACTGACTGACAGAATTACGGGTCTGATCGGCTGCTGTAGCCACCTCTGCAGAGGTCTCGTTAATCCGCGAAACCATGGTCCGCATTGTGTCGATTGAAAAGTTAATCGAGTCGGCGATAGCGCCGGTAAAATTCTCAGTGACGGTTGCCTGGACGCGCAAATCACCATCAGCCAAATCTGCTAGCTCGTCTAAAAGCTGCAGAATTGCGGCTTGGTTTTGTTCGTTCTGACTGGCGGTTTCATTGACGCTATCCCTTGCCTGACGCGCTAACGTGAGACCCAACACCAGCATCACAAAGAACGCAGCAAGAGCGAGACCCAGCCCAATCATCGGCGACACAATACCGGTGCCCTTATTATCTTCATAGGCATCCACCAAAGAATCCAGCAATGCAGCAAACTCAGCACTACTGAGGCTCAACGCGAGTGCTGACTGTTTCACGCTTGCAACATTCTTCGCCTGCGCAAAAATTTCATTACTGCGAGTGGCGACCGAACGGTACAACTCTTCAATTTTGGCCAGACTGGCGCGGACATCCGAGTTGGTTGCGGCTTTTATCTGCAGCTCTCTGTCACCACTCGTCAAACCAGCAAGCACTCGCTGGAATGTCTCTTGGTCATTGGCAAAATTATCCACTAGGTTTTGCGTTCCACCTGCCTGCAGAACGCTTTCCAAACTACGCGACATGCGCTCAGTCAGCTGACTCTGGCGCTGTGCCAAGACAACTTCACTAGCAGGTGCTGAAGACAGCAGCATAGCCGCCACAACCTTACGATTTTCCTGCTCAATTGCCGTCAGAGTAATGGTCAGATCACTGGCAATATCGCGCATTGAGACCAAGACATCGCGATTTCCGAGGATATTATTGACATCAGCGCGAGACCCGTTCCAAAGCGTTGTCACCTTGCTAATCAGCGGCTGAAGCGAGGCGGGCGAGGCCGGCAAGCCCAGTACTGGATTGCCATTTTTCAGCTCACTGAGGCTGGCGTCGAACGCGCCACGATCCTGTGTCAGCAAAGGAAACATGGCCAACTGGCCCATGGCGGCCTGATTACCGTGGTTCACAATTTGTTGGGTAAGCACCTTCAATTGATTCGCGTCGTGCAAGTAACTCGCGGTTCTCGTCACATCCACATTGACAAGGTAATAGTTACCGACGTATCCGCCTAGCAGTAACACCAGCGCTACCACCATTAACGCGATTTTTGAACGCTTGCTCGGATTGCCCACCGTACCGGATTTGTCCACCATTACTCTTCCTTGCTATCTATCGGCCTCATCGAGCTCGAGTCAGCCAGCTTCTCGAGGCCAGGATCTGCGGCCAGTGTTTTCAGACTCATTACCGGCCAAACAGCACCGGCGACGCGATAACACCCCTTAACGAAGGGTTGAAACATCACATCTATCTCTTCAATGTTCTCATCAAAGGCATCGCTCGGAAAATGCTGCATTCCTAGCGACTCTTCAATCAAAAAACCAAAATATTGCTCATCATCTTCGACTGCCAGCACTCTGCGCTGTGTTTTCGGCAAGCCCGAATTTGCGCCAAAGAATATCGCCAGATCGAGTAACGCCATGAGTCGACCACGGACGTTAGCCACACCGATCACAAATGATTTCACACCCGGCAATCTTGTGGCCTGAGGCAGACGCATAAGTTCTGCAACCTCGCTCATCGGCGCTACAAACCGCTGACCGAGCAAACTGAAACCAAGGCCGTTCCAATGCGTTTGGGCATTTTCCTTCGCGGGCAATTCAACCGCCATCTCTTGGCTGCGCTGAGCCAATGCCATGAGCATCGCATACGCTTTTACGTCGCTCATTGAGTAATCAAACTCTTCATAACTGACAATAGCGCATCAACATCTACGGGTTTAGTCAGGTAACCGCTGGCGCCTTGTCGCTGGCCCCAGACCTTGTCAGTTTCTTGATCTTTGCTACTGACAATAATAACCGGAATGTGACTCGTTGTAGCGCCACGGCATATTTGCCGAGTTGCCTGAAAGCCGTTCATGTCCGGCATAACAATATCCATCAGGACCACGTCCGGCTGCTCTGCCGTCGCCATGGCTACGCCATCGCGACCATTTTCAGCAGTAATGACCTTGTAGCCGAGACTCTCCAGCAGATCTTTGAAATGAAAGATCTCCGTCGGGGAGTCATCTACTACTAATACTTTTGTCATGTCTCTATGTTCTCCAGGCCATGAGATTAATCCGCCGCCTTGACGTGATCACGAATCGCACTCAACAGCTCATCCTTACTGAATGGCTTGGTCAAATACTGATCTGAACCAACAATCCGCCCTTTAGCCCGGTCAAACAATCCATCCTTACTCGAAAGCATAATAACCGGCGTCGTCTTGAATGCCTTATTGTTCTTGATAAGCGCACAAGTCTGGTAACCATCAAGCCTTGGCATCATGATATCGACAAAAATAATCGCTGGCTGAGTATCGGCAATTTTAGCGAGCGCATCAAAACCATCAGTCGCCGTGGTGACATCGCAACCCGCTTTTGCAAGGAGTGTTTCTGCTGTTCGGCGGATTGTCTTGCTGTCATCGATAACCATGACCCTGACGCCCTCAAAATTATCTTCCATACGTCCTACCTATCATCAGATAACCAGCCAAAAATCCGAATTAGCGTTTCCGGCCGGTAGCTTACACTTTTTTTTTAACACAGTCGTTAGAGTCCAACTATAAGTACCAGACAAGTAAAGGATTTTTACCACATAAGTGGTACAAGTGGTTTACAATCGTGGGTTCTGGCCATCACTGTGACGCACCATGGTAGAAAAACCAGTCCTGAATTGCGCCTTTCGATTATCACAGCTGCTGGGATACCGGGAATACTTGATCGAGACGTGCTGACCCAAACAGACCAGCTGTATCCACTGCAGGAGCCGCCATTTTGAGTTTTAAACTGGGCGTTATTATGGACGCCATAGATACCATCAACCCAAAAAAAGACAGCACGCTGGCCATGATGCTCGCAGCGCAGGCACGCGGCTGGACCGTTTACGTTATGCAGCAAGCCGATCTTCGGATTTCAGATGGTCAGGTATGGGGGAGTTTTGCAGAAGTGTCGTTGCAATACGATCTGACAAACTGGTATTCAACCATAGCAACGCATGACGGCCTACTCCATGAACTTGACGCCGTGTTGATGCGTAAGGATCCGCCCTTCGATATGGAGTACATCTACACCACCTACATGCTTGAAATGGCAGAGGCTGCTGGTCTGCGGGTATTCAACCGGCCGGGCAGCATTCGCGATTGCAACGAAAAACTATTTGCCCTTCAATTTCCCCAGTGTTGCCCGCCCCATTTAGTCAGTCGAGACGCCAATCAACTGCGTGCTTTTTATTCAAAACACCAGGACGTTATTTTCAAACCTCTCGATGGCATGGGCGGCGCATCTATCTTTCGTGTCAAGCCGGGCGACGGTAACCTAGGGGTTATTATTGAGACGCTCACACAGCAGGGCACGACCCAAACCATGGCCCAGAAATTCATTCCCGAGATCAAACAGGGCGATAAGCGTATTTTACTCATCAACGGTGAGCCCATACCGTACGCCTTGGCCAGAATTCCCGCCGAAGGCGAGAACCGCGGCAATTTGGCTGCCGGCGGTGAGGGCGTCGCGCGCCCACTGACAGAGAGGGATCGCTGGATTTGCGCTCAGGTTGGGCCGGCACTGAAAGCTAGAGGTCTATACTTCGTCGGCATAGATGTCATCGGTGACTATCTGACTGAAATCAATGTCACCTGTCCTACCTGCATCCGCGAACTTGATAAAGCGTTTGATCTGGATATTGCCGGAGACTACATGACATTTATTGAGGCATTCTGCAGCGATGGCAGCAGCTAACCAAGTCTACAAAACAGCGCCCGAGGCACCCGCAGCAGCGATTACCCCGGTTGACCGGCTCAGCTTTACGGTTTTCCTTGCGGGCGCGCTGCATGCCGCGCTATTGCTAGGGGTGACCTTTACGTTTGCCGACAAGGCCCCACCTCCACATACAATGGAGGTCACACTGGCCCAGCATATGAGCCAAAGTAAACCCGAAAAAGCAGATTTCATGGCGCAGTTCAATCAGGCCGGCAGCGGCACGCTGGAAAAAAAGGCGCTGCTGACCTCGCCGACCGAGGCTGAGTTCCATGACACGGTGATTCGTGAGACTACGCCGCAAGCGCAAAGCCCCAGCGCACCCGCCATCAAACAGACTCAGCAAGCGGTCATAACCACTACTGCCAAGTCTGACAAAAAAGCCGCGACCGAGGACCCAAGCTCAGAGACCGAGAAGACAATCAGCCAGAATCCAACTAAAAAGACGCTTCTGCAACGCAGCCTGGAAATCGCGAGTTTGGAGGCACGACTGGATAATCAACGACAAGTCTACGCCAAGCGACCCCGCGTTAAGCGCCTCACCAGCATGTCGACGGCCGCAAGTGCTGATGCGTATTACTTAAACTCTTGGCGGCGTAAAGTCGAAAAATTTGGCAACCTTAACCTTCCAACCGAAGCCAGAAGCGGCAAACTCTATGGCAGCTTACGGCTACTGGCTGCCATCCGCCCTGATGGCAGCCTCAAAGAGGTCATATTGCTCGAGTCATCCGGACACACAGTGCTCGATGATGCAGCCATCAATATAGTGCGCCTGGCTGCCCCCTACGCGCCTTTTCCTGACGAGCTGCGGCAGAGCACCGACGTACTTGAAATCATCCGCACCTGGCAGTTCCGCAAGAATCGCTCTTTGAGGAGCTATTGATATGACGGCTTTTGTCAATACTTCTGGAGATTCGGCGTTTGAAAACTTCAAAAACCAGCTTTTAGTGGCTATTCCTAGTGCTTTTCATCAAGACGATTATTTTGACCAGTCTGTTTCTCTGATTATAGATCACAGCCCACAAGGCGCTTTTGGTCTGATGATTAATCGACCGCTCACCCGCCCAATATCTGAACTACTCGTTGATGTGCCAAAGAAATTGCATTGCCCGGTATTTGACGGCGGGCCAGTAGAACGCGACCGCTTGTTTTTCCTGCATTCCGGCGAGCGTCAGTACCCCGGTACACGCGCGCTAAATAATGACATTCACCTCACTGCATGCGATGAATTAATCGACGACCTAATCAAGGGCTTCTCACCGACTCATATCAATGCTTATCTTGGCTATGCCGGCTGGGGAGCGGCCCAGTTAGAGACAGAGATAGCCGAATCTATCTGGCTGTTAACGCCCTGCAGCACTTCCATCGTGTTCTCAACACCGGTCGCTAATCGCCGCACCGAGGCTGCTAAGTTGCTGGGTATTGATCTGCATCTTACCAATTGGTCTGCCGGCCATGATTGAGCCTGCACTGATCGTCATGGGGTTTGATTTTGGCACGAAGAAGATTGGCGTGGCGGTGGGGCAGGGCTTGACCCGGTCAGCAACGCCTATTGGGATTATTTCGGCCCGCGACGGCATTCCAGTCTGGGCTGACATTGAGGCGCTGATCAAACACTGGCAACCAAGGCTGTTGGTCGTGGGCTTGCCCCTCAATATGGATGACTCGATGGGACCTATCGCGCTCAGGGCAGAAAAATTTGCCCGGCGTTTGACGGGCCGTTTCAATTTACCGCACCAAACCATCGATGAACGTCTCTCGAGTTACGAGGCGCGGCTGAGGAGCGACCACCGCGGCAATATCGATGCGATTGCAGCGCAACTAATTCTTGAAACGTATTTTCGGAGCCTACCCCCTACCAACTTCACCCCGAAGCAATGAGCCCTGGAAGTAGGGCAGTCCATTAACGCCGCCGGCCGGAGTCCTCGATATTTGCTTCCAGCGATAAGCCCTGCGCTGCCGTGCCTATTGCCGGACCGTCGCCCGCCAGCTTGATCATCAAACGTAGATCATTGGCAGAATCTGCAGATGCCAATGCTGATTCGTAGCTGATATCACCCGCGCTGTAGAGCAGGAAGAGCGCCTGATCAAAAGTTTGCATCCCTTGCTCACCAGACTTCGACATCAACTCTTTGAGCATATGAACTTCCCCTTTACGAATCATATCGGACACAAGCGGCGTGTTGATCAGTACCTCGATCACGGCACGACGGCCTGTGCCATCTACCGTTGGCAGCAGTTGCTGGGCAACCATGCCACGCAAATTCAATGACAGATCCATCCATACCTGACGATGCCGGTCGGCAGGGAAAAAGTTAATAATACGATCCAGCGCTTGGTTGGCGTTATTCGCATGGAGCGTCGCTAAACACAGATGCCCGGTCTCAGCAAATGCCAGCGCATAATCCATGGTTTCACGCGTTCTGACCTCGCCAATCATAATGACATCCGGCGCCTGCCGCAGTGTATTCTTCAATGCGATATCAAAACTCGGCGTGTCGACACCCACCTCACGTTGGGTCACCATGCAACCTTGGTGTTCATGAATGAATTCAATAGGGTCTTCGATGGTAATGATGTGGCCCTTACTATTGGCATTGCGATACCCGATCATCGACGCCAATGAGGTCGATTTACCTGTGCCCGTCGCGCCGACAAAGATAATCAGGCCACGCTTGGTCATAGACAACTGCTTGATGATGTCTGGCAGTTTTAGATCGTCAACGCTGGGGATAAGGGTTTCGATGCGCCGCAGTACCATCCCTGCAAAATTGCGTTGATAAAATGCGCTGACACGGAATCGACCCGCTACAGGCGAATGAATCGCAAAGTTACATTCTCGCTCTGCCTCAAATTCTTGCACCTGGGCCTCAGACATAGTGCTGTGAACCATGTCTCTTGCCTGCTCTGGGGTCAGCGGCGTTTTCGACATGGGCATCATCTTGCCCCTAACCTTAATGGAGGGAGGCAAGCTTGCCGTAATAAACAAATCAGAGGCGCCCTGATCCACGACGACCTTCAATAGCTTGTCAAAATCAATCATAGTGGACTCTGCTCACCCTACTTAAATTTACCCGTTTGTCTTTTCTTACCTAAACCCGACTATTTGAAATCGTCAGGCATTTTGGCTTTTTCTCGAGCAGCTTCGCGACTGACCAACTTTTTCTCAACTAATGACTTCAGACACTGGTCCAGCGTTTGCATCCCCATCTGACCGCCGGTTTGAATCGCAGAATACATCTGCGCTACTTTGTCTTCTCGAATCAGATTTCGAATAGCCGGCGTACACAGCATGATCTCATGCGCCGCAATTCTCCCGCCGCCCGCTTTCTTCAGCAGATTCTGGGAAACCACAGCCGCCAGCGATTCTGACAACATGGATCGCACCATGGCTTTTTCCGCCGAGGGAAAAACGTCAATTACCCGGTCAATGGTTTTGGCCGCTGAAGACGTATGCAGCGTGCCAAACACCATGTGTCCCGTTTCTGCGGCTTCAAGCGCTAGCTTGATGGTTTCAAGATCACGCATCTCCCCCACCAGAATGATATCTGGGTCCTCTCGCAGTGCTGATCGCAGGGCTTCATTAAAGCCGAGTGTATCGCGGTGGACCTCACGCTGGTTGACCAGGCACTTTTTGCTCTCGTGAACAAATTCAATGGGGTCTTCAATCGTCAGAATATGCTGGTATCGATTGTCGTTAATGTAGTCCATCATGGCGGCCAAGGTCGTGCTTTTGCCAGAACCTGTAGGGCCCGTAATGGTGATTAAACCGCGGGGTGTCTCCGCAATATTCTTGAATACCTGCCCCATTCCCAGGTCGTCCATAGTCAGGACCTTAGAGGGAATAGTCCGGAAAACGCCACCGGCGCCGCGGTTGTGATTGAAGGCATTGACCCGAAAGCGAGCAATGCCAGGAATCTCGAACGAAAAATCACACTCAAAGAACTCCTCATAGTCTTTGCGCTGCTTGTCATTCATAATCTCATAGATCAGCTGGTGCACTTCTTTATGGTCCAGTGCTGGCAAATTAATACGACGGATGTCACCATCTACTCGTATCATCGGTGGCAGCCCCGACGATAGATGCAGGTCTGAGGCACCCTGTTTCTCACTAAATGCTAATAGTTCTGTAATATCCATGGAGTTGTCCCTTATCGAGCGGCTCTAGGTGGATCAGCAGGCTTAACCCAACTGCTGGACCGCCGCACAGCGCGGTCTATGGCGAATGACGTGGCTCGACGCATGATCTAATTAAGCTGACGCCTAGCGCCCAATAGTATTATTGAATGGATGAATAAACCACTGTTTAGTCATCGGGCATGCTGAGTTTAGCTGCCCAGCAGTCGCCATCAACTGCGACAGAGACCCACAACACAACCGAACGACAACGGCGCAACGGTCCGTTAAGGAGCTACATTGACCCACCATTTCGAACCGCAGGCAGATAATGCACTGCTGGCACGCCTAGCTCAGATGACTGACGCCATCACGACGCTGGAAGCACAATACCCGCGCGATTCGAGCGGTGTTGCCTTGTTAGCCGTCAGCAAAACACGTGATATCGCTGAAATCAGAACGTTGCTAACAGCCGGTCAACGAGACTTCGGTGAAAATTATTTGCAAGAAGCGGTGACTAAGATTCAAGCACTCAAGGGTGAAATCCTCGAGCCTGCGCCCATCTGGCATTACATCGGAGGCATCCAATCTAATAAAACAAGACCGATCGCCGAGCATTTTGACTGGGTACACACGCTCGCCAGCCAAAAAGTTGCCACCCGATTGGCGCAGCAGCGCCCGGATAGCCTGTCGCCACTGCGTGTTCTGATACAAATCAATATCGACGACGAAGACAGTAAAAGTGGCATTAAACCTAGAGACCTAGACGCCCTGGTAGAAACAATTTTGTCATTGCCGCGCCTGAAGCTTCGCGGTTTGATGGCGATTCCCCGAGCGGAAAAGGATTTGGCTGCCCAGGCACTGCCATTTCAAAGACTACGAGAATTGCTTCAGGCAACACAACAACGCTATGGTGAACCATTGAATGAATTCGACCAGCTCTCTATGGGAATGAGCGGCGATGTTGAGTCGGCGATCAAAGAGGGAGCGACCTGGGTTCGCATTGGTACCGCAATATTCGGCCCTAGGTCAGCCTCGAAATCTTAGAGTCCGGCCGATAATTCGAGTAATATCTGTCCACGTGATTTCGAGACATCCGCTCTATATGTCAGCTTCGTACGTATCATCGAACCAGATCATCTTTTACACCGCTCTTTTAGCGGCGCTTTTCAACAGTCTTTTTTCAAAAATCGTTTTTCTCAGCCTTATCATTGCAAGGGCAATGCTAAGGTTAGAAACACGGTTAACAGGAGTCCCATGGAACAAAATTTAGCCAATGCCGGTATCTATCTGGTTCAGACATTCTTTGGGATTTACAGCTTTTTGCTCTTGCTGCGGTTGTTGATGCAGATCTCTAGAGTCGATTATTACAACCCTATCTGCCAGGGCATCGTTAAAATCACAGACCCGATTATCCGCCCCCTCCGCGTTTTGCTACCCACAGTTCTCGGGGTCGATCTCGCCACCTTAGGGGTTGCCTTTATCGTCCAGCTGCTAGCGGTTATGTTGATTATGGGCTTAGCAGGCGGCCCTTTATTCTCGCCGTTGTACATCCCGTGGGTGCTGCTCGGGCTGTTCTCAACCATTTTCAATATTTATTTTCTGGCGCTGATCGCCATGGTTATTGCAAGCTGGATCGCACCCTCGTCAAGCCACCCAGCATTGGCTCTGGTCTACCAGATCACCGAACCTATTTGCGCCCCCGCTCGCAAGTTGCTGCCGCCGATGGGCGGGCTAGACTTGTCTATTATTTTGGTGTTTGTCGTGCTGAACCTTATTGATGATTATTTGGTTATTGCACCGTTAGCAAAAATGCTCGGCATTCCTGCTGGTGTCATTCTCGGATTGCCATGAGACACCCGACCCCTGCCACTCAGAATTGCTCGGTGGGAGCATGGCAGCAGCCGATGCGTGAAATTTGTGGCGTATCGTGCGGTGTTTTGGGCTCAGAGGCACAAAAAAAATGAAAAATTGGTTCGTCATGGCGCTATTGGTACAGCTGTTAGGGCAGTTGCTAGGGCAAACCTGCCAGGCAGATCAGTTTATCAAGTGGCAAGGCTATGAAATTCATTACACGACCCTGAGCAGCCGCCTGATTCCTGCAGATGTCGCCGCCAGCCACGGGATAACGCGCTCAGACAACCGTATCGTCACTAATGTCTCGATCCGCAGGGATGGTCTACCCATCAAAGCCACTATTCGAGGAACCGCTACAAATCTCCTCAACCAACGCCAAATTTTGGCGTTTACAGAGGTCATGGAACAAGACGCGATCTATTATCTGGCCAACCAGTTAGTCGATGTCCGTGATACCCTACGCTTTGTTCTTTTTATCCTGCCGGAGGACGCCAGTGAGACTTATGAATTAGCCTTTGTCAGGGACTACTACCAGTAGCAGCAAATCTAATAAAGAAAAGCCTTCCCAAGCTTAGCCTCATAACGGTCATGCTATCTATTATCATAAGGACGTAAACGAACTTTAATGTCTTCAAAACAGACCCTGGTTCTGGCCAGCAGCAATCAGAACAAAGTGAACGAACTCATGAACTTCTTACCAGATCATTTCAATTTGGTGACGCAAGATTCTCTGGGTATCGAAAGCCCTGAAGAAACCGGTACCACGTTTATTGAAAACGCGATTATCAAGGCACGCTATGCGGCTCAGTGTAGCGGTTTGCCCGCGCTAGCAGATGACTCTGGTATCGAAGTTGCCGCGTTACGCGGCCAGCCAGGCATTTACTCTGCCCGTTATGCAGGGTCCGATGCTACCGATCAAGACAACACGACAAAGCTATTACAAGCGCTCGAACCTGTTGCGGAGGAGCAAAGATCTGCTTGTTTTCGCTGTGTGATTGTCATGCTAAAACATGCTCTGGATCCCTGGCCACGCATCGCCACAGGTACCTGGCACGGCAAAATTCTCCTGGCGCCACGTGGTTCACAGGGCTTTGGCTACGATCCAGTGTTTTTTGATCCAGTCCTTAACCGCAGCGCCGCAGAACTGAGCCCTGCAGAGAAACAGGCGGTGAGTCATCGCGGTCAAGCCTTGCGCTCATTGTTAGAAGGCTTCTATGAGAACCGATAGTGAGCATCAAACCCTAGGCCTTTATGTACACTTCCCCTGGTGCGCACGCAAATGTCCTTACTGCGATTTCAACTCCCATGCAGTTACAGGCGAGTTGCCCGAAGCCGCTTATGTGACACAATTGCTGCGGGATCTGGACGACGACCTGAAGCTTCTCGATGAGCAGCCGCCACTCACCTCAATTTTTCTCGGCGGTGGCACGCCAAGTTTGTTTACTGCCGAGGCCATGAACACCCTGCTCGTTGGCGTAGCGCAACGTCTGCCCTTCGATCCATCCATTGAGATAACACTTGAAGCGAACCCCGGCACTACCGACTACGAAAAATTTAGTGGCTATGTCGACGTCGGCATCAATCGGCTGAGCATCGGCGTACAAAGCTTCAACGACGAGCAGCTGGCTGCACTGGGACGTATGCATAGCGCATCTGAAGCCCAGCGCGCATTCACTGTTGCCCGACAGGCGGGCTTTACCAACATCAACATTGACCTCATGCATGGGCTGCCGGGCCAATCCGTAGCGGCGGCCATGAGCGATCTAGATCAGGCAATTAAACTGGGCCCGGAACATCTGTCTTGGTATCAACTCACCATCGAGCCAAACACGCGTTTCTACAACAAGCCGCCGATACTTCCCGACGACGACAAGCTTTGGGAAATCTACAGCACAGGCCTTACTCAACTTGCCGAGGCAGGGTATTCACGCTACGAGGTCTCCGCCTTTAGTCAGCCAGAACGGCGCAGTGCCCATAACTTGAACTACTGGCAATTTGGTGACTATCTCGGTATTGGCGCCGGTGCTCATGGCAAATTATCTATCCAAAACCTTCGCCAACGGACGACCAAGACCCGAGTGCCGAGGGACTACTTGAACGCGCCCAACCGCCGCCTTTCGCCGATTAAGACGGATAGCCTACAGCTGGAATTTCTTATGAACGGGCTACGGTTAAACGCAGGCTTTAGTTGGCAAACTTACGAGGCACGCACGGGTTTGCCTAGAACCAGTCTGGATGAACTTGTCGCGAAAGCAGCGCCGAGAGGACTGCTAGTATCGAGCGCCGAGGGGTTGCGCGCAACAGACTTGGGTATTCAGTTTCTGAATGATGTGTTACTGCTCGTCGATTGACCCGCAACTGCTCCCTATTTTCGGTTAACCAGGGCGCACGTCCGGTTCAAACTCTCAGCTAGACCCAGCCCGACACCAGGCGCGATCAAACACCTCATGACCGAGGCGTAAACCACGCCTTTCATACTTAGTGACAGGTCGCGCTGGTGGCGTCGCCGCACTAAAACCCGGATGTCCGCCAAGGACCTCGTCAATCGCTTCGGCATAAGGTGCCCAGTCCGTTGCCACATGTAGAATGCCACCTGGCGCCAGACAACTGAATATTAGGGTCAAAAATTCAGAACTGATTAAACGCCGTTTATGGTGTTTTTTCTTGTGCCAAGGATCGGGAAAAAAAATCTGAATGGTAGCCAGCGCACCTTCAGGTATACAGTTCGCTAAAATACCAACAGAGTCCTCCGACATCACCCTTAGATTCGTCAGTTCGGCCTCAGCAGCCCGGTGTAGCAAGTGACCTACACCCGGACGATGAACCTCAACGCCGATAAAATTGAGGTCAGGATTTGTCTGGGCCATCTCGAACAGGGAGTCCCCCATTCCAAAGCCGATCTCGAGTACAACGGGTGCAACACGCGGGAACAAGGCATCTACCAATAGCAGCTCATCTGTCGGCTCGATACCGTACTCAGACCACTGGGTCTCAAGCGCATTGATCTGTCCCGGCGTCATTCGTCCAGCCCGAATAACATAACTGCGAATCTGACGACGATCAAATTCTAATGACATCAGGCTGCCTTCTGCCAAGTTGCGACTGCCAGCAGTGCCCAGCCGACCATAAAAAACAGACCGCCTAACGGCGTGATGGGTCCGGGCCATTTCATATGGGTTAGGGCGAGCAGATAGAGGCTGCCAGAAAACAAAATGATGCCCAGCATAAAAGCATAACTGGCATAGATCAAAGCCCAATGGCGCTCCCAAAGCGTCATTAAAATGCAGACACCGAAAAGCGCTAACGTATGCGTGAATTGATAGCTGACACCGGTCTCAAAGACATTCATCAGGCGCGTGTCGAGGCGACCGCGCAAGCCATGGGCCGCAAACGCCCCCAATCCAACACTCAACAAGCCACTGACGGCGGCGAACAAGAAAGCCCATTTAGGCATGGTGAAACCCTGTTAGTAGAGAAAGAGGCGGAGAAAGGAGTTAGCGGGGACAGCCAAACGTGACAATAGCGTACGATCGGTGCCTACAGATCAAACTCAAAACGCAGCTTTTTGATCGCATTTTTCTCTAGCTGCCGCACCCGCTCGGCAGAGATACCGAAATATTCCGCCAATTCATGCAGCGTCGCCTTGTTATCCTGCAACCACCGTTGCTGAATAATGTGGCGGGCGCGATCGTCAAGGTGCGTGAACGCCTCAGCCAGCTGACGCTGACGACCACGTGAGCTGTTCTGTCGTTCAATAATTTGTGCGGGGTCACCTTCAACGTCTTCGAGATAGCGTGACGGCGAAAGAAACTCATCGTCCTCATCAGGTCCGCCGTCAAACGCTTCATCGTGAGCAGACAAACGCCCTTCCATCTGCCGCACTTGATGCGGCTCAACGCCGAGTTCACCGGCCACAAAGTGCACTTCTTTGTCATTCATCCAGCCCAAACGTTTTTTACTACTGCGCAGGTTAAAAAATAATTTGCGCTGTGCCTTGGTCGTCGCGACTTTTACGATGCGCCAGTTTTTGAGAATAAACTCATGCATTTCTGCCTTAATCCAATGCACTGCAAACGACACCAGACGTACACCGAACTCCGGATTAAAACGACGAACGGCTTTCATCAGGCCAACATTACCTTCTTGGATCAGGTCAGCCTCGGCTAGACCATAGCCTGAGTAAGATTTGGCGATATATACAACAAATCGCAGGTGTGCCATCACCATACGTCGTGCTGCCTCAAGATCACCGTCTTCATACAAACGCAGGGCTAACTCACGCTCTTCCTCAACTGATAGCAACGGAATCGTGTTTACCACTTGGATGTAGGCTTCAAGGTTCGCGCCTGGCGACACAAGGTGAAGTGGCTGGATACTGGTATTCATAGGCATCTCTTAATTCGAGAGGGCGGATTCTAGCATTCAAGGAACGAGACTGCGAATTAGCACCGATGCTAATGCCTCACGTCAAACTCAACTACAGTCAGGTACGGCGCTCATGGCTGTGTGGATTGTAACCTTAGGCTGGTTCGATCTTACTCAGGTGCCGCCCTACCGCTAAAGCTGCACCGATAACGCCCAAACTACCACCCACAGACAGCAATACAATACTCTGCCAAAAGCCCAAACCAACCACGTCAAAATCTCCTTGGTACGCAGCCAGCAGGTTTTCAACGGGGCCGGCTAGGAACATTAAGCTTACAACAACTAGTAACCACGCACTTACCGCGCCACCGAGCCCGTACCAAAAACCGAGGTAGAGAAAAGGCCGTCGAACGAAACTGTCAGTGCCACCCACGAGTTTTACCACCTCAATCTCGGCGCGCCGATTTTCAATCGCGAGCCGAATTGTGTTGCCTATCGCCAGCAAAACGCCCAAGCCGAGAAAACTGCCAAGCGCCGTCACAAAGCGTTCTGCCAACGCTAGGATCGCAAATAGGCGCTCAATCCAAGCCAGATCGAATGAGACTGTCTCAACCAAGGGTTCTGACGCTAACTGAGCAACTAACAACTTCAACTGCACCGCCTGCCGCGCTAAAGGCTCTACAGCGATGACCGCGGGCAACGGGTTGCGATCGAGTGTCGCCATAATATCGCCAAAACCTGAACGCTCAGTAAATTCAGATAGCGCGTCGGCAGGGCTGATATACACGAGACTGGCTATCCGAGCGTCCTTCTGTAGCCCCAGAGCAAAAGCGCGTCCATCAGCTTCACTAGCGGTGGCGCTTAAATAGACGCTAATCCGCGGTCGGCCATCCCAGTCACCGCTAAGGCTCGTAATGTTGCTCAAAATCAGATACAAAATAGTGGGTAAAGCCAGCGCGATACCGATCACCAACCAAGTCATCAAACTCGACAACCAGACGTCCAGCAAGTCCTGCAGACTCTCCCAAGCCACGCGCCGATGATGCGCCACATACCCCTGCCACCGATCACGCAGACTGCGCGCAGATACACTGGCGCCGGGACGAGCGTTAACGGTCGGCATTACGACAGACCTCCGTTTGTTCCTGCAGCCGTATCTTCCAGTAGCCGCCCATCACCGAGTTTCAATTGGCGACGATTCATGCGCGAAATTAATGACAAGTCATGAGATGCGATGAGAACAGTCACGCCAACCTGATTAAACTGCACAAAAAGGTTCATGATTTCCTCAGAAAGACCAGGATCTAGGTTTCCTGTGGGCTCATCTGCCAGCAACAGACTCGGCTTATTGACGACAGCGCGGGCAATACCAACCCGCTGTTGCTCACCCCCTGACAACGCTATGGGCAGTTGCTTCTCCTTGTCACTCAAACCGACTTTCGCCAGCGCAGCTCTTACACGCCGTCCCACTTCCCTCGGCTGGTAGCCCGCAATCGTCAGAGGCAGAGCGACATTGTGAAAAACCGTGCGATCAAACAGCAACTGGTGATTCTGAAACACCACACCGATATCCCGCCGAATAGCAGGAATTTGACGTCGCGACACTCGATTAAGATTCGTACCCTGAACAAACACCTGACCCTGGCTAGCTCGCTCCATGACGATGATCAGCTTTAACAAGGTACTTTTACCGGCACCAGAGTGTCCCGTAAGAAACACCATCTCAGCGTCTGGTATTTCAAAATTAACACGGCTCAATGCTTCACGTCCGCCTGCGTAGCGTTTACTAACTTGATCAAAATTAATCATGCAAGGCCCATTGCGGTAATCATCACTGCAAACTTACTCGTGGCAATCCACTTTAAGACTATCCAGCTTACGAGAGGGAGTGGCTATCGAAAATCGCTTCGACAAAATCCCGCGCCTCAAACGGTCGCAGATCATCAATCTTTTCACCCACGCCGATAAACCGGATCGGAATGCTTAATTCACTGGCAATAGCAAACACAACGCCTCCACGGGCGGTACCATCGAGCTTGGTAATGGCGATACCAGATACATTCACCGACTTCAGGAACTCACGTGCTTGAGAAATGGCATTTTGCCCGGTTGTGGCATCCAGCACGAGCATCACCTCGTGGGGTGCCGCAGGATCCAGACGACCCATCACCCGCCGGATCTTTACCAACTCTTCCATCAAGTTTTTCTTACTCTGGAGACGCCCAGCCGTGTCGGCAATCAAAACATCAATGCCCCTAGAACGGGCCGCTTCAAGGGCATCAAAAATTACCGACGCACTGTCTGCGCCTGTTGCCTGAGAAATAACGGGCACATTGTTACGGTCTCCCCATACTTTAAGCTGTTCAACCGCTGCCGCGCGATAGGTATCACCTGCTGCCAGCATGACGCTTTTGCCTTGCTCCTGAAAGCGTTTTGCCAGCTTGCCCACCGTCGTTGTTTTTCCCGCACCGTTAACGCCCACCATCAAAATCACGAATGGCGTCGTGGCAGAAGGCACGACTAAGGGCGCATCGACAGCCTGCAGAAGGCTCGTCAATTCGTTCTGCAAAGTCGCCATCAAGGCAGTGGCATCGTTTAATTCATTCCGTGCAATCTGTTGGGTGAGAGACGCAATGATACCTCGTGTAGCTTCAACACCGACGTCAGCCGATAGTAAGGTGTTTTCAAGTTCCTCAAGCATCTCCTCATCAATCGCTTTTTCGCCCAGCAGCACTCGCCCCATGCCTTCAGACAGCCGTGTACGAGTTTTCGATAGACCAGCCTTGATGCGTGAGAAGAACCCTGACTTGCCTTCCTCACTTTCTTCTGCAACATTGTCGTTCATTGTGATCCTATTGATAATTTGACTAATACTTGGCTGAAGAGATCCGAGGCAAGTCCTTACTTATGCTCAGTGTCTGCCATAAACGCCCACCATTAAAGCCCCCTCATTGGGACCCGCCAATCAGGCGCCAACATAACATGCAGAAACAAGATGTCTGAACAAGCGCAGAATCGCCACGTGCGAATTATCGGAGGAAAATGGCGTAGCCGCAAAGTTTCTTTTGCCGATTACGCACAAATTCGCCCCAGCCCCTCAAGAATACGTGAGACCCTATTTAACTGGCTACAATACCATGTCAAAGATAGCCGCTGCCTAGAACTCTATGCAGGTAGCGGCATTCTCAGCCTTGAAGCCTTATCACGGGGGGCCGAGCATGTCACGCTGATCGAATACTCACGCAAGGTATGCTCGCATCTTAAGCAACAATTTGAAAACCTGACAAAAGACCCGCAGCGCTTTGACTGCCTTAACCTGCAAGCGGAAAATTATTTGCGGAACCGGGCGCCTGACGCGTTGTTCGATCTTGTATTTCTTGACCCACCTTTCTCCAGCGATGAACTAAGCCGAGTGCTACCTATGGTTGGTCCGTGTTTGACGGCCGACGGCCTCATTTATATTGAAACTGATGCACAGCTGGATCCCAAAACACTGCCTGATGGCTGGGAAGTGGACCGACAAAAGAAAGCTGGTAGCGTGCACTACTGCCTATGCCGGCGTACACAATCGTCGCAGTAATAGCGCTCCCATAAGAAGGACGGGGCAGGTGCCACAATCGTCATGGTCATGTATCATCGGTTCTTTTTGTAGACGAGCATGCTATGACTACTGTCCTGTATCCCGGCACATTCAACCCTATTCACAATGGCCATGCAGATCTGGTCGAGAGAGCGGCGGAGATATTCGATCGTGTGATCTTAGGCATCGCGACCAGTCCGCATAAAAGCCCCAGTATTCTTGAAGTCCGCGTCAACCTCGCGCGAGAAGCACTGGCACATGTGAAGAATGTCGAAGTCATCGGTTTCAACACCTTGACGGTAGAATTCGCCCGAGAAGTCGGAGCCGAGGTTATTTTAAAAGGTATTCGGACGGTCACGGATTTCGAATATGAGTTTCAGATGCTGAGTATGAATCGCATTCTGCAGCCGGGCCTAGAGACTGTTTTTCTAGCCCCGTCAGAGGAATTTTCCTACATATCCTCTACTTTGGTTCGACAAATCGCCAGTTACGGAGGCGATATCAGTCGCTTTGTTCATCCTTCGGTGGCACGCGCATTAAGCAATGGCGAGGTTGGGTGACACCACCCACACGGGTGATATGGTCAGCCGCCAAGTGATGATCAACAGCACTAGCAAGTCTTGCTGTGCCGAACAACACGCCTCAGGGCTAGTTTACCAGGGTTTCTTTGTAGCCCCCACGCGTGCAACCAAGACAACGCACGAAGACTTCTTTTGCCGGCTGCAAAACTAACTTGTCACCCGCCTCGCCGGCATTACCTCCTGCTAGTGAAATTGGTAGAGTTGCCAAGTAGACCACCGAGCCGACCGCGAAAAAAACCAACCCCAGCGGTCTGGCAACCAATACATCACCTATCATCGCGCCTCCCGTGGGATGCTCTTGCACCGCCGCTGCCTGCGCCATCATCGGTGCAAGTCCCGCTGCGAGCACCAGACTCGCCGTGAGGCAGACGCGCCTCATTGTTGACTTGATTGTTGACTTGATTGTTGACTTGATTGTCGACTTGATCGTTTTCATAAGCACTACCCCTGCATTTGGTGTAATAACCGCTCTAACAATTTACGTGACTATCCGCGTAACACGCTGTCACACAATAA
>JBLHVI010000055.1:0-19656 GCA_047630175.1 Candidatus Azotimanducaceae bacterium
CTATCAACCTATCAGGCGTACACGACCCGGCGTAAATGCGCTATCAACTGTGATTTGTCTGGCTTGTTCAGAAAGCTACCGATCTCCATTTCCTTGCCGTGGGAACGAATGCTAACGATGTCCGGGTCGCCGTAACGCTTCGGTCGGGTGATAAGAAATTGGGACCAACTACGATTGAAGTTGGTTGATTCTTGACGCTTCAACACGCCGCGCTCAATGATCACTTCGTGTTCGAGAATAGTGATAACCTCTTGGCGGTTACACTGGTAGACACAATAATAGATTGCCAGCCATAGCGCGCTGAGTTCAATCACTGCATAGGGTAAAATTACCCAAGCCCCAACGATGAGAAAGCCCGTGCTCATGGTCAGTGAGACCGCCATCAGGGTATACAGAAACTTCAAATTGGCGCGCCAACTCCAAGAGAAATTGGGTGTCAGAATTATTCGCCCAGTTAGGGACTGTTGGTCAAGCTGTGAATCCACCATTTAGCAGATGCTCTGATCTGTTGAAAGAGTTGTAGTGCTTGTAATGCCTGTGGTGCTTGTAGTGCCTGTGGTGCTTGTAGTGCTTGTAGTGCTTGTAGTGCTTGTAGTGCTTGTAGTGCTTGTGGTGCTTGTAGTGCTTGTAATGCCTGTTGTGCTTGTAGTGCCTGCAGCACTTGTATGTTGGATAATATGGTTCCGGGCCTCTTGGCTTGCGGAATTACGTGTGCCGCATAACGCGTTCTCTGATCACGCTAGGTGTTTTGCCAGGCATGCCAGGAGCTGGTCATTTTCTTCTCGCGTACCTATCGTTAACCTCAGTTTGTCGCACAGTCTTGGTTGGTCAAAGTAACGCACTAAGATGCCATCGTCTTTCAGTGCCAAGTACAAACTAGCGGCGTCGATCGTGCTACTCGCTGGTATTTGAGTCAGCAAAAAGTTAGCTTGGCTTGCTGCTGGTGCTAGGCGCATTTTGTGCAGGGCGATGTCCATTCTTTGCCGTTCAGCACGCACTTGTTGCCAGGTGTTTTGTGCATAGTCTTGTGCCTGCAAAGCAGCGCAAGCGATGGTTTGACTAAGCAGGTCCAAATTGTAGCTATCGCGCGTTTTTTCCAGCATTGGCTGAATCAACGATGCCTTACCGATGCCATAGCCGAAACGTAGCCCCGCGAGGCCATAGCCCTTGCTAAGCGTTCGTAAGAATACGAGATTATCGAATTTCTGGATCAATGACAGACAGTCGTGGTTCAGGTCTGGATCGACAAAGTCTATGTAGGCCTCGTCAATCAGTAGCACAGAGTCTAGGTTGGCTGCGAGGTGCGCAATCTGATCGCGATTCAGCAATCGGCCAGACGGCGCATGGGGGTTAACAATGAGCGTGAGTTTGGTGTTTTTGGCATTCACTTGTTGGCAGAAATCCGCCGCGAGACTCCAGTCGTCCTCCAGAGGAATCTGCAGAATCGGGCAGTCTTGTATCTGTGCTAGCACGGGGTACAAAGAGTAGGTTGGCGATGACATGGCAATGTACTCGCCTCGATCAACAAATGTGGTGATCAACAGGCGCAGCAGTTCATCACCGCCCCGTGTTGCAATGAGATTGTCGCGTTGAACGTCGTGTAGCTTGGCGGCGATATCTCTAAACGCATTGGCGGTTGGTGGGGGGTAGCGCCGCAAGCTGGCTGGGTCAAAGCGATTCAGCACGTCCTGCACCGCGGGTGCCGGTGGGTAGGGGCTCTCGTTAGTATTGAGCTTGACGGTGCGGTCATCATCAGGCTGCTCGCCGGATGCATAGCCTTGCATACGGCGGATATTGTCGCGTTCAAAACTCATTCCCAAGTCCTCGGGGTTATGCTCATAGTTTACTCGGTGGGCGGCTCATAGCTGACCGCCTTGATAAGGAGTTCTTGCTCGCCCTCTGGTCGCGTGAAGCGAACCCCTGTGCCTTGTTGTTTGCCTAGCAATGCTCTGGCGAGGGGTGAGTTCAGGCTGATCCATGATTTTTTTAAGTCGAATTCATCTGCACCAACGATCCGCACCTGACGTGTATGCCCTTGTTCATCCTCGATGGTTACCCAAGCGCCAAAAAAAACCTTGTGACGTTCTTCTGGGTGTCGATCGACGATCTCAAGATTATCAAGGCGCTTGGTTAGGTAGCGTATACGTTTATCGAGCTCTCGTAGTTGCTTTTTACCATAAATATAATCGGCGTTTTCAGAGCGATCACCCAGCGCCGCTGCAGCGGATACGATTGCTGTCACGGCGGGTCTGCTGACGCGCCAAATATGGTTGAGCTCGTCGCGCAGGGACCTGGCGCCCCCCGGCGTGATGTAAACCTTATCTGTCATAGAGCTCTATTTGTCATCGCCATAGTCAGTTGTGTCTTTTCGGTAGTGTGGTGCTTGGATACTATCGAGTTTGTTCTGATCTCAATCAATGCAGTTTAGCATTACACTGATCAAAGGTTTACCTGCGCAACTACGCTTGAATAAGCACGACCGACCCCCACAATAGTGATAGTCGAAAATTTGCAGAGCCATACAAAGGACTTAGACTTATGCGCGTTGAACGCTTTACCAGTAAATTACAAGAAGCGCTGGCTGATGCCCAATCTGTTGCAGTCGGCAAGGACCATAATCAGGTATCGCCGATCCATCTAGTCGCGGCACTTTTCGATCAGCGTGGTGGATCAACGCGGCCATTGTTCTCTCAGATGGGTGTCGATGTCACAAAATTCCGCACGGAACTTGATGCTTTGCTGGAAAAACTGCCGGTAGTAACGGATAACTACGGTGATGTGCAGATGTCGCCAGATCTAGGCCGCTTGCTGAACAGGGCAGATAAGCTTGCTCAGCAACGTTCGGATGATTTTATTCCTAGCGAGTTGGTGATTCTGGCTGCGGTAGATGACCGCGGTGACCTGGGTCGGCTATTTACTGCCTATAACATTCGTAAAGAAGCCTTAGAGCGCGTTATAGATCAGGTACGCGGTGGCGACAGTGTCAAGGACCCCAATGCGGAAGACGCGCGCCAGGCGCTGGACAAGTATACGGTGAACCTGACGATACTCGCGGAGCAGGGCAAGCTTGATCCTGTGATCGGGCGGGATGATGAAATCCGCCGTACGATTCAAGTGCTGCAGCGCCGGACTAAAAACAATCCTGTGCTCATTGGTGAGCCTGGGGTGGGTAAAACCGCGATTGTTGAGGGCTTGGCGCAGCGCATTGTCAACGGTGAGGTGCCTGAAGGTTTGCGGCACAAACGCATCCTGTCGCTGGATATGGGCGCGTTAATCGCCGGTGCTAAATTTCGTGGCGAGTTTGAGGAGCGACTAAAGGCAGTGCTGAACGAACTCTCTAAAGAGGAGGGTAGTGTCATCCTTTTTATTGACGAGATTCATACAATGGTGGGTGCTGGTAAGGCCGAAGGCTCTATGGATGCCGGTAATATGCTCAAGCCGGCCCTTGCGCGGGGCGAGCTGCACTGCGTTGGTGCGACAACGTTGGACGAATATCGGCAGTATATGGAGTCTGACGCTGCCTTAGAACGTCGCTTTCAGAAGGTGCAGGTTAATGAGCCTACGGTCGAGGACACTATCGCGATTTTGCGTGGCCTCAAAGAGCGTTATGAAATACACCATGGCGTGGACATTACCGACCCGGCCATTATTGCGGCTGCGCGGCTATCACATCGTTACATTTCTGACCGACAACTCCCCGATAAGGCCATCGACCTGATTGATGAGGCGGCGAGTCTGATCCGTATGGAGATGGATTCTAAACCTGAGGATATGGATCGACTGGAACGTCGCCTGATTCAGTTCAAAATTGAACGCGAAGCGTTGAAAAAAGAAACCGATGAGGGGTCATTGCAGCGATTAGCGACATTAAGCGAGTCCATTATCAGTATGAGCAAGGAATATGCGGATCTAGAAGAAATTTGGAATGCCGAAAAAGCGGCGCTGCACGGCACACAGCAAATCAAAGAGGATCTAGAGCAGGCCCGTCTCGAGCTGGAAACCGCGAGGCGTGCCGGTGATCTAACGCGCATGTCGGAGCTTCAATATGGTGTTATTCCGAGTCTGGAAAAGCAGCTGGATATGGCTGCCCAGGCAGAAATGATGGATATGAAATTGCTGCGCAATAAGGTCACCGATGAAGAAATTGCCGACGTGGTGTCAAAATGGACAGGTATCCCTGTCGCCAAGATGCTCGAAAGCGAGAAGGTGAAGCTATTGCAGCTTGAAGAAGAATTGCACAAGCAAGTTGTGGGGCAGGCCGAGGCGGTGACCGCGGTGTCAAATGCTGTACGACGGTCACGTGCAGGGATCGCCGATCCTAATCGACCAAATGGCTCCTTTTTGTTTTTGGGTCCAACGGGTGTCGGTAAGACCGAATTATGCAAGTCGTTGGCTCGGTTCTTATTTGATACAGAGGATGCGCTGGTGCGTATTGATATGTCTGAGTTTATGGAGAAGCATTCTGTCGCTCGGCTGATTGGTGCCCCGCCCGGCTATGTCGGTTACGAAGATGGGGGTTATCTCACTGAGCTTGTGCGGCGCAAACCTTACTCGGTGATTTTGCTAGATGAAATCGAGAAGGCCCATCCCGACGTCTTTAATATTTTGTTGCAGGTGCTCGATGATGGTCGACTGACCGATGGTCATGGGCGGACGGTAGATTTCAAGAACACTGTGCTGGTGATGACCTCAAACCTAGGTTCGGACATTATACAAACTCTTGCAGGGGAAGCCGAGTACCAGGAAATGAAGTCAGCTGTGATGGGCGTAGTAACTCAGCACTTTAGACCGGAGTTCCTCAATCGGGTCGATGACGTGGTGGTGTTTCACCCCTTAGCTAAGTCGCAAATTATGGGTATCGCCAAAATTCAACTGCAAATTCTGCAGCGGCGGCTTGAAGAAGCAGACATAAAATTGCACCTAGAAGACGACGCCTTGGCATTTTTAGTGGATGTGGGTTATGACCCTATTTATGGCGCGCGGCCACTAAAGCGCGCGATCCAGCGGTATATCGAAAACCCCCTTGCCCAAGAAATTTTGGCGGGGCGGTTTAAAGCCGGTGACCTTATCAATATGCGCCGAGAAGGCGACTTATTGGTATGTGTCGCATAAAAAGCGGTTGACTACTGTACGGATAGACAGTATATTTTGCTGTGTATCTATACAGTAGTCAGGGAGCTAGACGATGAACATAAACAAACGCTACCAGGCCGAGCGAGATTTATCTGCGCGATTGCCCGCCGATGTCATGCGCCATAGCCAATTGGCTATGCGTGCTGCGAGACGAATGCGCGCAAGCAGTAAAAAAGATCGTCACGGCAAGCTTGTCTGCCAGCATCTACTGCGTATGTTGGCCTGTGATACAGGTCACGCAGGCGCATCGACGCCGCGACTTACTGAAGCGCTAGTTGTTTCTTTAGCAAGCTCAACGAAAGGCCATCAGTCAGGTGTAGGTTCCTCAAAAATTGATACACGCCAGTACTCCCTCGGATTTTAGCCGTACCACACGCTGATTTTATTGATCCAAGGAAGGTGATTGACGTTAGCTTCTAGGCGTTGCCGCAATTCCTGTGAGTCCATTGCCGCATTAAGATGGTCGTGGAACAAGTAGAGTTCGACGTCAACCCGGTTGTTCAGATAGTGCAGAGTCATCTTCTGAATGTCATCAATGCTCAAATCTGCCGCCCAAGCATGATTAAGCACTTCACGAATTTCTCGCCGCAGAGGGGGAATCGAATTTTTATCTCTGGTCTCAAGAAGTTCGTCGTCTTCGGCGTCGATGTGAACGATGACGTCGTTTAGTTCGGTAAACTCTTCGAGTAAGGTGCGACTCACCCACTCACCAATGTGATGGCCTTCAGAAACGCTGATGGCCGGATTCACTTGTAAGTGTATATCTGCCAAGACATCAGACCCCATGCGTCGGGTGCGCAGGCTATGCACGCCGCTAACGCCCTCTACTCCCTCGATACTTTGCTGTATTTCCGTCACGTAGGATTCTTCTACAGCAGTATCCACCAGTTCCTCGACGCTTTGACGCGCCAGCTTCCAACCGATCTGGGCAATTAACAAGGCGACGCCGATAGCAGCAATCATTTCCAGCCAAGAGTAGCCTAGCATCGCGCCACCGACACCGAATAATACGATGACTGACGACAGCGCATCGCTGCGGTGATGCCAGGCGTTGGCGATCAATAACTTGGAGCGACTGCGGTTACCTAGGCGCACAGTGAGGTGGTAGAGCCATTCTTTGACGAGAATTGAGCCGAACGCCGCAACCAGTGCTGGCCAGCCCGGCAATGTCACGTCGGTGATAACCATCAACCGCTGAATACTGTCGTAAATGAGTACGCCGGCAACAAAAATGAGAATAGTGCCCAGAATCAAGGTACCAAAGGTTTCGAATCGAGCATGCCCGTACGGGTGGTCCTCGTCCGGCTCCATGGTGCCTATGCGATTAAAAAACCACACCATGATGTCGGTTATCAGGTCTGAGAACGAGTGAATGCCGTCAGCGATTAACGCGTGTGAGCTGGCTAAGATACCAATAAGTACTTTAACCACGCCCAGTGCAAGATCCACTACGCCACTGAGAAGGAGTAATTTCCGCGTTGCGGGCTGAAAGTTGATCGTGGCGTCGGCCTGTTGCTGGTCGCTTGCCTTCCCCTGTGTCATAAGCGGTTCTGTGTCATAAGCGGTATGGTGTCATAAGTGGGGTTGCGTGCTAAGCACAAAGCGAACATGAGAAAACACACAAAGCCTACCAAAGCGTGAGGCTGATATCGAATGACAATTGGCCATCCAAGTAGATGCGGTACAGCAATCACGTCATAATTCGAGGTTCTTGGCATTTTCTTGCGTTTATGAGTGCCTGCACGACGTTTGTCAACGCTACTTACAGAAACATCTACGGTAATTATTGACTGAAACTATTGACCGAATCTATTGACCGAAACTATTGACGGAAATAACACATGGATTTTATTGATACCTGCATTGTCGGCGGTGGTGTTGTGGGGCTTGCTATAGGTAAGGCGCTGGCAGCCAGTGAGCCGAACCTGCTAGTTCTGGATCAGGCAGAGACCATAGGGCAGGGCATCAGTAGTCGCAACAGTGAGGTGATTCACGGCGGCCTTTACTATCCATCGGGTTCTCTTAAAGCGCACTTATGCGTTGCGGGCAAGAGGCAGCTCTATGCTTACTGTCAGGCGCGTGACATTGCTCATCAACGTATCGGTAAGTTGGTAGTTGCCACGCAGTCTGGGGAGGAGGGTGCGCTAGTTGATATTTCTGCGCGGGCCAAGGCTAACGGAGTGGACGATTTGGAGTTCTGGTCAGCCGCTAAGGTTAGGCGCTTGGAGCCTGCTATTAATGCGACGTTAGCACTGCATTCACCGTCGACGGGCATTGTCAGTGCGCATGATCTTATGCGCAGTCTAATGGCTGATATTCAGGCCCTCGGCGGCGACTTTGTAGGTCGCGTGCGGGTCACTGCTATTGCTCAGACCTCCGCAGGCTTTGAGTTGACTTGCGATATTAACGGCGAGGCTTATCTGCTCACCTGTCGACAGTTAGTCAATGCCGCAGGGCTGGGGGCGCAGCAGCTTGCTGGCAGTTGTGCGTTTGTGCCGCCTCGCAGTGTACCGCTTTTGTATTTATGCAAGGGGGAGTACTTTACGTTGCGGGGCCCTAGTCCGTTTCGCCATCTTGTCTATCCCGTGCCAGAACCCTCTGGCGCCGGGCTAGGTGTGCACGCTACGCTAGATCTTGGGGGGCAGGTCAAGTTCGGGCCTGATGTTGAGTATATCGAAGCCGAGGACTATGGCATCACTCCGGCTAAACATGCACGTTATTGCGCCGCTATACAGCGCTACTATCCCGGCCTTCAGCCTGCCAAGCTGGTGCCGGATTATGCCGGCATACGACCGAAACTACAGGGTCCGGGTGACAGTCCGCGAGACTTTGATATTCAGGGACCCATGCAGCACGGGGTTGCTGGGCTAGTCCAGCTGTTTGGCATTGAGTCTCCCGGGCTGACCGCTGCGCTGGCGATTGGAGATCATGTTGCTGACCTTTTGGCGAGCGCTTGATGTGATTAATGGTTGCTTTCAAAATGGGCGATGTCTTGGTTAGCAACGTATTATAAATGCGAGTCAATCGCTTAACGGCGACCAATAATTTTTATAGGTGATTAAACAATATGAGTCTGACCGATGAACGACGAGAATATCGCTATGCACAGCTGAGTCGGGCGAGCCTACTGGCGGCACCGGAAGATCAGTTTGCAGGTTGGATGCAACAAGCTCTGGATTCAACATTGCCTGATCCTACTGCCATGGTGCTGGCCAGCGTCGATGCAGGTGGGCAGCCATGGCAGCGCACAGTCTTGCTTAAGGGTCAGGATGAACGTGGCTTGGTCTTTTATTCGAACTATGAAAGCAATAAAGCGCAACAGATGGCTGTAAATTCGCAGGTCAGCGTGTTGTTTCCGTGGTTAGTGATGGACCGTCAGGTGATTGTTACCGGCACGGTACGACGTCTACCAAACGCCGAGTCGCAAGTCTATTTCCATAGTAGACCGCGAGACAGTCAACTGGCTGCTTGGACATCGGCGCAGAGTCAGCCTGTCGACTCGCGCGAGGTTTTGGAGGAAAATTTTACGGCCATGCAGCAGCGTTTCGGCGATGACGAAATACCTATGCCCGAATTCTGGGGTGGGTTCGCTATTGAGCCCCGGGTATGGGAGTTTTGGCAAGGTGGTGAAAACAGGCTGCATGATAGATTTCGCTATACACGTGATGGTGCCGAGGGGTGGGACATCAACAGATTGTCGCCGTAGCAGCGACGACAGGCAACTTTGACTGATGGGGTATGACTGACGTGTTATGACTGACGTGTTAGGACAAGCGCCAATTCGAGATTTCGTTGCTGATCCGTTAAGCTGGGCGGCGAGCGGTGTCGGCAGAGACAGAGCCTTGCACATAAGGGCCTTATTTATTCGCCTTTGGACAAGCGCCGCTTTATCAGTAAGCGTACACGTGAGCACACGGCGGTGCGTTCATATTAAAAGTTATTTGAGGGATTTAGGAGAATCAATGAAAATTGCTGAGAATAAAGTCGTTAGCATCCACTATGAATTGACGAATACGACGGGGGAGGTGCTGGATTCTTCATTGGACAAGGATCCCTTAACTTATCTGCATGGTACTGGCGGCCTAATCCCCGGACTTGAGAAGGCGCTTGACGGTCACGGCGTGGGTGATGAGATGGACGTTGAGATTGCGCCCGAGGATGCTTATGGTCCTGTTAATGAGGAGTTGATTCAGTCGGTTCCGCTTTCAGCGTTTGAAGGGGTCGACAAGATTGAGCCCGGCATGAACTTCCAGGCGACTGGTAACGAAGGTGAGGAGCAGCGTATTACTGTTGTGGCTGTCAGCGAAGAGGACGTCACCATTGATGCTAATCATCCGCTGGCGGGCGAGACCCTACGTTTTAACGTCAGCATCAAAGCTGTGCGTGCGGCAACCGACGAAGAGTTGGCGCACGGTCACGCCCACTAAACGATTCGATGAGGTTTGCCTGCTGATATGCAATTACGTGTATCTGATGATAGTTCGACCGACGACCACCATGATCATGATAGTCATGGGCATGGTGGTCATCATCATGGTGCGCACGATCATTCGGTAGATTTCAGTAACGTCAATACTAGCTTTATTATCGCAGTGGTGGCCAATCTTGCATTCACGATTCTTGAGGCATTCTATGGGTTTCTGACAGGTTCTGTGAGCCTGCTCGGTGACGCAGGGCATAACCTCTCGGATGTGCTGGGTCTGTTGTTGGCCTGGGGCGCCGCCTACTTAAGCGGTCGTCAGTCTAGCGCGCTTTATAGTTACGGCTTCCGTCGCTCGACCATTCTGGCTGCATTAATCAATGCAGTGGTGCTAGTCTTCGCCGCGGGATTTATTGCCTGGGAGTCTGTAGAAAAATTCTTGCAGCCATCACCGATGAGTGAAATGACTGTGATGGTGGTTGCCTCCATCGGTATTTTGGTTAATGCGGGTACAGCGATGTTATTTATGCGCGGTAGTCATGACGACCTAAACATGCGCGGCGCTTTTTTACACTTGGCCTATGATGCCCTGATCTCTGCGGGTGTTGTCATTGCTGCGGTTATCATTCTTTACACCGGTTGGCAGTGGATAGACCCTTTGATGGGTTTGTTAATTGTGGTGATCATTCTGGGAGGTACTTGGGGGCTATTGCGAGAGTCGGTAAATTTGATGCTGGATGCCGTACCGCGGGATATAGAGATTCATGATGTACGTGACTATTTAGCGTCAATTGATGGCGTTACCGGCGTGCACGATTTGCATATTTGGGCGATGAGTACCCGAGAAAACGGTCTCACTGCGCACCTCGTTATGCCAGAGAACACGCTTTGGCATGACACAGAAGACTATGCCAAGGTTAGTGCGCAACTACGTGAGCGCTTCAAGATCCATCATGTGACGCTGCAGGTCGAAAAAGAAATGGCGTGCACCAACACTAACTGCGATTGATGTACACTCAGCACTTACCTTTTTTTGGAAGCTGGTGATGGCGAGCCTCGAACAATTTATTACCGATGATCTTGCGCGTATCCCCCTGACGCCTATCAAGCTAGACCCACCCGTCCCCGTGGCCGAACTACCAACCCCTGCGCTGCTGATTGATTTAGATGCGTTTGACGCCAATCTGGCAAAAATGCAACGGCATGTTGATACCCACGGCATGGCGCTGCGCAGTCACACAAAGATGCATAAGTCGCCTGTTATTGCCCACCAGCAAATTGCTGCTGGGGCAATAGGCGTGTGTGCGGCCACGGTGAGTGAAGCCGAGGTAATGCTCGCAGGCGGTGTGACAAATATTTTAATTACCTCGCCTGTTGTCACCATTGAGAAAATCAAGCGAGTGATTGATATGGCACGACGCTCCACGGAAATTAGGATCGTTGTTGATCATATTGGCGCAGCACAGCGGTTCAATCTTGCGGCGGATAATGCCAATGTCAGCCTCAAGGTATTAGTCGATCTTGACCCCGGGATGGGGCGCACAGGTATAGCTTGCGGAGAGCCTGCTCTTGAGCTCGGTAAGTACATTGACGAGAAGTGCGCGGCACTTACCTTCGCAGGCCTGCAAATGTACATTGGCAATTGTATGCACATTCAGGGTTTTGACGCGCGACGTGCCAAGTACGTTGAGCTACTTGAGAATGGCATCAAGACCCGGGCGTTGTTTGAAAGCCAGGGTATTGCCGTTGATGTGTTCACTGGTGGGGGCACGGGAACCTTCGATATTGAACCTGGTGTCGGCGCTCTGACCGAGATACAGGCGGGTTCCTACGCGTTTATGGACGTGGAGTATCGAGAAATAGGTGGGCAAGCCGGTGAGATTTTTGATGATTTTCAGACTGCGCTGTTCGTATTGGTCACCGCGATTAGTCAACCACAGAAACGCTTAATCACGGTAGATGCCGGGTTTAAGTCATTCGCGTCGGATGCAGGTTCGCCGCAATTTCGAGATGTTGAGGGTGCGGTTTATTACTTTGGGGGTGACGAGCATGGCATTGTTAGATTGAACAATCCCTCATTGGAGATAAAGTTGGGGGATAAACTCATGATGCTGACGCCCCATTGCGACCCTACCGTTAATTTACATGATTATTACTTCCCCTACAGAGATGGCGTGGTCGAGGAGATCTGGCCGGTTTCGGCGCGAGGCAGATCTCAATGAGTCAGACGGTGCCTTGGTTTGAAGACTTTCATGTAGGTGATGATTTCAGTGATGTGCCAGCCCTTACGGTTACTGACGGCCATGGTGCTATTCATCAAGCTCTGTTTGGTGATCGGCTGCGCCTGCCGTTAGATCAGGTATTGGCGGGACAAGTAACGGGCCAGCAGCGTGCCCTCGTAAATCCGTCTTTGGTGTGTAACTTGGCTATTGGTCAAAGCACGATTCCATCGCAGCGCGTGATGGGTAACTTGTTTTATCGTGGCCTAACACTGCACCAGCCAGTTTTTGTTGGGGACACGCTGACCACCACAACCAAGGTGGTTGGTCTGCGGCAGAACAAGCAAAAAGAGGGCAGGCCCGCGTCCGGAATGGTTGCACTAGAGATTCACGTGACAAATCAGGACGGCGGCACCGTTATGCTGTTCTGGCGTTGCCCGATGATTCCTTGCCTCGATCCCCAGGCGCAGACAGGTCATTCGGATGATTTTAGTCATATGCCAGAGACCATTGCGCCGGAATCACTGCTTAGCTTAGTGCCCGACTGGCACTATTCTGCGTTTCGCGAGCGCGTCAGAGGTAAGCACTTTGCCGATTTAACCGTGGGTGAACAGTGGACTGTGGCGGCGCGCGACACGATTACACTCGCACCAGAATTGGTGCGTATGACGTTAAATATGGCCATGACACACACGGATGCCGGACGCAGTGTCTACGGTCAACGGCTTGTCTATGGTGGGCATACGATAGCGATGGCCGCAGCGCAGATAACCCGAGTGCTGCCAACCATGATGACAATTCTTGGCTGGTTTAAATGCGACCATCTGGCGCCGGTTTTTGAGCAAGACATCATTGAATCGAGGGTAACCATTGAAGGGCTGTTGCCTGGTGTTGATGCTCAGGGTGGTGTGGCATTGTTACATGTGGAAGCCTTCGCTTGTCGGCAAGCGTCGGTGAAGGTGCTCGACTGGCATCTGGCGGCGCTATTTGCCTAAAGATATCAACGAAGACTATCAACTCTCGAGATTTATCAATAGGCGTTAACCGATGCGAACTGAAAAAATAGATGCAATATTTTTCGATAACAAAATGGAATTTGTGACGCAAAGGGGCGCTGCCATATGAGTCGTGACTGGCAGAATTGGTCGGGTAGTCAGCAGCACAGTGTTGAGCAAATGGTACTGCCGGACGTTGAATCTGACATTGTGAAATTACTTGACCGGGCGAGTAGTGAGTCTCGCTGTGTTAGGGCAATCGGCAGTGCACATTCGTTCGTGCCATTTTGGACTAACGACTATCTGCTGTCGCTGGATAATATGCGCGGGCTAGTCAGTAGTGATCCAGCGCGGCAACAGGCGACTTTCTGGGCCGGCACCAAGCTACATGAAATGGGGCAGCCTTTATGGGAGATGGGGCTGGCAATGCCCAATATGGGTGATATTGATCGCCAGTCAATTGCTGGAGCAATGAGTACGGGCACCCACGGCACGGGTATACACTTACAGAATATCTCCAGTCAGGTGGTGGGTCTGCGACTCATTCAAGCCAATGGTGAGATAACTGATATTAATACTGACAGTCATTCGCAGTTGTTACGCGCGGCCCGAGTATCCATGGGCACGTTAGGTGTCATCAGCCAGGTTACCCTGAAGGCTATTCCAGCTTTCTACCTGCACGAGAAGCAGTGGCTGGCGAGCGTCGATGAGTGCGCCGAGGCTCGCGAAGAGCTCATGCTGAACAATCGTCACTGGGAGTTTTTCTGGGACCCACAGTCAGATCAATGTGCCATGAAGACTTTAAACCCGACGACGTTGAAGGTGCTGGAGAATTCTCTTGAGGGCGAAAGCTTGGGTCCCAGCTATCAAATCATTCCTTCGCAGCGAGATGTTAAGTTTAACGAAATCGAATTCTCTGTTCCTGCGGAAGCCGGGTGGGCATGTTTTCTAGCCCTACGCTCGATGATGCAGCAGCGTTTTCCAGAGGTTCGATGGCCCATTGAGTACCGCACGTTGAAGGCTGATGATAGTTACCTAAGTTCAGCGTCAGGCCGAGACAGCGTCACAATCTCCGCGCATGAGGGCATCAAACATTCCCATACGCCGCTGTTCAAGGCGGTCGAAGACCTGTTCCGGGAATATGGTGGGCGCCCGCACTGGGGCAAAGTTCATACCCACAAGGCCACCGAACTTGAGGCGTTGCTACCTCACTTCAATGACTTTCAGGCAATTCGCTCAACACTGGATCCCGAGGGTCGGTTCTTGAATCCATTTTTGCGGGGTATCTTTGGAATCAATTGATTTTGTTGGAAATTCGGTGGTTACCTAATTGAAATCCAGATCAACATTGATGTCAATTGTGCTACAGTAGCAGTCTTTTAGGTGGGAGGTTTGCGTTAGTGTTTGAATTGGTCCAAGCAGGTGGTTGGTTAATGTTTCCGATCATTCTCTGCTCAATTATCGCCGCGGCTATATGCATCGAACGTTTTTGGACCTTGCGGTCTGAACAGATCGTGCCGAAAAACCTACTTGCCCAAGTGTGGAATTCTATTCGAAACAATGAACTGGATAGTCGAAAATTGCGCGAACTAAAAGCGGGTTCGCCCATGGGTCAAATTCTTGCCGCCGGCATCAGCAATCATCGCCGCGGCCGTGAGCAGATGAAAGAAAGTATTGAAGAAGTCGCCAATCATGTCGTGCACGAGTTAGAGCGTTATCTCAATGCCCTAGGCACTATTGCGCTGATCACACCGCTGCTAGGGTTATTGGGTACGGTGATAGGTATGATCAAGGTCTTCTCGGCTATTCGGCTGGAAGGCACAGGCAATGCGGCTGTACTGGCTGGTGGTATTTCAGAAGCGCTTATTACGACTGCTGCGGGTTTAACTGTGGCGATTCCAAGCCTGTTTTTTTATCGTTTTTTGCAGCGTCGAGTCGACGAATTAGTGATCACCATGGAGCAAGAAGCGCTGAAGTTGGTTGAGGTACTCAATACTGATCGCAATGATACGCGTAGCGATGCGCGCAAAGATGTGCGTAGCGAGAAGGCGCCACGTTCTGACCAGACCGCTGGCGTCGGTCGATAGTTGCCGGGAGATAAATCGTGAAATTTTCTCGTCGCACCAAACCTGAGGTTGATGTCAATCTAACGCCGCTGATTGATGTGGTGTTTTTGTTGCTGATTTTTTTTATGGTATCGACAACATTCACAAAAGATACTCAGCTAACGATCGACTTGCCTGAGGCCAGTGGTACGCAGTCTCCAACCGCGCAACAGCGAATCGAAATCACGGTGACGCGGGCCGGCGGCTACGCGATTAACCAAGTCACGTTGGTGAACAATACGTTAGAAACTTTAAAGTCGGCTATCGAAAAAGTCAGCGCTGGTGATACAACCTTGCCGCTTATTATTACAGCCGACTCGGCAACCTCACATCAGGCGGTCGTTACGGCGATGGATGCTGCAGGCCAGTTGGGTTTTAGCAAGCTGAGCATTACGACAAAAAATGCCGCCCAGGATGACTGACGCCGCCAAGCCTGGGACGACAGACCTGCAGATTTACGGACGCCTATTGAAATATGTGCTGCCGTTATGGGCAGCTTTTGTCTGTAGTATTCTCGGCTTTGTTATGTATTCCGTCGCGAATGTTGGTTTTGCTCAGCTGATAGGCTATATCGTTGACTCGCTGCAGGGTAGTGATCCTCTGGTTGATTCAGCCATCGCAAATTCCCTGAAGGATCTGCTCGGTGGTTCTGGCTCTATCAACCGCACAGTGATTCCTTTGGCCATTATTGGCATCGTATTCTTTCGGGGGATAGGCACCTTCATAGGTAACTACTTCATCACTTACGTGGGCACAAGTTTAGTCCATACGCTGCGATGTGAGTTATTTGACCAGCTGTTGAGTTTGCCCAGTCGTTTTTACGACAAAAACAGTATGGGGCATTTGGTCGCCAAGGTGACTTTTCATGTAACTCAGGTTACCGGTGCTGCAACGGACGCTGTGCGCATTGTGATTCGCGAGGGATTTACTCTCATGGGCTATGTGAGTTATTTGCTCTATCTCAACTGGCGGTTGACCTTGATTTTTATCGCCGTGGTACCGCTCATAGGCTTTTTGGCGAGCTACGCCGGTCGGCGTTTTCGCCGCATTAGTGAGCGTATTCAGGACTCTATGGGCGACGTGACACACGTGGCTTCGGAAGCGGTGCAGGGCTATCACGTGGTCCGGATTTTTGGTGGCGCAGACTATGAGCGCAAACGGTTTGCGTCTGTCAGTGATGATAACCGTCGCCAGTCGATGAAGATGGTCGTCACTCAATCTATCGCCACACCCACCGTACAGTTAGTCGTGTCGTTTGCGTTGGCTGGTTTAGTCTGGCTGGTACTAGACCCTGCGTTGCTAGCCGATATGAGTCCCGGTCAAGTGGTGGCTTTCATCACAACCGGTGGGTTGCTTGCCAAGCCCATTCGCCAACTCTCGGAAGTGAATGTTGTTATCCAGCGTGGCCTGGCGGCGGCGCAGGATATTTTTACCTTGTTCGACCAGCCCGTCGAACGTGACGAGGGCCATCTGCGTCTCGATAGAGTTAAGGGTAAAATTGAATTTCGTGATGTGTGCTTCGCGTATGATGACGCGAGTAGTCCGGTTGCCAATAATGAGGACAATAACGATGCACCAAAGTTGGTGCTTGATGGCATCAGTTTTGTTGCTGAAGCAGGCGAGACCGTAGCGCTAGTTGGCCGATCGGGGAGTGGAAAGAGCACGCTTGCTAGTCTTATCCCGCGCTTTTATGCGCCCGTGAGTGGCGAAATACTGATTGATGATCAGCCGGTAGAGTCTGTAAATCTGGCCGATTTGCGTCAACAGATCGCTTTGGTGACGCAGGATGTTACGTTATTCAACGATACTGTGAGTAAGAATATTGCCTATGGCAGTCTACAGGGTGCACCTGAAGAAGATATTCGTCGGGCTGCCCAACAGGCCTATGCGCTGGATTTTATTGAGCAGTTGGATCAAGGGCTTGAAACCATTGTCGGCGACAACGGCGTATTGTTGTCCGGTGGACAGCGACAACGTTTGGCGATTGCTCGGGCATTTTTGAAAGATGCGCCAATTCTTATTCTTGATGAAGCAACTTCTGCTTTGGACTCAGAGTCAGAACGTTACATTCAGGCAGCGTTAGAGGCAGTGGTGAAAGGGCGGACAACCATCGTGATTGCGCACCGCCTGTCAACGATTGAACAAGCTGACCGTATCCTAGTGATCGATAAAGGCAGAATCGTAGAGCAGGGCAACCATCAACAACTTCTTGCCGAGGGCGGTTTCTATGCGAGCCTGCACGGCCATCCACTGAAAGTTGCGGAAGCGAAAAGTGAACCTACCTTCATGCGGGGAGGGGGCGCTGCAATACCAGCATCTCTGACACCGGTAGCATCGACGCTTGATCATGCAGGTACCGACGCGGATGGTCTAAGTCGTGAGTCACTGCTGCGCGCCTGGTATCGTGGTGCACCTTGGTTAAGTGTTTTGGTGCCGGCGGCCTGGTTATTTACGGGCTTGGCAGGTGTGCGCCGCAACCATATTATTGGCGATAGGAAACGACACTGGCAGGCACCGGTGCCGTTGATTGTTGTTGGAAACATCGCGCTCGGTGGTACTGGGAAATCGCCATTGGTGCTGGCGATTGCCGACTATCTGCAACGGCAGGGGTTTACGCCGGGCATTGTCAGTCGCGGTTACGGTGGAGAAGCTAGCTATCCTTTTGATGTGAAGCTTCAGAGTGATCCGCTGCAATGTGGGGATGAAGCGTTAATGCTGGTCAGTCGCAGCGGTTGCCCTATGGTGGTTGACCCAAACCGGGTGGCAGCGGTTAAACATCTTTTAGCATTGCACACTTGCGATGTTGTTATCAGCGATGATGGTTTGCAGCATTACGCACTGGATCGGGATATTGAGATTGCGGTGGTCGATGGTCAGCGTGGACTTGGTAATGGACGGTGCCTGCCTGCGGGGCCGCTACGTGAGCCGCCGTCGCGCTTGCTTGAAGTTGATTTTGTTGTGGTAAATGGCCCTGAGAATCCGGTTTTACCTTGCGCCGCTACCGCCATGCAATTGGTACCTCAGCGCCTCGTACATTTGCAGAATGATGAAGTCGAGCCTCTTCAGACAACGCGCTTGGGTCATACCGTTCATGGGGTTGCGGGTATTGGTAATCCACAGCGATTTTTTACGACCTTACAGTCACTTGGCTATGAAGTGATTGAACACGCTTTTGCTGATCATCATAACTTTACGCTACCAGATCTAATGTTTGGCGATAGCCTGCCGGTGATTATGACAGAGAAGGACGCTGTGAAAGTGAGCTTATTAAACCCGGGTATATTACACCAACAGTTCTGGTATCTTCAGGTTGAGGCAAGTTTGCCTGATACCTTCTGGTCTGACCTGATGGGTAAACTCACCAAGCAGCGAAGTGCTGACCCTACATTAAGTCCCTAGCCTAGTGCCGGGCTCTAGCTTTAATTTAGCGCCTAGTAAAGTACGAGATAAAATACAGAATAGCGTAATGCCTAAAAGGAGAATGTCATGGCAGTCGATGACAAGTTGTTGAGCATACTGGTTTGTCCCCTTTGTCACGGGGAATTGAAATATAATAGAGCGGCCGATGAATTAATCTGTTTTGTCGATGGCTTAGCATTTCCCATTCGAGATGATATTCCAGTTATGCTCGAGGAAGAGGCTCGGGCGCTGACTGCTGAGGAGAAGGTGGACCGCTAGATGCATGAGTTCACAGTTATCATTCCTGCCCGGTTAGGCTCGCAACGATTGCCGGGTAAGGTACTGCTCGATATCGGCGGCAAGTGCATGGTCCAGCGGGTTTATGAGCAGGCATGCCGGAGCCGTGCGACGAAAGTCATCGTTGCTACAGATGACGAACGGGTGGCAGCAACGGTTGCTGGATTTGGTGGTCAGGTGTGTATGACAGCGGCAACGCATCCTTCAGGTACAGATCGGCTGCAGGAAGTTGCTTCAGTGATGGGGTTAGCGGCTGATAGTTTGATCGTCAATGTGCAGGGTGATGAACCCATGATTCCGCCAGCGGTAATTGACCAAGTGGCGGCCTGCTTAGCAAATCAGACGGTAGACATGGCAACGTTGTTTGAAGTCATTGATGATCCTGCCGACATCTTTGACCCTAATGTCGTTAAAGTTGTCACCAACGCCGAAGGCCGCGCGCTCTATTTTAGCCGTGCACCTATCCCGTGGGCACGAGATACGTTTACCACACTGAAAGATCTTCCTCTGACACTGCCCGCTGGAGCAGTATACAAACGCCACGTAGGTATTTATGGCTATCGCGTGTCGCTGTTACATCAGTTTGTCACTTGGCCGCCAGCGCCTTTGGAGCTAGTCGAAAAGTTAGAACAATTACGGGTTCTCTCCCAGGGGACCCAGATACACATTGAGGCTGCCTGCGCCGCCATCCCCGCGGGTATCGATACCGATGAAGACTTACAGCGAGTTCGTCAGCTAGTAAGTCGCACAGCTGAATGTTAAAAACCGGTTCGATAATGTGTTCCGGGGCTCCGAAATTGTCAAAGCTCAATAAGAATGATGTTGGCATGACTTAGAGCGGTTATTGCTTTCGCAGGGTTGGCTATGCTTAGAAAAATGCATCCACTCGGAATTATTTGCACACGCATGGGATACATCTCGTAGGCTCATCGGCTTGTTGAGAAGTCAATTTAGCAGTGTAAGGTGCAAGCGCAAAGTTAGGAGAGCCTGTGAAAACAAAGTTCTTTTCAATATTGCTAATGCTGCTAAGTGCCTCGCTTGTTCCTGCGGTAAATGCCTCGAAAAATATTCGATTTGAGCATCTAACA
>JBLHVI010000056.1:0-18829 GCA_047630175.1 Candidatus Azotimanducaceae bacterium
CGTTACCAACGGGGTTTCCTCTGGCGGATGTTAACAAGGCGGAGAGCCAGTCTTTTTCAGCACTTGTTAGCATCACAGCGACTAACAACGGTCCTGACGATTACGGGATCGTCCCTAGTTTTACGCCAACTAATGCTGCTGGCACAGCAACTTTCGGGTTCTTTCCAAATGCCGACGGGACGGGCACCGAGATAACAAGCGTTGAGTTAGGTGCGACAGCGATGCAGGAAGCGTCCACGACTAATGCGATTAAAGTGCCGCATGACGGCAGCAGCACAGCTGATAGCGTTGTGAACGGCTTGGAAGTCGGTGACAAGGTCGACATAGACTCCGTAACTTACACCATTGGCGCCGTGGACGAAACTGACCCGGATTTCGTATTGATTACTTTGACTGGCGCAACACTGCCAGGCTCACCCGTTGGTACCGCGATTCAAGAGATTAAGGATGTCTTCTTATTTACGTCGACTGTTGGTACTCGCACCGCTCCTGGAGACCCCGCGGATTTGGCGGTAGTCATTACTGCTACGCCAACCTTGAATGCGGGACTAGCAGCGTCAATTGATACCTTCACGATAAATATAGTTCGGGTCACTATTACAAAGTATGTCAGAAATATCTTTGATAGTAATTGCTTCGAAGGAGGGACTACATGCACTACTCCAGCCCCAGTGACTTCCCCAGCTACTTTTTATGAATCGGGCGCGGGCACACACATTGTCAAAGCTAATAGCGGCCAAACACTGGAATACCTGATTAGGGTCATTACGCCAGCTGACGTGGGTTCCGAACTAGTAGATGCGGTTATTGGGGACGTTCTGCCGCCTTTCACAGCATATGTGGCTAGTTCCACAACGTTGAATACTCAGGCTGTTACTGATGGTAACGGTGGTGGTACCGGTCCCGAGTTCCCGCTCGACTCTGCGATATCGGGCACTGACACCGTTCCTGGGATGTTGATTCAGGACGGTCTAGCCACCTCCTCCGGTGATCAGGGTGACGGTGGTGTTGCGATTAGCTCGACCGTCGATGTCGTGTACCAAGTTATTCTGCAATAACGATGACAGGCTGGAATCTCAATGCGGAGCAGATGGCAACCTAGATGCAAGTGCTCGATTAGCAAGAAATTGCTAGTCGTACTTGCTGGCTGCCAACAAAACTACGCTTATGCGACTTCCTAGAAAAACAATCCTAGAGATCGTCAGCGCGCGACGAGCATGTGCTCTACTTTCTACCGCCACAGGCATATTTGCCGGTGCAAAAGGCCTAGATGTGCCAATCAAAAAAACCATAACGAACCTGTTCGTTATGGTTTTTTTGTGCCTGACAATATCGCCTGCGATGGCTGCCAATAATGGTGACCTGTACACCAATGTGGTGGTGCTTAAATACGCAGGCAACACGCAAGGCCAGACTGCGACAAATATTGTGACGTATTTTGACGAGGAGCTGGCGGGTGCGCCAGGCCCGCCCACTGAGATTCTCTTGGCCTGTGAGATTGAACCAGAATGTCACAACCTGGTGGTTGAGAACGTGTCAGGACAAGTACTAGGGAGCTTAACGGCTGTCGATGGCGATCAAGTTGGCGGTCATGTTTTCACGGTACTCGACGACATCCGGTTCGAGGTTGTCGACGGTAAACTCAAGCTTAAAGCCGATGACTTTATTGATTTTGAGACTGAGCAGAGCATCGTTATTACTATTCGCGCGGTCGATAATGCCGGTAACACGTATGACGAGGCGCTGACCATCAGCGTCAGAAATGTCAATGAGGCGCCAACCGGTTTGGCCATTGATAGCTTGTTTGTGGCCCCTAACTCCCCCGGTGGGACGATCGGTAATGTAACGTTTACCGATCCAGATCAGGCTGACGAGCACGTTTTCACCATCGCCGGTGATGACCGATTTGTGATTGTTGACGGTGTGCTGAGTTTAGTGCCCGGTGTTAGTTTGCCCGAAAACACCAACATTCCCATAACTATCACTGTCACCGATAAAGGTGGCTTGAGTGCGAGTATTGAGGTGTTGGTTACCACTAACAGTTCGGAGCCAGCAACACCCTCAGTCATTCAATTTGTCGCGCCGGACCCGATCGGCAACAGTGTCGATATCGCGCCTGCTTCCTGCGCGCCGGCCCCCAATTTTGGTGTGGCGACAAGTAACTCCCGAGCACTGAATAGCGATATCGCCGGCGCAGACCCTGCGGGCAGACAACCGTTAAATAGCGTTGGGGCTTATGCCATTGGCGATCCTGTGATTATTTCCGTTGCGGATGCCGACCAAAATTTTGACCCTCTGGTGCGAGAGTCGGTGTTCGTTAGGGTACAGGCTGCCGCTTCAAGTGACACGGAAAATGTCGTGCTGGTGGAGTCAGGTGAGAACACCGGCGTGTTCGTCGGCTATGTATACACCACTTCGCAGGAAAGTGTTGCAGATGACTGTATTTTGACTGTTAGCCCGGGCGACAGCATTGACGCCATCTATACGGATCTCACTGATGGGAATAGTACCAGAACGACGCTGGCTGAGATTTCGCCCATCGGTGTCGTCTTCAATGATACTACCGGCGAGGTGATGCAGGGTGTCGTTATCTCTTTGATTAATACCGATACTAACCAGCCGGCTGAAGTGCGCGGCGATGGTCCGATATTCGCCGGTTTCCCATCGGCCGTCGTCAGTGGTGAATCTGTTACCGACAGTGCTGGTGCAACCTATGTGCACGGACTGGGGGAGTACCGATTTCCATCGATAGCAGCCGGTACGTATCGACTAGAAATATTTAACTCACTGGGTTGGGAGCTATCGACTAAAAAAGATGCAGATCTGCAGAGCTTAGGTGCAGCAAATGCACGAAGCCTCGTGACAGATGATGGATTTGTCATCAACCCTATTTCCCGCGGTGAGATTTTTCACACGGCTCAGGGTTCACTCGTGCGTGTTGATATTCCTGTGCGTATTATAACGCGAGACGTGCCTCCCGAGTCGTTGACGCGCTCGACCATAGAATTTTTGCAGTTCAGCAGTAACGCCGCATTTGGTGAGTCTATCAACGTAGGGGCGACCCAGTGTCTTGGCGGTATAAACCCACAGGTAGCCGAGTTGCAAGGCATACCGGTGCCGGTGCCGGGGATAGTTAATCTGCTAGTAACACGGACGGTTAAGGCCGGTCAGCCGGTATTTATTCGGGTCACTGACCTTGATCAAAATAGCGATCCTCTGGTTCGCGAACAAATCAGCATCCAACTAGATGTGCCAGCGAGTGGAGATCGTGAGTTTCTTAAGCTTATGGAAACGGGTGTTGATACGGGCACGTTTGTTGGTTACGTCCAAACGACAGAAAATGAGTCCACTGTCGGAAGTTGTATGCTGGGCGTGGTGAAGAATGGGTCGATTGTCACGCGTTATACTGACGCGTTTGATAATACGGATGTTGCTAATGCTACGATACTGGTAGACCCCTTCGGTAAGGTGTTCAGTACCCGTGATGGTGAGTTACTTGACGGTGTAAGGGTGACGTTGGTCGACATGGCTACAGGTCAACCAGCCCAAGTCTTTGGCGATGGGCCTGACTTTGCTGATTATCCAAGTACGATGCTATCCGGTAGTTCGGTGACCGATGCTGCCGGTAACATATATCAGCTGCCGATGGGCGAGTATCGTTTTCCGTTTGTTGACCCTGGCAACTATCAACTTGTTGTTGGCGATTTGCCGGTGGGTGGTATTTTTCCAACAACCCTTAGCGATGCGGATATTCAAGGGCTACCTGGTGGTCCTTTTGAGCTTGTTGATGGTTCCCGAGGCGAGGCGTTTGAAGTCCCTGTGGGCCCTGCGCTGCATATTGACCTACCCGTTGATGAGCCTTCTGGCGTGATGTTTATCAGCAAAGAAGCGAGCAAGGCGAGTGTCGCTATTGGCGACTTTTTACAGTACAGACTCAGTGTTTCCAACACCGCAGGAACTCGTCTGACACAGACGCATGTGCTTGACCGATTGCCTGTTGGTTTTCGCTATCAGACAGGCTCATTGCAAATCAATGACGAAAAGGTTGCCGACCCCGTGATGACAGGTGACGCTCGCATGCTCAAAATTGACCTGCCGGCGATTTCAGGTGACGCAATCAACATAAAATACGTCACAGAGGTCACTACCGGAGCAAACGTGGGTGCAGCGGTTAATGAGGCAAGTGTCGTGGGTGAACTCGTAGCATCCACGAATGTTGCCACGGCGCGGGTACTGGTGACCAACGATTTGTTCCGCGACAAGGCCATACTCGTTGGGCAGGTGAGTCTTGAGCAATGCCAGCCTGTCAATGGCAAGGCAGATAAAGCTAACGAATCAGCAAACGATAAGTCTGCTAAGGGTGGCGCGACCAAGCTGGTTGATGGGGACCAACTAGGCACCAAACGGGAAGGCCGGGGCGTTGCCGGCGTGCGAGTTTACTTGGAAGACGGTAGCTATGTTATTACCGACGATAAAGGCTTTTGGCATATCGAGGGCGTTGAACCGGGCACGCACGTAGTGCAGCTCGATGTTGACTCACTCGCTGAACGCTACGAAGCCAGCCCTTGCAATGTGAACACGCGTTTTGCGGGATCGAACTACTCGCAGTTTGTTGATGTGCAAGGTGGTACGTTGTGGCGAGCTGATTTTCTTGTTCAAGAAAAAGCGCCGCCGGAGTCCACACTAACACTGACTCAGACCATCAAAGTTGACAACGACGGTCTTTGGGTAGGGATTACAGCGGACAACGAAGGGCGTGTTGAGATCACTGACACTAACGCGATCTATCGCGTGCCGGCAGGTTGGGTCATTGTCCCAGGCTCTGGTACGTTAGATGGTGACCCGTTGACGTTCTCGTCGTCGATTGTGGGCACTATTTGGCCGCTGGGGACAGTGATTAAAAGCAAAGAGTTGCGTTTTGCATTGGAGCCTAAGGACAAAATCGCAGTGGTCTCGCCACAGAAACGGGCTGGCAACCAAATTGCAGTACTCAGGCCAAGGTTCAAAAGTCGTAGCATCGTGCTTAGTGAGGCTGACCTTAGCGCGCTAGACGACTTGATCAAGACTTGGCAGGGACAGATTTGGGCGGAGATTAGCGTTGTTGGGCATACTGATAATGTGCGAGTAGCACCAAGCAACCGTAGCGAGTTTGCCAATAACGAAGTGCTAGCCGCAGCACGCGCCAGAGTAGTCGCAGAATATATTCAGGGTAAAGTTGATGCTGATGTGATTAGTGTCGTTGGCGCAGGAGACCGTTACCCTGTGGCGTCGAATGCCACAGCCAATGGTAGAGAGCAGAACCGGCGGGTCGAGTTTATGTTGCGCGGCGCGAAGATAGCGGCTGAACCGCAAAAAAATCTGGCAAGCGCCAAGATTCTCAACGGCGAGAGCAGTGTTCGACTTTCGTTTCGCTCGGTGGGCAGCCCTAAAGGTATGACCAAGCCGAATAGTCTACCGCTTAATCGCATAGTTGGTGGGTTCGATACCCTAAATGCATCAGTGAAAACCCAAGCCATTGGCAGCTGGGATGCGCTTGAGCTCGTTGCGGCGTCGCCGCTCATTGCTCGTGACCCTGATGCCCAAGGTTTGATTTCGATGGTGGATGGTACCCGACTAGCAAAGCAGACGAATGCCGTAAAATTTGATATGGATAGTCGACTGACGCCAAAGCTGCTTGTTGACGGCGTCGTGGTCCCTAATGATCGCATTGGCTTTCGTATGGAAGACGAGACTACGGGTAAAACACTATATAGTTATATTGGCGTTAACTTTGGCGAACCTGGCGCGCACCAAATTTTACTTCAGGGAACTGATGGCTTTGGCATCGCACGTTTTGAAGAAATTGCTAACGTGGTACGTGTAGGTGAAATCTTCAGTATTCGTATTAAAGACACCGCAGGCAATGTAGCTGATGGTGTAACGCCCGTGAGATTGCAGGTTGAATTGCGGGACAAGGCCGGAGAGCTGATTAATGATCGTACGCGACTCGCTTTTGATAGTGATACGCTGCGATTTTTTGACCAGAATCAAAGCCTATCTGAGTTGTCGGTTATTACCGAAGGTAATTATGTCACGGTCGACGCAGACGGTGTGTTGATGTTCAATCCGGTTAGTCGTGGCGGTAGCTACCAGGTTACGCTGAGGTACAATCTAGCGGAAGAAGACGTCGATATATTTGTTGAGCCCGAAAAGCGTGACTGGATTATGGTTGGTATCGCAGAAGGTACGTTGGCGCACAATACACTCAGTGGCAACATGCAGGGACTCGAAGCTGCGGGGTTGGAAGATGAGTTGGATACCAGCGGGCGGGTGGCATTCTACGCCAAAGGTCAGGTCCGCGGCGACTATGTGTTGACGATGGCTTACGATAGCGACAAAGAAACAAACAACGCCGCTTTGGGCCAAGTCATTGACCCGAGTAGTTTTTACACATTGTATGGTGATCAAAGTGCCGTGCAGCGTGACGCGGCAAGCCAAGACAAGCTTTACCTTAAGTTAGAGAAAACACAGTTTTTTGCCTTGTTCGGCGATTTCAACACGGCACTTCAAGGGGGCGAGTTGTCGGCTTATTCGCGAAGCATGAATGGTTTGCAGAGTGAATATCAGGGTGAAGTTTTTGAGTACAGTGCGTTTCTCAGTGAGGCCGACCAAGCCTTTATTAGGGATGAAATTCGCGGTGATGGCACATCGGGTATCTACCGGATGAGAAATCGCGAGGTGGTGATTAATTCCGAAAGAGTGTTGATTCAGACTCGGGATCGATTTCGTTCTGAAGAGATTCTCGAGACGCGCGAGATGCGTCGTTTCGTTGATTACAATATCGACTACGAAGCAGGTACTTTGTTCTTCAAGGAGCCTATTTTTAGCCAAGATAGTGCGTTTAACCCAACGTTTATCATTGCTGATTATGAAGTTGCAGGCGATGGCAGTAATCAAATAAACGCAGGCGGGCGAATCGGTTATAGGCCTATCGAAGATTTGGAAATTGGCGCGACACTAGTAACTGAAGGTGTGAAGGGTCGTGAGAACAAGCTGCTGGGTACCGATTTAGAGTATCGCATTAATGATACGACGCAGGTGCGGGCAGAAATCGCGACCTCAACCAGTGAGTTTGAAGGTGAAACGATAAATGGCACGGCTTATATAGCAGAGATAACCCATCGTGATGAGGCGCTCGACGCAACCGCGTACCTTCGCGAACAGCAGGGTGGTTTTGGTTTAGGGCAGCAAAATAGCAGTGAGACAGGCACGCGTAAAATGGGCGTTGAGACGACCTATGACGTCACGGAGAATATTGGTTTGCAGGGTGAAGTCTTTCGACAAACTGCTTTGGCAACAGGCGCTAACCAAGACGTTGCGACATCGACCATGAACTATCAAGGCGATAATTTTTCTCTTTCTAGCGGGCTGCGTACAGCCATGACCAATGCAGGTGAAGAAGATGCGGTGTCGAACCAGCTATTGCTTGGTGGGTCCTATGATATTTTAGAGGGTAAAGCGCGACTTTCTGCTAATGCTGACACCCCCATCGGCGGGCAGAATAGTGTAGGTAACTTTCCTAGTCGCTTGCGCGTCGGGCTGGATTATAAGTTGACTGAGGATATAACACTTAATGCCCAACAAGAATTTACGTTCGGCGAGGATCAAGACACCCAAGGTAGCCGTATCGGCATGACGTCATCTTTGTGGGAGGGCGGTGATTTAGTCACTAGCGTGCAGCGTGACGATCAGGAAAATTCTCAACGCTTGGCTGCCGTAGCCGGGCTCAAACAGCGCTGGGATATGAATGACAACTGGAGTTTCGACTTTGGTGTTGACCGGTCACAGACTTTTCAGGATGAACAGCGCGCAGTGCCAGACTTGCAGGTTACGACGGTCTTTAATAGCCCGTCTAATAATGACTTTACGGCTGTGACATTTGGTTCTAGGTTTCGCGAGGGCCCCTGGGATTGGGCGACTCGGGTAGAATACAGGGCGGCGGACAACGAAGACAAAATGAACTTTGTCAGTGATGTCATTCATAATCTTGACGACGGTCAACAGCTGTTAGCGAAGGTCAACGTTCAGACTTCAAAGGGCGAGAATAGGGATGCAATGAGCTCGCTGGTACAAGTAGGTTACGCGTACCGACCCGAGGAAAGTCGTTGGAGTATGTTTAACCGCCTTGACATGCTGCATAGCAGCTCAAATGCTGCTGGTTTTGGTTTGCGTACTAACAAAATCGTTAACAATATGAACGCCAACTATTTATTGGGCGATGACACTCAGATCGCTCTGCAATACGGCCTGAAATACGTTGTCGATAATTTTGATTCCGATGAATATAGCGGCTTCACCGATCTGTATGGCATGGAGTTACGTCATGATATGGGCGAGAACTGGGATATCGGCGTTCAGGGCGGGCGCTACAGTAGCTCGAACTCAAACGTGGCTGATTATACGTATGGCGTGTCCTTCGGCTACACAGTGACGCGCAATGTTTGGTTATCGCTAGGTTACAACTTTGATGGCTTTCAGGACGAGGATTTTAGTGAAAGCGAGTACACCTCAGAAGGCGTATTTGTGAAATACCGCTTCAAGTTTGATCAGTATTCTGCCCGCGACCTGAAGTCCCGATTCTGGGATTGAGGGGTAGCGGTCGGATCGTATTACGCAGTATTTCTGATTTAGTGCGTCAGTTCCAACAACGTTATTTTTTCACTGCCTTCAAGCATCGGCGTGATTTCAGAGACCACCTGCCGACGTTCTTCCGAAAAGAACCAATGGTCCCAGTCCTGACGCGATTGCCACTTAGACATAACAATGCGTCGACCTGGGTTCAGCGGGTCTTTGAGGGACTCACCAGACAGGCACCCCGGTGCTTTGACAACGCTACTAACCGTCCGCTTAATGGTAGAGTCATAGTAATCCTCCAAGCCTTGCGCGACATTGCGTTCGATAAGTACTCTAATCATAGCCACACCGAAATAAAACTATTTCGTTGACCAGTATACGTTGGCAAAGCGATGACCGAAACAAAGGAATACTGCGGCGGCGACAGATTCGCCCGATGCGAATCCTCGCTGCAGCGGATTTTCACCGCCATTTCGTGTATAAACGCGTTTATGAATATTCATGCTGACATTGACGTTGACACGTCTGGACTGCGCTGCCCGGAGCCGCTGATGGTGGTGCGCAACAAAATCAGGGATATGGCGACCGGTGAGGTGATTAAGGTCGTCGCAACAGATCCTTCCACGTCGTGGGATTTCCCGAAGTTTTGTAAGTTTCTCAACCACGAGATGGTGCATCAAGAGACTACAGAGTCGCTTTACGTGTACTGGATTAAAAAGGGCTGAGACGCTGATGGATGTCCCGGCTTGTTACTATTTTGCCTACGGTAGCAATATGAATACTGCGCGCGTGCGGCAGCGACAGATGGGCGTTGATGCGCAGATGTCTGCTCAGTTATTGGGATACGCCTTGGCGTTTAACAAGCGTTCGCAGAAATACCCAGGCGCGGCATCGGCTAACGTGATGGTGAGCACTGAGACCAGTGTCGTAGAGGGTATTGCGTATCGGCTCAAAACAGCCGACCAAATTCACATAATGGATCCTTTTGAAGGCTATCCGCGACTTTATACCCGCATTGCATTGCCCGTGCAGACCGTCGCAGGCAGCGTTATGGCGTGGACGTACATTGCCAACGTTGAACACGTAGCGGAAGGGCTTAAACCGGCGCGTTGGTATTTGGCGCATTTGCTGGCCGGTCGTGAATATCTATCTACGGATTATTATGCGCGACTGGCTGCCGTTGTCTGTCTGCCTACCAGTGATGAGGAGCCGGTTAGTTGAATACGGCCCAGCAGATTAGCATTATCTTCAATGATTGTTTTCAGGCGAGCCACCAAACGGTGTTGGTTGGGCAGGGGGATGAGCCTGTTTATTTGCCAGCGACGCCTGAGTTGCCTTGGCACAGAGTGGTTTTTCGGGCTGACTATGGCGCCAGCGCGCTACATGAAGCGGCCCACTGGTGCCTCGCTGGTCTTCATCGTCGAACCTTGGAAGACTACGGTTATTCGTATCAGGGTCAACGTGATGCAACCCAGCAGTTGGTGTTTGAGCAGCTTGAAGTACGCCCGCAGGCGCTGGAGTGGATATTCAGCCAGGCTGCCGGATTAGCGTTTCGTGTAAGTTGCGATAACTTCGATGAGGCGTGTCTTGACCGCCAGCGATTTCAACGCCAAATTCAGTTGCAGGCGCAGGCGCTAGTGCGCCAAGGCTTACCTGCACGTGCTGCGCGCTTTGCTTGTGGGCTGGTGCGACATATGCCCGCGAGTACCCCTGAATTTGCTACACTGGCCGCCTACGCGCAACTACCGGATTAGGCATGTCGTTCCCCGCAGGCTACGAAACAGACAAGGGCCAAGACCCTGCTGAAGATCACATTGGTCCTTTTTACTATCGACGTGATGGTGCGGGTTATGCGTTCGCCTTTCTGGCCGGCCCCGAGCACGCCAATGCGAACAATACGCTTCATGGCGGCGTGCTGATGACGTTTGCTGACTATAGCTTGTGTATGCTGGCAACCGAGGGTTACGCAAACGAAAGTTGTGTCACCGTGAGTTTTAGCAGCGAGTTTATTGCTGCAGCAGAAGTCGGGCAGGTGATTTCGTGCACTGCAGAGGTGGTGCGTAAGACGCGTTCCTTGGTGTTCATGCGGGGTGAGATCCGCGCGGGTGAGGAGATTTTGTTGAACTTTAGTGCCGTCGTGAAACGGCTGCTGCCCCGTGACTGACACCCTGCATCTGGTGGATGCGTCTATCTATGTGTTCCGTGCTTACTTCTCTTTGCCGGTTAGCATCACCGACCAGCAAGACAACGTCGTTAACGCGGTGCATGGCTATACGGGGTTTCTTCTTGACCTGTTGGCACACCAGCCGCAATTCGTAGCCTGTGCATTTGATGAAAGTCTGAACACCTGTTTTCGTAATGCGCTTTATCCGGCCTACAAAGCCAACCGTGAGACGCCCGATGAGAACTTGCTGTATCAGTTTCAGCAATGTCAGCGCGTCACTGAACTTTTGGGCCTGCGCGGCTATGCCATGGCAGAGTACGAGGCTGATGATATTATTGGCAGCCTTGCCGTGGCCTGGCGCAAGATGGCACCGATTGCGGGCAATGTGGTGATTCTGAGCCGTGACAAGGACCTAGGGCAACTGTTGCAGGCTGATGATGAACTCTGGGATTTTGCGGCGAATCTGCGCGCTGGGCCAGCGGCGGTGTTGGCAAAGTTTGGCGTCAGTGTTGCGCAGTTGGCAGACTACCTTGCCCTCGCGGGCGACAGTGTCGATAATATCCCTGGTGCGCCGGGTATCGGCGCCAAGACCGCAGCGCTGCTTTTGCAGCAATATGAATCTTTAACAGCATTACTTGCCCGGACTGATGAGGTTGCGCTATCAACCTTGCGCGGTGCCAAAAAAATTGCCCAGACGTTAAAAGATAATCAGCAACAGTTAACGTTGTATCGACAGTTGACCGAGATTAAATGCGATATCCCCATGGCAGTACAGCGCGATGACCTGCGACCCTGGCAGGCCGATCATAAGGCACTAGCAGCTTTTGCTGACGACATGCGTTTTGGTCAGCGATTGCGAACGCGACTGCTGGTGCAGGCGTCATAAACGCCTCACGTAGGTTTTATGAACGGCTAGCGTGGATTAGATAAACCGCTAGAGTGTGTCGTATAAAATATGCCGCACAACTTTGTTGACGGCCAGCGACGAGCCACTGCGTAATGCCATGCGTAGTTGGTTAATGACAAGTTTACGTTCCTCGATCACAGACGGACTCAAATTCTGTGTTGGCGCCAAGCGCACAACGTTGTTGTCACCTTCTTGGTTAGGCGCTATGTAAATAGGTTCACTGATCGCGCTTAATTTCAAAAATGCTTTGTGAGTAAGGCAGGCTTGATCGACACCGTCCTGACGAATAGTATCTGCGTATCGAATGTAGCCTTCCTCTTCCAGCCAAAGCAGGGCGAAAAATCCGGAGGTATAGCGTGGGCTGTGCAGTCCATACTCGTCAGGCTCGTCGATACCTGCAACCTCGTCTACATACAGAGCGAACTTGGTAGGGAAGTTTGCATACAGTATGCTCAGTGCCACAGCGAGATGTCGGTAGAAGTTTTCAATGTTTATGTCAGCCATGGCGGCATTATAGCGGTGTATTCGATGCTTGTGCACTGGTCCGTACACAGACCGGAATTTTGCCACAGGTTATATCGATATGTTACTTTTTTGGAAACCGAGGAGCCTCTAGATGGCCAAGGTAAGCAAGACCATTGAGGAATGGCGAGCACAGTTGACACCCGCGCAGTTCGACATAACGCGTAATAAAGTCACGGAGAAAGCATTTACTGGCGACTATTGGGATGCCAAGGTGGCAGGTATCTATAGTTGTGTATGCTGTGACAATAAGGTGTTTGATGCGAAGTTCCAGTACGACGCTGGTACTGGCTGGGCAAGTTTTTCGGAGCCCGTTGCGGCAAGCGCTATTATAACGCGGGAAGATCGCAGCTTGTTCATGGCGCGTACCGAAATTATGTGTGCCGATTGCGAGGCGCATTTGGGCCATGTGTTTGTTGACGGGCCTAATCCGGGCGGCCAACGATTTAGCCTTAATTCGGTGTCCCTGCGTTTTAAGCCTGCGGTTGATGCCAAAGCCACCTGAGGCAAATGTGTGTCATGACGCGCGAATTTGTCGCTGATCAGGCCCGTGCGCGTGATCAAAAATCCTACTTGACATAATATGTCGAATGGCTACACTAACAAACATCACGACATAATATGTCATATGCCAGCAGCAACGGGATATGCCATGCTGGTGGTGCTATCACCGACAACATATTGGCTATAGGCCAAAGGAGGCGTGCATTAATACCCAAGAACTCGCCATGCGCCTGCTGGAGATTGGCAGTTTTGAAGGCTACCAATTTGACTGCCAGCCTATTCCTAGTGATGTCGGTGTCTTGCAAGTCACCGTTGGAGACTATGAAGAAATCCCCGTCTTTGTGTCGGTGACGGACAGTCAAATTCTGTGCATCACGCATCTGTTTAGCGAGTCTGAGGTTAACCCAAAATTTCGCGCGCGGATGCTAGAAGAGATGCTCGAACTCAACATACCTATGCCTTTGTCGTCTTTTTCAAAAATTGGTGAGCGTTATGTTGTGTTTGGTGCTTTGTCGGTGAACTCCAGTATGGATGATATTTGCCATGAGTTGATTACCGTGACCGAGAACGCGGTAGAAGCACTGCTCGCAATGGAAGAATTTGTTCGCCAAGACGTGTAGCGGGGATTATTACGTTTGCGTCATTTGATAACAAAGGTCAGATCAGGAGTTAACAGCCTATGAGTATCTTGAAGAAGATTATGACCGCCGTACGTGGTGGCGCCCGGGAAGTCGGCGAACTGATTGTTGATGCTAATGGTACGCGTATTTTTGAGCAGGAAATTCGCGATGCGCAAACGCATCTGCACAAGGCCCGACAAGACCTCACAGACTTAATGGCGCGCCAGATGCAAGCTAGCCGTGAGGTCGTAACCCTACAGCGTGGCATTAAAGAGCATGAAAGCCATGCGCGGCAAGCGCTGGATACGCATCACGACGACCTAGCGTTGCAGGTAGCTAACAAGATTGCGCTAATGGAAGGTGAGCTTGCGGAACAGCAAGAAGCACATGCAACCTTCGGTCAGCATGTCGAGCAGATGCGGCAATTGGTGCAGAAAACACAGCGTCAGGTAAAAGATTACGAACGTCAGTTGAGCATGTTGCGCACCACGGAAAGCGTGCAGAAAGCGAGCGCTGCTATTGCTGATAACTTTGCGACCAGCCAGTCTAGAATTTTGTCCGCCAAGGACTCATTGGTGCGTATTCGTCAGCGTCAACAGCGACAGTTCGATCGCATGGCAGCGGCCGATACATTGCAAGCTCAAGCGAGTGACCTGACCCTGGGCGAAGAGCTTCAGGCTGCAGGAATTGGCGAGCAACCGCTTGACGGCAGTACTGTGCTGGCGCGTCTTAAGGCCAGCCGCGCCTAGGTGGTTGGCTGCGATTTACAGGTGTGATCGATGACGACACAGGATAAATGGGACAAGGAAAAGCGTAGTATCAAGGCGGTACAGGTGGCGTTTGATCTCGGTAACGAGGTGAACCAGCAAATTCGCTTTGAAGCGCTAGAGCAGGGCATTAACCCGTCTGACAGGGTACGGCAAATATTGGGTTTGCCGGTGAACGCGCGGCCTGTGCGACCGCGACTGTCGATTTCCTTGTCTGAAGAAGACTTCGCCTTACTGGCCATACGCTTTACTGTGGCGTCTGATGATCGCCTGAAAATTCGGCAGATCGCAGCAGAGAAGCTGGTGGAGCACTTGCACGATAATGTTTTGTCACACAGATCGGTCAAACAAGGATCAGAAGATTAGTTCAGCCTCGATCATGTTGCGTCAATGGATGGGTGGCTTTCGGCGCATCGCATGGTTGCTGGTCCTGCTCTGGGGATTTCACGGGGTAAACTATTATTTTGGTATGACCTTCAATGAACTGGGTATCTTGCCTAGGCAGTGGCACGGTTTGTACGGCGTCGCCCTGTGGCCACTACTGCACGGTAATGTATCGCATTTATTGATGAATACTTTGCCATTACTGGTGTTGGGTCTGCTGGTAGCGTTGCGCGGTAATCACGTGTTTGTGCGCAGCTCTGTCATTATTATTTTGCTCGGGGGGGTTGGCGTCTGGGTGCTGGGGCGGCCGGCTTATCATATTGGTGCCAGCGGTCTGGCTTTCGGCTATTTCGGATTCTTGATTGCCGTGGGTGTCTACGAGGGGCGTATCAGCAGCCTTGCCATCGCTACACTCGTCATTTTTTGGTACGGCGGCATGATCTTCGGCGTTGTCCCACAAAATAATTTTGTCTCGTGGGAAGGGCACCTGTTCGGCATGTTGGCGGGAATTTTTGCTGCGCGTCTATTAGCTCGGCGGCGCTGACGCAGCAGCAGAATCGCGTAATACAACAACGTCACAGTGAGTCTCATTAAGGATGGTTTCGGCTGTATTGCCAATCACAAGACTCTTGAACCCTGTGCGCCCCATTGTGCCCATGACAAGCACCTCCGCGTCGGTCTCTTCTACGAGGGCTCGAACGCGCATAGCAGGTCGACCTTCTTCCAGATAAAGATAGTTATAGTTGACCCCAGCAGCGTGCGTCAGGCGCGCTAGTTCGCGTCGGGCGACCTGCTCGATGTCTTTGCTTATACGCTCGAAATCAACGCCTACGGCGGCAGGGCCAGCCCAGGGTGCTATGATCGGGTAGGCGCTGACAATCGCCAGTTCACCGCTGAGAATCGAGGTTAAGCTATCTGCTTCCCTTAAAATCCGTTTGTTCAACTCAAACTGGCGATTATTGAGAACATCAATTGCCGCCATGATAACGGGGCGCTTAACCCAAGCGTCTGGTTTTATCAGCATCACCGGAAGCGTGGCGTGTCTCAGCAGGTTCCAGTCTTGAGGCGTGCGTAGAGACAATCCTTGCGACTGCTCTGCACCGGTGGCCTTGATCACCAGGTCAGCATTGCTCGCTTTCGCGCCTTGCAAAATGCCTTGCCATTCATCTTTGTTCCACAAAGTGGCGACGGTGAGTGTTTTGACGTTATGGCGAATACCGTCAAGTTGATCGTCGAGCCAAAACTCGGCTGCGCGCAGTACATAGGCCTTTAGTGCCTGATTTTGCTCAACCTCATTGACGAGCATCTCGGCGATAGGCGAGTAGACCACATTGATGACTTCTAGGCTCGCATCTGCAGCATTGGCTAACGCGACGGCTTTTTCCAGTACCACGGTATTGCCTTCGAGTATTTGCTGCCGAGCGGTGGCACTCAGGTCATGGCTATGGTCTTGCTGCGCATCGCCTTGGCTTAGCGCAACAAGAATTCGGTCAACGCCCAGCATGATTGATGCCCGACATGTAAAGTGCTCCGAAGTTGATCGGTCTGCTGATCTAGTTGTCGCTAAGCGACATCTTGCTAATAAACAACATCAAGAATTTCAAGTCAGATGCAAGCAGGTAGAGGCAGTTTGCGCGTTCAGGAACGGCTGAGCATTGACCGAGGTCAATAGCAAATGAAGATCATTGGGCGGGTAAGAAAATGCTATAGAAACAACGTGGAGGGAAATTATGTGCCAAAACCAGATACCGATGACCTTCTGCGAACGGTCGCTCAAATCGTGCTTGAGACCTTGTCGCATACCTCCTAGCGGAGGCTGAGTTCGAAATCTGGAGCGGGTAACGAGGCTCGAACTCGTGACCTCGACCTTGGCAAGGTCGCGCTCTACCAACTGAGCTACACCCGCTTTTTAATGCCAGAATATACGTCGTATGCATGACAGTATTGTTTCTGTGATACCTATTCTACAACATCTCAAGTTTGCAATCATCAGTGCGATAATCGACGAGCTGATGGCGTCCCCAAGGGGAGTCGAACCCCTGTTGCCGGGATGAAAACCCGGTGTCCTAGGCCTCTAGACGATGGGGACACTCAGCAAACTTGAAGCGCCGAATTCTAGGGAGGTTCTTGCCTTGCGTCAAGAGTAAATGCTGAGTTTTGGCACAAGTATTATTTTTCTATCGGGTCTTTTGATAATTTGGCGCAGGTTGTAGCGGGATCCTTGCTCAGTAGAAACGACTTAGACGGGTCGACCAGAAAGCGCCGGCGCAGTGCGTTGCGGCCGAGCAGCATTCGGTAGCGCATATTGTCGCGATTAGTCAGAGTCATTTCTGCAATGAAGGTCATGTTACCGATGTTTAAGGTGGCGTCGATGACATATCGATTCTCAGCATGGCCGCCAGAGTCGGTAACGTCTCGTTTCTCTTTGACAACGGCTTCACAATGCACCTCTGTGGTCTCGCTGTCCCTGTTCGGGTGCAGGCCAAAGCGAATCCATGGCTGTGCCTCACGCTCGAATTCCTCGATGTAGAACGCATGTAAGGCGCAGGTCTTTGCGCCTGTGTCGACCTTAGCGACGATGTGGTCAACGCCCAGATTTTTCAGTTCTAGGCACTCGCGCCATCCAACAATTATTTTTTGGCTTTTCATGTCGACTGGCTCGTGTTGCTTGATGACGGTGTCGTGATGTGAATCGGCAGAAGCGGAGTTTGATCACGAAATAATAGCGTTTGATTAAAAAACGGCAGCTGAATACCCGCGGCGTCGAAAGTGTTTTTAATACTCTCTTGCAAGCCGTTGCGCATGTTGAAGAAATTTTCTCGCTGGGCCCAGACCGAAAATTTCCTATCGATTGAGGATTCGCTAAAGCCTTGCATTATGATTAATGGCTTGGGATTTTCAAGGCACTGTGGGTTGACTGCAGCGGCCTGTAACAAAACACTGCGGGTGTAACTGATAGCGTCGGAATAGGCGACGCGTACCTGCATATTAAGTCGACTGACTAGGGATTTGCTGAGGTTCGTCGCCACCGACTTGATACATGCTTCGTTGGAAATGCGTACCAACAATTTGTCAAAGGTGCGAAAATCAATCGGGCGGCAATCGATTGAAACAACTTCGGCTGTGCACTCGTCAACCTTGACTATATCATCGAACGAGATACCGCGCTCGCCCACCACGAACAGGCCGCTGATGCTATTGGCCGCGGAGATTTTCGCTGCAAAACCGACAACAACCGATAATACACCTGCAGCGCCGAGTAATACGCTGAGTTCGTATCCAGTTTGATTTAATACATTGGTGACGATCAGTATCATCAACAACCAGAAGATCAATTGCTCGGCCAGTATCTGCTGCTGCCGGTCGAAGTGCTTGACCAGAAAAGGCTGAATGAACGTTAACAAAAGGCGCGCTAGCAGCCATCCGAGCAACAACGTAATGATAGCCCGAGCAAAGGATAGCGGCATTAATGCGTCTAAACTGAAATCGGGCATGAGAATCGCGCCTAGCCGAGCAGGTGTGTGAGTGTTTTGCGCAACCGGCGGATTGCTAATGAGTCCCTGCCAGCGCTTAACAAGGTAGGGTTGGCAGACTCGGCGGGTGCTTCAGAGATCACGTTGATATCGACCTCTAGGCTTTTCTCAACGCTGGTGATGGTGATTGCTGAAGTCCAGTAACGCTGTTTGTCGTCACCGCTAGGTTGACTATACAACGATAAGTGATGCACGTGCGGACTGATGCACTTAAGCACTCGCAGTTGGGTCGTTGCATTGGCAATAGTAACCGGAGTTATGGCCTTAAAGGGGTTCGCAGCAATGCCCGCACGCGGTAAACGTGCGTGGGTCTGGGAGGCATAGCAGATTTTGCCGTGCATAGTGTCTGGCCTGCACCAGGTGTCCGACCGGTGAGCGACAGGCATGTCGATTAGAACGTTTTCATGCCGTTGCAACCTGAGCCACAGGTGGGTGCCAATATATAACCTGACGCGGGTCGTCGCCGGCAGATGAATAGCCTGACTGATTCGGGTGACAACGGCGCTGTGCGACAGCTTCCGGCGCCTCGTAAGCTTGGCACTTACAGGAAATCGCGGCTCTGCGAGGTGCCTAAATTCAAGGCGACTTCGAGCATCGGCTGCGGCATAGCGACGGTTTAACATGCGCGCGTTGTGCTGCTGGTTGAGGTGTGTCCAGCGCTGTTCGAGGGTACGCCTCTGGCTCCCTGGTAAGCCCTTATTACCCCAGGCAATATTATCCGCGCTGACGTCTGTCGGAAATTGGCTCATAAGCGAAAGGTGGCTGGCGCCGGCTATGTTGTACAAGAGGTCAGAATATAGCGTTAGCCTCAGTGA
>JBLHVI010000057.1:0-18819 GCA_047630175.1 Candidatus Azotimanducaceae bacterium
TAAGAAGCGGACAGCCTAGCTTGGAATACTCATCGTGACTGCGATTGCAGTTAATCCAGAGTTGATGCACCTGAGGTTTGATGCGGTCGATTACGTGGCGGATTAAAGGTCGGCCACGAAATAGCACCAGGCCTTTGTCGAGGCCGTTCATTCTAGTACCTCGACCGCCCGATAAAATCAGTCCTGTAACGTTCGAGCCTATTGCCATATGTGCACCCGATTGGTAATGGTCAGGATGTTAGTGTGCAAACACTGTAAGATGACCTTTGGCTAATGTACACCCGTAGAAGTTCATAATGACTCGCGTTTCATCCTCCTCTGATTATGCCCACTTGCTTGGTGATAGCGGTCCTGTTGCGGCTCGTATTCAAGGATTTATTCATCGTCAGCAGCAAATCGATATGGCGACCATGATCGCTGACACCATGGAGGCGGGCGACAATGCCATGATAGAGGCAGGCACAGGGACGGGTAAAACCTTCGCTTATCTGTTGCCGCTATTATTATCAAGGCAGCGAGGAATTATCTCAACGGGCAGTAAAACGCTGCAAGATCAGTTGTTTTATCAGGATCTGCCATTGATTGCCGACGTGTTAGACTGGCCGGTTAAGGTCGCGCTGCTCAAAGGTCGCGGTAATTATCTGTGTCCCCAGCGACTCGAGAAACATATTGCTACAGCGACTCGCTACAGTGATGCGGCGCACCTACCAGAATTGATCGATATACGTGGCTGGTGGCAGCGCACGACTACCGGCGACTTAAATGAGTTAGTTGACCTGGAGGGTAGTTCAGTCTTGCCTCTTATAACGTCCACCGTTGACAACTGTCTCGGTGGCGACTGTCCGATGGTCTCGGAATGCCCTTTATACAAAGCCCGTGCCCGAGCACAAGTTGCAGACGTCGTCGTTGTCAATCACCACCTGTTGTTCGCTGATCTTGCGCTTAAAGAGGAGGGGTTTGCCTCGTTACTGCCAGATGTAAGTACAGTTGTCGTCGATGAGGCGCATCAGATTGTTGAAGTTGCGCGGCATTTTTTTGGTGAGCGGGTCAGTAGTGGACAGATCAATGCGTTGTGCCGCGATATCCGCGCAGAGAATGCCTTGCTGGGTAACGATGATATCGCTTTGACTCAGGCAGCTGAGGCGCTTGAGTCTGTTTTGCGTGAGTTAACGGCGCAACTTCGGAAGGCACCTGCTGAGTTTGAGCTTGATAGTATTCTTAGTCTGCCGGGTCCTGCACGAGCAATCGATCACGTAGATCTTGCCCTAGGTGAGTTACTTTCGGTTTTGGCTGGGGCGGCGGTTCGTAGCACGGTACTTGGACACTGTTATTCGCGCGCGCTTCGTCAGGCTGATGAGTTTTCACTGCTAACAGAGGTGAGTGATCGTGACAGTGAATTCATCCACTGGCTTGAGCGTCTTGATCACGGATTTGTTTTACACCTATCGCCCATCTCGATTGCAAAGGCACTGCAGGCACAACTCGATGCATCAAGAACGTGGATCCTAACGTCCGCTACGTTGTCTGTTGGCCGTGAATTTACGCATTTTAAGCGCGCGCTGGGTAATTCCAATTTTAATGAGCAAATTTTTGACAGTCCTTTCCAATTCATTGACCAAGTTAAGGCGCACGTACCTCAAGACATTCCTGCGCCGGGTAGTGACCATCACACCCGAGCGCTCGTTAATTATTGTTTGCCATTGATCCAGCAGCACCGGGGACGTACGTTTTTCTTATTTACGAGCTACCGGGCTATGCACGTTGCCCGAGATATTTTGGAGGGCTACGCTGGTTTGCCGATACTGGTGCAAGGCAGTATGGCGAAGGCACAGTTGCTGGCTAAATTTCGAGAGATTTCTGGGTGCATCCTGTTGGCTACCCATAGCTTCTGGGAGGGTGTAGACGTGCGCGGCGCAGACTTAAGGTGCCTTATTATCGACAAGTTGCCATTTTCCAGTCCAGATGACCCCATGACAGCAGCCCAGTTGAAGCTTATTGGTGCTGCGGGTGGCAATCCGTTTATTGATCACGCAGTACCCGAAGCAGTAATTGCCTTGAAGCAGGGGTTTGGGCGGCTCATACGACAGGAGTCAGACAGAGGTTTGTTTGTGCTGGGCGATACGCGTCTGGTGACACGTGCTTATGGCAAATTGTTTATCAACAGCCTGCCAGAAATGGAATGGCTGCAGAGTCGCGAAGCAGTGACGCTTTATTTGGACGATCTGAACAAATGAAAATACTAGCAATTGAAACAGCAACCAACGCGTGTAGCTTGGGCCTTGGAATCGATGGGGTCATGACGACAGAGTTTGTCGAGCTTAAACGGACACACAGCCGAGAAATTTTGCCAAGAATCGCAAATCTGCTGACCAAAGTGGGTGTTCAAGCCGGCGAGCTGGATCTGATTGTTTACGGCAAAGGGCCTGGTTCTTTTACAGGCTTGCGCATTGCCGTCGGGGTTGTACAGGGCTTGGCTTATGGATTGGGGGTTCCTGTTGTCGGCATATCGACGTTGGCCTGCTGTGCTCAGGGTCGCTACCGCCAGCACGGTGATGATTTAATTGTCGTTGCGGAGACGGCCCGCGCTGATGAAGTCTTCTTTGGCGCCTACGGGGTTGCTGAAGGCCTCGTCTACCCCAAGATAGCCGACGCCATCTATGTGGCTAGCGAGGCTCCTGCGCTGCCAGACGGGAGCTGGGTTGGTATAGGCAGTGCGTGGATGACGCTGCAGTCACCCCTCGAGACAGCGTTGTTACAGACGATGACGCGCATAGAAACCAGGGTTTTCCCGCTGGCGCAGGATTTACTGGATATGGGGCTTGCTGCGTTCAATAACGGCTTAGCGCACGACCCGATGTTGGCGACGCCGGAGTATCTGCGGGAACAGGTCGCTGCGAAGCCGGAAAAAAAATAATTCACTCAGGGGAGGCTATACTTTAGGATAAAGGAATAATCATAAGGACCGTGATTAGGTTAGGGCAAGGCCTTTGAAGATAGGAGCCATCCAACCGCAGCTGCCCGCAAGACGGCAAGCTGAGCAACACCCAAAACCGTCGGCGCAGGTGGTTGAAAGAAGTGCGCCCGGTGATCAGCGCAGTCAAACCGCAGCTAATCTGGCGATCAACGAGCTCGCACGGCCTGTCTTCAGCGTCGGCAGACAGCGCGCTATTGATTTTTATGTCATTACTGAAGCTATCTCGCGGCCAAACGCTGAGGGCGGCGACTTGATAGGCATCGATATATATACCTGATACTAGCGGTCTTCTGAGCGCTTTCGAAATATCCTCCCAGGTATTACTCTCATTCTTTTTTGCGTAAATTGCGCTGCCCGAGTCACCCAGTCTATGAGTCGCTACCACCTTTTTAACACCGCTAGCGGTTATCAATTGACCGATCCTTCTAATCGTCGTCACCCCTTGACCATTGACTTCAATTCCGCCGCGTTGCAGTACCGGCAAGCTAAGGGGGGTAAACGTGAGTTGCTGTTAAAGGCCGTGGCTGTGCAACCCGACCGTTGTGTGATTGATTGCACGGCAGGGCTTGGCGTAGATAGTTGGTTAATGGCAGCAGCAGGCTGCACTGTGATCTTGTTGGAGCGATCACCCGTGTTGGCACTCATGCTGGACGACGCTTTGCGAAGAAGCCGCCAGAACCCTGAGATTGCCGCTGTGGCGGAGCGCATGACGTTGGTAGCGACGGACGCGGCTGTATGGTTGGCAAACGTGCCGAAAACCGTGCCTGCGACTGTAGATACGGTTTACATCGACCAGATGTTCCCCCACCAAAAGAAATCAGCCGCCGTTAAAGGTGGCATGCAGGTTCTGCAGCGGTTTCTGGGTGCAGACGGGTCCGTCACTGACCTGTTGCAGGCGGCTTTAGCCACACACTGTCGACGTGTCGTGGTTAAGCGACCACTTACCGGCGGCGAAAGTGAAGGTCTGGTGCCAGATTATCGACTAACGGCCAAGGCGAGTCGATTTGACATCTACCTTGCTCAGGGATTGCGTTTACCTAGCTGACGGTGCACTGATTGCCGTACGTTAATCATCAGGTCTGGGTCCATAGCATCCTGCAGTGACTGCTTGAGCCCGGTAAAGGCACGGTTAACTGTTAAGTCGTCAGGTCCAGTGTTCACCAAACCCCGTGCTTTGAGGGTCGTGATAAAGGCTGAAAATAAGGATTTGTCGAAGAATTCAGGCGCATTGATGCCATAAAAAGCCGAGAGACGGTGGCCAATTTGGGCAGCGTTGGACTCAAGTTCGCGTAATGTTGTCTGGGTGTGGTGATCCAGTAACTCGCTGACGATAAAGTAACGCTCGAGCGTCGGAACAATGATCTGGCCTAACTCCACGAGGTTGACATAGGTTTCAGTGGTATCGGCTGGGCAGATTGTGCAGCCTGCCTCGACTTGAACCAGTTGCAGGTCGGACAAAACATTGACAATGCGCTCGATGACTTGGGGCAGGTCCACTTCTTCCCATGGCAGGAAAAACTCGGCTTGCAGGAACGGGTAAAGTGCCTGACAGGTTGAAATCAATTCAGTTAAGTCGCCTTCATGATGCAGTAGACGTGCGACTAACGAGGGGAGTGCGAAGACGTGGATGGTGTTGTTGCGATAGTAGGTCAATAACACCGGCAGTGGTGCAGGTGCGCGGAGCATGTCACCGAATGACTCATGACTGCGCAGTATCCCCGTCACCTGCTCGGCCTGTTTGACAATTTCTGTGGCTGTCAGGCTAGTAATGGATAGGTGTTGACTGAATGCCATATCCCGCGCTACCCGAGCAAGCGTATTGATATGGCTCAATAGCTGATCTTCTTCAATGGTTTGCCGGGGCGTTGACAGCAGCACAGTAGCCACTAAATTGACCGGGTTGATTGCCGCGGCAGCATTGATATCGCGGGCAAGGTGAGTCGCCAGTTGACCGCAGGCTGCAGTAAAGTCTGCCGGTTGGGTAATGTCCGGTTGTTGCCAGTCAGGCAGATGCTGATCAAGGAATTGCGCCAGCCTCAGGGGCTCACCAAAATTAACCGTCACTTTACCGAAATGATTTTTTAAAGATCGCAATACTCGAAATATATCGAGTATCGACTCGTCCTTCTTTGCGGCGCCTGAGAGTTCTGCAAGGTAAGTAGTGTCCTCGATAATTTTCTCGTAGCCAAAATAAACCGGCATAAAACAAATAGGTTTGGATGAGTCGCGTTGAAAGCTACGGATGGTCATGCTGAGCATGCCGGTACGTGGGTTCAGCGAGCGCCCCGTGCGACTGCGACCGCCCTCTATAAAGTATTCAACGGAATAGCCGCGGGTAAACATTAAATGCATATATTCATCGAAGATGGCTTTATACAGTCCGTCGCCCTGAAAAGAGCGTCGCATATAGAACGCGCCTGCGCGGCGTAGCAATGGTCCGACTATAGGCAAATTGAGATTTTTTCCTGCAGCAATGTGAGGTGGTGTCAAACCATTGTGGTACAACACGTAAGACAGCAGTAGGTAGTCAATATGACTGCGGTGGCAGGGTACGTAGACAATTTCGCAATCTTTCGCTATGTCTTTAACGGTACTGATATTGTTGATTTCGATACCATCATAGAGCTTGGTCCAAAACCAGGTCAGGAGAGTATGAAAAAGTCGTATGACACGATAAGACTGATGAGAAGCAATTTCATTGGCGTACGCGAGCGCCTTTTTTTCAACGTCAGTAGGAATTGATTGTTTAGCTCTGACTTCTTTGGCAATAGCTTCACGGACAGCATCACAGTTCATTATTGACTTTATTAATGTGCGACGATGGGATAGGTCGGGGCCGAGAATGGCCTGTTTTTGCTGATTAAAGTGTACTCGTAGTATGCGCATCAGCTTGCGTGTTTGTTTCTCCTTGTCGTCTTCATCAAGAATCAGACGATTAAGGTCTATGGCCGGGCTGTACTGAACAAGAATATGTTTTGAATGGAATAAAATAGCTAACAGCTTTTTCAAGCGAGTCGTTGCTGTCCAGTTCTCAGAGAACAGTAGCTTCAACCATGAGTTTTCTCTGTCGGGCTGATGACCCCAAAATAAGGACACTGGAATGATCTTGACCGGTGATTTTCTCGCTGCATGTTGCAATAACAAGCTGGTCATATGGTCAGAGCGCTGGCGTAATACCTTACGGCCAAACGTGCCTTCGGGATGACCAATGAAGAAAAATGCGTGATCCTCCAGCGCCGGAAACTGGTTGTCATTAACATGCTGGGTCAGGGGTGCGCAGGGCCTAGGTAGCCCGGCGTCCTCACAGGCTTTATCAATAACCAGCAGATCAGCGAGAGATCGAAAGGGCAGTACGTAACAAACGCTGTCATCATCGCTGATGCCGAGATTCAGTGTATCGCAACCCAGAACTGTCGGTTTGATCCAGCTAAATAGCAGCTTGCGTGCAGCGTTGAATTGCAATGCCTTGAACCATGTGGCTGTTGAGGGCTTCAAAGGTACGGCGTGAGGCTCTTGGCTAGCGCTTGGCATCGAACAGATCTTTGAGTGCCTGATTGGGATCGCGGCCCTCAATCTCAACTTCCCAGACGCCAGAATACTTGCGCAGGGTCTCATCTCTGACATCCTTTTTCGACGCCAGCACGGTCGGTCGCAGGAATACTAACAGGTTCTGCTTTTCGCGAATTTTGTTGGTGCTCTTGAATAGGTTACCGAGGATGGGAATATCTCCTAGAAACGGTACCTGCGACTTGGCCTCAGTAATTTTGTCGCGAATCAGCCCCCCAAGAATGATGATCTCTCGATCATCGGCCAAGACGGTGGTATCGATAGTACGCTTGTTTGTAATCAGATCTGCACTGCCGTCTGAACCAATACTGCTGATGCTTGTTTGGTCGACCTCGGAAACCTCCTGGTGGATTTCAAGGCGAATCAAACTACCATCGTGCACGTGGGGTGTGACCTCCAATGTCAGACCCACGTCTTCGCGTTGAATTGTAGTAAAGGGATTGTTGAGGCCATTATTGCCGGCATTGGTAGAGCCGGTTCTAAAGGGTACATTTTGACCGACTACAATCTTGGCTTCTTCGTTATCCATGGTTGTGATACTTGGCGTTGATAGCAGGTTTACATCGGTATTGACCTGCAATGCACGGATGATCAAGGCAAAATTAATACCGTCTGTGTTAATTTTAGCGCCGCCAATGAGAGGTGAAGAGCCTAGTTCAGGAGCACCCGTCAATGTGCCGTCACCGCCAGCGAGACCTGCCAAAATACTTGCGAGCGTGCCCGAAGGCGCGGTTAGTCCAATGGGTAATAAACTACCGGTGGTATCAGCAATAGCAAATTCGGTCCCCAGTGATTGGGTAAAATCGGATGTTACCTCAATAATAGCTGCCTCAATGAGAACCTGCAGGCGACGGACATCAAGGTTGGCAATGATCTCTTTGAGTTCCGCCATAGTCGTGGGGTCAGCGCGGATGACGAGCGCGTTAAGGGCAGCATCAGCCTGAATACTGGTGGTGATTTCATTGCCTGATTTCTCACCTTGGTCCTTGTCTGCGACAAGGTTTTTGAGAATTTCTGCCAAATCTGTTGCATCTGAATGGGCAAGTCGAACAACTTGAATAGTGCCGCTGCGATTCGCCGCGACATCGAGTTCTCGCACCAACGCTTCGACTTTGGTGAGGGTGTCTGGCTCGCCTTTTAAAATGAGACTGTTGGTACGTTCGCTGGCAACCACGGTAATTCTATTGGGGCCTTTCGCGCCCTTGCCCATTTGTTCTGGTGCTAGTTGTTCGAGCAGGCTCACAATATCTTCAATCCAGGCCTCTTTAAGTTGAATGATACGCGTTGTTGAGTTGTCGACTACATCAATGCGGGCGACGATTTCTGCCAAGCGTAAAATGTTCTCCGCATGATCGCTGATGATCAATGCGTTGGGCTCCACAAGGCCAGCGATGTGGCCGTATTGTGGAATGAGCGGTCGCAAAATTTTAACCAGTTCGTTGGAATCTGTATTTTTAACCGTTAGGACGCGAGTAATGAGCTCTTGGCCATCACTTAGGCTGGTGAAGTCTTTTGGATTGCTACTTTGCTTCGCCAGTACCTGTTGAACTATTCGTACGACATTGCCAGATGGCACGGCTGCGAACCCATGGACTCGCAGTACTGCCAAAAACAACTCATAAACGGCCGGTGTATCCATCGACGTGTTGGATATAACCGTGACGTTGCCTTTCACTCTCGGGTCGATGATAAAACTCTTGCCGGTGATGGCGGATACCTGCGTAACAAACTCGCGGATATCGGCATTTTTTAGATTAATCTTCCAGTTGTCTTGGCTGGCTGCATGCAGCGGCAAGAGCATCAGAAGACTGATCGATACGCCAAGCAGGGCACGAATAAATTCTCTGCGCAACACGGGCCTGTGTCCAGATGACAACATCTTGTATATGCATCCTGTTAAAAAAGAGATATTACTGTAATTTTCTAACTAACCCAACGAACAACGAGGGAGACTCGTTATTCTTTGGGGATGGGCACGGTGAGGAAAAAGCGCCTGTCGGCACGCTGTATTTCAACTCGGACACGGCCATCATTCATGGCCTGATCGATCAGCCCCGCATCACTTTTGGCATTGCCGACGGGCGTACCATTAACCGACAATACCAAGTCACCTTGCTGTAGTCCGGCTTGCTGCATTTGCGCAGACGACAGCTTGTCGCCGAGTCGATAACCATTGGCCTCACCTTCGCTGACTGAACTTATACCAATTTCATTCAGCAAGCCGGCGGGATCGTCCTTAATACGATCGCGATATTCATCAACAAAACTACGCAGACTGGTGCCCGGTTGAACCGGAGTATTCATTGCTTTGCGCTGCCTTTCAGCAATGCGCTCTCGTACTTGCTGAAGTCGGCTAGGCGGATTGCCTACTGGCGTGTTCTCGCTTAACGAAAGGTCGACTTGTGCCGTATCATCCACCGAAGAAAATTGTTGGCGAATAGCGCTGTCAGTGAACATCAGTTTTTCGACCCTACCACCGCGTTTAAGTAAAATATGATCATTAAAAACAGCGTCCAGTATTGCATTGCCCGGCAGTCGATCACCGATCCTAAATAATTCGCCCGTTTTGTTGCGCTCGGCAACTATGGCGCTCGAATCCGTTGCTGCTGAGGCGATAAAGACCCCCTGCAACTCAAGGTTGAGGCGTGTCTCTGGCGCATCGGTGACAATGTTTGCGACGTTAGATTGCGCGACGTTGCCGAATAGATTGAGGGCGTCGATACCCGGGCCACCATTGAGTTGGGTGCTGGGTAAAGGTGCTTGTGTGACAACGGCAACTAATCTGTCGTCCCAGTGCTCGATGACAAACAAGACGCCATTAGCTGCAGCTAGGCTGATGACCATTACCAGTAAGGCGCTGGTTGCGGTGGCGAGGTTGCGACCATAGCGTTGATAGAGCTCAACTATTACGTCCACATGAAGGCTCCGGTGAGTCGCGCCAAGGACGCTGACTAAAATATTTTTTCTTCCAGGGTGAGAGCCACATTGTCTGGGCTCTGGCTGCCTGGGAAGGCTATATTGGCAAGCTTAAACATTCTCCTCTTGATAGCAACCTTGGCCCAGCCCGACGGCTGTAGCGTGACGGTGAGTAGTTCTTGGGCATTGCTCGAGAAGTTGCTGGCCGAGTTGCCAGAGAAGTCGCTGGTCGTATCGCTGACCTGCAGTTGCAGGTTTTGGTCTTGCATTGTTAACTGACCGCGTAAGGCAGGTAGCTGCAAGTACTGACGGCCACTGGGGCCAGGAATACTGACTGCGCCGCCGCTCCAGGTTAGTTGCCCGGCGACGTCTAGTGGCCAGCGGGGGGTGGTTGTCAGGTGCAGGCTGAGGATATTTAATGAACCCGCAAGCTGTATTTGATAGCGCTGTCCGTATTGACTTAAATATTGACCATCAAGTGTGCCTTGGAGTGTGTCGATACGCAGCTCAGAGAGATTCGCGCTGCCCGTTATCTTTAGATCGTGAGCATCACCTGTCATGGTTGCCGCAAAAGGCAGCCGCCCCGACAGCAACTCAGGTAGCGCTACCTGCCATGTCACGTCGCTAGGCAACATGCTGGCGTACTGAAGTTGTACCTGGCCGTCCCAGACAGTGCCGGCAACTCGGCTGACGACGAGCCCCGGCAGGGCACTCTTAACCTGCGGTGCTAGCATCCGCCAGACGACGCCTGCCGGTGCACGCAGCACAATGACGCCGACAAAAACCAACAGACCCACGAACCCAAATATGAGTGGTTTGCGCATCACACGAACCAATTGACGACGGTTTCACCCGCCTCTGTAAAACGCAGCCAGCCTTGTTCATCGAGTCCGTTCCAGCCACCACTACTACAGCGCGTCTCTATTTGGAAATGCGACCAAGCCGCTAGGGCGCAATCTCTGTCGGTCGCCCAAGGCGTCTGGTTAGATTTAAACCAAACGCTGGTGTAGCCGCCTTTGACCGCATTCTCGACAATGATGCAGCTCGTCTGGTCGAGGAGTAGAACCTCTGTCGTGGTACCACGAGTGAGGTGTGAAACGAGACCTACTGAGACTTCAATCCAAGCGACCAGCGCGTCGAGACTGGGGCGCTTAATATAGATCTCAATATCCGGAAAGTCATCGTCTGCGGTGCTGTTATCGGTGGTGTCGCAGGTGCTCATTAGGCATTGGGGCCCGGAGTTGGCGCGAGCAAAGTCGTCAAAATGTCGCTATAAAGCCAAGACAACTTAACAATGTCAGCGGCTTCAACACACTCATTGACCTTGTGAATAGTGGCGTTGCGGGGCCCGAGCTCTACGACCTGCGTACCCGTGGGTGCAATAAACCGACCGTCTGAAGTACCACCCGAGGTGGATAGTTCCGTCTCCAATTGGCATCGTTGTTTGATCGCTCGCTGTACTGCAGGAATCAATTCACCGCCGGTGGTCAAGAAAGGTTGCCCGGACAATGCCCAAAGAATTTCATAATCTAGCCCATACTTATCGAGAATAGCCTCGGTGCGCTGGCGCAGTGTGGTTTCGGTGGATTCTGTTGAGAAACGAAAGTTAAAAACGACCTCCATTGACCCTGGAATCACATTGTTGACGCCGGTGCCGCTATGAATATTGGAAATCTGTAGGGAGGTCGGTGGGAAAGACTCGTTGCCCGCATCCCAGCTTACCGCCACTAGGTCAGACAAGGCCTGCAACGCAGCATGAATAGGATTTAGGGCATCGGTGGGATAAGCAACATGGCCTTGAACGCCCTTGACCGTCAGTGTCGCATTCAAAGAACCGCGGCGCCCAACGCGAACGACATCGCCGAGGGTACCAGCACTTGAGGGCTCGCCGACCAGGCACCAGTCAATGTGTGTGCCTCGGGCTTGTAATGTTTCGATCACTTGACGGGTACCGTGCAAGGCAGCGGCTTCCTCGTCACTGGTGATCAGAAAACCGAGTGTTCCCCGATGATCTGGGTGCTGGCGGATAAAGCGTGTGGTGGCCGTCAACATGGCCGCCAGTGAGCCTTTCATATCGGCTGCGCCGCGGCCATACAACAAGTCGCCTATTAAGGTCGGTTCGAAGGGCGGTGTATTCCAAGCGGCCAGTGGACCCGGCGGCACGACGTCTGTGTGACCCGCGAAAACGAACAGCGGCTCGAACTCACCATCCCCGAACTCACCACCAAGGTCACCATGCAGGGCCCAGAAGTTATTGACATCACCAAAGGGTAAGTGCTCGATCCTGAAGCCCAGTTGCTTCAAGTAATCCGTCATTAAAGACTGGCAGCCAGCATCTTCTGGTGACACAGACGGGGCTGCCATCAATTTCATGGTTAGGCTCAGTGTCTCCTGATCCAATGTTTCTTGACCCTGTGTTTCCTGATCGAGGTGGCTTTGATCAGCTGAAGAAGGTTTCAGCAGAGCAAGTTCAACAAGTTCTTTATCTGTAGATGGATTCATGTGTAACGGCGACCAAATTTAATGATTAATTATGTGCATGCAAGGCGGCATTGAGGGCAATAGCCTTGGCATTGGTACGACATTCGACAACGCCAGTTTGGGAATTGCGAATAAACAACATGTCTGATTGGCCCGCGAGTTCACGGGCTTTGACGGTGCGGACGGGTTGCTTGTTTTCGTCCAATACCAGTACCAACGTGCTGGCTGTTATATATAAGCCGGCCTCAATTTTGCAGCGGTCACCGAGTGGAATGCCACTGCCTGCGTTAGCGCCGATCAGGCAATCTTTACCCACGGACAGTACCATGTCGCCGCCGCCAGATAAGGTGCCCATCGTGCTGGCGCCGCCGCCTAAATCGCTGCCGGCATACATCATCACGCCCTGCGACAGGCGGCCCTCGACCATATTTGGGCCCTCGGTGCCGGCGTTGAAGTTGACAAATCCCTCGTGCATGACCGTCGTGCCCTCTCCCAGATAGGCGCCAAGGCGAACTCTTGCGGTGTGAGCGATCCGCACGCCTTTGGGTACTACGTAGTTGGTCATTTTAGGAAACTTGTCGATTGATGCGACTTCTAGCGTTTCGCCACGCACCCGCGCACGGGTCTGAGCTTCGGTAATCTCATCAATATCGATGGCGCCCTGATTGGTCCAAGCCACATTCGGCAGCTGGGCAAAGATGCCAGACAGGTCCATCTGATTTGGTTGCACGTGGCGGTAAGATAACAGATGCAGCTTTAAGTAGGCTTCCGGTGTTGAGGTTAACGCCGTATCGGTTTCTAGCAACGTGATAACAACGGGCCTGACAGCGCCTTCCAATTGCTCGACTACTACCTGTTGTTCGTTAGGTAGTAGTGGCTTGAGTTGTGCCAAGGTTGCAGCGTCCAGCACGACATAGCTGTTGCCACCGCGGTAGTTCAGCGCGTCAGCCAGCTTGTCGACCTCCGCGCGAGATGGCTTGAAGACAGGACAGGGGTAAAACACCTCCAACCATTGGCCCTGTTGATTTTGAGTGCCTATGCCGAGTGCGTAGCTGAAAAATTCGGTGTTCATGGTTAGGTCCTGCGAGTCATTAAATAGTCAAATAGAACGTTAAAATAAATAGTCGAAAATACAGCGTGAGAAAATTATTCGGCGGGCTTCTTGTCGTCTCAAAGGTACTCTTCACGCTGCATAAAACCACGTAATCTTTCGGCGGCGATAACGCACTCATCAATAGTTGCCACAAGCGCCAGACGAACACGATTCTGGCCTGGATTAATGCCGCCGGCTACGCGAGACAAATAGCTACCGGGCAGGACTTTAATGTTGGCTTTTTCGATCAGGCGCTGGGTAAACTGTTCATCGCTGACAGGGGTCTCCGGCCACAGATAGAAGCTTGCCGTAGGCTGGTTCATGGGCCATGAATCTTGGAGAATCTCCACAACTGCTGCATATTTTTGCCTATATATTTCCCGGTTAGCCACGACATGCTTTTCATCCTGCCAGGCAGCGACGCTAGCCCACTGGTTATGCACTGACATTGCCGAGCCATGGTAGGTTCGATAGAGCAAGAATGCCTTAATGATAGCTGCGTCTCCGCAGGCATAGCCAGAGCGAAGGCCAGGTAAATTGGAGCGCTTTGACAGGCTATTAAAGGCGACGCAGTTTTTGTAATCATATCGACCCATGGCGCAGGCGGCTTCAAGCAGTCCCGGCGGTGGATTATGCTCATCGGCATAGATTTCTGAGTAACACTCGTCGGATGCAATGACAAAGTTGTGCGCGTCGGAAAGGCGAATAAGTGACTGCATCTGGTCAATGGATGCCACAGCCCCAGTAGGGTTTCCAGGTGTGCAGAGATACAGCAGCGCGCATTTGTCCCACTGCTCGGCGGTCACCTGGGTAAAGTCCGGTAAGTAATCAGTTTCTCGCGTGCAGGGTATGTACACGGGCTGGCTGCCAGCTAGCAATGCTGCACCTTCGTAAATTTGATAGAAGGGATTGGGCATCAAGGTATAGCTGTTAGCCTTGCTATCAATGACGGTCTGGGCAAACGCAAACAAGGCCTCACGACTGCCGGTAACCGGAAGAACCTGCGACTCCGGGTCGATAGGACTCTCGCCAAGTTTGAATCGTCGATTCACAAAATCAGCGATGGCGGTACGCAACTCGCTGATACCGCGCGTCGGCGGGTAGGTACCGAAGCCCGGAATAATCGAGCTTCGTTGCATGTATTGCTCAATAATAAAGTCCGGAGCCGGATGTTTCGGCTCGCCCAAAGACAGCGTAATAAAGTCGTGCTGGGGAGCAGGTTGAATGCCAGCCAGCAGCGCATTGAGTTGCTCGAACGGGTAAGGTTTGAGTCGCGTCAGGTACGGGTTCATGCCACAACCCGCTGGACGTGGTGATCGAGTTCTTCGCAGATACGCTGTTGCAGCCCGTTACATATGGTTTGGTCGCTAATAGCTTCGCTATTGGCATTGACTACATAAAAAATATCTTCCACACGCTCACCCAAGGTTGTAATTTTGGCACTAACGAGCTCAATTTCCAGGTCGACAAAGATATTAGCTATAATGGCTAGCAGTCCCTGGCGGTCTGCCGCGACGACCTCGACGATGGTCTGGTCAGCATTCGCGTCATTGCTGATATTGACATAGGTTTTGACAGAAAATTGTTTCAACAATCGTGGGGTGCGGCGGCCATGTCCAGGCTTGAATCGATCACTGCTGGTCAGATGCTCAAGTAACACCCGCTCGATCTCATCAAGCCGAGCTTGCTGCGTGCCAATAGGCTTGCCGTGTTCATCAAGGACAATAAAGGTATTGAATGTCACGCCCTCGCTAGACGCAGCGTTACGTGCATCGACGATATTGAGACCAAGCACGTCGAAGGCACCCGCTGTTGCTGCGAACTGCGATTGACGTTGGGGTCCGTGGATAAAAATATGCGTGGCGCCTTCATCCAGCCGACTAGAGATATCATCTCGAATCAGAATGAGCGGTTGTGCTGTTGTTTCGCGTTCATGAATGGCCAGAGTATGCCAAACGATATCGCTGACTGATTCGCGCACGAAGTAGTCTTCCTCGACACTACCCCATATTGACAGCACTTCGGCACGCTCAAGGTTGTGCTCATGAAGTCTGTCGATGGCATGGTTTTGGGTCTCGGCAATGTAGTCTGCGCGATCTACCATGTTTTCTGGACCCAGACGCAGCATCCGTTTGGTATCCATATAAAGCTGCCGCATGAGTGAGGCGCGCCAGCTGTTCCACAGGGTTGTGTTGGTGGCATTGATATCGGCGACGGTTAGTGCGTACAGATAGTCAAGTCTCACTTGGTCCTGTACCAGCAATGCAAACTCCTGAATAATCTCAGGGTCAGAGATATCCTTGCGTTGGGCCGTCGTCGACATGGTCAGATGATTCTTTACCAACCAGCAGACCAAGTTGGTATCCCAAGTGCCGAGCCTGTGGCGCTTGCAGAAATCGGCTGCGACGTGCACGCCCAGTTCTGAATGATCACCACCACGACCCTTCGCAATATCGTGATATAAGCCGGCGATGTAAAGAAGCTCAACCTTTGGCAGGCGCGCGTGGATGTGCGCCGCGATGGGAAACTTCTGTTCCTGATTTTTGTAGCGGAAACGTCGCATATTGCGCACCACTTGCAGCGTGTGGGCATCAACTGTGTAGACATGGAATAGGTCAAACTGCATTTGGCCGATGACCATGCCAAACTCAGGCAGGTACGTGCCGAGAATGCCGTAGCGTTCCATGCGCCGCAGTTGGCTGAACAGGTGCTCTTTGGACTTCAATAAGTCGAGGAACAGCTTCGTAATCTTTAGGTCGTTGCGGAAATCATCATTGATCAGGTGCAGGTTCGCCTTGACCAGACGGATAGTAGAGGCCCGCACCCCCTGAATATTGGCATCATTGGCAAGAATAACAAACATCTCCAGCAATGCTGATGGCTGCTGATTGAAGACGTCGACATGAATAACTTCAAGGTAGTTGTTAGTGATCTGAAAGCGCTTGTTAACGGCAATGGTTTTGGCGCGCTCTTTGGATCGAATGATTTCCTCGTCAAAATGCTGCAGCAGCATGTCGTTGGTGGCACGTATTTCCATTGCAGCGCGGTAGTAGGTCTGCATGAATTGTTCGACGGCTAGTTGGTCACCGTCTTTGTAGCCGAGTATTTCCGCAAGCTGGCGCTGGTATTCGAACAGCAGCCGATCGTCGAGTCTGCCGGCGATCAAGTGCAGGCCATAACGAATTTTCCACAACAGCCGAGCACCGCTGGTGAATATTTCTTTTTCTGCTTGGGTCAGGAAGCCACGTTCCACTAAGTCGGCAAAGGTCACGGCGCCAAACTCCCGTTTCGCAATCCACATGACCGTATGAATGTCCCGCAAACCACCGGGTGAGGTTTTGACGTTCGGTTCTAGGCTGTATTCGGTATGCTCGGATTTTTCGTGTCGCTCTTCTTGTTCCTCACACTTCGCCAAGTAGAACTTCTTCGAAGACCAGATTTTCTTGACGCTGATCTCTTGCAACATTTTGTTGCACAGTTCGATGTCTCCTACCAACGTTCTGGCTTCCATCAACGCGGTCACGACAGTGACATCACGACTCGCCTGAGCGCGGCACTCCTTGATTGACCGGACGCTGTGGCCCACTTCGAGACCAATGTCCCAAAGCAGGGTGAGAAAATTTTGGATGTTGGCAGTGTGCCGGTTGTAGTCATCGCGTTCGAGGAGAATCAGCAGGTCGATGTCCGAGTGAGGGTGTAACTCACCTCGTCCATAACCGCCTACTGCAACGAGCGCGATGCGATGTTTGCGCCAGCTGGACAGGTTTTCGTGCCAGTCGAATCTCAACCAAGCAAGTTCCAGTACCGTGTCCATGAACCGACCTCGGTCACGCACTAGAACCTCGATATCCTCGTTGGCATAAAAACGGTCAGCGAGCATGCTGTCGAAAGTCTCAAGCGCTTGCTTGAAGACGGGGATAGGCCGTTTTGTCACTGCTAGTTCTACACTAAGCTGTTCGAGGATGGTCTGGATTGCCGGCATTTAAAGCGAGGGTCCTATACGTTCAATGGTGTCGTCCTGGCGGTAGGTCAATATCTCGTAGCCCGTCTCAGTCACCAAAATCGTATGTTCAAATTGAGCGGTTAATTTGTGGTCTTTGGTGACGACCGTCCAATCGTCAGGCAAGAGTTTTACGGCGGCTTTACCCGCATTGATCATCGGCTCGATGGTAAATGTCATACCCGCTTGCAGTACGACCCCTGTGCCGGGACGGCCGTAATGAAGGACTTGTGGCTCATCGTGAAATACCTTGCCGATGCCGTGGCCACAGTACTCTCTGACGACTGAGTACCGATTACGCTCGGCGTGCACCTGTATGACGTGTCCAATATCGCCAAGATGAGCCCCGGGCTTGACCTGACTGATACCTTTATACATACACTCTTGAGTCGTCTGGATAAGGCGTTCGGCCAGCACGCTGCCCTTACCGACAATAAATGTTCTGCTGGTGTCGCCGTGATATTCATCCTTAAGCACAGTGACATCGACGTTAATAATGTCGCCGTTTTTGAGAACCTTGTCGTCGGATGGAATGCCATGACAAACCACATGGTTGACGCTCGTGCAGATCGACTTGGGGAAGCCCCGATAGTTCAGGGGTGCTGGCACGGCCTGTTGCACGTTGAGCGTGTACTCGTGGCAGATGCGGTCCAATTCGCCAGTGGTGACGCCCGGTTTGATGTATTCTTCGATCATTTCTAGCTGTTTGGCTGCTAGCGCACCAACGGCGCGCATTTTAATAATTTCTTCCGGCGTTTTCAAATTGATAGGCATGGCGCGTCTACGGTCCACTATTTAATAAGGTTCATGTCTGGTGTGACAGTTTGTATGACAGTGTTGGGCCGACCTTCGTCGACCCGGCACGCACTATAGCAGATTAGGCAGCAGCTTGACTAAAACAGCTTGACTAAAAATGTCGCGGGGTTTGGCTTTTGAGACGAATTATGGTATAAAACGCGCCGGTCCGAATGCAGGATCGAGAATGCTTTGAATAGATGTAAATAACTGTAATACAAATTCTCACATATACCGTCACATGATTCGGGTGCTTGAGATGCTGGTCTAAAAGCCGCGTCGATAGTTGGACCATGGGGTGTATGGAGGCCTAACCCGAACTAACAATGAGGTAATTATGTCCGTATCCATGCGTGAATTATTGGAGGCCGGAGCTCACTTCGGTCACCAGACCCGTTACTGGAACCCGAAGATGCGCGAGTATATCTTTGGTGCCCGCAACAATATCCATATCATCAACCTTGAACAGACCGTCCCGGCTCTCAATGAAGCCATGGCGTATGTTCGCAACACCGCTTCAAAGAAAAACAAAGTGTTGTTCGTTGGCACCAAACGTAACGCTGGTAAGATTGTCAAAGAGCAAGCCGAACGCTGTGGCATGCCTTACGTCGACAAGCGTTGGTTAGGTGGCATGCTGACGAACTACAAGACTATTCGTCAGTCTATCCGTCGTCTGCGTGATCTTGAAACACAGTTCGCCGATGGCACATTCACCAAGCTCACCAAAAAGGAAGCTCTGTCGCGGCAGCGCGATCTTGATAAGCTGGAAATAAGCCTTGGCGGAATCAAGGAAATGGGCGGTTTGCCGGATATCATCTTCGTTGTCGACGTTGACCACGAGCGCATTGCTATCACCGAAGCGAACAAGCTTGGAATTCCCGTTGTCGGTATCGTCGACACAAACAGCAACCCTGATGGCGTGGATTATGTAATTCCCGGCAACGACGATGCAATTCGTTCTGTGCGTCTGTTTGTGCAGGCCATTGCTGATGC
>JBLHVI010000058.1:0-18689 GCA_047630175.1 Candidatus Azotimanducaceae bacterium
GAGATAATTCGCTCCATTTCCTCCGGCGAAGTCTCCTGACCATGGCTGGCACCGGCTGCGCGGGTAATTGTTTCATTCATCAAGGTGCCTCCCAGATCATTGATGCCAGCACGCAAACAGGCTTTCACACCGTCGGGCCCAAGCTTGGTCCAGGAACCTTGGATATTACGAAACAACGGATTCATGACAAGGCGTGAAATGGCGTGAATCAGTATTGCTTCGCGGAAGGTGGGCCCCTTGCGCGCGCCCCCTTTCAAATACATGGGCGCTTCCATATGAATGAATGGCAGAATGACAAACTCCGTAAAACCGCCTGTTTTCGCCTGCAACCTTCGCACCTTTAGCAAATGGTTAGCGACATGTTCGTAGGTCTCGACGTGACCGTACATGATTGTCGCTGTAGTATTAAACCCCTGCCCATGCGCAGCCTCCATAACCTCCAGCCACTGCGCCGTATTAATTTTGTCGGGGCAAAGCGTAGCACGCACGTCGTCATCAAGAATCTCGGCAGCAGTCCCAGGCAGAGTACTCAGACCCGCTTCCTTAAGTTGCCCAAGATACGTATCCAAGCTTAACCCGAGAGTATGTGCACCCTGCCAGACTTCAAGCGGTGAGAAAGCGTGGATATGCATATCTGGAATAACCTGTTTGATACTGTGGCAGATATCGATGTATGTCTGACCGGTATACTCAGGATGAATGCCTCCCTGTAAACACACTTCCGTAGCGCCGCGTTCATAAGCCTCTCGCGTCCTACGCATGATCTCTTCCGGAGCAAGATCATAGGGTCGACCGCGCAGGTTCTCACTCATTTTGCCTTTGGAAAAGGCACAGAATTGACACTTGAAATAACAAACATTGGTATAGTTTATATTTCGGTTGACTACATAAGTGACCTCATCACCAGCAACTTGCTGTCGCAATCGATCGGCAGTCTGGCAGACATGCGTAAAGTCATCTCCGCGAGCCTTGAACAGTCGCACTATCTCGGCTTGAGTGAGCTCCTGACCCGCTACGGCCTTGGCAAGAATTAGCGCCAAGTCAGTACTGGCAGATCGTTTTGGCAGACTGGTGACACGCGCAAGGTCCGTTGCGGGAGGATCAATGACAGCACCTGCTGACCATTCTTCAACTCGAGCAAAACCTTCGCCGTCCATGGCCCGCCGCAGTTGCGGCTGCACCAATGGATCGACCCAATCGGTAAGCTTGTTTGCATAACTTGGATAGATCGCTAACCGCTCAATCAAGACCTTGCCAGCACTGGCAGTTTCATCACCCAAATGATTCAGATGCGGCCACGGCGCCTCGGGATTGACAAAGTCTGGCGTTACCGGCGAGACCCCACCCCAGTCGTTTATACCTGCGCCAACGATCTGGGACAGCACGCCAGGGCTCAAATTCGGTGGCGCTTGAATGTTCATATGCGCACCAAAAATAATTCTGGCCATCGCAACGGTCCACAGCAGTTCGTTTAGATCTGGCTCTGGCGCTTTCGCCATCAATGTTTCTGGCTTAGCGCGGAAATTTTGGATTATTATTTCCTGAATATGGCCGTGCTCAACGTTGGCATCGCGCAGAACTAATAGTGACTCGATACGCTCACGCCGGGTCTCTCCGATACCTATCAGCAATCCACTGGTAAAAGGCACGCGTGCCTCACCAGCAAGCCTAATGGTTTCTAAACGCAGGGCCGGCACCTTATCCGGCGAGCCATAATGCGGCATTCCTTTTTCTAACAATCTGTCAGATGCGCTCTCAAGCATGATACCCATAGATACTGAAACTTTTCGCAACTCAGCGAGTTCGTCAGCATTCATCAACCCCGGATTTAGATGAGGAAACAGTCCCGTTTCGTTAAAAACCAACTCGGCCATGTCGCGCAGATAAGACAAAGTAGAATCCTGCTTTAACGCTTTCAAACCTTCCCGCGCAACTTTGTAACGCAATTCCGGCTTATCACCGAGGGTAAATAGGGCTTCCTTACAGCCAGCTTTGGCACCGTCGCGTGCGATTTTCAACACCTCTTCCGGCGTTAAATACGGTGCCTTTAACTTCCTGGGTACCTGCGCAAACGTGCAGTAATGACAGACATCACGACATAAATGGGTCAGCGGAATAAAGACCTTGCGTGAATAAGAAATCGTATTATTGTGACCCGCGTCTCGCAACTCAGAGGCAACGGCCATAAGGCTCCGCGTGTCGGCGGTTGTTGCCAACGCTAGAACTTCATCATCCGTTAGCAGTTGACCTGAAGCTGCCGATTGTGTCGCTAAGGCTAACAATGTTTGGTAGTCGCTCATGTAAGTCATCCTATGCTCGTAAGATCAGCGGCTAGATTCGCAAGAATCCCACTGTTCTGCAGAAAACGTTGTGTGTGGGTTTTTAGCGCTCGCTTCTGCAGCACTTGAGCCAGTTCAAGCAAGTCAGCCGGGGTGTCTACATCAAGGCCGATGCCTGGAAGTTTTGCAACCATGGGTTCGATGTTGCTGTCTCGCGCCAGTTGCAGGTGACGCCGAAAGCTATCCTCGCCAAAACCAAAAGTCATACAGTCGGGTGGCGAGCAGACCACGCAATTTGAGCCACCTAGATCAGTGGCGGGAACGATGCCGAACGCTGCCTCTGTACCCTGACCAAAGCCGTCTAGCACAACCTCGAGTTCCTCGACCGTCACTAGTGGTATATCACCGGGCAGGAACATCATCGTGTTGACCCCTTCAGCACGCAACAATTGACCGGCATAAGTGACTGCGTTGATCAGCCCTGGCACTTCTGGTTCGGCAACAACACGGGCCGAATACTGATAGCCAACCATCGCCGCTTGCGGGTCATCTGTAACAATCAGCACCTCATCAATGCGGTCGCAGGTCGTCACGGCTTCCAACACATCTTCAACCATGGCCTGAAACAAAGCCGCTCGCTGGGACGCCGACAGCAGACTACTCAGCCGCTGCTTGGCATTCTCCAATTGCTTGATGGGGATTACGACCGTGGTAGTCATGATGAATAAATAATTGGCTGTTAGTGGTTGCTCTTTGTAAGTAATGGCGCTTAATTCATAGCTGTTGAGAGCTGCTGGGCGAACTTAAGGACACATGCCGCAAGCTCGCTTTTGTCCCCTAACGTTACCATGACTGTTCGGGTGACGATAGTCGGGATTCCCAGCGCCTCAATGTCTTTTTTTAGCGCGCTGTCCGCCTCATCAATTACAAACCCATCGATGCGACCTTGGTAATACTGAGCCACAGCTAGCGCAGACTGCGGCATACCCAACTCTGCCATCATCTTTGCTGCTGGCCCCTTGATGGCCTGCCCGCCAACAATCGGTGAAACCGCGATCACCGGAGCGCGTGATGCCTTCATTGCGGCGATCACACCTGGCACTGCAAGCACTGGGTCAACACTGACAAAAGGGTTACTCGGGCAAATAATAATAGCTTCAAGGGTCGGCTCCTGTAGTCCTGCCAAAAAATACGGGCTAGGCGCTGCCTGCTCAATACCTTGAAATTCAAAGCCTGTGACTACCGGGGCGCAACGATCACGCACAAAATAATGTTGAAACGCGAGAGGCTCTCCCTCACGCGTGTGCACTATCGTCGCGACGCGCGCATCCGTCATAGGCACGAGTGTCGGCGCGATACCTAGGCGCGCGCATAACGTTTCGGTGACCTTCGACAGACTATCGCCCTGCCGCAGCATTTCGCCGCGCAATAAATGGGTCGCCAAGTCACGGTCACCGAGCCCAAACCAACTTTCACCTTGAAGTTTCTTCAATGCGTCCAGGAAGTGCCAGCTTTCGCCTGCCTGCCCCCAGCCCAACGTCTGGTTATTTAGGCCCGCCAAGGTATACATCACCGTGTCTAGATCTGGACAAATAGGCAGCCCAAGGTGGACGAAATCATCCCCGGTATTAGCGACAATCAGCAATTCCTCCGGTGCCAGCACCTGCGCCAGCCCCAGCGCCAATTTGGCACCACCGACACCGCCAGAAATAGCCAGACAACGCGTGTTCATAGAGTACCCACAGGTTAGCGAAACAAGTCCATGGCTTTAGCGCGGATCAACGGACCCACCCCACGTAGTGCCGGATTTGTTGGCTCTTGGGGCGTGTAACCCCGCACCAGCACAACCGGCGTTTTCTCGCGCGTTTGCCCCATTACCAAAGAAGCACCGGCTGCCATCTCGTCAGCAGCAGCGACGAGCGTTACCTTCAGTTCACGCCCGTAAAGATCAGTCTGGCCGACATAGTCTTCAAGGGCGGTGAATCCAGCGACGCCGATCGCTAGTCCTAGCGAACCATTACGCCAGGCGCGGCCAAGACTATCATTGATGATGACGCCGACTTCAACACCATGGCGCTCGCTAATGGCGTCGCGGATCTGCCGGGCACTCGCATCAGGATCAAGCGGCAGCAACAAACACAGACTATCGTCTGGGTCGTCTACATGGGCAATATTCGACTGATCGATTCCGGCATTAGCCTGCACGAAGCCTAAACGGTGCTCGACGATTAAAACCCCCTGACGCTTGCGAACAACTTCAGTGGACTCATCGAGAATGGCTTGCACCTTTCGTGGATCCTTGTCCACCTCCAGCGCCAGGGCATAGGCCTCGGCAGAGGGCGTAACGTGGCGTAAATCAAGATAGCGATCCTCGGCTTTAGAAACAACTTTCTGCGCGATCACCAGCACATCACCGGATTTCAGTGACTCACCCATGCCAGCCACCGCTTCGCCGATCAAACTGGTGAGATCATCGCCAGGGTTGATCAAGGGCATAGCCTCGATTCCGATGAAGCTTAGCTTCATAAATTACTCGGCCGCCGGTTCACCGGTAATCACTAATCCAGCACCATTGATCTTGTGATGTCGGTTGATAGAAATCAGTACAGAGGTAAGTGCCTCAGCCGCAGCAGAATTCGCCAGCGGCCCTGCATGCCAGCCTCGTAGACCCAAGGCTTCGACGAGTTTGATCACAGTATCGCGGCCAGCGCGCTTGTTGCCTGTGACCAACACATCACAAGAAATACCATGGTCGCCCTGCAAATGCATCGCGCCCACGTTTTGGAAAGCAGAGACGACGTCCACCGTATCACCGAGGAAATTTTGCGCGCGCACAACGGCTGAACCGCCTTCTGGTAACTGCACTGTACCGACCTTAGGCGGCATCAACGGCACGGTTACATCGATTAAGACTTTGCCTGTCAGCGCTGACTTTACCGATTCCAACGTGCTGATCTGGTGCGAGAAAGGCACTGTCAATACAACCAGGTCAGCGAGTGTTGCCGCTTCAAGGTTCTCATGTCCCGTGACATTTAAGTCTGGAAACTCCTTCAGCAGTTCTGCCGCCGCCGCCTCGCCTTTTTCTAGCGTCCGTGAGCCGATAAGAATTTTATATCCAGCCCTTGACCACTGCCTGGCAAGTCCGCCGCCCAAGTCGCCGGTTCCGCCCAATATTGCTATAGATTCAATCTGATCTGACATACGTTGACTCTCGTTATCTACAAAAACAATGATTATTCCTCAATCGCCCAGAGCACACAACCAGCAGTCACTCAATAGCGCTCCCTGCTTGGTCTCCCGTACCAACTAAGACCTGTCATTCCTAGCCAAGGTAACGACGGTCCAGCTCATTTTGGATCAAGGTTATACATTGGGAAGCATGCAGCATCAACGGGCCTAGCGATAGCTTAGTCACCCCCTGACGCTGCATTGACTTGAAGGTTTTCTTCGGCATCGGCACATGATCTGTCAATAAAAACACGGCATTAACTGGCACCTGCGCCTTGCGAATATCCTCGCCTTTCCGGTCGAGCATATACACAGGACCCTCCGCCACTCGCGCTTTGACCAAGTGTTCGAAGCTGATGGCCGTCACCTTTACGCCCGCAGGGGTCAAAACACTCGCCTCCTTGGCCAACCCCTGGCCCTGCTGTAGCGCTGTTTTGATGACGTTCAACAGCGCTGCCTCGGTGGACCCTCCTAGGTCGCCGAGTTGATCGCCCTGCAGACTAATGCAGCGTGAAAAGTCCTCAGAATCTTCAAGCACCAAATGCAGCGTGGTATCTTCTCGGTGACCTTTCGATACCATCAAGGCATTGGTGATCATGTGGGCCAAATACTCCACGTGAGCGCCTGTACCGACGCTCGCCAGAAACGCTGCGGGGTCGGTACTCGCCGCCCGGGCTCGAACAATAAACTCCGGCATTCGCTATTGTTCCGCCAAGCTTGTGTAAAACGCTTTAACCAACGCCGCGCCACGGATGTCACCCACCAAACCCGGATGCATCTTGTTCATGACATATGCAATTGAGCAGCGCGCATCCTGATCAATAATGGCGATAGACCCACCCCAGCCACCCCAAAAGCATGTATTCGCATTAGGCGACAATGGCGCCTTAGGGTTATTCAGGCCAAACCCCAAGCCAAAGGCGATCGGTATTCCCAGCACCAGATCCTGACCACTGATACGCTCGGCCATGATCATCTTCGCTGTCTCAGTCGATAACAGACGCTGTCCTTGGGTCTCGCCGCCACACGCTAACAGCGCATGAATCTTCGCGACGGATCGGGCATTGCCATGACCGTTAGCTGCCGGGATCTCAGCACGGCGCCAAGCATCTGTGCGAGACTCCAAAGCATTTGCTGCTGGGTTGCTAAATGTCCGCGAGGCAATTGAATCCGGGTCTCCTGGGCCACCAATCGACGCGTCTTTTCCGCCCGGCGGCAGCAGATCACAAATACGCGGAAACGCTGTATCGGGTACCCCGATGTAGAAGTCAGCATCGAGTGGCGCCGCAATCTCAGCAGCAAAGAAAGCGCCTAGCGACTGACCACTGATCCGACGCACTACCTCACCGATCAAATAACCTTGTGTCAGCGCGTGATAGCCCGAGACACTGCCGGGCTCCCACCAAGGCGCTTGCGCTGCCAGCAAGCCCGTAATCTTGTCCCAGTCATAAAGATCCTCGGTACTGACTTTCTGGTCCAGCCCAGATAAACCCGCCGCATGATTCATCAAGTGCCAGACCTTGACATCGGCCTTACCGTTGGCCGCAAACTCAGGCCAGTAGCGCGCTACCGGCGCGTCGAATGCTAGCTGACCACGGTCTGCAAGCAGCAGCGCGCACAAAAAAGACATTGTCTTGGTCGTACTGTAGACGTTGGTCAACGTATCGGATTCCCAGCGCGCATCGCTATTGATATCCCGCCGACCGCCCCAGATATCAACGACCATCTCACCGTCAATGGTCGCCGCAAAGGATGCACCCAGGTCTGCACCGGAAGCAATGCTGTCAGCTAGCACTGTTTTGACCGCTGCGAATCTAGGATCGCAATACCCATTTATGCTCTCTGTCATCCGCTGTACTCCGACACGTAAACGAGCGGTATCAAACCATTCACACCGGGCACTTGGCAAGCCTTCTGGCGCACAGAATAAATGCCACCGAAAACAGGCAGCTGAACTGATGCTGTAAGCCATTGCCTAACTTGACTCTGGCGCTTGTCGCCAAGAAATTGACAGCCCAGAACGCCAACTTGCTTTTGATTTGCGCGAGCCAAAGACGTTGGCACGCCCTATGAAGAAAAGTTTTCCACAATTTCTGTGGATAAGTCTGGTGATAACTTACAAAAAAGACCTATACCCGCATTTTAAGTAGGCTTTACGGCAGTTGTACGTTTTTTAACCAACGCTTGTCGCATTCCTTTTATATCAATGACTTACAATTCTTGGGCACTTAGGCGTCAAACCGGTGCAAGCATAATCAAGCGCGAATACAAGCGCGGGTCAGATTGTGAATAACTTAGCCCACGAAAATGCATTTGACCCTATAAATTCACGTATCAACAGCTCCACAACAGTCATTTCATCGACATCTGACCCTAACTTTTGTGCGTTAAAACACCCAAAAAACTCGCGACTTTCGCCCAATACAAGAGCTCAAACGACTATTTTTTGGCGATCCAGCAACCGACATCATTGTCTGTTACAGCCCTGCATTGGCGCCGTTATAGTGCTGATAATACGACATGCAGAGACCGCTTAACTGCGCTAGAAATCTGTAAATATCGCGTCAGTCATCACCTTTAAACGTCCTTAACGGCGAAGCGCGACGTCGCTTGAAACCGAGCGAAAAGATCAATGTCAGGCACAAACCACAGAACATAAATGCACACCCACATGAATGTTCGTTTTGCAGCAAGAGCACTGGTGACTAGCGCCATCTTCTGCTAATTTGCCACGTACTTAGCACCAGTCTATACGGGGTCATTATGGGCGCACTATCGAAGGTTTTCGGCGACCTTGGAGTCATTCTCAGGTCGGCCCGTCAGAAGTCAGCACCGGATGACCAAATCGGCTCTATTGGCCAATTGGTTGAGCAACATGCCATCAGTCATCCCATGGGCATCGCACTGCTGTGCGAAGAAGAAGTGATCTCATGGCAGGCCCTCAATCGGCGAGCTAACCGGGTCGCTCACTATTTGAAAGCTTGCGGCGTTGAACATGGTGATTGTGTCAGCATTTTCATGCAGAACCGAATCGAATTCGTTGTCTGCCTAATAGGGCTCACCAAACTAGGCGCCGTCGCCGGCCTCATCAACACTAACCTAACACTGCGACCCCTGACACACTGCATCAATCTCACTGCCTCAAAGAAATGTATTGTCGGCGAAGAACTCGTCAGCGCCCTTGATGCAGTTAGAGCAGACTTAAGCCTAACTGCGCCCACCGACTATTTATTGGTCAAAGACAGCGAGTTATTTGTCAAAGGCAGCAGTGCGAGTGAAACCCCGGAGTGGATGACGCCGCTTGACTCAAACGATGAAACCCTCCCAGACGCTAACCCACCAGAATCTCGCCAAGTACGCCTCGGCGACAAGGTTTTTTACGTTTTTACCTCGGGTACCACAGGCCTACCTAAAGCCGCCATCGTCTCTCACAAGCGAGCCTTGGTGGGGGGCGAAGCATCAGCACGGTCCATCTTGCGCCTCACCCGCGAAGACCGATTGTACAATTGCCTGCCGCTATATCATGGCACTGGCCTAATTCCTGGGCTAACGGCCACGCTGCTAGTTGGTGCCTCAATGGTGATCAAACGTCGTTTGTCGGTCAGTGGCTTTTGGGATGATATTCGACGTTACCACTGCACTACTTTTATCTATATCGGTGAGTTCATCCGCTATTTGATGAGTCGACCGCAGTTGGCCACTGACGCCATCAATCCCATTCGCGCGATTATCGGCAATGGCCTGCGACCTGATATTTGGCATGGCTTCAAGTCCCGCTTTGACATTGAGCGTATCGGCGAGTTTTACGCCGCCAGCGAGGGCAATGGCGGATTTGCCAACGTTTTCAACAAGGACTGTACGGTTGGTATTAGCGTTGCACCGGTAAAATTAGTCGCTTATGACATCGCTGAGGATATCATTTTGCGCAACGACCAAGGCCGCTGTATTGAAGTTGAAGACGGCGAACCAGGCCTCCTGTTGATTCAGATAACGGAAGCGTCAAAATTTGAAGGCTACACGGACCCTGAGGCAACAGCAAAAAAACTCGCCAAGGATGTGATCAGCGAGGGTGATGTATACTTCAACAGCGGCGACATGATGAAAACCATTGATGTTGGCTTTAGTTACGGCCAAAAACACTATCAATTTGTCGACCGCGTCGGCGACAGTTTTCGCTGGAAAAGCGAAAACGTCTCGACTAACGAAGTAGCTGAAATCATCAATACCCACTCGGACGTTATTTTTAGCAACGTCTACGGCGTTGAACTGCCCGGCGCCGATGGACGTGTGGGCATGGCTGCTATCGTACTGCGGGAGGGCATTGACCTTGCTGGCGCTGATGTCCCCGAACTGTCCAAACACATCATCAGGAATCTGCCCAGCTATGCACGACCACTCTTCATACGCGTACTGCGGGAACTACCGACCACAACGACCCACAAGTTGCAGAAAGTAGAACTGTGCCTACAGGCATACCATCTCGACAAAGTCACCGATGACTTGCTAGTTCTCAAGCAGGGCGAGGCTTGCTATACGCGACTAGATACCGACTACTACGATAAAATTATCCGCCGTGAAATAGCATTCTAAGGCACTATAACCTTCGCTAGCGTGACTTACGAAAGCGCAGCTCGCTGCGCTCGATATGCCAGCGCTGGCAAACACCCCTCGGCTTTGTAACCCCTAACACCCTACCGCGAGAAGTTGACTGGTAAATTTCGGCGAAAAAACCGTCAAAGTCGTGACAATCCCGCTGCATAGGTTTGCCACAATACATGCCTATTCTTGCGTATACCGGTCTCCAAAAGTTGCCCTGTTGACGAGCTCTTCAGTAGCCACTCTGTTACCAAAGACGAATGGAGTTTCGATCATCCGTCAGTAAAACAGCACACTCAGTACTAATAAATCGAGAACAACTCCTCGAACGCCTTCATCTGTCCACCATTGGCGGAAGACGGCACTAAAATAGGCGTCTTAATCCCCGCATCGAACCACGCTTCAACCCCGTCACGGACCTGGGTCGCAGTACCAAACAACGTTGTATCTGCCAGCCACTTGTCAGTCAGAAAATGTGGAATTAGGTCAAGATCGCCGACCGCAATTGCCGCCTCTATACCGTCCATCTCCTCGACGTAACCCGCTTCTTTCCAGTAGTTGCGATAATTCGGCAACATGGCGTAGCCCGTCAGCGTTTTGCGATTCACCGCCTTGGCAGCTTCAACATCATCACTGATGCAGGTTGGTATCATGTCCCCAATGAAGAATTCATCCGCAGCTTTGCTGGCCGCAGATATTGCCGTTAACGACTCCGCCATATGTGAGCGCGCGCCATTGGCAAACACCATGCCTTGGCCAATCTCCTCAGACAATCCAATCATTTTCTTACGCAGCGTCGCCAAAACAATAGGTGGCAACTCGCCGACTCTTGGAACCGCACGTAGTTCCTCAACAAACACGCGAGTGTCTGTCAGAGGCTTACCCGCTGAAATACCGCGAGATCGCAGCGCGGGCGCGTGACTCACACCAATCCCAAACCTAAAACGACCGCCAGAAATTTCATGAATAAACCCTATGGTCTGGGCATAATCAGAAACCTGGCGAAAATAGATTGGCATGATACTGGTGCCGAACACTATCTCATGCGTCGTCAACGCTAAGGCCTCGCAAAGGGCCATCGAGTCGCCAAGGCTTGGCGCAAAAATACCGCTGAATCCACGCTTTTCAATATCAACAGCTAAATCAATCGTCGCTTTACGACGCCCGGGTACCGCCACCAGGCTCAAGGCAGGCATTCTTGTTTTTGCACTGGTTGTTACGCTTCTTGTCGAGCTTGTCATCGTGCTTCTCCTTCGGGAACTAGCAGCTACGTGTCGGTCTATCTCGCGAAATTCAGACTAGCCATGATCCGATAAGGCAGAATCATGCCATCCTGCGCAGCATGGTACACAATTGCTATCTAGCTCACCATGCGCGCCCCGAACGGGTATACTTGGTAGCAACAAATCAGTGCGAACAAATCACCGGAGCAGATCCAATGGCTAAAAGAAGTAATAAAGCGTTACAGATGCAAAAGCTGCTGTTTAGCTTTGTTGGTATCGTCGCCTTGGCGGTTGTTGGCTACGCACTGACGACCATACTAGCCGAGGCTCCGGGTGGTGAATTTATTGAGGGCACGCATTATAAGCTGATCGACGAGCCGCGCCGCATCCGAGGCGACACACCTGAGGTCATGGAATTTTTCTCTTATACCTGCATTCACTGCTTCAACTTTGATCCCCTGCTGAATGACTGGGCAGAGCGCCATGCGGGTCAGGTCAACCTCGCGCGCACCCCCACGGTGTCCGGCCAAGCCTGGCGTCTGTTCGGCCAGACTTACTACACTTTAGAGGCGCTCGACCTTCTCGAGGACAATCACGGCCGATTTTTTGCAGAGATCCATCAACGAGGAAAAACGTTCCGCTCGGCGGAAGACATAGCTGACTGGTTTGATGGGCAAGGAGCAACTCGAGAGAAGTTTATCACCACGTTTAACTCCAACGCGGTATTGCTTAGAACCAATAATGCGGATGCGCTGGGCAGGCAGTTGAAGGTTGCAGGTATTCCCAGCCTTGTGGTCAATGGTAAATATCTCGTCGATGTCAACAGCGAGGTAGGCTCAAAGCGGATGCTTGAGGTAGCCGACTACTTGATCAATAAGGATAAAAACCCACCTAGTCCTGCTGCCGAAAATCCAGCGGCTGGATAACTCACTCATTGTTTACGTTAGTTTGTTCGTTCGTGTCTATGTTAATTGCAGCGTCGGGACTAAGCCGTTTAATGATGTAGGGCGCAATTTTGTCGTCTGCGGCAAGCCTTCGCTTGCCACTCATCATCCGCGAGCGAAACACGCGCCAGCCACGCACATTTATGCGCACTACATGGGCCTGATGAAGAGGATCCGCTTGGGCAAAGAAGACCGCCTGCTCCGCTGAGGTTGCACTAATGAGCACCATTGCGCCGAGACTGTTGACGGTGCTGCTAGCGCCCGAACTGTTGTCTAACGGCCCACTCATCATCAAAATATTGTTGGCATAAAGCTTTTCAAGATAGGCGTAATGCGCTCGACTGTTGCGCTGATCATCAAAATCCAGCCCTTGCTGCCAGTTCACGCCTGCAACGTATTCCAAAAGATAGAAGTTGGGAGAATCTTCAGCCGCTGCTCCGCTAAAGCTAAGGCAGCCCAGCGCAAAAGTTGTTGATAGCCACCGCATCATACGCAAGACCGTCGATTCAAATGAGATTTAAGTCTAACCCACCAGCGATACCTGTCCAGTCACGTGCCTGACCACCAGATCAGTCGCTGAGCTTCTTGTCGAAATGAGGCATAGAGGACTTGTCTCCGGCATTCATATAACGTGCCTCTGTGCCTGAACGTGTCACGTTTTCGTACACACCATCGTCACGTTTGACCAATTTTGTGAAACCCAGGTTCTTTAAGCCACTATTACCCACCGGCGTATTCGCCATAGGTGCAATGGTAATGATCCGAGTCACCGGCGTCTCGCTGCTGAGACCTTCCAAGTCCATGCCCTTGTGCTTGCAGACCTCACCCCAAGTCTGCAGCTTGTATTTCAATGAGTGTACGACCTCCACCGTACGGTCGTTAGCCACACAGTGGTAGTCATAACGAGGCATTACCGCCCTACCAAACTACGAGAAATCAGTTCCTTCATGATTTCAGAGGTACCGCCATAAATACGCTGAATTCGCGCATCAAGATAGGCACGGGATATTTTGTACTCGCGCATATACCCATAGCCGCCAAACAGCTGAACACAGCGATCAGCCACCTTACCCTGCATTTCGCTGGCGGCTAACTTACACATGGAAGCTTCAACCGACGTCAAATCACCCGCTATAAAACGCTTCGTATACTTTTCGGCCATAGCTTTATTCAGTTCGATTTCAGTTTTCATATCGGCTAGGACATAACGCGTATTTTGAAATTTGGAAAGAGGCTCACCAAATGCTTTACGCTCCGTAACATAGTCAATTGTCCAGTCGAGCATGCCTTGAGCAGCGGCTACGCAGCCTACACCGAGTATCAGTCGCTCGCGGGGCAACTCATTCATCAGATTCGCGAACCCCTGCCCTTCACCGCCAAGAATCTGATCTGCGGATACGCGTACATCCTGAAAAAACAGCTCTGAAGTGTCACCCGAATGCAGTCCCATCTTCTCTAAGTTACGGCCTCGCTGAAAACCAGCTAAATGCGCATCAACCGTGAACAATGTCATACCCCGGGCACCCTGAGACGGATCTGTCTTGGTCGCCAACACAACGAGGTCACAGTGCTGACCGTTGGTGATAAAGGTTTTTTGACCATTGATCACAAAGTCATCGCCATCCTTTACCGCGCTGGTCTTCATTCCCTGCAGGTCACTGCCGGCACCTGGCTCCGTCATGCCTATCGCACCCACACATTCACCCGACGCCATTTTCGGCAACCATTGGAGCTTTTGCGCTTCTGAACCAAGATTCAATATATAGGGAGCAACGATGTCTGAATGCACCGAGACGCCTGCCGAAAGAGCGCCGTACCCCATGCGCGACATTTCTTCGACAACAATACAGCTAAGCTCAAACGATGCATCAAAACCACCGTATTCACTGGGTAAATCGACGCATAAAAAACCGTTCTCGCCAAGTTTTCGCCAAAGCTCACGCGGCCATATTTCGGCTTTTTCCCATACTTCATAGTGAGGCTCAACCTCGGTCTCGAGAAATTTAATCACGCTGTCCCGAAAAAGCGACTTTTCGGCGCTGGTTAACTCAACTGCAGTACTCATGCTACATGCCTCTTGCGCTACATCTGCCGACATAACTAATTTTTGATGAATTCTTCTGGTGTGCATTCTAGGCGTTTGCAGAGGATATTTCGAGTTTCCCCACAGAGATATGCGTAAACAGCTGGAGCAAACTCACTCCGACACCAAGTTTCGACATGACAGTCACTGCCACCTGTTGTTGGTTTACGGTAGACTACTTCGACTTGATCGCCGACAGACGCGCGAATCGAGAGATTAGCCTTGCAAGTGGACACTGTACAGAGAGCATCAAAACTGTAGCAAGAAGATAACCCCTTAGAGAGGCTTTAGTGATTCAAAAACTGATAGCACCGACAGTCGCCATTCCCGCAGACGGTAGTCGCTTAGTCCAAGACGACAGTACCGTTATTTTATTCGGTCAACCACCTGAGGTTTTGAAGGGTCTGTTGCGCAATGAATTCTCTGCATTTGACACCATCGTGCTGACAGATGTGCGCGAAAAAGATGGTTCGCTACTGAACCACTTAGAATTCCCTATCTACTTCTTCTTATTTTTCGCCAATGGACTTTTGCAGGGTAAGAAGCTCAGGCTTGTCGGCCAGCAAGATGCCATCAACCAAGCATTACGCATGCTACGCCTGACACTAAACGGGCCCAACAGTCGGGAATTTGACCAGTGGGCAACCGACAGCGTGCAACGCCAAGAATGGCTCGATGTAAGCGCCGAACTCGCCCTTAAACATGCTGATGGGACCATCATCGCCGTCGAGGATTTGTTTGAACAACTGCCGCTGGATGCAGGCCATGTTCAAGTTGGCAGTCTGCATATTGAACATCTTGGCATTGACCAATTTCGCGTATCCAACGAGGTCGGTGAGATTGACATCGACCTAAATGAAGATATTTGCGTGCAGCCCACTTACCAAGTCCAGAACGACTATACGCCCAGTGGTCTCGTCAAATTCGGCATAGAGGTGCTTGGTGGTGCTTCAGGGTTCACGCTGAACGAGCCTTGCACTGGCTTGGCTCTGTGCTACAACGGCGACTATTTGCTCATCGATGCTTTACCGTTTCTTGATCAGAATTTACTGGCACGGGGTATATCAAAAAACCAAGTCTCTGCCATCCTACTGACCCACCTGCATGATGATCACTGCTCTATGTTTCCGCTGATGGCGATGCCTCATAAAGTCGACGTCATCACGACACCGGAAGTTTTCTCCATGGCTATGGACAAGCTCGCCTGCGGGCTAGGCTGGTCCATTGAAAGTGTTAGCGAACATTTTAATCTGGTGGCGATACAACCCTACGTGCCGTTCAACTACTATGGCCTGACCATCACAGCCCATGTCACAGTCCATAGCATTCCAACCATTGGCGCCACATTCGCGATGACCCAGGGCGGGCAGCAAAAGCGCCTGAGTATTGTCGGTGATAACCATTCAATGCGTGCCATTCGCGACATGCATTCGACCGGTATTGTCAGCGATAGAACGCTCACAAATCTACAGCGGTTGTATGCAGAGAATTTCACACTATTAATCGCCGATGGCGGTGCCGGCGCCATTCATGGTGATCCGGGTGATATCACGGACTCCAAGGCAGAGCGCATTATCTTGGTTCATGTAGACGAATTGCCAAGCGCCTTCAGCAGCATTTTTTCGCTGGCCAGCGCCGGCAAACGTTACACGATTTTTGAAGGCGGCGCGGGCGTCCACGCCTCCCAAATCAGTCACTACCTAACCCAGTGGCTAGGCAGACCCTTCCCCAGCCGTTGGATGCGCAGTTTACTCGCAGACGAAGAAGTCCATCGCTTTAACGCTGATGACGTCATCCTTGTCCAGGGCAAGGAATCGAAAGGCACCGTCTTCATGATCCTTACCGGCTACTGCGAGGTCGTCCACCACGATGGCGAGGCATTTCACAAAGTCGCGACCTTGCAGGCCGGCGATGTAATCGGCGAGATGGCCATTATAACCGGCGGTGGTACGCGCAACGCCAGCATCATTGCCTGTAGCCCAGTCACGGTCTGTCTGTTTAAAGAGGAAACGTTTGGCGCATTCATCGAGGCTGAGGGTTTTAGAAACGAGTTACTCCGACGCTGGGCGCTACGCCCAATCGTTCAGCGGCTTCCACAATTCATTACGATGACCTCAACAACCCTCGAAAAGATTGCCCGTATTGCCGATTTAGAATACGTAGAGCGCGGCGAAACGCTAACCTTTGAGGAAAATTCCTGGTATTTACTGGCCAAGGGCAACGTAACGGATGCCGCCGTTAACGAAGTCGATACGTTTCAACCCATGGGCGCCGAATATGGTTTCAGACCTTTCGCTGCACCACAGCTAGCGACCGTTATCTGCCACGCGGACGCAACCTTTGTCCGTATTGAGCGGCAGGTGCTTGAGCAAGCAATCTTAGACGTGCCACAACTTAACTATGTGTTACGAAAATTTCGTATCAGCAACAATGAGCCCGATATCAGCTGGCTATTAGGCCTTGTAGACATTAACTGAGCCATCGTACGTCGCTTGCTGGCTAATTACGCCTTGAGGCGTTCGATCAGAGCGGTCTGTTCATTCTCGCGCAGCGCTGGCAGCTGCAAACTCGTGCGATCAACAAGCCCCGTTAACCGTTGTTTCATGGTCTCAATAACCTCCGCCGACGAGCCTATAATAGCGAACGTATGCAGCACTTCATCATTGATCAGCGCCGCCATGGCCTCTGACTCACGGCGTTTGTTCAACTGACTTAACTGCGTCTGCAGCTCACCCCAGCCGTGAACTTCCAATACGGGCCTGTAAGCTTCGGTAGAGCCGTAAAATGCGATCCGGTGACGAGCGCTTTCAATAGCCTTTAGCAACGACGCTTTATCGTCGCCAACAGCAACGATCGGAGCATAGTCGAGTTCAAAATCACTCAGCGAACGCCCGCTGTACTGCAAACCCCTAGTAATAGCGGGTAACGTCACCTCTTCGATAAATTTTTGAGTCGAGAATGGGTGCATGATCATGCCATCTGCAACTTCAGCAGCGACACGTGTCATCAAAGGCCCCGTCGCCGACAAATGAATCCTCGGTCGGCCGAACTCAATATTTTCGGGCATAAAGGTCGCAGGCATCAAGGTGTGCTGGTAGTAATCGCCAACAAAATCCAGCCGGTGGTTGTCGTACCAGCAATCATAGATAGCACGCATCGCACAAATAAATTCACGCATCTGTTTGGCGGCCTTGTGCCAAGGCATGCTGAAACGGCGCTCAATGTGCGGTTTCACTTGTGACCCAAGGCCCAGTACCAGACGACCCCTTGAAAATGCATTCAAGTCATGACCCAGCATGGCCATTGTCATGGGGTTGCGCGCGAAAGCAACAGCCACTGACGTCATTAACTGCATAGACTGGCTATGTTCGGCTGCCAGCGTCAGTGCCAGGAATGGGTCATGATTGAGTTCGGCGATGCGGACGCCGTCATAGCCCATGGCCTCCAGGCGCGGTATCTGCTGTGCCATACCTCCTAGATCGGCGTTAATATTGACATCGACTTTCATTGGCGTAACCGTTGGTGTGGCTGTGGGTGTAGTAATGGATGTAGCAATGGATATGTCCATCGGTGTGTCTTTCACGATATAGACTTGCGCAAATTGCCAGCACGCATGGGCAGGTCTTGAAGATGCCGAGGCTATAAATGCGCTAAAAACTGGAATTTTGCCAATAGTTTGTTAAGAATCGTCAAAATACCACGAAGAATCTGTATTTCTATGACGAATAACGATAAAAGCCATTGAAATTTGAATATAAATCGCCATTATAGCGCCTGAATATTAATACCTCGCTATCACACAGATCTGTTGATCTGATTGTCGAACTCATCGTAGAAGCATCTGTAGAATTAACCACCTGGAGAACTAAGTGGCTCAACCCGCAATAACCTTGGACGTCTGGAAAGAACTCGCCATCCACAATCAAATGCTGATTCGCACTGTCACCGATGCGCTGGGCCTTGACGCCTCCGCTGAAGACGACGAACTCAAGGCTGCGTTGCAAGCGGGTGTCAAACGCATCCAAGACGCCCAGAATCTTGTTACCGCAGCCGCTGAAAAGAATGCCATTTCAATGGCTGAAATCGACAAGCGCCGCATGGTGACGGAAAAAGCCCGCGCTAAACTAGAGATCGATCACATCGATTTGCTGGCTGAAAAAGAAAAGGTCGACTCACTGCTCGAAGCGACACGAAAGTCTAGCCATGACGAAACCACCAAACTCAAAGCTCAGGTCGAAGAGAAGACCAAAGCGCTGAAAGCAATTAATACAATGCTTGGTGACACGCCGCAAAACGTCACTAAAAAAATCAAAGCCCTCAATAAGAAGAAGTTTGA
>JBLHVI010000059.1:0-18050 GCA_047630175.1 Candidatus Azotimanducaceae bacterium
GCAGTCGTCGACCGCGACAGTTTCTTCGAATACGCAGCGGCTTACGGCCCAGCCTTAATTACCGGCTACGCCAGACTCAACGGCCAAAGCGTCGGTATTCTAGCGAACGACTGTCGCTTTTTCGCCGGCGCAATGAGTGCCGAAGCAGCGCAGAAGACCCGCCGCTTTATCGAAATCTGCGACAGTTTCCATATTCCCATTGTCACCGTCGTCGACGAACCTGGCTTCATGATCGGGCCGGAAGCGGAAAGTGCTGCCACGATTCGTTACGGTATGGCGGCGGTCTCTGCCGCCACCACGTCCGTGGTGCCTTGGGCCAGCGTAATGGTGCACAAATCATTCGGTGTGGCGACCGCCGCACATTTCTCACCAGACAACTATGTGCTCACTTGGCCCTCTGTTGCCGGCGGCGCTCTGCCCGTGGAAGGTGGCGTAGCCGTGGCATTCAGGCGACAAATTGCCGAGGCCGAAGACCCCGTCGCACTGCGTAAAGAACTGGAAGAAAAACTGGCTTCCGCACGTTCGCCCTACCCGGCGGCTGAATCCTTCGCTGTCAATGACCTTATTGATCCGCGAGAAACGCGACCGTTGCTGTGCCAGTGGATTGAAGATATCCAGCCGCGCTTGAAGGAACAAGTACAGCCGGTCAGTTTTGGGATGAGACCGTAGTCATCGAGTTACTTTGAGCGCACATGGACGAAGTAAACAGTAACAACAGCAACTGATTGTTGATGGTCTATCTATTTGCTCCACTCGGTTTCACGCATGTTGAATGACATTGCCACATAAAAAACCCAGCAATAAGCTGGGTTTTTTATGCACGTAACAATATCTACATATGAGGCTTGATCAAATACTTCTCACCGGTAGCTTGCTTAGAATAAGATTTAATAGCATCTGCGCTAAGCACATCGGCTAACGAAATCTCTTTATCATAATGACTGTCAAACGTAGTCGTCATTTCATTCGCGACACGTTGGCGTAGTGCCCCAAACTTCTCCATACCGATTTTGCCAATAAAGGGTGTTAGTAGCCATCCACCTAAACCCCAAGACATTCCAAATGCGCGATTCAGAATTGTTGCCGATCGATCTAGACCGCCATAGATGTAAACCTGCTTATAGGTAGTTGACCCATAGATGCTATGTCCATCGGCGGTTTTATTTGCGGCAATTTCCATTGCTGACAAAATATTGCTGGCGAGTTTTCCACCACCCGTTGCGTCAAAAGCAATCGTTGCGCCCGTTGCCACTAAAGCATCGACAAGATCTTCTTTAAAAGTAGGTTCGCTAGAGTTACACACATACACAGCGCCTAATCCCTTAAGCAGTTCTACTTGTTCTGCTTTCCGAACAATGTTGACCAATTGAACACCATCTGCCAAACAAATCTTCACTAACATTTGGCCAAGGTTTGATGCCGCAGCGGTATGCACCAATGCCGTATGACTTTCCATCTTCATGGTTTCAACCATGCCAAGCGCGGTTAATGGATTAACAAAACAAGAGGCACCTTGTGCGGGCGTGGTACCTTCATTCATCACCAAACAACTGGCTGCAGGCACACATCGATACTGCGAGTACATTGCACCGCCAGCGACACCCACCGTTTTACCCATCATGCCTTCAGCACCGGCGCCAGCCGCAATAACGACACCAGCACCTTCGTTGCCAGCAGGCAACGGCTTGTCCAATCTGGCGGCCAATGCTGGCATCATGGCTTCGGGTATATCCATGCTAACAACGGCATCAACACCGGACCCGCTGATAGTCATCGTAGAAACATCCGCTGGCCCCAGCAATAATCCAAGATCAGAGGGGTTAATGGGTGTTGCTTCAACTTTAATCAGCACTTCGCCATCTTTAGGTTGTGGCATTGGCACGGACACAAGCGACAGCTCCAACTTACCAGCGCTCGTAATATTTGTTCGTAATTGCAGTGATTTTTCGTCGCTCAAAATACTCTCCTTTTATATAAATTTATGCGGATCAGCGGTAACCGCTCATTATGGGGCTATGAAATTTTTCTTAGCGCGTGACGCTGTCACAATCGTCGAGGGTGAGAAGATCGGACATGATAACCGGATAAAGCACGTCACAAAACCTACCAAAATGGTAATCACTATTGTCTTTTCGACAAAAGTGCTGAAATCTAGCTTTTAACCGTGCTCACCGTTGCCGTCATTACCGATATGAAGCTGCGAGTAACATCACAGCAGTCACACACCTGACTAGAAGCCTGCCCTTCGCACAGGCTCAACCTTCGCCACTGAAATAAGCGTCTCCACGCAGTCTCGAATCGAGACATCGAGTGGACGAAAATCCATATCAAGTGTCTGTCGAATTCGATCATTGCGGAGCTCGCAGCCGCCCCAGATGGCCCTAAACTCGGCCTCCTTCGCCTTTATCTTTTCAGGCAGCGGGTCAACAAGTTCCGCCCCTGCAAAACCTAATTCAGGGAGCAGACGATCGATGCTGGCGCAGACGTCTTCAACGTTGCGGGTCTCTGTTGACCACGCAATGAAACGTTCGCCGTTGCTTACATTAACGCTTTCCAGTATCCGAATATGCGCTTCAGCCACATCTCGCACATCAACGGTGTACCAGGCGCGGTAGGCCCCCATGACGTTCTGCGAGTACTTGCCCAGCAGCATGGTTTCAATGTGGTGCTGCCAGGGCCCAAAATTCTTTTGGTGTGCAGACTGGATCGGCCCGACGTTGTCACCGGGGCAACAGGTGATCGCGTCCCAGCGTCCACTTTCCTCAGCCGCGTCAGCGAAGACACGTTCAGCGAGCACCTTGCCCATGGAATAGCCTTGGCCTCGATTTGCCTGACGGTTGGGATTTTGTTCATCCGGATATCTGTCTTCGTACAGCACCGGGCGCCGAACAAGCTCCTGTATATCCTGCTCAGACATCACAGCGGCAATGCTGGAGGTCACCACAACACGGTTGACGGTTTTCGACAGGTTGACGCTGTTAATGACGTGATCACACACCTTTTTGACATAGTCCATGTCATCGTAACTAGAAACGTGGGACAAGTGCGCGACACCCTGACAGCCCTTAAAAATCTCGTCAAAGCAGCCGTCTTCGTCAAGATTTGCCGAGTGAAGCGTCAGCCGACCGGACGCATAACCGGGCATGGCTTTGAGAAAACCCGTCTTCTCGGCGTCGTTTATGTCCCGAACACATGCGCGCACTCGGTAGCCTTCATCCAACAGCTGGCGTACAACCCAACCACCAATAAAGCCCGCACTGCCGGTTACCGCTACTGTTCCACCTTGAGGTATTGGTGCCATAATTCATCTCTTTAGTTAACTTCCCATAGGTTACTTCAAATAACTTCACGTTTGCTAGGTTCAGTCACCCGAAACACCCGCTGTTAAAACGTGAAGTCGACAAACAGATTGTTTACCCAGCCGCTACTATTCACTATTAATGATAATAAACAATTGTTTAGGATCAAAACACTATAGCCCTGCATGCTCCTCTGCCCTGCCACGACATCCAGAATGAAATAGCGGGATCACGAGACTATTCATCGCGATTGGGCTTAGACTTACAACACGCGTCAAGAAACTCAGCGTCAACGTAAAAAATTGAGGTCAGCAGCATGAGATTAGAGAACAAAGTCGCGATCATTACCGGTGGTGCAAGTGGCATGGGCCTCGCGACTGCTCACCGTTTTCTCGCCGAAGGAGCAAAAGTAGTGATCGCCGATTACAATCAAGCTTCCGGGACGCAGGCGCTCGACGCATTGACTGCTGCAGGCTACGCGACCAACGCCAGTTTTATTCAGATCGATGTTGCGGTGGAAACCGATATCGAGCGGATGATCCAGCATGCACACAATGAATTTGGCCGCATTGATATCGTCTTCAACAATGCTGGCGTCGGTGGTGCCATCGGACCCCTGACGAAAACCAGCGTCGGTGACTGGGACTACACCTTTGATGTACTCGCCAAAGGCGTTTTTCTCGGCATCAAGCACGCGGCGATCTATATGACGGCGCACGCAATCCACGGCAGCATTATTAACACAGCATCGATCGCCGGTTTAAGCGGTGATGGTGGCCCTCTTGTCTATTCAGCCGCTAAGGCAGCCGTCATTAGCTTGGGCAAGTCCGCCGCCGTAGAATTAGCGGTGCACAACATACGCGTGAACACCATATGTCCGGGGTATATTGTGACACCTCTTGCTGATGGCGGTAATCCTGAAAACACTGCTAACCAATTTGCCAGCGCGCAGCCCTGGCCCGACTTCGGACAGGGTAAACACATCGCCGGTGTCGCGCTATTCTTAGCATCTGATGATTCAGAATTCGTGACAGGTGAACATATCGTTGTCGATGGGGGCTTAACAGCAGCTGGCCCAGAGCTATCGAAGAAATTCCCCAAGACCTCCGCGCGAAGTGCGGGTGTTAGTGGCATCACCAAAGGATCTACCGGTGAATCACCGGAGATCCGTCGGTTCTGACACACCTGTTGTTGCAGCTAATGTTGCAGCTGTTGTCGCAGCACTGCATGCCTGGTTACGACGCGAACCAACCCGTGTCAGGATGGGCGATACTCACTGCGGAAGCCGTTTCTCCTCGCAATAAAGATTTATCAGACCTTACTCACTAGGCCCAGTAGGCTGAAAAAGATAGCCGGCGTTAACTGTGCTTTAGCCATGTTTCGAGACCTACCAACTCCAGGTCACGTTCAGGCAAGGCCCTAACTGCCTAGAATCTGGGCCGCCTTTCCACGTGTCACCGTCTATGTCCACATCTCGGTCGAAAATGTTAACCGCGACGCCAACACCAAAATGGTCGGTCATCTGATAGTTAACGGCCACCGAGGCATCTATCAACCTACCCGAAAATTATTCAAAGGTAACATCCAGCCAGTCTAAACGCGTCGTTATTGTCCACTTTGGCGACCAGCTGTGCATGTACCAGACACCGAAATTCGGTAACGGAGCACAGACCGACGCACTTGCACGCTGAACCCCTGTCCCGACAAAGGAGCCAGCCTCAAACACTTCATCTTGAAAGGTAAATTCTTGCGTCAATGTTTCACCAAAATCGCTACTAGTCTCCCGGTGGTTGACCTGAAAGGACCAGTTCTCGGTGTAACGCCAACGCACATTCAATATCCCGGTAGTTTGAGTCTAGGAAGTATCAATACTATGCTGGACACCAACACTGAGGGACGCTGTACCAGGTGAGTTCTTATTGGTTGGCATGAACAGCCCAACACCGGCATTTAGTTTACTGCTGAGCGACGGATGATACGCGTCGGCATCATTGGATTCTTCTGCACTCGCTAACCCAGCTGACACTGGAAAAAGAAAGCTGGCGCCGATTATTATGTATCAATACTTTATGGAGGTCTGCCTCACATAAACTGCTCTGGATGGGTTTTTTGCTATTTACAATAAACCCCACAGGTGTAGCCTCGCGCCCTATGATATTAAACTGATGCTAAAAGCTACTCAAACTCTGCAACGTTTTCAACCAGCCTGAAAAAAAGCCGCTTAAGCCTTATTACCATTCTGATAGAGATTAATGTCGCTTTGTGGGAATGGAAATTTAATGCCTTCTTGATCAAAACGATCTTTAATACTACGCGTCAGATCCCAATATACCGGCCAATAATCTGGAGTCTTCACCCACGGGCGAACAATAAACTTAACCGAATACTCTCCCAACTCATGCACTTTCACTAAACATTCTGGCTCGGGCAACGTTAGCGGATGGTGCTTGACTATGTCTAAAATGATGACCTCAACTCGCGCCAGGTCAGCGTCGTAACCCACTGCATAGGTCATATCAACACGACGAACCTTTTGAGCAGTCAAATTGTTAATAACATCGCCCCAAATTTTATTGTTTGGAATAATGAGTGTTTGATGGTCAACCGTAAGTACCGTGGTAGATACTAAATTCATACTCTCAACATTACCCTTTACCGCACCTGTTTCAATAAAGTCGCCAACATCGTATGGCTGGTAGACCAGAATCATAATGCCCGAAGCAAAGTTACTTAACGTGTCTTGCAGCGCAAAACCTATAATAAAACCAATGACCCCAATACCCGCCAAAACCGGCGCTAATGATACGCCCATTTGGCTTACCGCCATTAGAATGCCGATAACCAGAACAGAGCGCGAAGTGATAGCAACGAGCATGTCCCCCATCAGCTTAGAAACCGATCCCTTAGACCTTTCAATACCTTTTCGGGTAACTCTACCGGTTAACTTTGATAAGTAATAAGAAACAAGCACGAGAGATAGAAAGATAGCTAATTTAAATAGAATTTCCGAACTGTACCGCGTGATGAAGATCAGCGCCCTATCCAACCAATTAGTCACTAAACCAATAAATATTTTTGGCTTGAGTATGTCAGTAGTCAACTCTCCCGTGACGCGAATTAATAGCTGCCTGTAGTTCGAACTATCAAACATGCTGTCGTCAATCAAATCAATAGTTGTCCGCAGGCTAGATGTCAGAATGCTGAGTTTTTTCTGCACTAGGCGTAAGTTTGCTTTTAAATCGGCGTTTTCCTTATCAGCAGATAGGTTTGCTTCTGATCTGTCGCGCTGCTGCACAGCTATCTGAATCTGGCCTGCGAGTGTCTCAGCCCTCGTATATAGTGATTCCTTCAGATAACGCTGCGTTTCATCATTGTTGAAGTCGAGCTTCAACAAGTTTAGGTTATGCGTAGACATGGCCTGATAGGCGATATCTGAGTAATAATTAATCTCACCAAGCTTCAATACTGACTCATTTGTCAGCGATTTATACTTGACTGAATCCTTACTTAATGAACTAGTGTGCTCATCTATATTCCGTCTCGCTCTAGGGCCAATCGGCAACATCATCTTACGTAATTTCGCTATCTCGGCATCGGTGTCCAAATCCGCTGCCTGCTGCTTCACTACGTTATTCGTTAAATCGGTGAAGCGATCTATCATATCCATTTGGCGCTGTGTCAATCGCAGAAACAAAGATTCAGTATCGCTAGACTCTGTATCTATTTGTGCTCGCAAATAGCCTATGTCAGACATGACTTTATCGAGCGCCACCCATAGCTGTTCCATTTCAATTTGCAATTTATCACGCTGATCGACTTCTTCGTCAGCGGGTTCTGCAGCACGCGCATCGCTAACTAAAGTCGTTGTATCAGCATTTGTCATTGCCGATTCCACTTGGGCAAATACATAGGTAGATTGCGCAAGGACGACACACAGAACCAAATAGTGAAAACATCTAAACAATTTACCAAACCCCTTTGAATCAATTCCAAAACAGCAATGTCGGACAATCTTTTTAAGATAGCAATTAATGCTAGAAATTACACGATGCGATTTATCATAAGAACCTGCTTTACCATCATCTTAAGGCTCAAAACTGTTCCACCCAAAGCAATCTACTCAGTTTGAACTTACATTAACCATCAGAACATTTTTTTGTCATCCGGTTGCCGACCTGTCAATGATTACAAAACGCGAAGATTTGTTACACTCAATCCATGCTCGCCAACAAAACTTGAAAGCAGCCACCGGTTTGTTACCATTCAATGATATTCACTATAGGCCTACGCTGAGGCTGCGCGAAATGAGCAAAACAGGTCCCCATGAAACAACAATAGACTTTGATCCAATTGCAAAAGAGCAGCAATTACGTTCGGAATCTGGCACCTGGGACACGAGCCAAATCTTTGATGCTCAACCCGGCGACATTCCTGTAATTGATTTGCATGATTATTTCACCGAACCTGATGAAATAAAGCTCAAACAGCTAGGTGAAAAATTTCGGATTGCTTGTGAAACTGTTGGCTTTTTTTCAATTATAGGCCACCAGATTCCGCGTTCTCAGCTAGATTCGATGTTTGAGTTCACCAGCAAGTTCCACGAGCTAGCCCTTGCGGACAAAAATGCTATTGCCATGGATCAACCTCACTGGCCAGTCGGCGGCATCGGTTATCTGCCGGTTAGACACCGTAAGTTGCCGACCCGCGACCGTGGTAATCTGAATGAAGCATTCATCGTTAAATGTGACCACAACCTGACAATGAACGACAACCAGTGGCCGGCTGAGGCGAAGCTGCCTGGGTTCAGAAATTCTGTCGAAAGCTATGCCCACTCGCTCGAACTGCTAGGCAAACAACTGCTGCCTATCTTTGCCACTGCCTTAAGTATGCAGCCGAGCTTCTTTGACCAAGCTTTCACATCACCATTGTACCGGCTGCGACTGACGCATTACCCGCCCCAAGCTAGCATCGCCGTTGACGAATTTGGTATCGCGCCCCACGTCGACACTACTTTCTGCACGATTCTGGCACAGGATCAACCGGGTCTTGTTATCTACAGCGAGCGTCGCAAGCAATGGATAAAAGCGCCATTGCTCGAAGACGCATTCATCGTGAACTCTGGCGAATTACTGCGTACTTGGACTAACGATCGCTTTATCAGTGTCAAACATTTCGCCAACAACACTGCCAGTGATCAATCTCGCTATTCGATTCCATTTTTTCTGAATGCGAATTCAAACTATTCAATGACCTGCATCCCTAGTTGCTGTGGACCAGACAATCCGCCTAAATATCCGCCAATCTCCTACGCCGAAAGCCAAGCAAAAATACAGGGTGAATAGCGCTTAAATCAGCCAGAACTTTTCGCGGAAGCTCCCAGACACCTCTAATTAGTTAACAACGAGCAAGCAGGAATAGATGAAAATCAGCAGCTAAGGTTTATGCCATGAGCATTTGTAGGAGCGATTAATTCGGCGTAGCCAAGCTCAAACTAATCTACAGGGGCGCAGGCTTATCAAAGATGTAACTCCCCTCCTGCAGCGCAAGACAAGCGCAACAGAACCCCGATATAACTGCTGGATGAACTTACAAGCGTAGCACTGTCTCCATCCGCCAAATGACCGTGGTATCGCGACGTCTCTAAAGCTCGCTGACCAACGCCTTTAAACGTTTCGGCTTAATTTTTTGACCTTGGAATAGAGTATATCGAACACGGGCAGTGCAACTCGAATACTGCCAGCGGTGTCAAACGATGGAGGCTTTTTAGAAAAGCTAAGAATAGAGTGTCAACTAAACTAATGCCAAGAACATCAGTGGCTAAGACTTTTATATCAAGTTTATCTGCAGACAAGCGGCGGACTACCTATTTATGAAGTTCAAATATTGTCGTTCAATGACGTGCAGCTACACAATACAGACGCCCTAAATGAAGAGAATCAACAAACCGCTGCAGAAGCTTACTTCGCCGGTATGGAAGCTGCTTTTCGTAATGACCCGATGCCGATAGACGCATGCGATTTACCGCGTTACGCCATGTTGGCAGGCTGCTGGAATGCAGCCTTAGCGAGATGGCAGGCAGGCATTCGTGGCTTTTCTCTTAACGTATCGATAAATCGACTCAGGCTCGGTCTTTGACCACGGAATGAATCGTTGTGTCTCTGTCGGTGCTAATAGTATGGTGAAATAATCGTTCGTCTGTTTTGCCTTTCTGTTTTGCTAACCTTTGGTTTTTTCGCGAAGGACGCTGACTAACACTGATAGAGCCACCATCGAAACTGGCTGATGAAACAGCTCAGAACAATGTGCCCGCCAGTTAATGACGCCGTAGTTAGCGCTAACTTCTAACATTCTGGATTCGGTAAATCGAGGGTGTCGCCCTACCTCTAACTTTTCTTAATCATCGACGCCCACCACACCGGCAGCTAGTAGGTCTTCAATTTCTGCCGCAAAACCTGCCTCAGCCAAAATCTCCCGCGTGTGCTGGCCTATGGTTGGGCCAAAGACAGACGTAGATGTGGGGGTTGCCGAAAATCGTGGCGCAGGTCTCGTCTCACGTACTTGGCCAGCCACGGGGTGTTCGCGCTCAAAAAACATCTCGTTATGCCTGATCTGCGCATCTGTATGCAACGCTTCGAGCTCCCGAGCGCGCGCAAACGGCACAGACTCAGCATCCAGTTTGGTGGTCAGTGCCGCCACGGTCATACCTTCAGTGGCGCTCATAATGCGCTGCTTAATAAGCTCTACATATAACTGCCGATGCTCCTGACGCGCTTTCAATGTATTGAACCGATTGTCGGCGGCGATATCTTGTAGATGAAGCGCACGACACAAGCCTTGGAACTCTTGATCGGACAAAGTCATGATCGCGCCCCAACCGTCTACCAGTTCGACAACCGTACCCGCTGCGCCGATTGGTGCATGATGATCAATGTCTTCTCCTAATAGAATATTGTCTGCACCGGCGTCAGGCCACATAAAAGCCACCGCAGTATCAAGCATCGAGAGTTCAATGTGCTGACCTATGCCGTTCTTCTCCCGGGCGTACAACGCTGCAGTAATCGCCTGGAATCCTGTATAGGCAGTGAGCTTGTCCATCAACAATTGATTAACCTGCTCTGGCCCTTCACCGCGGCGCTTGCCCTGCACGTCGGCAAGCCCCGAGTACATTTGAATAATCGGGTCGTAGGCACGACGCCCGGCATTGGGACCGGTTTGGCCAAAACCACTGATTGACAGGTAGATTACACGTGGATTCGTCGCCGCTATGCCTGCATAACCAACCCCCAATCGGTCAGCCACGCCGGGACGGAAATTTTGCAATACCACATCCACAGACAATGCCAGATGTTGCACAATCTGTACGCCTCTCGGCTGGGATAGATCTACCGCGAGCGAACGCTTACCACGATTGAGAACGTGAAAAGAGCCTGAGTAACCCTTGCGTTTGCTGCCCACATTACGCTGAATGTCACCCCCCAAACGCTCAACCTTAATGACCTCTGCGCCCTGGTCTGCCAACATCGTGCCTGCCAGCGGACCAGAAACCACGGCCGATAAATCTAGAACTCTCACGCCTGCCAATGGGCCCATAGGACTTACTCTCTCATCAATTTTTGATCGCTGGCAGAGTATCTCACACTCTCGCTAAAATTCTGCCAGATCATACTTCTTTGAAACGATCACCCAGATTGACGCTGCATCCTCAACGTATATATATTGGGCTTCGCTGCCTCACGACAGACACAAATTTTGGAGAAGGAGCAATATGTACTCTGTCGCCATGACACGTTACAGTCTGTTCTGTATTTTTTGGCGTCACCCAAGACATCGGGGATAGAGACACACCACGATAACGAGATTGGAGCTAAAGCAATGACAGGACGTTTGCAGAACAAGGTTGCGGTGATCACTGGCGGAACCAGCGGTATCGGTGAAGTAACCGCAGCGCTATTTGTCTCAGAAGGCGCTCGAGTTGTCATTTGCGGTCGCTCAGAGGAAAAAGGCACGGCCATCGCAGATAGACTAGGGGACGCTTGTCAGTTTATTACAGCGGATGTCATGCGAGAAGCCGACATCGCTAAAACAATTGAATTTGCTGCGACCACGTTTGGTGGCATCGACATTCTTTTTAACAATGCGGGCGGGCCGACCTCGGGAGATATTACAGAGGTAGACGAGGACACCATACATTACGCCATGCAGCTGTTATTCAGCAGCGCAGTGCTTGGCATTAAACATGTCGTGCCACATCTGCAGGCGCGCGGCGGTGGTAGCATCATCAACAATTCGAGTGTTGCAGCGCTACGCGATAATCAAGGTGGATTACTGTACTCGGCAGCTAAGGCCGCATTAACACACTACACAAAACTTGCAGGTGTCCGCCTTGGCCCAAGCGGAGTTCGTGTCAACTGCATTTCTCCTGGCGCGATTGCAACGCCTATTTTCTACGGTGGTTCAGCACGCGCGAATACCTTAAGCGACGATCAGAACGCAGCAAAAATGCTCAAACTCGAGACCAATCTTGCCAAAGCGACGCCGATGCAGAGTACCGGCTTGCCGATGGACATTGCCACAGGCGCACTTTATTTAGCCAGCGATGAAGGGCGTTTTGTGAATAGCCATGATCTGGTTATTGACGGAGGAAGAACCAGCATGTTCCACGAACCACACGCCTAGTACAGACAATGAATTGATTGGCGTCGCGTTAAAAATCACTCTAATGCAGCGCGAGTTGCGCGCTAAGATTGTTTGACTGGCGTCCATCAACTTCACTGCAGCAGAAGCAGTCGCTTTGTGTTTCAGCAACCTGGAGCACAACAGACGCAGGCTTCTTATCATCTTCCATGGCAACAAAAACCATGATGCAGCGCGCTATCGATTTATCGGCGTTTTCTCTTGGGGTCCGTGACACTGGCATCCAGCAGTACGTACTTGCTTGCCGTACCCGTGCTGACCACTTTTGCTTAAAATCGCACTAGGTTTCCTGCAGAAACAGGCTGTATCAAGCGGATATTATCTACAGTTACTGTCCCGCAATAACGTCCGCTCCAGTCAACAGCACAAGCGCAGCTTGCATGATCCAGCCACTGCATGGTGCGATCACCGTGAACGTTAATCGCTATCTAAGTACCAGTTCTTTAACCGCACTTCGATATCCTTATTGCCTGCACTCACTAATCTTCTAAACGATTCTATATCTTGCCCGCGGTGATGATAGGGATACACAACCATCGGCTCAAAGTCTAAAACCGCATCTGCCGCTTGGGTGATATCCATTGTGTAAGGCAAATTCATGCAAACAAATGCAACATCGATTCCTTTCAAACTACGCATTTCAGGAATACCTTCTGTATCCCCAGAAACATAAACATTTATACCTCCCATGCTCAGCACGTAACCATTCCCCCAACCCTTGGCATGTCTTGCACCCTCTTCGGGGAGGTTATACATCGGTAACGCATTGATGGTAATGCCTTCGTACTCCATCTTTTCACCGTTAGCAATGACGGTAGTTCGTTCTATATATTCATCAGGCATTTCGTCGGCCACGGCTTGTGGCACATAAAAAGAACTGCTTTCAGTCTCCAGGCCTGCAAGAGTTTCAAGACTTAGGTGATCACTATGCGGGTGGGTAATGAGAATGACATCGGGAGCCGGCACCCCCTCATACAAATCTGCAGAACCCCACGGGTCCATGTAGATGGTTTTGCCATCCCACTCGAAGATAACTGAACCGTGGAGAATCGGATGAATAACCAAATCACCTTGATCAGTCTCAATTCGGTCTGGGTCATTATCTAACTGTGCAAAGCAAGCACTGACGGTAACTATAAGCAATACAACTGTGGCCAAGAACTGAAGAAGCATAGCGGTAGTCTTGAATAGAAAAGCGAACAAAGACTATAAACGGTATCGCCAAATTAACGCCAGTAAGTTTTGATTATTTAAGTTGCTCCCAACATAAGCAACTCGTTGTTTCGGCCCATACCGGGATCACACGACTTTACTAAGACTACGAATCTCAAGTACTCTAAAACCCAACTTTATGAGTCGCGGGCTATTGGATACTCGAAAAGACAAACTGGACCTCTTAGCTGTGAGTTTTCTGATTGGGTTCAACGTACTACTCGGCCTTAACCAAGCGCTTGTAAAGCTTGTAAATGCTGGCTTCTCTCCGCTGTTCCAAGGTGGCCTTCGGTCGCTCTGCGCGTTTCTACCTGTGTTGATCTTTGCCGTACTTATGCGAAAAAGACTTTCCATCACTGACGGCTCGTTAACTTGGGGCATGGTAAACGGCATGTTTTTCGCGATTGAGTTTGGATTACTATTCATCGCACTTGACTACACGACTGTTGCTAGAGTTAGCCTATATTTCTATATGATGCCGGTCTGGGTTACTGTTAGCGCGCATTTTTTGATTCCAGAAGAGCCTTTAAACCGCAACAAAGTAATGGGATTAATTTTCGCGGTAACGGGCGTCAGCGTTGGGTTTAGTGGCAATCTCGACGAGGCGGGAAGTGATGCGTGGATAGGCGATCTACTTGCGTTACTCGGTGGTATGTTCTGGGCTGGCATCGTAATGGTGACCAGACTAAAACTTCAGCGCGTTTCCAGCGAAATGAATCTGCTCTATCAGCTTTTTGTTTCCGGAATAGCACTTACCCTGCTGGGTATTTTTGTAGGTGATCCTGTCCGTGAGCCGACCGCAATAATTTATGGCATTCTCGCTTTTCAGGTTATCTTTATTGTATCGATCGGTTTCCTAGTCTGGTTCTGGGTGCTGTTAACTTATCCAGTTGCCAATATGGCATCATTTAGTCTGTTGACGCCCATTTTCGGTGTGTTCTTCGGATGGCAAATTTTCAATGACGTAATCACGCCGGCACTGGCTGTCGCGTTGTTGCTGGCGGGGGCTGGCATCGTTTTAATCAATCGTCCGGTCACAACGGTAATGCCAAGAAAGAAATGAAAACTCAAACTGCAAAGCCAACAGCTCTGACACTAACCGCATCAGAACTAGATTTGCCAAGATAAGAAATCATCGAGACACTTCAGGCTGCTGCTGCAGGAACGATGCTTCAAACCAGCGTAACCACGATCGAAACCAAGGTTGCCCACAACCGATGATTTGAGCACCGGAAGAACACCATGGTGTCAGACCCTCATTACCGATCCCGTAACTTCTAACATTAGCAAGGCGTCCGTTTCCTTCTGCCGCCGACGAATCAGCAAACCAAACTCGCATTACACATACTAATGTCGTCGTCTGCCAAGTCAGGAGAGGGTCAGAGTCTGCCGCTTCAAAACGCTGCCTCTGTATCGACGATCAGCCTGTTTGCTCGATTTTGGTCGGCCTCGCAACCAAGACAGATAAGGCTTCGCTATCTTCCGGAAAATTGTTGGCGCAATAGGGTCCTTCAGCATGATAAACGTATCGGGTGGTGATGCGGTTACGGGTAAAGGCTATACTGCTGCTCAAATTCCTACTGACCCGATTGTCATTATCTCGGCGAACACTCCGAAAACGTAGGATCGGAGGATGCAGGTTACGCCGACCAAATTTATCGCGCTATTTGGTGCGAACGTGGCTGGAACATCGATAGCAACCCAGTGAAATTTTGAGCATTTACAGCCGAGGATCACAATGAGAACTTACACGCAGCTTTTTTCTGTCGTCTTACTTTTTATCGTTAATGCTATCGCTTTTGCACAGCCGAAAGATGAATGCGTCAACGGCCTAGACTGCCAGTCATCTTGGGTTGGCCTCTCCGCTGAGGATAAGGCCACAGTATTTGCATTTGCTGAGGACTATAAAGCGTTCATCCACTTAGCCCGAACTGAACTCAGCTTTGTTGAGCAGGCGGTAGTCTTTGCCAAGGCCAATGGGTTTACAGCGTTGACACCATCAAACTCGGTAAAACCTGGTGCGCGATTATATGAATTGAATCGAGACAGGACCATCGCCCTTATGGTGGTTGGCACTGAATCAAAGCAATCAGGTTTTCACGTTGTCGGTGCCCATATCGATTCACCGCGATTGGATCTAAAAGGCCGGCCACTTTTTGAAAAAAACGAATTCGCTTTATTTCAAACAAACTATCATGGCGGGATTAAGTTTCATCAATGGACAAACCTGCCACTTGCCCTTGTCGGCCGTATCGACAAAAAGGACGGTAGTTCTGTTTCTGTTTCTGTTGGCCTAAACCCTGACGAGCCAATTTTCATGATTCCTGAGCTTTCACCCCATGTAGACCGAGGCAGGAAGTCGAAGATGTTAGCAGACTTTATCGGACCGGAAGATCTTGATCCTGTCATTGGCCATATTCCCGGTACCGAAGAAGGCGAAAATGAAGACGACAAAGAGACCGGCGATGTTGTCGATCAGGTGCTGAAATATCTACAGGCAGAATACGGCGCAACCCGCGCTGACCTAGTTTCCGCAGAGCTTGCTCTAGTGCCGGCCGGGGCACCTCGGGATATGGGTTTCGATCGGGGTCTCATAGCAGCCTATGGCCAAGACGACCGCTTGGCTTCCTACGCAGCAATGCGAGCGATAGCAGATATTGATAACCCAGAAAAAACCACCATGGCGTATCTGGTAGATAACGAGGAAGTCGGTAATCGAAACAACACAGGCGCCAAGTCTGACTATTTTGCCGATTTACTGTCGCGTATGCTCTACGCCGAACTCGGTGAATCTTATCGGGAGCCGCTTTTTAGGTCAGCGCTGCGACAAACAAGATTTATCTCCATCGACGTGAACCCCGGTGTCAATCCTATGAACCCTGGCGCTTGGGAACTGGGCAATGCCCCAAAATTAGGCTACGGCGTTAATCTAAAACTCTATGGCCAAGGCAACACAGCTAACTCAGAGTTTATCGCTTGGACCCGCAGGCTTCTTGATGACAATGAAATCCCGTGGCAAACGGTGACCTATAAAGTCGGCAGTGCAGGTGGTGGCACTATTGGCGGCGAGTTTTCGAGTCAAAACATAGAAGTGATCGACTTTGGTGTGCCGCTTTTGTCGATCCACACACCCTATGCCGTTAGTTCGAAAGTTGATGTTTATAGCCTATATCGAGCCGCAAAAGCATTCTACGGATTTAAAGAGTAGCTGGTCAGACGATAATTAGGTTGCGCGTGGCAGTAGCGACTCCAATAACTGCCCGCCTAATATTTCGCACAAACCAAACATATCATGTTCTGTGATATAGAGGGGATAGCATCGATGACATCCGAACACGATAGTCAACTAAGCACGTTTAGCAGCGCCGAGACGGCGCTCAACGCCCTCGGCAGCAAGGTCGGCGTTTGGCGATGGAACTTAGCAAGTAATTTGCTAGACTGGAGCGATCGGTTAATAGAGATTCACGGGCTATGCGCCGATACCTTCGATGCCAGCGCAGATACTCTTTTTAAGATTATCCACCCAGATGATCTTTCGACTGTTAAACAAAAAATCCAAGCGCACCTCAAACACGGCGCACCTTACCGATGCGTTTTTCGCACCCTGCACAGCGACGGAAGATACATCCATTGCAGAACAGAAGGTAGCGCAATTCGGACATCGGACGGTATTCCGATTGAAATGGTCGGTGTCACATTCGACATAACAGAGGAAATGGAAACGTCCGAAAAACTCAGGAGCAGCGAGCAGCGCCTTGCAACCCTGACATCGAATTTTGACGGCGCTATTTTCCGATACAGGTTGAACGTCGACAACACTGATAGTATTGACTACATGAGCGATGGCGCCGAGCGCATCTGGGGATTGCGAGCAACCGAGATTATTGGCGATCCGGGTAAGGTCTGGGGAACATTAGATCCGGAAGATTTGGCTGGCGTCAAGGCATCCTTCGCAGCCCATACTCTCAGTCAAACGCGCCTCCAAACCCAGTGGCGCGTAATCTTACCTGACGGCTACAAGCGATGGATCGAATGCCGGGCAACGCCGACGAGGCTGCCGTCGGGCGACACACTCTGGGATGGGTTTGTCATCGATATCAGCGACCTAGTCGCCGCACGCGAGGCGTTGCGAGAAAAGACTGAAATGCTTGGGCAGGCTCAGAAGCTAGAAGCCATCGGGCGAATCTCAGGCGGGATCGCTCATGACTTCAACAATCTTTTGGCCATTATATTGGGCAACGCTGAGCTTCTGGATTTCAATTCTTTGTCTGTCGAAGATCGTGCAAGCCGGCAAGCTATTCTTGAGGCCTCGGTAAAGGGCGCAGACCTAACCAGGCGACTTTTAGGTTTTGCGCAGCAATCAAGGCTGGAACCGAAAATTGTTCAGCTAAGAGACATTGTCGCCGGAATGATACCGCTTGCCGACACAACGTTGTCAGCAGATATCCATATCAGCTGGGAGACCGATAGCAGTCCTGCGTTGACAGTTAAGGTCGACGTGGGCCTGCTTGAAAGCTCAATCCTCAATATTATTCTTAATTCGCGAGATGCCATGCCACAAGGTGGCGAGCTTTCGATTCGCATTGTCCAGGAAAGCTTCGCTAACGAGGTAACGACGAAGAGCGGCATGATAGTTCCCGCCGGCGATTACGCGCTACTGGAGATCAGCGATACCGGCCATGGAATACCCGCTGATTTGATTGACCGCGTAACCGAACCCTTCGTTACATCGAAAGGTCCAGAAACCGGCTCAGGTTTGGGCCTCGCAATGGTCGATGGATTTGTCGCGCAGTCGGGAGGTGTTTTACAAATCAAAAGCGAAGAAGGCGCAGGTACAACCGTCGC
>JBLHVI010000060.1:0-17971 GCA_047630175.1 Candidatus Azotimanducaceae bacterium
AGTCGGCGGCTTTTGAGTTGCCCTCAGATGAGCCCGAGGTGGTCGGTGCGCGAGTCAACAGTGCGGCAGTAGACAGCCCGTATGTGGAGAACTTAGCAGTAGAAAGTTTAGAAGTAGAAAGTTTAGAGGTAGAAAGTTTAGAAGTAGAGAGCCTAGCGTCAGGAAACTCGGAAGAAGAAACTACCGATGTCGATAGCGGGGAGGAGCAAAGCTCAGCGACTATAGATGCGGCCCTAGAGAATTTCGATACGCCGGATGTTGAAGATACTGAACACACAGTCGCCGATATTGAAGGTTATGACATTGACGAGATTGAGCTGCCAGCGTGGAATGAAAATGCGGATAGCGAGCTGCTTGAAATATTCACTGTCGAGGCTCAGGAAAAGCTGGCGGTAATCGCCGCCTACCTAGCGAACCCTGTCTACGTACCTACCGACCTGGTCGCTGCTTTTCACACCCTCAAGGGTAGTGCCGGTATGGCCGGTGTTACCAGCATCGCGGAGATTGCTGCGCCGTTAGAGAAAATCACCCAGCTGACGCATGGCGCTGGCATGAGCCCTTCTTCTGAGTTAAACGAGTTGGTTAATGAAGGCTACACGCTCATGTCAAACGTGGTCACCGACCTTGCGCAGTACAGCGCCGTGGTTCCGGGTGGTGATGAGTTAATTGAGCGGCTGCAAAAGTTCATTGGTGGAGAGGCGGTGAAGGCATTGCCACCGGCTTTTGATTTCGAAGAAGTCAGCTACTTGGTAGCACCTTTCGACGAAGACAAGGGGTGGGAAGCCGCTGATATTGAAAATATTGTTCTTGAGCTGGAAGCCGTCAAAGACCAAGCGATAGCGCTCAGTCGTGATAACTTGTTAGCGCTCGTTGTAGCGCTGTTAAGAGTTTATCGGGTGCTTGTCGATGAGCCCAGTAATGACGTAGCAATGGTCCTTGGGCGCGGCCATGAAAGCTTGCTGGTCATGTTCGACTGCATTGCGGCGAGTCAGGAAGTGATGCCAGCGAAGGAGGTCATTGGCGAACTTGACGCGATTGATCTGCTCCCACTCAAGCGCGGTCGGCAAGTCAGGCTATTCATTAACGACGCGTCAGAAATTTTGACGTTTGCGAGTGACGATGTCGTTGAGTGGCGATCAGATATTAGTAACTCAGCGTCGCTTGTACGGCTCAGCCAACGCCTAAGGCCGTTGGAGCTAAGCGCCGAGGCTCATAATTTTGTCCGCTTTTGCACGCTGCTAGGTGTGATGCTGCAGCTGGGTGAACGCATTGTCGCCGGCACATTGCTGGCTAACGAAGATGATGGTCGGCTGCTAGAAACGGCACGTCGTGCTCTGATAGAACAGCTTGATGCTATTTTGCAGGATATCGAACCTGCTAGCGACGATGATTTACTCGGGCAATTCAGGAATCGCCTCGAGACCTCGGCAATTGTTCCAAGCACGCCGCCTACATCTGTGCCAACACCTGCTTTCGCGGCTGCGTCTAGCGCAGTAAACATTGAGGCTGACGACGCTGAGCTGTTACCCGCAGATCAAATTGATGAAGAAATTTTGCCTTTGTTTCTCGAAGAGGCAGAGGAAATCTTGGAGGCTATTGACGAGTGTATTTTCGCTTGGAGTGGTAATACAGCAAGCGTAGCACCGCTGGATAATCTACTGCGTCATTTGCACACGCTTAAGGGTGGTGCGCGCTTAGCCGGCTTGAATACGCTTGGAGAGTTCACTCACAACTTTGAAACATTCCTGACGGGCGTTGAACAGACCCCAGTGGCATTGAACGGTGACTTTTTTGCGCTGCTAAATCGTCGACAAGATGAAATCGGTCGGCGCGTTGCTATCTACAGGGACTTTATGGCGGGCGAGGCCGGTGGCATTGAACTCGATGCTATGCGTCAGCCTGGCGTTGCGGCTGAATCAGATCCGTCAATAATGCCCCAGGTATCTGAGCTGGCAGCGGTGGCACTGCTTGCTGATGAGCAGATCGATGAAGATGTTGATGAGGAAATTCTCTCTATTTTCATCGAGGAAGCTGACGAGCTAATGGAGGAGATCGATGCTTGTGTGCACGCCTGGAGTGAAAACCCGGCTGCCAAAGACCAGCTAGATCTTATGCTACGCCACCTGCATACGCTCAAGGGTGGTGCCAGATTGGCAGGCATTAGCAGCTTGGGAGAGTTTGCCCACAATCTGGAAAGTTTCCTTAGTGGCGTGCAGCAACGTGGCGAGGCCTTGGATGAAGCGTTTTTTGTGTCGCTTAACCAGCAACAGGATGACTTAAACGAGCGCATAGAGACATATCGCAAGCGAGTGCTCGGTGCAACGAGTGCCGGAGATTCAGCAAGGTCAGCATTGATTGTTGAGACAGCATCAGATGCTGAGACGCCATCAACTATGTCCACTGATGTCACGCCCACCGCCGTGCCTAATACGGCTGTGAGTGAGCAGTCGCCAGCTCAGAAGTCGGCTCAGCAAGGTCCAGAAATGGTCAGGGTGTCCTCTGAGCTGCTTGAGCAACTTATTAATCTTGCGGGCGAGTCGAGCATCACCCGGGGTCGAATTCAGCAACAGATCACTGATTTTGGCGGGGCTATTGAGGAGATGGAGGCCACAATCGAACGCATTAGAGATCAGGTACGACGTCTTGAAATTGAAGCGGAGTCTCGTGAGACGGTCTTTCGCAGCCGGCAGGCGAATGAGGGAGAGTCGGCTTTCGATGAGCTTGAGATGGACCGCTACACTATGTTGCAGGAAATTTCGCGGACTCTGAATGAAGGCTCCTCGGATATGATGGACCTTAAAGATACGCTGCTGAATAAGAGTCGTGACGCCGAGTCGCTGTTACACCAGCAAGCCCGTATTAGCAGTGAGTTACAAGAAGGTCTGACCCGTACACACATGGTGCCGTTCGCCCGCTTGATACCGCGCCTGCGAAGAATTGTGCGACAAGTCAGTGGCGAAGTTAATAAGTCAGTGCGCTTTGATGCATTTAATGTTGAAGGCGAGCTGGATCGTAACGTGCTTGAACGTATTGTTGCGCCTCTTGAGCATATGTTGCGCAATGCGGTGGACCATGGCATTGAACCCACCGAGGATCGGCTGCTCGCTAACAAGCCGGAAACGGGACGTATTAGCTTGCGCTTGTCCCGGGAAGGCGGCTACTTGCTGCTCACCGTCAGCGATGATGGCAGCGGTATCAATGTCGAGGCGGTTAAGGCTAAGGCTATTGAGCGCGGACTGATCGGTGCGACAACAGAAATTTCTGATCATGATGTTATGCAATTTATTACGCATGCAGGGTTCAGTACGGCAGCGAAGCTGACCCAGATATCGGGTCGTGGCGTGGGTATGGATGTCGTAAACAGCGAGATAAAACAATTGGGCGGGTCTCTGGCCATTGACTCAACGCTGGGTATGGGCACACAGTTTACAATCCGAATTCCTTTCACGGTATCAATTAACCGGGCTTTGATGGTTGTGGTCAAGGAAGAGACGTACGCTGTGCCTCTGAACACCATCGAGGGTATTGTGCGTGTTAGCCCCTATGAACTCGAGGCTTACTATCAGCCGGACGCGCCCATGTTCGAATACGCGGGCCAGCCCTATCGCCTGATCTACATGGGAAAAATGCTTGAAAAGGCCGAAGATCCTAACTTTGAGGGGCAAGTAACGCCTTTGCCGGTAATTTTGGCGCGCAGTGGTGAGCACGCTTTCGCGCTGCAAGTTGACCGAGTGATCGGTTCTCGAGAGGTTGTGGTGAAGACGCTCGGACGGCAGTTCAGCGAAGTTAGTGGGGTGTCGGGCGCGACCGTGCTGGGCGACGGCAAAGTGGTTATTATTCTTGATATCATGGCGTTGGTACTGAACGCTGAAAACCAGGCCTTTGATGTTATTGAACACGACAAGTCTGAACCCGTGGCCAGAGCTAGAAAAGTGATGATCGTTGACGACTCCGTGACGGTCAGAAAGGTGACTTCAAGACTGATGGAACGCCAAGGCTGGGAGGTATTGACAGCCAAGGACGGTGTAGATGCTGTAAACCAGTTACAGGACGTGTATCCCGATATGGTCCTGCTCGACATTGAGATGCCACGCATGGATGGTTTCGAAGTATTGCGCACGGTGCGCCGTGATCCACGCCTAGCGAGCCTCCCGATTATCATGATTACCTCCAGAACTGGTGAAAAGCATCAGCAGCAAGCGAAAGAACTCGGGGTTAATGGATTTTTGGGCAAGCCATTTCAGGAAGCAGGATTGATGAGCACCATCGAACAGGTATTGAATGAAATAGGTAGCAAAGCAGACGCCGCTGGCGGTGCGTTTTCATGACAGAATTAAGCCAGGAATTATCGACATTTGTAGTGCCACTGCAAAAGAGCAGCATATTGTTGCCCGATGCAACGGTGGCCGAGATTATTCCCTATGAGCCTTTGCAACGCGTGCAGGATACGCCAGATTGGTTTTTAGGGCTTTTAGCGTGGCGTGGCGTGCAGGTGCCGGTGGTGTCGTTTGAGATGTTGACCGTTAAACGCGCGAGCTTCTCGTTAGTCAGCGTATCGTCTGCTAGCTTGGTTATTCTGCGCGCACTAGGCGGCTGGCAGGGTTTTCAGTATTTTGCATTGGTGGCTCAGGCTTTGCCGCGTCTTACCAAGGTTCAAGCCTCGGAGTTGGCGGAGACTAGTGATGAGGTGGCGGCCACAGAGCTGCTTAAGGCGCGTTTCGGCGAGCTGTTGGTATCGATTCCTGATATTGATTTTATTGAGTCACAGATCGATCAGGTTACTTTCGAATCCAGTTTGTAGATCACCAAATCGAGTTTGCAGAACACCTACGAGGGCTGCTGGCATATGCGCCGCGCGAATAATACGGGGCCCCAATCCCGTCAGTAAGAAGCCAGCATGCCCTGCCAGCTTCAGCTCATCAGGCGTAAAACCTCCCTCAGGGCCAATAGCGACAGCGATATGCATTGGCGTGGCTGCGATGTCTAATAATCGCGTCGAACCGCTGGCATCTGCCATGATTCTCAGGTCAGCGTCGATATCGTTCATCCACAGATCAAGGGGTCCAATAGGGTTAAGACGCGGTGGTCGATTCAGGCCGCATTGCTCACAGGCGCTGTAAATAATCTGTTGCCAGTGACCTTCTCGCTTATCCTTGGCTTGGCGCGGTACCGTAGTACGCGCGGAAGTGAGTGGGTAAATATCTGTCACGCCCAGCTCTGTCGCCATCTGAATCGCACTATCCATGGCGTCACGTTTGGTGATGCATAAACCTAAACTGATGTGCAGCGGCGAAACGCGATCTTTAACATCAAAAGTATCTAAGGCGACCGTCATTGTGGCGCGATTTATCTCAATCACCCGAGCGCTATACTCTCCGCCAAGACCATTAAATAAGACCAATGGCGTGCCGACATTCAGCCGTAATACATGCTTGAGATAGTGGCAGGTCGGGCCATCAAGCACTACCTGCGTGTCTGTGGCAAGTGGCTGTGCTATAAAAACTCTCGATCGTCGCATTGGCCTACTCGCGGCAGTTAGAGCTCCAGGTTGCGCCAGAGATTTAGGGTGGGAACGCTTTGGTTCATAGTATAGAAATGCAAGCCAGGCGCGCCCCCGTCGAGTAATTGGCGGCAAAGATCAGTTACTACGTCTTCGCCAAATGCCTTCAAGCTAACCGGGTCGTCTTGATAGGCCTCTAGGTGCTTTCTGATCCAGCGTGGGATATCGGCGCCACACGTGTCTGAGAATCTCACCAGTGTTTGGAAGTTCGTGATTGGCATGATGCCCGGCACGATAGGGATTTGAATCCCCATGGCTGTGCAGGCCTCTACATAGTTGAAGTAGGCGCCGGGGTTATAGAAATACTGCGTGATGGCGCTATTAGCGCCTGCATCGACCTTGGCTTTGAAATAGTGTAAGTCAGATTCGACACTGCGAGAATCGGGGTGGATCTCTGGATAGGCAGCGACCTCGATATGGAAATGGTCGCCTGTCTGCTCTCGGATAAAGGCCACCAACTCGTTTGCATAGGCGAGCTTGCCTGAACCGCCTGTGCCAGAGGGAACATCGCCGCGCAAGGCAACTACGCGGTTGACGCCAGCTTGCTGATAATCTTCTAAAAGCTCAGCGATCTTGTTGGCCGGATCCCCACCGAAAGACAGGTGCGGCGCCACCGCTGATCCGGCAGCTTGAATCCCTAAAACGGCTTGTTTAGTGCCCTCTCTGGTTGAACCACCAGCACCGTAGGTGACGGAAAAAAAGTGCGGATCGACAGCCTGCAAACGCGCTCGAGTTCTTTCGAGCTTGGCAAGGGCCTCGTCAGTTTTAGGCGCGGCAAATTCAAAGCTGAAATACTTAGGATGCTGTGTCTGGGGACTTATATGCTGCGTCATAGCGTCTACAGAGCCTTGGCTAAGTCAGCAGCCTTGTCAGTTTTTTCCCACGTGAAGTTCGGCTCTTCACGACCAAAATGACCGTAGGCGGCTGTGTCGCGGTATATAGGTCTTTTCAGGTCGAGCATAGCTACTAGGCCCTTGGGGCGTAGGTCAAAGTGCTCACGGACCAACAATTCGATAGCGTCGTCAGAAATTTTGCCGGTGCCAAAGGTGTCGATGCTGATAGACGTTGGTTCGGCAACGCCGATCGCGTAAGAGATCTGGATTTCGCAGCGGTCAGCGAGACCGGCGGCGACAATGTTTTTCGCCACATAACGGCCTGCATAAGCGGCGCTGCGATCAACTTTGGACGGGTCCTTGCCAGAAAAAGCCCCGCCACCATGACGCGCCATGCCACCGTAGGTGTCGACGATGATCTTGCGACCGGTCAAACCACAATCGCCTACGGGACCGCCAATCACGAATTTGCCGGTTGGGTTGATGTGGTATCGGGTGCCCGCGTGTAGCCAGTTAGCGGGTAATACGGGTCTAATAATTTCTTCCATCACGGCTTCGCGTAGTTCGGCCTGTGAGACATCGGGGTCGTGCTGGGTTGACAATACAACGGCCTCAATGGAGACGGGTTGGCCATTCTCATCATATTTGAAAGTAATCTGGCTCTTGGCATCTGGTCGCAGAAAAGATAACTTTCCAGACTTACGTACGTCGGCCTGTTGCTTGACGAGGCGGTGTGAATAAGTGATTGGTGCGGGCATCAACACGTCTGTTTCATTGCTGGCATAGCCGAACATAAGGCCCTGGTCACCCGCGCCCTGCTCATGATCAACTGTTTCATCAACGCCCATAGCGATATCAGGAGATTGCTTGCCGATGGCGTTAAGTACTGCGCAACTTGCGCCATCAAAACCAACAGCCGAGCTGTTGTAGCCAATATCAAGTACGACTTCGCGGCAAATTTCCTCTACATCAACCCACGCATCTGTGGTGATCTCACCCGCTAGCACGACCATGCCAGTCTTGACCATGGTTTCACAGGCAACGCGCGCATTAATATCCTTAGCTAAGATGGCATCCAAAATAGCGTCTGAAATCTGATCTGCCATTTTGTCTGGATGGCCTTCGGAGACTGATTCTGAGGTGAACAGCGTACTTCTAGACATAAGGGAATACCGAGGCTAATAGGATAAAGGGCGCAATAGTACCCTTTAGGTGGACCTATGCCCAGTTCAGGCGCGTGATATTGCTTCACGTTGATATAGGAAAATTTTCATGTTTCGTAGCAAATTCGATTGATGTCTTGAGGGCGCTAAGGGAAAATGACGCGCCATTTGCAGGGGATCTTTGTCGAAGGGTATCGTCGGTACAGTTTGGTTGCCGGAAAAATGACCAGCTTTTCAACCACTGACTCAATAATTAGCTCAACGACTGTCCGTTCAAAGACGACGCGCGAAAAGTGACGCAAGCAAGGTTTTCTGACATGCGCGATTCACCTAACTCACCATAATGACAATTGGCCGACTATGACGACACATCGAGTACGAGCTAACGCTATCCGCGCCCTAGCAATGGACGCTGTACAGAAAGCCAATTCCGGCCACCCCGGGGCCCCCATGGGGATGGCAGATATTGCCGAGTCACTCTGGCATGGTTACTTGCGACACAACCCTGCTAATCCACAATGGTCAGACCGCGACCGGTTCGTGCTGTCCAATGGTCACGGATCAATGCTGATCTATGCGTTGTTACACCTGACAGGTTACGACCTACCCTTGTCAGAACTTAAAGCCTTTCGACAACTGGGCTCGAAAACGCCGGGGCACCCAGAATACGGTTACACCCCAGGTATTGAAACGACAACTGGCCCTTTAGGGCAGGGTTTAGCGAACGCTGTGGGCATGGCCTTAGCAGAAAAAATTCTGGCGGCTCAGTTCAACAAGGTTCAAGGCAATACAGCGTTCAATATTGTTGATCACCATACCTACGTCTTCGCCGGCGATGGCTGTCTGATGGAGGGCATCTCCCATGAGGTAGCCTCGTTAGCCGGTACCCTTGGCTTAGGCAAGCTGATCTGCTTTTATGATGACAACGGAATTTCGATCGATGGCGATATCAAGGGCTGGTTCACCGATGACACGCCGGCGCGATTCAGGGCCTACGGCTGGCACGTGATTGACAAGGTCGACGGCCATGATGCAGAAGCGCTGGCGACGGCCATCGAAAATGCGCGGGCTGAAGCAGGTCAGCCGACGCTGATTTGTTGCCAGACGACAATCGGTTTTGGCGCACCGAACAAGGCCGGCAAGGCCGCTAGTCACGGATCACCTTTGGGTGCTGATGAAATCAAGGGCGCGCGTGAGCAATTGGACTGGGCTTATGGACCTTTTGAAATCCCAGATGATATTTATCAAGGCTGGGATGCGCGCACCCGCGGCGCCGATTTGGAAGCCGAGTGGCAGCGGCTGTTTACGCGCTACGAGCAGCAGTTTCCTGAGTTAGCAGAGGAGTATGTGCGGCGAATGGAAGGTGATTTACCCGCCAACTGGGCCAACACAATGGATGCGTTACTGGCTAAAACGGCGACAGCAGCTGAAAACCTCGCTTCACGTCAAATGTCGGCCAAAGTGATCAATGAGATGGCTGTTTGTCTGCCAGAATTACTTGGTGGTTCCGCCGACCTAACGGGTTCTAATCTCACGAGTTGGCCCGCCATGCGACCTGTCAGTGCCGCTCAGGCCGATGGTAACTATGTGTATTACGGTGTGCGTGAATTCGGTATGACCGCAATGGCCAACGGCATTGCACTGCATGCTGGTCTGTTGCCCTTCACTGGTACGTTCTTAGTTTTCATGGACTATGCCAGAAACGCTGCACGCATGGCGGCCTTGATGGGCATCAGGAATGTTCTGGTTTATACCCATGACTCTATTGGCCAGGGCGAGGACGGTCCTACCCACCAACCAGTTGAGCACTTGGCGAGTCTGCGAATGACACCCAAAATGTCTGTCTGGCGTCCGGCAGATGGTGTCGAGACGGTAGTTGCCTGGCGTGCAGCAGTAGAGCGGCGTAACGGGCCGACAGCGCTGGTATTGTCCCGCCAGAGCCTGCCGCACCAAGCCCGAGATGCAGCGCAACTCGACTTGATTAGTCGTGGAGCCTACGTGCTTCGAGATTGCGCAGAGTCGCCGGCCTTGATCATCATTGCTACGGGGTCTGAAATCGGTATTGCTGTTAGTGCATTTGATCGTCTGTCGGCGGCAGGTCTGGCTGTTCGGGTTGTGTCCATGCCGAGTGCTGATGTTTTTGAAGCTCAGGAGCAAACTTACCAAGACGCAGTATTACCGCCGAGCTGTCGTAAGCGAATCGCCGTAGAGGCGGCGCAGTCCGATTACTGGTGGAAATGGGTAGGTCTTGAAGGTCGGATTATTGGCTTGACCAGCTTTGGTGAGTCGGGTCCCGGGCCGGCAGTCATGTCTCACTTTGGTTTTACAGTGGAGAACATCGTCACCAACGCTCAGGAGATGATCTAGTCGATGAAATTTATAGCGATGACGGACTTGTCTTTGCGGGGCAAGCGGGTGTTGATTCGAGAAGACCTTAATGTGCCGTTGAAAGACGGTAAGGTGGCCAGCGACGCGCGCATTCGTGCGGCTCTGCCGACCATTGAATTTGCCTTGCGGTCTGGTGCGCATGTTATGTTGATGTCGCATCTTGGGCGGCCTCAAGAAGGTGTGTCTATTGCTGATCAGCCGCAAGCCAGCATGGAGCCGGTGGCGCGGCATATCGAGGCGCTGCTGGGTAAGCGCGTGCGGTTAGTGGCAGATTATCTGGATGGCTTCGAACGGGGCAGTGAAGATTTGGTGCTGTTTGAGAATGTTCGAGTCAATGCGGGTGAGACGGCGAACGATAAAGACTTAGCGAAAAAACTGGCGGCACTGTGCGACATTTTTGTGATGGATGCTTTTGGAACGGCTCATCGCGCCCAAGCAACCACTGAGGGTGTGGCCCGTTTCGCGCCGGTGGCCTGCGCAGGTCCTTTGTTGGTGGCTGAACTTGAGGCGCTCGAAAAGGCCGTTGCCAACCCCCAGTCGCCGGTTGTAGCTATCGTTGGCGGCAGCAAAGTGTCCACTAAGCTTGCGGTGTTGGGCGCCCTATCCGCTAAGGTTGACACGCTGATTGTTGGTGGTGGGATTGCTAACACTTTCCTGGCTGCATCTGGCGTTGAAGTAGGCAAATCTCTGTATGAACCGGATCTGCTGGAGACCGCGGCAAAATTGTTGGCTCGAATTCATATTCCACTGCCGGTGGATGTCATTGTTGCGAAATCTTTTAGTCCAAATGCGGTAGCTGAATATAAGCTTGTGGGGGATATCGCTGCTGATGACTTAATTCTTGATATCGGTCGCAAGACCAGTGATTTGATTAGCCCGATAATTCGCGACGCGAAAACGATTATTTGGAACGGCCCAGTGGGCGTATTTGAAATAGCTGCATTTGCTGAGGGCACACGCCGCTTGAGTCACGACATTGCCCAGAACGCGGGGTTTTCCATTGCTGGCGGTGGGGATACACTGGCGGCTATTGACGATTATGGCGTAGCAGACAAGATTTCATATATCTCAACAGGGGGCGGTGCCTTTCTAGAATTTGTTGAGGGCAAAGTACTACCTGCTGTGGCGATACTGTCGCTGCGCGCAAACAACTAACGAAATTCCTCTCGGGGAAGTAACGAGATGATTTAGGGAGAAAGAAGAATGGCTTTAGTGAGTATGCGGCAACTGTTGGACCATGCTGCAGAGCATGGTTATGGCGTCCCCGCCTTTAATGTAAATAATCTCGAGCAAATGCGGGCGATCATGGAAGCCGCTGCTCAGACCGATAGCCCCGTTATTGTTCAGGCGTCCGCCGGTGCACGTAAATATGCGGGTGCGAACTTCCTGCGTCATTTGATTCTGGCGGCTATTGAGGAGTTCCCCGATGTCCCCGTCGTTATGCATCAGGATCATGGTGCTTCGCCAGACATTTGCCAGCAATCCATTCAAATGGGTTTTTCCTCCGTCATGATGGATGGCTCTTTGCTGGCGGATCAAAAAACGCCGGCAGACTATGACTATAATGTCGAAGTCACTCGGCGCACAGCCAGTTTTGCTCACGCTTGTGGTGTCACGGTTGAAGGTGAGCTGGGCTGTCTGGGTTCATTGGAGACCGGTGAAGCCGGAGAAGAAGATGGCGGCGGCGCAGAGGGAATACTGAGCCTGGAGCAAATGCTGACGGATCCAGAACAAGCGCTAGATTTCGTGAAGCGCACCGGCGTCGATGCGCTAGCGATAGCCATTGGTACAAGCCACGGGGCCTATAAGTTTAGCCGCCCCCCCACCGGCGACATTCTCGCGATCGACCGTATCAAGGCTATCCATCAGCGCCTGCCTAACACCCACCTTGTGATGCACGGCTCGTCCAGCGTCCCCCAAGAGTGGCTGGCGATAATCAATGAGTTTGGCGGTGAGATCCCCGAGACCTACGGCGTGCCTGTCAGTGAAATTCAGGAAGGCATTAAGCATGGTGTACGCAAGATCAATATCGACACAGATCTACGTCTAGCTTCTACCGGTGCTATCCGCCGCTTTCTTGCAGAAAATAAAGCTGAATTTGATCCTCGCAAGTATCTAGCCGTATCAACTCAGGCGATGAAAGATCTCGTCATTGCCCGCTATGAAGCCTTCGGTTCCGCCGGGCATGGATCCAGTATCAAGCCCATACCGCTTGATACGATGGCGCAAAAGTATGCTGCGGGTGAATTGGATCCGCGATTTTCCTGAAACAGTCTTGCGATGGGTTAGCGTGTTACGCGCAGCTAGCGGGCGAGATAAAATTATTGAGGTCAACGCGAAAGCGTTAAGAGATAAGCATGTTGGAGTTGCTCAAAGCCCAGTTTAGTTGCGTCATTGACTCGGACGATACGGCGCGCCAGATCTATGGTCTCGATTGGACGCGGTTTTATTCGCCGGACGCTTTAGCGGTTATCTTTCCGCGTGATATTGATGAAGTCGTGAGGCTTGTGCAGTTCGCTAACGAGCATCAATTGGCATTGGTGCCTTCCGGTGGACGAACCGGCCTCAGTGGCGGTGCCGTGGCACTGCAGCGTGAGTTGGTTGTGTCATTCGATAAAATGAACGAGATCTCCGAGTTTGATCCCATCGATCGCACTGTGGTGGTGCAGCCGGGGGTGATTACGCAACATCTGCAAGAATTTGCGCTTGCAAAGGGTTGCCAGTATCCGGTTGATTTTGCGTCTGCTGGCTCGAGCCAGATTGGCGGTAATATTGCAACCAACGCTGGCGGTATTAAGGTACTGCGTTATGGTCTGACCCGAGACTGGGTAGTGAGTCTCAAAGTCGTCACTGGCCGTGGCGAGCTGCTGGTCTTGAATAAGGGGTTGGTCAAGAACGCGACGGGCTATGATTTTCGCCACCTTTTTATCGGTGCTGAAGGTACCCTCGGTTTGATTGTTGAAGCGACTATTCGACTCGCCCCTGCCCCTGGTCCGCTGAACGTGATATTGCTGGCCGTCCCGGAGATGAGTCAGATCATCTCTGTGCTAGAGGCGTTTCGGCAGAAGGTTAAGTTAACTGCCTATGAATTTTTTTCCGAGGCCGCACTACAGCACGTTATGCATCACACGCGGGTGAGTCATCCTTTTACGGCGAGCTCAGCGTTTTACGCCTTACTTGAATACGAGGCAGATGCTGCTGATGCGGTGGAAAAATCTCTTGAGGCGTTTGAAACGTGCCTTGACGCAGGCTGGGCTACCGATGGTGTGGTCAGTGCCAGCGAATCTCAACGCCGCGACTTATGGGCCCTGCGAGAAAATATTTCGGAATCCATTACACCGTATACGCCCTACAAAAATGATGTCGCTGTTCGTGTTTCAAAAGTGCCCGCTTTTCTGTCCGCAGTTGATACCCTCGTCGCGGCGCAATACCCGGATTTTGAGATTGTTTGGTTTGGGCACATTGGGGATGGCAATTTGCATCTCAATATTCTTAAACCCAAGGATTGGGATATAGCCACTTTCAAGGCCGCTTGTGAACGGGCGAGTGATCAGATCATGAGTTTGGTTGCGGAGTTTGAAGGTAGCATTTCAGCCGAGCATGGTGTGGGACTCTTGAAACGGCAGCAGTTGAAGTTCAGTCGCTCCGAGGCCGAGATCAATATGATGCGTGCAGTGAAAAGCGTATTTGACCCGAACAACATCATGAACCCGGGCAAGCTACTACCCGAGGTTTCTTAGCTGGCGAGGCGCTTCTCAACGCCATCTACTGTGCCAACCAACAATAAGTCCGCAGGTCGAAGGGCAAACAGCCCGTTAGTGACGACGCCAGGAATGTTGTTAATGGCAGATTCAAGGGTTTTTGCCTGACCGATCGAGAGGTCATGGGTGTCCAGAATAAGATTGCCATTGTCGGTTTCAAAGTTCTCGCGGTAGACCGGGCGCCCGCCGAGTTCAACCAGCGCACGTGCGACGGCTGACCTAGCCATAGGGATCACCTCAACAGGTAAGGCGAAGCTGCCTAGGGTATCTTTGATTTTGGTCGCATCAACAATACAAATAAAATGCTCAGCTACTGAGGCGACGATCTTTTCTCGCGTCAGTGCGCCACCACCGCCCTTGATGAGTTCCAGCGCAAGATTACTTTCATCGGCGCCATCAATATAGAACAGCAGGTCAGTGACACTGTTCAGATCAAACACGTCAATGCCATGAGACTTAAGGCGCTCCTCGGAGGCGACGGAGCTGGCTACGGTGCCGCTAAATTTGTGTTTAATTTTCGCCAGAGCGTCAATAAAGTGATTGGCCGTAGAGCCGGTGCCTACGCCTATAATAGACTGGCGCGTGAGATGGGGGTCAATATGATCAACTGCGGCTTGGGCGGCCAGCTGCTTTAGGACTTCAAGATTCATGACAGACTCGATGACTCTATGGGAAGGTTGTCGTTGTACTTAACAGCGACGGTCGGCGTTGGGCGAGAGAGTATACTCCTCGACGGGCTTGGCTCCAGCCGAATTCGGCGCTTTACTGGATTAGTATACGCTGATTTAGTGGGTGGTGAAGTTGACTATGGATTTGAGACGATCAACGCAAAACGGTCTGGGCGAATGCCACCGGCGTCAGTCGAGGACTAAAATCGCATATTTTTGAACGTTATTTTGGGTGTAACTGCAGTGAAACAACTAACGACCAAGACCAGCCCTTATATCAAGAAGATATTGGAAGCAGATGTCTACGACGTCGCCGAGCAAACGGCGCTTGATCCAGCGCCGAATTTGTCGCGTCGTTTGGGTCAGCGTGTGCTGCTTAAGCGAGAAGACCAGCAACCGATATTTAGTTTCAAATTACGCGGCGCCTACAATCGTATTAAGCGGCTCGATGCAGCTGCCAGGGCCCGAGGCGTGGTGACGGCCTCGGCCGGTAATCATGCGCAGGGAGTTGCTTTGGCAGCAAAAACGCTGGGTATTAACGCTGTTATTGTCATGGGTCGTAACACCCCGGATATTAAAGTTCAGGCGGTCGCGAGTCTGGGTGCGGAAATTATTTTGCATGGTGATAGCTACGATGCGGCCGCAGGCCACGCGCAGTATTTGTGTGAAGAGCGGGGACTTACTTACGTTCATCCCTTCAACGACCCTGACGTGATTGCGGGGCAGGGTACCGTGGGTATGGAAATATTGCGCCAACACACTGACTCGCTGGACGCGATTTTTGTTCCCGTAGGGGGTGGAGGCTTGATAACCGGTGTAGGTACCTTTGTGAATTATCTGCGTCCCGGCGTCAAGATCATTGGCGTCGAAGCGGAAGGTTCGGCCTGTATGTGGGCGGCCCTGAACGCCAATAAGCGTGTGCGTCTTAATCCCGAAGAACTCGACCAGTTTGCTGACGGGACTGCGGTGTTACAGGTGGGTAAAGAAACCTTCAAGCTGGCGAAGCAATGCATCGATGAGGTGATTCGTGTAACCACGGACGAGATATGCGCCGCAATCAAAGACATATTCGAAGATACGCGGACCATTTCCGAACCCTCCGGAGCGCTTGCAGTCGCTGGTCTTAAGCGTTATTTGGCCCGCTCCGAGGTGCAGTCAAACGTCGGTACCTACGTGGCTATTGTCTCTGGCAGCAATGTCAATTTTGATCGGCTGCGGCATATTTCCGAGCGCACCGAAATCGGTGAGCGTCGCGAGATGCTGCTAGGGGTAACGATCCCCGAGAAGCCAGGCAGTTTTCGGCAGTTTTGTGCAGCGATAGGCAAGCGTAATATCACCGAATTTAATTATCGTTATGCCTCGAGCAAGGGCGCACAAGTGCTCGTAGGTATTCAAACCAGCCCGGATTTAAAGGACCGAGAATCACTGAGCCAGCGTCTGATGAAGCGTTATGATGTTGTGGATTTGTCGGATAACGAATTCGCCGTGTTGCATGTTAGGTATATGGTCGGTGGGCGAGCTGGCTTGGCAGATAATGAGCGAGTCCTGCGTTTTGAGTTCCCCGAACGCCCCGGCGCGTTGTTGAAATTTTTGACGGGTCTCGGTAAGCACTTCAATATCTCTATGTTTCACTATCGCAACCACGGGTCTGCTTATGGCCGTGTGTTGGTCGGCATCCAAGTCTCTGATGACAACGCAGTTCGGTTTCAGCAGGACCTGAATGAGATCGGCTATCGGTTCTGGGACGAAACCCAAAATCCGGCTTACCAGTTGTTCTTGTCGTAGCGTTTTTTGTCGTCGCAGAGTCACGCATATGCAGCATTAACTCAGTCAGCGAGCTCGGCGAGATCTCCTTGATGGAACTGGCGGTACTCGGCCTCAAAAGCAAATAGTTTGGGGTCCTTCAGACGATCAACATAGAGGTGTCCCCAGAGATGATCGAACTCGTGTTGAAATACCGTGGCCAGAAAACCTTTTAGTGTCATGGTTTGGGCGGTGCCCTGTGCATCCGTATAGTCGACACGTATATGTTGGGGTCGTTCGACAAAGCCCATCATGCCTGGAACTGACAGGCATCCTTCCCAGTAACCTGCCGTAGTGGGATCAATGACCGTCAGCACCGGATTGATATAGACCGAAAATGGCAGCGTTGGGATGTCACCATAACGGCTGCCGCTATCGCGTATTTCAATAACCGCAATCTGGTATGGGACATTAACCTGTGGTGCTGCCAGGCCTATGCCTCCGCTGGCGTGCAAGGTTTCGCGCATGTTCGTAACCAGCGTCTGGAAGGCTTCTGAGCCGATATCACTCAGAGGGTAAGGGGACGCCTCGGTGCGCAAAACCGGGTGCCCCATGCGTATAATGTCCAGTACCGCCATGGGTTTGTTTCCTCGTTTGTAAGTGTTTTTTGCGGCCGAATTCGGTTTCTGACGGCTTGTGAGTTTTCAGGTCGCGCGGCCATTCTGGGCAGCGCTAGGCGTTAGTCTGTTGTCAGTGCCCATTTCCGCTACTATAGTAAATACTTACTTACGTACAATAACACTGAAAATATGTGATCTATTCGACAAAGTGAGTAAAAATAAGTATTGCCTGTATTGATTATTACCACGGCTGCTTATATGGTATCCATCTCGTTAATGTTGGTTAGTAAGATTGAGGCAGCAACACCGTTATGAACAAGAAACCAGATTTGATCTTCTTGATTTTTATTATTTTTGGTATCGGTGTTGCCGTTAACGCTGTGGGTCAAGCGCTCGGGCTTTGAGGTACCAGCAGCACTCTCGAGCATGACCTGTAAACCAAGGTGGCGGGCATTATCATTATAGAGTGTCGCATGCCCTCATTATCTCGCTTTCGAAACGCTTCTCTCCCTGTGGCTTGCTAGCGCCACCATATTAGTCCGCGTTCCGTAACAATACCATCGAGCGGCACATCCCAGGTTGCGCTAGGGAGCTGCGCGACTTCTTGGAGGCTGTGAGCAATGCCGAGCAGTTTGGGGCGTCGCCAGCGGATTCGTGCGTTGGCGAATGTGCGATCATAGTAGCCTTTACCCATCCCTAGGCGATTGCCGTTACGGTCAAATCCAACCAGTGGCACTAGTACGATATCAAGCATCGCAGCTGGTATTGCAGCACTTGCTGCGTAGGCCGGCTCATCGATTCCGTAACGATTCTTGATGAGTGTCGAATGTGCAGGGTCAAAAGACTGGAACAGCAAGCGCGTTGGCTCCCAGGGTCTTAGCGCGTCGGAAAGTAACGGTAAGTAAAGGTTTTTTGGGACCTTGCTGGGACCAAAAAATGCCGTCGAAGGGTTGGCCTCACCGTCGTTGGCTAGATAGATGCCCAGCCGGCTAGCGCGCTGATAGACAGGATCGCATTGCAGGTAACGGCTTATCGAGTGGGCGGCTAGACGTTGTTGCGTGCCGCTCAATTGACGTCTCGCCGCCCGAAGTTCAGCGCGTAAAGATTTCAGCCCTGAGCGGGTAGACAGCCCTGAGCGGTCAAACAGCCCTGAGCGGGTAGACAGCCCTGAGCGGTCAAACAGCCCTGAATGATTATCGGGTCCGCTAGCTAAGACATCGGGCATAGTAAATTGA
>JBLHVI010000061.1:0-17602 GCA_047630175.1 Candidatus Azotimanducaceae bacterium
CAGCGCGGTACTGAAAGCGAAGGGTTCCGTCGTAGTGCTCAGGTCACTGAGCCAAGAGTTTATGGGCTCGAACTGGCATACACCCTGCGTTAATCCTTTAGGTTAAAACAGGTTAGAAAAAAGGCGACCCTTCCTTGCGGAACGGGTCGCCTTTTTTTTTGCGAAGTGACTAAGGTGATAGAGTGTCTGTGCCGTCGCTATCAGTCGGGCTAAATAACGAGAGAAAAGTGGCGCAGTGCGCCACTTTTAACGAGTCATAAAACGGAGACCGAAATGGCTAGCCGACAGAGTCGATGATCTTGTTGAACGTCGCGCTGGGTCGCATGGCCTTGGTAGCCAAAGCGGGATCCGGATCAAAATAGCCGCCCAAGTCCAGAGCGGGGCCTTGCGCAGCATTTAGCTCGTCAACAATCTTCGCCTCGTTGTCAGTCAGTTGGGCGGCGATATCACCGAAAACTGCCTGTAGTTTCGCATCACTATCTTGCGCTGCTGCTGCCTGAGCCCAGTAGAGTGCCAGATAAAAGTGACTGCCTCGATTATCTAGCTGCCCGACTTTGCGTAGCGGCGAGCGATTTTCCTCAAGGAAACGGCTTATGGCCGTGTTCAACGTGTCGGCCAATATCTGCGCTCGATCATTGCTGAATGTTTGTGCCAGATGCTCAAGTGAGGCGCCTAGGGCTAAAAACTCGCCAAGGGAATCCCAGCGTAAATGGCTTTCCTTTTCGAACTGCTGCACATGTTTGGGCGCTGAGCCACCTGCGCCTGTCTCAAACAGACCGCCGCCGTTAATCAGTGGCACGATAGACAGCATCTTGGCGCTAGTACCCAACTCCAAAATGGGGAACAGGTCGGTCAGGTAATCACGCAGGACATTACCCGTGACAGAGATGGTGTTATCGCCAGCGCGCATTCGCTCAAGACTAAAGCGTGCGGCGTCAGCGGGTGCCAATATCTGGTAGTCGATACCTGTAAGGTCGTGCTCAGGTAAGTAAGCGCCGACTTTTTCAATTAACTGGGTGTCGTGCGCACGCTCCTTGTCTAACCAAAACACCATGGGCCAGCCGGTCAGGCGGGCGCGGCTAACAGCCAATTTGACCCAGTCACGGATGGGGCCGTCTTTGACCCGGCAGAGGCGCCAAATGTCACCAGGGGCAACAATGTGTTCAAGCAGCACGTTGCCATCACTGCTCACAACCTGAATAGTGCCGGCATCTGGTGCCTCGAAAGTTGTGTCGTGTGAACCGTATTCTTCGGCCTTCTGGGCCATCAGGCCAACATTAGGTACTGAGCCCATCGTAGTAGGGTCAAAGGCGCCATGCGCGCGACAGTGCTCAATAGTTTCTTGGAAAACGCCCGCATAGCAACGGTCGGGGATGACGGCCTTCATATCTTGTAGGCTACCATCAGGCGCCCACATTTTGCCCGACTCGCGAATGGCGGCAGGCATAGACGCATCAACGATAACGTCGCTGGGCACGTGTAAGTTAGTAATGCCGCGGTCAGAATCCACCATAGCCATGTCAGGGCCCTGTGCCAAACAGGCATCAAGATCAGCCTTGATAGCGGCGCTCTGATCTGCTGGTAGGCTAGCGATCTTGTCGTAGGCATCGCCAATACCGTTATTGGCATCGAATCCCAGTTGCTCTAGCACTGTGGCATGTTTGGCGAGCGCAACAGCGTAGTAAGTATTCACTGCGTGACCAAACATAATGGGATCAGAGATCTTCATCATGGTGGCCTTCAGGTGCAGTGACCACAGTACCCCTTTGGCATTGGCATCTTTGATTTCAGCGGCATAAAAATCGCACAGAGCCTTCTTGCTCATGGTAGCGCCGTCAACGACTTCATCTGCCTCAACCATGATGTCTTTGGCGAGTATCTGAGAACCATCAGCACCGACGAAGGCGATCGTCAGACTGTCGTCCTTGGCCATAGTCACAGATTTCTCTGTGCCATAGAAATCGCCTTCGCTCATGTGGGCAACGTGTGATTTTGATTCTTTTGACCATGCGCCCATGGAATGCGGATGTTTTTGGGCATACTCTTTAACCGCTTTGGCGGCTCGGCGGTCGGAATTACCCTCGCGCAGCACGGGGTTTACGGCGCTGCCTTTTACCCGATCGTAGCGTCCCTTGATGATGTTTTCGGCGTCATCTTTCGGCTCATCCGGATAATTCGGCAGGTCATAGCCCTTAGCCTGCAGTTCTTTAATGGCGGCATGAAGCTGTGGCGTTGAGGCGGAAATATTAGGTAACTTGATGATGTTTGCGCCTGGGCTCTGCGTTAGCTGACCCAATTCAGCGAGATAGTCTGGAATTTGTTGCTCAGTCGTTAGACGTTCTGGGAAAGTGGCAATGATGCGTCCGGCCAAGGAAATGTCGCGCATCTCAACTTCCACACCGGCGGTGTCAGTGAAGGCTTTTATGATCGGCAGTAGGGAGTAGGTGGCCAATCGGGGCGCTTCGTCAGTTTCGGTATAAATAATCTTTGGTGTGTCAGTCATAGGCTAGTCTCATCGCTTTTAAGTATCTTTTGGATACGGTAGTCACCAAACAAACAATCCGCCAGGGTAACGGCGGCGGCCAGTATACGCTAAAGTGTCGCGGTTTTCATTCTCGGCAGTCGATGTTGGCATGGGTTGCGTACACGCTAGTAGGACCATTTTTTGTCAATAAAGTTTTTGGATAACAAACTTAATTGCCGCGAGATCTAATAATTCGTTCTCAGTGAGGTGGCAGTGAGGTGGCAGTGAGGTGCCAGTGAGGCGCTAGAAGTCTCGTACCGCGGCGAGCGTTCAGATACAGACATCGCCTCGATTTTTTGCGGTTACCACGTGAATTTGAGCAGTACTACAGACCCAGGAGCTAGCCTATGAAGGCCTATGTGATTAAACCAGAATCCCAGATTATTGAGCCTGTTGATATCGCGTCATTAGCAGACATTCAGCGTCTTATTGGGTTTGATACGTTAGAGATGGATGACATTGGCGATGTGGGTGATCGTTTGTATTTTGACGAAGAGTGCTTTCTGCGAGGCACCAAAGGTCGCTTCAAGCTTGATAATTTGGTGCCAGTTTCTGGCATTGGTATCGTGATTGGCATCACGGGTGGTGGCAAGGCCGATACGCTACAAGACGTACAGATAGAGCATCAGGAGCTGGCAGCGCGAATCAAGTACTTGTAACACAGGACAATAGTCACGAGGCTGCAAGGTGATTACATCCGCTGGTTATTGCGGACATGATGATCAGCCTGCTTCACTGCCGAAGTTCTGACCTCGAGCGGCCGCGTTGTCGAGTATCTGCAAGCGTGCCTGCCGGTCTGCACTGCCCCAGGCACCGATTTCGTCAAGGGTGCGCAAACAACCCATGCAAATATCGTTGTCGTCCAGCGTACAGACTTTGCTGCACGGTGAGTCGGTGTCTCGATAGATGTCTGAAGATTCGGTCACAGGGCTCTAAAAATACTCAAAAATCTAGTCTATCACGGCTGCAAAAAGTTGTCAGTTGGATTCCCGTGTCGCTGCCAGCACCCCATTGGTATGGACGCTGGCATGAAAAAGCCGCACCATGGGCTATCCCTATCAATTAAGCTTTCATAAATCCTTTGTATAGGCCACTTATATGGAAAGTCCTTATGGATAGTTTTGATTACATCATCGTCGGTGCCGGAACTGCTGGCTGCGTGCTGGCCAATCGCCTGTCGAAGGATCCTGCAAATCGTGTTTTGTTGGTTGAGGCAGGCGCTAAGGACGACTATTTTTGGATCGATATCCCCGTCGGTTACCTCTACACCATTAACAACCCGCGCACTGATTGGTGCTATAACACGGCCGCTGAGCCTGGCTTGAACGGCCGTAGCATTGGTTACGCGCGGGGTAAAGTGCTGGGGGGTTGCTCATCCATCAATGCCATGATTTATATGCGCGGTCAGCAAAGTGATTATGATCACTGGGCGGAATTGGGCAACCGTGGCTGGTCCTGGGATGACGTGCTGCCTGTGTTCAAACAATCCGAAGACTATCAGCATGGTAGTGATGCCTTTCATGGTGCTGGCGGTGAGTTGCGCGTTGAAGAGCGCAGGGTCAATTGGGAGATTCTTGATGCGTGGCGCGACGCAGCTGCGGAAACGGGCATTCCCAAGATTGAGGAATTTAACCGTGGTGACAATTCGGGCAATGCTTATTTCCAAATGAACCAGAAGCGCGGCACTCGCTGGAGTGCCACCCGTGGATTTTTGCGACCTGTACTCGATCGGTCGAATTTAACGGTGATGACCGATGCGCAGGTTCTGGGCATTGAGTTTGATCGCACGGAGACCTTACCGCGTGCAACGGGCATTCGCGTGCAGTCAAAGCGCGACGGCCTGCAAACCATCAGCGCCAGTCGCGAAGTCATTCTGGCGGCGGGGGCCATTGGCTCTCCACAGCTTCTGCAAGTCTCAGGTATTGGTTCTGCTGCGCTGTCGCAAGCGCATGACATTGATGTGGTGGCTGATTTGCCGGGTGTCGGTGAAAACCTGCATGATCATCTGCAGGTACGTATTATTTATAAGGTCAGTAATACTCGCACGTTGAATCAGCGCATGAATTCACTGATAGGCAAGGCGTTAATGGGTTTGGAGTACCTGCTCTTTAAAACGGGTCCACTCACCATGCCGCCGTCGCAACTAGGTGCCTTCGCGCGTAGTGATGCATCGCAGACGTCGTCGAATATTGAGTGGCATGTGCAACCCTTGTCGTTAGACAAGTTTGGCGAGCCGCTGCATAAATTCAATGCCATCACACCAAGCGTTTGTAACTTGCGACCCACTAGCCGTGGGCACGTGCGCATTGTCAGCGCTGACCCACTGGTGTACCCGACCATTACCCTGAATTATCTATCGACAGCCGAAGACCGACAGGTGGCCATTGATGGCATCCGCTTCACCCGCAAAATTATGCAGGCCGATGCGTTAAAACCTTTTGCCCCGCAAGAGTATTTGCCAGGCCCGGAAGTCCAATCATCAGAGCAATTACTCCAGGCGGCAGGTGATTTAGGCGCAACGATCTTTCACCCAGTTGGGACGTGTAAAATGGGCAACGATGCACTCGCCGTGGTTAACGATCGCCTGCAAGTGCATGGGGTCAATGGTTTGCGCGTCATTGATGCGTCGATCATGCCGCGTATTACCTCGGGCAATACCAACGCCCCGACGGTGATGATTGCTGAAAAAGGCGCAGTTTTTATTCTTGAGGATGCGGCGCAACAGGCATGAACTAGGACTGGCTCGGCTTTTCCATGGCCTGCCAAGGCCACTTATGGTGCAGTCGTATACCGCTTAAACCTGCCCCTATCCAACTGCCTTGCACAAGATAGTGATAGCTTAAAAATGCGGCCACTGTTGTGAAAGCAGTAATCATTACAAACTTTACCAGCGCGTCTAACGGCAGAGGCAGCACGACCCAAGCTCCAAGACTGATCAACGGCATGTGCACTAGATAAACCCAGTAGGAAGAGTTAGACACGTACAAACTCCATTCTGAGGGCTTATCGAAAAAGCGTAGAAATAAGCCCATAAAAAAATAGATGAGTGACCAAGTGAGCATGGCATTCGTCACCACGGCTAACGCATGAATCGGCAGGGTGACCTCCGCCGCGTGAAACTCAGCCGTGGTGGCATACACCGCCATGGGAAACAGGGCCGCCGACAGACCGGCTGACCAGCGTAGGCTGCTCACGAACGTTTTTAGAATGGCGCGGTGGTGATGAAAGATATAACCAAATACGAAAAATGATCCGTAGTACAGCAGTGACGGCGGATGGGGTTTAACAAAGATAAACCCTTCAAATAACAAGCCGCCGCGGAAAAACCAGAGAGTCATTATCGTGTAGCCACTGAGTACCAGATACAACCAGGGCGATCGAGCCATGGTTGAAAATGCCTCGCTGCGAGCGAATTTCGATGCCGCGAAACTCGAACACAGCGGGATCAACAGGTAAAAATATAATAAGTAGTACAGAAACCACAGATGCCCCAGCGATGGCTGGTCGGTAGGCATGCCAGCGGCATTGATTTCCGCAGAAAAAATTTTAACTTGTTCAGCGTTCGGCAGCAGTTGTTGAGTGCCAAAGCGAGCACTGAAGACAAAAGCCACAGAGAAGAGCAATGTCAGTGGCAATATGGTCAGGCAACTGACCAGCAATGGCCCGAGAATACGCTTGCTGCGATTGATGTAAGTTCCTTTCAAGCCGCGCTTGGCAAGCAATAGCGAAGTGAAAAACCCGGCCAAGACAAAGAATAGGGGCATGCGAAAACTATGAATGAAGTGCACCATCAAGTCGAAGATGTAGTGCGTCGACGGATCTGTCGGAATGGGCAGGCCGCCCGGCGACTCGGTGATGTACCACTGGCTACCATGTAATACGATGCCGAGCATCATCATGCTGCCGCGTAGCGCGTCGAGGCTGTAGTAGCGCCGATTGTCATCCATGGTTTGAACCTTGTATAACGTGGACGGTCAGGGTGATGGCAATCTGTCGGTTCGATTTCTTATTACTCGCCGTTGCTCATGGCCCAGCTCTTCGACGCATTTTGCCGTCCAGGCCCCGACCTTTCAAGGTTTGTGAGTTTTGCGTACACTACCCACAATAATCATAAAAAGAAGGAAGCGTTATGGCAGAACATACAGGTCGGTGTCTGTGCGGCGACGTCAAATATGCAATTGGCGCAGACCCCGTGATGGCCGGAGTTTGTCATTGCAAGAACTGCCAACGGCAGGCGGGTTCTGCATTCTCTACCTTGTGGGGTGTGCCAACAGCGGCACTCACGTTTACCGCAACGCTACCAAAATGTTTCGAAGACAAAACGTCAGACAGCGGTGGGCTGGTGCAGCGCTATTTCTGTGGCTGCTGTGGCTCACCGATTTACAGTGCGCTTAGCGGACAACCTGACATGGTATTTGTTAAGGCCGGCACGCTGGATAATGCTGATGAATTCACCCCAGGCTTTCATCTATGGTGCGACAGTAAGCAACCATGGGTTGATATTCCTGCCGGAGTGCCCAGCATGGCAAAACAGTCCTAAAGTAAATCATAACGCGGGGATGAAAACCCCAAGTGTTAAAGAGGTAGCAGTCGATGTCTGAAGCACAGGTTGTTAAGCGCAGTGAATTTTCACCATCTCAGGTACGTGATCGGCGAAAACGTGATTGCGCGTTGGGCTATCGATTACTGGCGGCTCAACGTTGGGGTGATTTGGGTGATGGTCATATCAGTGCCCGTGATCCAGAGCGTACGGATTGTTTTTGGATGCTTCGCTATGGCGTTTCTTATCACGCCGCGAAGGTCTCTGACTTGGTATTGGTCGGGCCCGACGGGACGTTGCAGGCCGGTGAGGGTTTCGTGAATGTCGCGGGCTACTATATTCACAAGCCAATTTTGGATGCTCGGCCTGACGCGGTGAGTGCAGTGCATGTGCATACGGGCTGGGGCACCCCCTTTTCTACCGAAGCTCGCCTGTTAGAACCTATTACCCAAGAAGCCTGTATTTTCTTTGAAGATCATGCCTTGTTTGATGACGAAGAGGTGCAGGTGCAAAGTCTTGAAGCGGGTGCCAGAATTGCTAAAGCTTTGGGTCAGACCCGCGCGATTATTCTTCGCAGTCACGGGCTATTGACGGTCGGTGACAGCGTCGCCGAGGCGGTGGGCAGTTTCGTCTATATGGAGCGAGTCGCCGAGTCACATATGAAATCCCGCGATGCCAAACCCATTTCTGCCGAAGCTGCGCGCTTTGCACAAGCAGATCTTGTGCGTTTAGGTATTGGTCGTTCTGGCTTTGCTTCGCTCGTTGAACGCCATATCGGTGATCCTGAGATAGTTAACCGTTAGGGTTGATTTTTCGGCGATTGCAGCATTTTGTCGCGTTACTAGTCGCGTTATCGGTTAGTGAAGTTATCGGTTGCAGCCTTTGTTGCGGGTATTTATTCGGGCTTTTTATAGACGCCATAAAACGTCTACAGGCCAGCGCCGGCAAACACGAATACGTTCGCATAGGTCATAGGCTTCTCTGTCGGAGCGTCTTTATTCGATAGATGTTTGCACATAATATTGTCCGAAATGACTCGGATAATAAAAGCGATCAGCCAGAAAAAGCCAGCGCCAACATTGATGGGGCTGACGGGCGGCACGCTGGTGCTGAGCCTCGAAAAAGGGCAGCAGGTTGTCTTCGGCCGCGCCAAGAGCCTCGCCGGCAAGCGGTGCCTGCAAATCGGTCTCGACCTTGCGCGTTTTAATCGTGCAGACGATTGCCGCGCGAAGGTCTAGGCTTTTGTCATGTGGCGCCTAAGTTTCTAGTACATATTGATTAAAAGCAGTTGCCGGTCTTGGCAAATGCCCAATGACTGGGTCAGGGAGAACTCACGCAGGTGCCGGTACAGGATTTTGCAGCGCTGCGTCCACAGTTGATTGCCCGCATCAAAGCGCTGCAATTACCGGCGGGCTTTATTGATATTGTCGAGCAATGGTATTGGCCCATGGCGCAGCACATTGCCAGTCAGCACCAGCCAATGTCTGGTGCGTTACTGGTCAGTGTGAATGGTGCCCAAGGGTCCGGCAAAACGACATTAACGTCATTTTTGAGGCTGTTGTTGCAAGCCGCATGGGGGTTGTCCACAGTAGACGTGTCGCTGGACGATTTCTATCTGACGCGCCTAGAGCGCAACTCCGTGGCGGAGCGTGTTCATCCTTTGTTAGTAACGCGCGGCGTGCCGGGCACTCACGATCTGAATTTTGCGAGCAGCACACTCGCCGGCCTGCGCCATTGCTCGGCGCAGCAACCGAGCATTATACCCCGATTTGATAAGGCCTTGGATGACCGTTGTGCACCGCAAGCGTGGACACGTATCGCAGAGCCTGTTGATGTCATCCTGTTCGAAGGTTGGTGCAATCATGCGCCGCTGAGCACTGATGCTGACCTTTCAGCGCCGATAAATACCTTGGAGGAACGCGAAGACTCACTGGGTATCTGGCGTCACTACGTGAATGAACAATTGCGACGTTACCATGAGCAAATATTCAATCAGGCAGATCTGCTTATTCATTTAGCTATTCCTGGATTTGAGGTCGTGCAAGGTTGGCGGCAGTTGCAGGAGGACAAGCTCGCAGCCTCGATCGCGGGTGCTAGCCGAGTCATGACTGCAGGTCAGGTGCAGCGATTTATCCAGCATTACGAACGCATTACCCGAGATTGTTTAGCGCGGCTGCCTGCGTTGGCGGATGTTGTGCTGTCTATAAATGCTGAGCACAACATTGATGGACTGACGATAAGGAGCAGTTGATAACATGTTTATGTAAGCTAGTGTTGGTCAGCTGCACGGGTCTTCTGACTTGTTCGCTTTGTCGGCACCGCGCTTAATGGCAGTGTTAGCCTCGGCGGTGTATCGTAGGGCATTCGCCTGCGAGCCTAGTGCTAAGTCTGCCGAGCGGCTGGAGCCAATCTATAAATATGAGACGGAAAGATGAAAAAGATTATTTGTTTCGCGGTCGCGCTAATCGGCTTGGCAGGATGTGTCTTTGATCAAAAAGAAACGCCAAGTGCAGGTGCTCACAGCGGTATGTCGATGGCATCGAGTACGGCGCTTGATGCGCCCATCGATCTTATTCCAGCGGCCATTGGTGCTCACACATGGACGATCACAACAGCTAACGAGCAAGCTCAGGCGTATTTCAATCAGGGCATACAATTGCGCTATGCGTTTAACGTTGACGAGTCTGCGAGGTCAATGGCCACGGCTCGGCGCCTCGATCCAGCGTGCGCTATGTGCTTTTGGGGTGAGGCTTTAGCGTTGGGCTCTTACCTCAACGGCGGAATGACTCAATCATCAGCGCTGCTGGCACACGCAGCAATCACTCAGGCGGCGGCGCTGGCAGATAACGCCAGCGAAATGGAACGTGCATTAATCATGGCGGCGCAACTGCGGTATCCCGCTGATTATGAGCCTGGGCAACGGCGTGTCTCTGACACGGCGTTCGCTGAAGCCATGGCGGCAGTGTATGCCGACTACTCGGATCACCACGAGGTTGCTACGGTTTATGCCATTGCGTTGTTCATGCTTGAAGACCGGCGCGGTTACCGTGACTTGGCAAGTGCTGATTTGCAGCGCTTGCACGGCGTCTTGACGCGTGTCTTGGCAGAAAACATTAGCCATCCCGGGGCCTGTCATCTTTATATCCACGCCACAGAGTCGAGCCAAGACCCGGGGCTCGCTCTGGATTGCGCGGAACACCTCAGTCAGGCCATTCCCATCGCCAGCCATGTTCAGCATATGCCGTCGCACACTTGGAATGAAGTTGGGCTGTGGGGTCGTTCGGTACGCGCTAACACCAAGGCTGTACATTCTGACTTGAAGGCTAAGCAGAATTTGGGGTTCTCTTACGGACCTAGCCATAATCTTCACATGCTGCTCTACGCGGCCTCTTATGACGGGCAGGGCGCTGTAGCGACTCAGGCCGGTAAAGACTATCGTAAGCTGGGCGGTAACGCTGTTTTTGAGGTGTTGACGCTACTGCGCTTTGGTCGGTTTGACGAAATTCTAGAAAATCAGCGCCGTCCAGAGGATGAGATGTCTGCGGCCATGTGGGATTTTACCCAAGGTTATGCGAGCCTGAAGCAGGGCGATATACAGACCGCCAAGGCTATTCGTGATCAGGTGTTGGCCTTTGCGGCTACCAGTCAGACCTCTTTTCGCCGTCATCCTGCACGACAGTTAGTGGGCACGCTGGCCCATATTCTGGAAGGTGAAATTTTGCTAATTGAGGGCCGGACGAGCGCCGCCATTAAAGCCTTTGAAACAGCTGTGCAGCTTGAGGATGAAATGCAGTTTGATGAGCCTGAGCCCTTGCCGTTCTCTGCCCGACACTGGTTAGGCGCGGCCTTGCTTGAGGCCGCGCAACCGGCTCAGGCTGAGCAGGTCTTCCAGGCTGAGTTGCTTGATCATCCGCTCAACGGCTGGTCCCTGACAGGCCTTAGGGCAGCGCGGTTAGCGCAGGGGTTGTCAGTAAATTTGGTCGACGCCGACATGCATGAAAGCTGGGCGAGGTCAGATGTCTGGCTTCAGGCGTCGAAATTCTAGCGGCACGCGATAGCCTAGTTGAGCAGTTACTGGACTATGGTTGAGTTTGCCCAGCCCAAGCGCTATAGCCGCCAATCAGGCTGTAAACAGTGTCAAAGCCCTGATCATTCAGCCACTCAGCGACGGATTGACTGCTGACGCCATGGTAACAGCATACAACCACGGTGTTCGACATAGGGGTGTCATCCAGCAGCTGCTGCATGGTGTCGTTGTTCAGAGATAACGCGTTGTCGATATGGCCGTTCGCATAAGACGCGGGGTCGCGCGTGTCGAAAATAGTCAATTCCGGGTCCTGGATCATCAGCGTCTTTAGCGCTTCGCTGCTCAGGTGTTGAAAGCTCATAGGACAAATCTCTAATGTCAGTTGTTATGTATCAAATGATGACTTTAGGGTAACTAATTGAGGAGCGCAAATATAGACCAGCCGGCGGTTCCATTTTCTACCGGGCGGACTTGGCAACGGGCAGCTTCGCCCCACAAGTTCTAAGTTAGTCGGTTATCCTGTTGTCCTGTAGAGCCCACATTACTCAACGCTCGGCGCCACTTGTGCTAATATACCAACAATGAAACAACCGCTCTCCGCTTTTCGTCTGGGTGACGTCCGTGGCCTCTTCCCTGAGGCTGTTGACGAGGCATTCGCTTGCGCATTTGGCCACGCTTTGGTTCACCATTTCAATTTGGCGGGTAATATCGCAGTGGGTCGCGATATGCGCGAATCGAGCCCTGCATTGCACGACAGCTTGGTTGACGGCTTGTTAGGCTCCGGTCTAAACGTTATTGACCTTGGGCTGTGTGCAACTGAACTAGGTTACTTTGCTTCAACCTTAGATAATGTTGAAGCGGCGATTGTTGTTACGGCCAGCCACAATCCACCTGACTACAACGGTTTCAAGGTGGTGCTGAAGAATGGTAAGGCGCTGACCTATAATGATGGCCTTTTTGATATCATGAAGCTCATGCTGGGCGGCCACACTAACAGTAAGCCGCGTGGCGCGATGGTGCAGCGAGATATCCATGGCGCCTATATGCAATATCTTCAGGCGCGCTTCAGTACAGTTAATTTGAGCAGCGACCTGATTGCGCTCAATGGACTGAACGGCACCGCGGCGACCCTAGCTGACGATATTTCTCAGAAGTTCGAGTTGCCCGTGCAATGGTTCCGGCGGCAACCTGGGCCAATTCCTAGCGAGGGTGCAGATCCCTCTCAAATGCGACTGCTGGCAGAAATGAAAGCCTTTATGCAGAAGATGCCATTCGCGCTTGGTGTGGCATGGGATGGCGATTGCGACCGTTGTGTTTTTTTCGATGGTGATGGCAACCTAGCCCCGACATACTACATCATCGGTTTGCTTGCAGAGCACCACCTTCAGGCACGACCCGGCGCTGCGGTGGTGTTCGACACTAAGCTGTGTTGGAACACGCTGAATATTATTCAACGCTACCATGGTCGCCCCGTACGTTCCGAGACGGGTCATGCTTTCATGAAAGGTCACATGCGTAACAGTCAGGCTGTCTATGGGGGTGAGCTATCTTCGCACCACTATTTTGGTGACTTTTTCGGTTGCGATTCCGGCATGTTAGCGTGGTTGAAAATTATTGAGATTCTGAATCATGCAAACTCATCGTTGGGCGAGTTAATGCAGATGAGCAAAGCCGATATCTGTTGTACGCCTGAAATCAATCTAAAGCTGAATGATGTTGATGCTGCATTTGAGCAAATCATGTCGCGTTATGGTGGCAAGGCGCAGACCATAGATTCTTTTGACGGCCCGAGTTTCGATATGCCGGGCGACTGGCGTTTTACGTTGCGGAGGTCAAAAACTGAGCCATTGGTACGACTTAATCTGGAAGCCAGAGGAAATAAAGACCGCTTGCTGAATGAAGGTGGAGAGCTGCTGCAGGAACTCATGCCCTATCAAGCGGATGACTCTCGTTGGCTTGATTCACTCTATATACAATAGTGCATCAAGCATCTGCCTTCGCTGCGCGGTTGCTTAACAAAGAGCATCTTTCTATGCGTATTTCTGCACGATGGCCTTAATCTCGTCAGCAGCCTGGTCGAAATCAACCTTGCCACTCAATACGTAAAAATCACAATGTGATAGCAAATCTAGGTAAGGCTCAACGACAGCCTCAGGGATTCTTTTGCTGGCTTCGGGTAGCATTATGCCCGGTGACTTCATAATATTCTTAACGAGGGCTACGCAATCGCGGGGATCGCGCTGTTCAAGCTTCAGCGGCGCACTGCTGTTGCGGTCCCAGTCGAGGGCTACAAACATGCGCATCTTCGCATTTAAGTTGAAGCGGCAACCGAAGGCAGGCTCAACAAAAGCATCATATTTTTCTTCTAACATCCACAGCTCGTCGAACGTCATCGCGTTGTAGCGCGCCAAATTTTCCTCGCTGACGATATCCGCGAGCTCTGGCTGGTTTATGACCGTGCCTGGATTAATCCGCGGGTATTTAGTGATGCCTTGCATAAGCAATCCTGAGGCTTGCTCAGAGACGACTAACCGGTCATTACTGACCAAGTCCATGCCGCGCTGCAGTAGTCGTAATGCCAACGTCGATTTGCCTTTACCTGACAGGCCCGCCATACCTAAACCGTTATTCCCAAGGCTGGCGCCCGAGGCGTGGAACAGCTGGCCACCGGGCAATAATAGATGCTCAAGGTGCATGTTATTAATGAAATTCACGACCTGATTAGGGTGATCCTCTAATGGGCCAAAGCAAAATCGCTCGGAGCCTTTGAAGAGTAAGTGTAAGCCGGTCAGCACCTTATAGATGAGCTTACCGCCGTCGACGTCAAGAATGTGTTCCTTAATCTTTAATTTACCAGGGTCCGGCTGCTTTACCTGCCAATCACCCGTGATCTCTTGAGCTAAACATTGTAAGCCCGTGACTATTTTATCGGGCGTTTGATTTTGCTGTTCTTCGTTGGCGAGAAAAAATTGATAGTAGTCAGTCAGCTCAGCTATCAATGGCATGGAGTTAGTTTTGAAATGCACTAGGTAGCCACCTAGGTTCAGTGCCACTAAATGAGTGCATTCTTCTTCTCCTCTTTCAACCAGACTCTTGAGGCTATTCATCAGTTAATTTCTCTATGACGTAATTTGTTAGCAGAGCCGAGGCGTCTAGACCTGAGCTTTTCGACAAGCCTTTATAGCTACCGAAGGCTGAAACCTCAAACACTACTGGGCCGACCTCCTCTGTAATGGCAATATCAACGCAGGTAAAATCTAAGTTAAACGGCGCTTGAGCTCTAGTCGCCAAATCAATTAAATCTGCCGTGGGTGTGTAGGCAGCATATCTGCCTCCCTCTTGGGTCGTTGTATGCCAAGTCGATCCGTCACCAACTCTTGCGTATGCGCCTATGTATTCGCTGCCTAAAAACACCAGACCATAGTCAGAGCCTGACAGTTCTAGCTTTTTCTGCAGATAAATGATCTGCTCACCTCTCGCTTGCATGGCCGTAAAATGCTCGCGCGCTATATCGACATCTACCAAAAGCTCCATTCCTCGAGCCTTGGTGCTATACAGCGGTTTCAAGATTACCGGCGCGTTTGCTTCGACCCAACGCACAGCATCTTCAATGTCCTCGGTGACGAATGTTGGCGGCATGGGGATATTGTTTTCTCGAAGACGAATCGTGCAGCTCAAACGGCTGATCATTTCGCGAATACTCGAAGGTGAAGAAAAAAAGCGGACTCCGCGGCGTTCAAGTAGTTCTAGCAATTCAAGCTCGTCTAACAAGATAGACGAATAATTTTTCCCCATCTTCTTGATAATGAAACCGTCGAATTCCGACAGATCTTGATGATGCAGGCTGACATGACCTGTCGTTAGATTATAGGATATTTCATTGAGCTGAATGACCGTGCCGCCCGCGTTCTTAGAAGCCAACTGTCGACTCAATAACTCAGTCGACCAGGCCCCGCGGTTGCCAATAACACCAATATTCAAGCTGAAGCTCTCCTTTTACCGATACAGAAACAAGTCTGTATTCATCTTAAATTTTTTCAGATTATCTTCGTGGGACTTGAGATCTTGCAATATCATAGCCGCTCGATCCATCAGCTGATACGAAAAGGCTTGATCGAACACGAATCGAGTAGAGGTAACCAGAGACCGAAATAAACCTAAGGCGAGTCTGGCATCAAAAAGCTGATCCTTCTGTTTTTTTGCATAGTCAGCCGCACAGTCGTACATCCGCTGATTAGCAGCATTCAATCTTTGACGAATGTCTGGGCTGAATATCGGTACTCTGAAATTCGAGACTAAAAAGACTGAAACATCCTGCACATAATCGCCGAAACCACTACGGTGAACGTCTACGTAATACATGCGGCTTTCATCAAGCTGAAAAATGACGTTGTCGGCGTTGAAATCACCGTGTATCAGTGTGCTGAAGGGTGCTGGGAGCATGCGCTCGATCTTAGTGGCGGCCTTGATAAGTTGGCTGAGATCGTGGCTCGACTCAAACAGGCTGGGGTGCACCGACTCGATGTCGTTTTTGCGGCGGAGCAACTGCCCAACGTAGTTAGTCTTTACCGACTTTCGCTTGATGCTGGATTTCCAGACATTGGTTTGTTCCCGCGCTAGCAGGTCGAGTGCTTGGTCGAGTTTTCCTCCGTCGTTAATCAGAATGTTCAGTAGGTCCTGACCTTCGATGTACTCAAGCAGTATGGTGGCGCTATCTTTTCTGGCTCGGTGCCAAAGCACTTGTGGCGTGAGCCCGGGGAACTGTTCCTGCCAAAGCCTCAGGCCATCTACTTCCTCAGCGATTTTTTCTGGATCGCCCTCTTTGTAGAAGATGGAAGTCTTGTCACCTCCTGCCGGGGTAGAGATGATTCTCGCCACTCGACACCCTGAGCGGGTATTCATAATGCGCTTAAACGCAACACTGCTATCGCCAAGTTTGATGTTTTGCCCCTCAAGACCTTTCTTGAGATTCCTGTATTGTAGAATGCCGAGTTTCTCACCCACGTGTATGTCGAGTATGGCTTCGCCGATATTCAACAGATTGTCACCGACACGTTCGAGGTACTGAATAATAGTCAGCAGTATCATCAGGTCACTGACCTTGCCACGTTTAGACAACTTAAGTTGAACCAAAGCAGTGGTTTCGTCATAGTAATCGTCAAGGACCTGTTCGTAGTCGCAGAGCGCTTGGGCAGTTTCCAGGTTCTGTTCTAGCAATGCAGGATAAATGGCATCTAACGCTTTGTAGATAACTTGATAGTAGCGTTTGAGGTCAAACTCAACAAAAGCGCCAGAGTCTTCGACGTACGACATTTTGCTGGAGATACTGTTAAAAAAATCCGCCATACGCTTTAGGTTAGAAGCAATGGTGATGACGGCTTTGAAATGATTCATCCGCCCTTCTTCTTGGCGATGAATATTAAAATAGCTTTTGCTTTCCAGCGTGTTCTTCAGGTTATCAATAAATTTTTCGCGTGAATTGACTTTCTTTATTTTCGTCGTCGTCGGATTATCAATCACCGAGGCAGAAGCTCGAGCTTGCTTTTTGACTTCTAAAATCAAGAATTGCAGGTCAATATTCAGACCTTCATCGACTGGCATTGCTAAACCTATGCTTACTTTTCCGGAACTGTAGCAGCGATATATAAAGCGGACATAAAGACACGCCGCGCTGACGGAGAATGACAAGTTTACCCGTAGAAGCACGTATCGTGCCGGCGGTTGCCCAGCCTTACGTTGCCCAGCCATAAATTGGCCAGCCATGCACAGTCATGCACAGTGTCGCAAAAATCGATTACTCATGGCTGCAGCTCGCTACATGCGCTTCTTCCGCGCTTCTCGAGCAAGGTGCCGGGCTCAGAGTTCTATGTAGTTTTGCTGACTTTTTTTGGCTTGCTGGGCTTGGCTAATTTCTCAGCTTTTGCTGGTTTTTTGTCCTTTGCTAAATGCTTAGCCTTCTCAGCCTTCTCAGCCTTCTTCACCTTAGTTGGTTTGGAAGGTTTTTCTACTTCGGCGACTTTTGCTACCTTTACCTTTGCGACCTTTGCTACCTTTACGTTGGCGGCCTTGCTTGTGGCCTTGGCGATTGCAGTTTCCTTCTTAGCAGTCTTTTCCGCCTGCTTGCGCGCTTTTGCTTCACCTTTTTCAAGTGTTTTTAAGGCTTCTTTTGCCGCTTTACTTTTGACTTTGTCAGCTTTCTTTTCCGCTTTGTCGGCACTTTCTGGTTTCTCAGCTTTCGGCGTTTTCTTAGCTACTTTTGCTTGTTTGCGCTCACTTGCATCTGTCGGCGCTTCCCAGCTTAGGCTGATAGATAAAGAGCCCTTGGTACCCTTCAACTGAGCCTTGATAGATAGTTCAACTTGGTCAGGCAGGTCTATATTCAGTATTTCTGATGGCTCGCCTAGTGACAAATGACGATGTTTGATGCCTTTGTTAACCATGCTCAAGTAATTGAACACGGCGTCTGCATTTTCGGTTTGCTGGTAACTGAATTTTTGTAATTGTTCTGGTT
>JBLHVI010000062.1:0-17484 GCA_047630175.1 Candidatus Azotimanducaceae bacterium
TCTGGCAGGTTTGCTCTAGTTCATCTGGGACTTCACCACTGGTGAGTAGATTGAAAAACGCAAGACTATCGGTGGTGGCACGCGCTTTGGATACACGCAGTTGTTGGTGCTTTTTGGATCGCGGGGTGGCATTCATGCAAGATCGATTCCTTGCGGTGGTGGTTTTTTTCGCAATCAAAAACTTACCACTTTGAATCGATCTTTCTATATATAAATCATGTCTTTACGCTTAAGTAAGTGCCATTTTACTCTGACCCCATTTCTTGCTGCTAAGAAAACACTTGCCTGCTTCGGCGCCCTTTGCCCTGTCCAGTGCTTGCGCGCCATCCTCAAGTGCAAACGTTTGGCTCGCAAGAATCTCAACCGGCAAAGGGTTACTCACTAACCAGTCTAACGCGCGCTTCATAGGCCCGCAGCGCGAACCAAGCAACGTTATTTCATTGACCACCAGACTACTCGCGTCAATTTTTGTCTCAGCGCCATAGGTGCTTTTAAGCACAATCGTGCCCAAAGGTTTAACCGCAGCCATGGCGGTTGTCAGACCCGACGGATTACCAGAGCACTCCACCACAATATCGTAATGCTGTCGTGTCTTAAGCTCCCCAGTCAACAAGCTCACCGGTAGGTCTGTAAAATAGCGCCAGCGCTTATCAGTACGTGCCAGCACATCAATGTTTGAGGTCTCGGCAAGTAACACCCGAGCAATTAGCTGAGCCATACGCCCTGCCCCAATTATCAGCACGCTCGCGGTCTTTGGCACCTTCACCTGCTCGAGAATTTGCAGCGCTGCGGCGACGGGCTCAGCCATCGCTGCAAGTTCGTCACTAAGCTGGGTGGGAACAGCCAACAGATTAGACGCAGGGACGCATAGATACTCAGCGAAGGCTCCCTGCGCCTGCCGAATGCCAACAACCTGCCTGGCACGACAATGTTCAGCCCGATCTTGAATGCAAAAATCACAGTCACCACAACCCAGATTAATACCCGCTACTACGCGTTGACCCAGCCAGTGATGGGGGCCCTCAACAACATCGGCAACAAACTCGTGTCCAGGGACACCCTGAAACTGCGAGTAGCCTTGCAGCAGCGCAAGATCAGTGCCGCAAATGCCCGCTAATCGCGTTCGCAACAGAACTTCGCCCGCCGCCGGTTGCGGCCGCGGTAACTGCCGTAGACTAATATTGCCGAGATCAAACCAAAGTGCATTCATAGGTAACACTGTAGCACTTCCTGTATCACTTTTTTTTGGGCTGGTTTATTCTCGGCGCTATCACTGGTTAGGAGTACACCCATGGCAACCTCATCTATTCCAGAAAGCTGGCACGTTACACGTTTATCTGGCGCACTGGGCGCTGAAATCACAGGGCTCGACTTAGCCACCACAACAGCCGCCGATATCAAATCTATCGAGTCACTCCTACTTGAACACTTGGTTCTGTTTTTCCCAGCGCAGTCTTTGAGTAAGACCGAGCATATTGCCTTTGGTCGTCACTTTGGCGAACTCGAGGGACATCCGAACCTCAAAGACAGCAACAATGTCGAGTTTCCTGAGCTGTTCGAGCTCGTCGCCACCCAGGGCGGTGTCGCCGATGAATGGCATACGGACATCACCTTTCAAGACAGTCCTGCGCTGATGTCTGTATTGCATATGGTGAAATGCCCGGAAGTTGGCGGCGACACCATGTGGACCAGTTTGTACGCTGCCTATGACGAACTGTCGGCCCCCATGAAGTCACTTTGTGAGGGTCTTACGGCGCTGCACGATGCGCTGCCGCACAACCGCCCGGACAAGATGGCGATTCATCCTGTGGTTCGCGTGCATCCCCTTACGGGTCGCAAGGCCTTGTATGTTAACGAGCACTTTACTCGCCGTATTGTCGAGATGAGTGCCGCTGAAAGTGACGCGTTACTGGCGTACCTGACGCGCTGGGTGAGTCAGCCGCGCTTCACCGTCAGACACTCTTGGAACCAAGGCACCATTGCCATGTGGGATAATCGTTGTACCCAGCATTTTGTACTCAATGACTTTGTCGGCGAGCGTATTATCCAGCGCGTCACTGTCATGGGTGATGACGTTAACGGGGTCGCCCCATCACCTTGGCCGTCTTATCTGCGCGAGGGGCGCCTGTCTGCTACCAGTCGCCATGACCGCCAGCTGTTTATGTATCTAAAGAGCCGCGCTGAATAAGACACTATAAGCCTAATTTTTTAACACAGGGCACTTGTCACCCGGGTGAACAAACAGGGTACTATGCGAGCTTTAATAAAATCAGTTTAGGAGTCAACGTGGCATTACCGCTGGATGGAATTACGATCATTGAAATCGATAACTGGATGGCTGCACCCAGTGCCGCTGCTATTTTGTCTGATATGGGCGCGACGGTTATCAAGGTCGAACCGTTAACGGGCGATCCGATGCGTAGCAACGGTCGGCCTGCCAAAGTAGACGGTCTGCGCGACTATGACTTCCAGTTCGATGTTGATAACCGCGGCAAACGTTCCGTCTGCGTTGACCTAACGAACCCAGCAGCCATCGATGTGCTGCATAAGTTGTGCGCTAAAGCGCAGATATTTATGTGTAACCTGCTCACCCAAAGGCAAGAGAAGTTTCGCCTTGACCCAGAAACGCTGCTGGCCATCAACCCGAGCTTAGTGCACGCGACGCTGACCGGATATGGTACGACGGGTCCCGATGCTGAGCGACCTGGCTATGACGTCACAGCGTTCTTCGGGCGCTCAGGTTTGTACGACTCTATGCGCGAAGGTCCTCAAGGCGATGTACCTATGGCGCGCCCGGCGCAAGGCGACCACACCACTGGACTGGCGCTCGTCGGCGCCATTCTCGGCGGCCTACGGCTAGCTGAACGCACGGGGGTTGGCCAAGTGGTTGAAACATCGCTGTATGAGACGGCCGTTTGGACCCAAGCCAGCGACTACGCCACTACGGCTGTCGATCATGCACCCGTGCGACAAAGATCCCGCGAAAACATGTTACTACCAACGGCCAACCGCTACCCCTGTGGCGATGACAAGTGGGTTGTGTTTAATATGCCTCAGGCCTCTGGCTGGGGGAAGCTCTGCAAAGCACTGGGACGAGAAGCCTGGCTTGAGGAAGCGCGCTTTGTCGATGCCCGCAGCCGTTATCAGGCCATGCCCGTGTTAGTGCCCTTGATAGACGAGGCGTTAGCCAGCAAATCGCGCGATGAGTGGGGCGTGATCTTTGATAAAGCAGGTATCATCTGGGGCCCTGTTCTGGGACTGCATGAGGTTGCAACCGACCCGCAAGCCGCTGCCATCAATCTATTCCCGAGCATCCATGATGAAGAGATTGGCGACTACCGCACCGTCAGTATTCCTATGCGCTTCAAGACGGCAGACGTAAGGCCCCGTGGCCGCTCACCTAAAATTGGTGAACACACCCGTAGCGTGCTGACCGAGTTTGGTTTCGATGCAGCAACAATCGATACCCTGCTAGCCGACAATATTATTCGCTGATGGGCTCACCCCATTTCAGTTTTGCTGGAATGGGGTCCTTCAAATCGGCACAACGGTCTAACGTGCCGCCCTTAGTTGGGTAAAGCAGTCCAACGTATGCACCCATGCCATGTTCGGTGTCAGCGCATTCATCACGCCGAACCCCACAGCAAAACCCAACACGCGCATAGGCAATATCATGCAATTGATTTTTATTCACGGCTCTGGCGCCACAGGTAAAGTATGGCGCTATCAATCGACGGCTTTTGCTGCGTCAATCGCCATTGATTTGCCGGGGCGCCCGGATGGCGATTTTTGTCCTTCTATTGAAAGTGCGGTCGATTGGCTGAAGGCCTACGTCGATGAAAATGGGTTACATGATTTAGTCCTTGTTGGGCACTCACTCGGCACCGCCATTGCACTGCAATATGCAATAGCCCATCCCGGAGACCTCAACGGTATGATACTTATTGGTGGGGGAGCGCGCCTAAGAGTGCACCCTGACACGCTTGGTTTTCTTGGTCGGGCCATCGAAAGCCCAGAAATATTCCCACAAATGTTTATAGATTCTTGGCTAAATGTGTCCAAAGATTTTGCTAAAGATCTACGGCAGGAAGCGCTTGCACTTGGGCCGGCTGTGTTTCTCAATGATATGAAGGCCTGCGATGCATTTGACGTCATCGGACACCTGCCCACGATATCAACGCCAACCCTCGCCATTACGGGAACCAAGGATGTAATGACACCACCCAAGTATGCCGAATTTCTACAAGACCGAATGCCTAACGCGCAGGTCGCCTTAGTTGAAGGTGGTACACACTTTGTTTTTGGTGAATATCCAGACCGCGTTAACGCGTTGATTCAGGACTTCGTGCAAAAGCTACCCCTTACGTGATGCGTAGCTGTCGGTCTGGTGAAGCGCTTGTGAAGCGCTGCTAACGCGTAGCCATACACTTAATTGATTATATAAGGGCAGAATTTATGGCAACTATTCCTCTTGGCGTCACCTTCGGCAGCCTCGGTGTACTGGGCCCTAAAGCCGCTACTGACATCGCGGTCAGTGCGCAAAAACTTGGCTACAAATCCTTCTGGACGGTCGAGGCCAACGGCACCGACGCCATGACCTTGCTGGGCGCTGTTGCTGCTGCCGCGCCAGGGCTTGCGCTCGGGACTGGCATTTTGCCGGTGCAGCTCCGAACGCCACCGCTAACGGCCATGAGTGCGGCAACACTGCAGGCACTCAACCCGGATGCCGATGTACTGCTAGGACTCGGTGTCTCTGCACCAGGCATACTCCAACAACATGGAATCAAGGCTACCGACAAGCCCATTGGTTTGATGCGCGAATACGTCGCGCTATTGCGCGAGTGCCTTTCGGGTGAATCCGTCACCTTTGAAGGCGACTACTTTCAGGTCAAGCGGTTCCGCCTGGGCATACCCCCGAGTGAACGCACGCCTAAGATAGTCCTCGCCGCCCTGAACCCACAAATGTTGAAGCTCGCCGGTGAAATAGCAGACGGCGTACTCCTCAACTATCTGCCCGCATCCCACGTAGGCCCGTCTATCGAGCAAGTGCGTAAGGGCGGTAACGCGACTATTTACGCCTATGTGCATGCCGCGGTTGGTGCGCTTGAACGGCGTGCTAATTCTGCGCGGCGGGATCTATTTAATTACGCCATGGCAGATGGTTATGCGCGCATGTTTCGGCAGGCAGGCTTTACTGACGAGATTAACGAGCTTCACGCAAGACACGCGGAGAAGGATCGTGATGGTGCGCTCGCGGCTATCTCAGAACGAATGATTCAGGCCATCAATTTTATCGGCTCTGAAGCGGACGTTACTGATTTCGTTAAGACCTATACCGATGCCGGCGTTGAACACCCCATTTTAATGCCCATGCCCTGGGGGGATGATCGCCGCGCGGTCACGGATGCCACGATGAGGGCCGCCATCGAGGCCGTTAAATAAGCAAACAAACAAAAAAGGGCCACCCAATAGCAGCCCTTTTCACGTGCAGCAGTAAAACTGTTGTTAGGCGTTAAACCCGTTCAATAATAATTGCTGGGGCCATACCTCCACCCGTACACATCGTAATCAACGCCGTATTCAAGTCGCGTCGTTCAAGCTCATCCAGAACCGTGCCGATGAGAATTGAACCGGTAGCCCCTATCGGATGGCCAAGCGCCATGGCACCGCCATTAACATTCACTTTTTCGGGATCTAGCCCAAGATCTCTAATGAATTTTGCAGCTACAACAGAAAAAGCTTCATTGACTTCGAAAAGGTCAATGTCATCTATGGTCATGCCGGCTCGGGCCAGGGCCTTGAGTGCGGCAGGAACAGGTTCATTCAACATCAGTGTTGGGCTGCCACCGACTGTCGCGATAGACCTAACGCGTGCACGAGGTTTCCAACCAACTCTGTCAGCATATTTTTTGCTGGCCATGACAATAGCTGCGGCACCATCAACAACCCCAGAAGAATTTCCAGCATGGTGGACATGGTTAATTTTCAGATCGGGGTAATGGCGCTTTACTAGCTGGTCGAAAGTCTCGCCCGTCTCGTCGATGGCAACACCCATAAATTTGTCGAATACCGTATCAAGGCCCGCCAGCGATTCCATCGTTGTCGCCGGGCGAGGAAATTCATCTCTCGCCAGAGCAACACTGCCATCTGCATGTCGAACGGTGATTAGGCTCTTGTCGAAGTGCCCACCATCCATGGCAACTTTCGCGCGTCGCTGACTCTCTACGGCTAGCGCATCGACCTCTTCGCGGGTAAAGCCATCAAGCGTCGCAATCATGTCCGCGCAGATTCCTTGATGTGGTTGCGCATGAATATCCCGTAAGTGCAGATTACTTCCATCAACCGTTCGGTTCTTATCAGCCCTTGGCACCGTTGGCGTATAGGACATCATTTCAACGCCACCCGCGACGCAAAGATCATCCATACCACTCATGATGTTTGCAGCAGCGATGTTAACTGAGGTAATACCCGAACCACAAAATCGATCTAACGTCATACCGCAGGCTTTATCACTCCAGCCAGCGTCTAGGGCTGCCATTCGACCAATACAAGAACCTTGCTTGCCAATCTGGGATGAGCAGGCAACCACGACATCATCAATTTCTTCTGTCTTTAGATTGTTACGGTTGCCGATTTCTTCAAAAACCTGTGCCAGTAGCCGACCCGGATGAATGTCAGCCAGCGCTCCTTTGCCCTGCTTGCCAATACCACGTGGCGTGCGAGCTGCGTCGATAATGTATGCATCTGCCATTTGTCATTCCTTGAATTATTCAGTGGGTTGTCAGTTAGCGTAGAAGAACATGAAAACGATTTATTGTAAGACGGAATGGCAATGTTCTCAAACGCAGCTCAATGGTAGTCGCTCTGTGATTCCACAAGGAAAAAGTTCGGACGCGCACCAACATGAAAGCGCAGGCACATAGGACGCCACAAGGTCATCCAGCACACGCCAACCTCCTGACAACCAAGCATTTCACCCAACACGTCAATGGCAGCCACTATTTGATCGACAAACAAAGACCGCATCTCACTTGGCATCGATAACGCCCGCGCCTGAGCGGCAGCGGGCCTCTCGCCTAAACGTTAAGTCCATCTGTGCTGCAGGTTCGCCTTTTTGTTCAGCAGCGATGCCGCGGGTACCTGCATCGCCAGCGTAGCGGACCGTGCGACAGAGACCATCTCCACATCGTCATCATAGAACGCAACGAAATCGCCCATACACCCTGATTCGATAGGCTGCAGCCTCAGCTCTCCGCATCTATATCGGCGGTCCAAAGCGGAAACGGGTCTGGCTGCTGAACCCAGACGGCAGGACCGCCGGCCAACTCTCGATCATCAAGCAAACAAGCATCCAATGCCGCGCGCGCCTCGGACTCGTTAAGGTCCTGCCCGATGAAAACTAGTTCCTGACGTCGATCCCCGTAGGGTGCTTGGCACTTATTGAGGATAGCGGACCGAAGCTCAGGATCTTCGGGCCAGCTATCCTGAGGCAGCGCCGACCAAAAGAGTCCGGCAAAACCATGATTCATGATACCCCCGGCCTGAGACCAGACGCCGGCTTCGTCAAAGCGCGTTGCGAGCCAGAAGAAGCCTTTGGAGCGCACTAAGTTGCCATAGCCCCAGCCTCGTCGCAAAAAGGCATACAGGCGCTCAGGGTGAAAAGGGCGCCGGGCGGCATAGACAAAACTACCGATCCCATACTCCTCGGTCTCAGGCAGATGCTCACCCCGCAACTCAGCCAACCAGCCCGGCGCGTCAGCGGCTTCGTCCATGCTAAAGAGACGGGTATTTAGAATAGCGGTTGGTGCAATCTGGCCGTGATCAGCTGTTATCACTTTAGCTTTGGGATTCAGTCGCTGCAGGGTCGAGCGCAGGGCGTCAGCCTCCAGCGGAGTTACTAAATCAGTCTTACTTAGAACAATGATGTTACAGAATTCAATTTGATCTATGAGCAGTTCGGCAATATTGCGCTCGTCCTCGTCCCCAATCTCAAGACCTTTGTCCTTGAGACTCTCGGACTCTTCAATTAATCGCGGGAAATTGACCGCGTCGACCACGGTAACCATGGTATCCAGACGCGCAACCTCTGACAGCGAGCGTCCACTCTCGTCGGCAAAGGTGAACGTCTCCGCCACCGGCAGAGGCTCCGAAACGCCAGTCGATTCGATCAGCAGATAGTCGAAGCGCCCCTCGTTTGCTAGCCGTGAAACTTCTAGCAGGAGATCCTCGCGCAGCGTGCAGCAGATACAGCCATTACTCATTTCGACGAGCTTTTCGTCGACATGCTGCAGACTGCCCTCACCGCGAAGAAGCTCGGCGTCGATGTTTACCTCACCCATATCATTGACGATGACGGCAACGCGCAGCCCCTCCCTGTTGTTCAAAATATGGTTAAGTAAAGTAGTCTTGCCGGCGCCCAGAAAGCCGGACAGCACGGTAACGGGAATTGCTTGCATAATGTTAAACACTCATTGTTCAGGTTTGAATATATGTTATAACATAACATTATTTCTGATAGTATTGCTACAATATGCTGCCCAACATGAAGAACACGACACCCTACCACTCATTACCAAACCTCATGAGACGTGCCACAAATCTATATGCGGCGAACCTGTCGAGCATACGCATGGCTCACGACTTTGCACCGTCGCTGCTCGCAGGGCTGCTCTTGTTAACCCGTCAACTCCCTGCGCGCGAGTGTATTCATAGTGCTCTGGCCAAAGCAGCGTTGTCTGCAGCCTTGGGTTTCGTGGTGACTGGCATGACGTGCAACCAACAATTTCTTTGCCGACACAACGCGCATTCTGGCGAGGACCGGGCATGACCCTCAATCAAGATGTTGCGATCGAAGTCAAGAATCTACGTTTCAGCTACGACAACGAAATACTTATTGATTTGGCGTCATTGAGCGTGCAGCGCGGTGAGAGCATGGCAATTCTAGGCGCCTCTGGCAGCGGCAAAACCACCCTACTGCACCTGCTCGCCGGCTTGCTAACGCCGAGCTCCGGCTCAATCGCATTGTTTGGATCATCGCTAACAGAGATGCGCGAAACTGAGCGTGACCGGTTTCGCGGAAGACATATTGGCTTGGTGTTCCAACGACTACATCTGCTCCCCGCCCTCAGCGTACTTGAAAACATAATGCTTACGTTACGCCTGGCACGTCTACCACCGGATAAGCAGCGCGTGGATCAGTTGCTAGACCAACTGCATCTTAAAGACCTTGCCATGTGTAAGCCGGACAGGCTAAGCCAGGGTCAAGCTCAGCGAGTCGCCATCGCTCGGGCTGTCGTGCACCGCCCGAAATTACTCATTGCCGACGAACCCACCTCAGCGCTAGACGACAAAAATGCCGAGGATGCAATCGCAATGCTACGAGAATCGGCCAGTGGAGCAGGCGCAACCTTGCTCGTTGTTACCCACGATCAACGCGTGCGCGGCAGCCTCGCCAGAGAATTTGAAATGCCGGTGCCATTATGATCTTGTTGCGTTTGACCTTTGCGAATCTTTGCTTGTCGCCACTTGGGTCACTACTGACTCTGCTGTTAGTCAGTTTAAGTAGTGCCAGCATCATCGTGCTGTTGCTGGCAAGCTCGCAACTCGCACAAACGCTGTCGCGGGATGCAAAAGGAATCGATCTTGTGCTGGGCGCCCGAGGAAGCCCCATACAGCTGATATTATCCGCTGTGTACCATGCGGATATTCCCACAGGCAATATCCGCCTTAACGACACGCTGCGCTGGCGCGATGACCCGCGGGTAAAAACTGCCGTGCCGCTATCCCTCGGCGACTCCTATCGTGGGTTTCGGATTGTCGGCACAACTGCAGAATACGCGCCCATCTATGGCGCGACTTTGCGCACTGGGCGCTACTGGGACGCGCCGATGGAAGTGGTTGCCGGCGCCTTAGTCGCAGAAGCTGCGCGCCTGCAAGTCAACACGCAGTTCACTAGCGCTCACGGCCTTGGCGCCAGCGGGCATAAGCACGATACACAGCCCTATCGGGTCGTCGGTGTTTTGAAGCCCACCGGCTCTGTTATTGATCGTCTGATCCTGACGTCGCTGGAAAGTGTTTGGCAACTCCACGATGAGGGCGACCCGGCTTCGAATCATCAAAATTCTACCGACTCCGACGAGCAGCACAATGCAAGCCAAAGCCATCAAGACGGTGAAGAAGATCATGCGAATCACGCCGAAGATAATGTGCAACACATAACAGCCATGTTATTGAGCTATCGATCTCCGCTGAGCGCGCTCTCCCTACCCCGAGAGGTTAACGCCGCGGGTGCACTGCAGGCGGCCGCACCCGCGATGGAAATGGCCAGAGTACTGCAGTTGGTTGGCATTGGCTTGGACGGACTCAAGGCATTTGCCGTGGTTCTTATATTGATTGCATTTCTGAGCTTGTTCGCGACCTTGTACGGCTCCCTCCGCGCCCGACGACATGATCTGGCTATGCTGCGCTGCCTCGGTGCAAACCGCTGGGAACTGCTCCTCATGCTTTTGTTAGAGGGATTTTTGTTGGCCTTTGGCGGCATACTACTGGGCGTCGCTGTTGGTCATGGGACGATGGAAGCAGTAGGTTACATGCTTGCAAACACGCGTGGCGTTGGCTTCACTGGGCGGACTTGGCTTTCCTCCGAAACGTTCCTACTTCTCGGCTTGCTGGTGGTCACGGCGGCCGCTGCGGCCCTGCCGGCAATTCAGGCGTATCGCACTGATGTTGCGCGCACGCTGGCAGCACCATGAAGCAGTCCTCCTTCACGCTCATTGTCGTTGTAACTGCATGTCTGCTGGGCGCCACGGTATTGCTATGGGAGCCGACACCGCACCCAACAGACAGCACAAAATTTGTCCCTACGGAACTGACCCTACAGGAAATGGCAGCAGAGCCCCGGGATCAGGCGTCGATGTCGCCAACAACGCCCGACAGTCTTGAACCTCTATCTATCGACAGCGCCCAGCGAATCAGCATTGGGGTTGTGTCTGAGTCCGGCTACTACAACGAAAAAAACGAGTACGTTGTTGATCTTTTAGAACGCGATTACGCCTACCTATCCGTGCAACTCACCGCAGACAGCGGTCATCCGATAGAGGGAGCAACGCCGGACATCACCATTGAGGGTTCGAGTCGACTTTTGCAGCCGAACGAGGTGTCATACATGTCAAGTACCGACAAAACCGGCATGATTGAATTCGCTGTTGCAGGCGGAAAGATGGGCGTAGATCGCGTCAGGGTCGCTGTGGGGGACGCGCACGCGGATATCCTGATCAACGTTATCAGTCTAAGCGCCGCTGGGTTCCCTCAGCTGGCAAACATCGAGGGGGGAATTCCATGGGAACAACTGGCGCTGGCGCGCGTCACTTATACCGACTTGGCCATTGAAACCGAATTTCCGACGAGTGTGCTAGCGCAAAGCGGAAAAATTATCAGGGTAACGGGCTACATGATGCCGCTGGAAACCGAAGAACTGCAACGCCATTTCTTGTTGACGTCAAATCCACCAAGCTGCTTTTTTCACATACCGGGCGGACCCACAGGTGCCATCGAGGTGTTAACGGAAACGGGTATCGAGGTCTCCTGGGATCCGGTGATTCTAGAAGGACGCTTCGAACCCCTTGTCCGCAGCGAAGCCGGTTTTGTTTACCGCCTACACGACGCCCTGCTACTTGCCCCCTAAACTAACAACGGTTTTGCTGAGATATCATTATAAGCTCTCCCTACCAAGAAATGCCGTAGGCAAAAAGCGAAACGTCCCTGTCAGTGCCTGTCGCTTCGACCCGATCGTCGCTGGCGGCTTGCTTAAAATATGGGCAAAGTTCGTTGGAGAGTCTGGTCTACCCATCAACTGGGTTGATGGCGATAACACCCTAGCAGTGCAGTGCGGTCCTATTTAGCACACAGCAAACAGCAAACAGCAAACAGCAAACAGATATGGTGGGTGTCCCGAATTCGTCCGGCAAACAGATATGGTGGGTGTCCCGAATTCGTCCGTGGGTGTCCCGAATTCGTCCGTTGACAATTCAACGGAGGCAGACGCATTATCAAATCAAAAATGAAAGAGGGAAGATACGGTGATCATAGAAGAGAACTACACGTTCCAAGACAAAGATGTCATTGATCCAGCTTTGTACGAGAAAGTAGGACACCCTCAACAGGCATTCGCCTGGCTACGTGCTAACGATCCACTTCGAATGGTCAAACCGAAAGGCTTTCGGCCTTTCTGGGTTGTCACCAAGCATGCAGACATCACAGAAATCGAGAAACAACCGAGCCTGTTTACCAATGAACCCCGCCCTATCTTGCTGCGCGAAGCGTCTGCACCAGAAATGAGGCAAGAACTGATCGCTGCGATTTTTGAGAGACTGCAAGACGCGCCTAAATTACTTGAAGTGCTTGCAACGTCCTCAGAACAAGGGTTAATTCGCTCGCTGGTACAAATGGACCCGCCTGACCACACGACTTATCGGGAACTTGTACAGCCCTGGTTCAAGCCGTCCAACATTAAGAAGCTCGGTGACCGGCTCGAGGCGCTTACCAAAGACATCCTTGATCAAATGATGGGTGATGGTAGTAGCCAAGAATGCGACTTCGTCGATGACGTGTCTGTCTATGCGCCGCTGAGGCTAATCACGGAATTGCTCGGCGTACCGCAAGAGGACGAGTGGCGTATTTTAAAACTAACCAACGAGATATTCGCGGGTGATGATCCCGAAATGCAGCGTATGGCTGATGACCCACTGTCGATATTCGATACCATCAAGGATGTTTTCCAGTTCTTTGGTGACCTGACCGACAAATTTCGGCAGCATCCGGATGAAAGTCTTGGCAGCTATATTGCCAATGGCAAAATTAATGGCGAGTATCTGCCGTACAAGGAACTAATCTCCTACTACACGATTGTTGCGACAGCGGGGCATGACACAACGCGTAACGCGATAACCGGTGGCCTTCATGCGCTGCTGACACATCCGGCGCAACTGCAGCGCCTTAAAGAAACTATCCAAGACGAAACAGCCGTCAAACTGGCGGTTGAAGAAATGCTTCGCTGGACGACACCCGTTGCGCAATTTTCTCGAACGGCTGCGCGGGATTATGACCTTCGCGGCAAGACGATTAAGAAAGGAGATACAGTGGGGCTAATGTATGCATCAGCCAGCTTCGATGAAGATGTTTTTGATAATCCTTTCGCGTTCAACATCGAGAGAAAACCGAACCGCCATCTCGCTTTCGGTACTGGACCTCACCAGTGCCTCGGTCTGATACTGGCTCGACTAGAGATGCGGATATTCTTCGAGCAGTTAATTCCGCGAATAACGGAGATGGAAATTGTCGGCGATCCTGAGCGTGCCCGAGCCAGCTTCGTGCATGGCCTTAAACATATGAACATCAGGTATCGCCTGGCTGACTAGCTTCATCGTTATTGACGATGAAGCCTGATCTTTGTAAAGATGCGGGCTTTGCGCCTCGTTCAACTGGCAACGAGTAGGCGCCCTACGCTGTAAAAAATCGAGGTTCCACATGCTAAACCGTCTTGATGACTACCCTATCCATCAGACTCCAGAGCCAATTGCCCATCCGGCGAGCTCAGACCCGAACGTCTATGACCGTACCTGGTTCAACGGCTACAATGACGAAGGCACACGTTATTTCGGCCTTGGGATTGCGGTCTACCCGCATCGGGGCATCCTCGACTGCCATTTCAGTACGGTGGCGGTTGGCGAACGCCAGCACTGTTTTTATGCATCCAGACGGGCGCCGCAAGAACGCACCGACATGTCGGTTGGGCCTTTCCGGCTAGAAATAACCGAACCCCTCCGCAGTGCCCGCGTGATCATTGATGACAACGAGAGCGGGGTCGCGTGCGACCTAACTTTCTCTGCACGCACTTCTGCGATTCAGGAAGCCCGACAGGTGCTTTGGCAAGGCCAAAGGCGGGCCATGGATGCGACTCGGTTTGCTCAATTCGGACGATGGTCCGGCACAGTCAGAACGCCTGATGGTGAATTTACCGTCGATGAAGACACTTGGCGCGGAACGAAAGACCGCTCATGGGGCATTCGTGGCGTGGGTGAACGCGCACAAGTTGGTGCGCCAATCACGCCTGGCGGCGCTTTCTTCTTATGGGCGCCGTTGCAGTGGGAGGATCACGTTACCCACGCGGTGTTCTTCGACGGACCGAACGGTGAAATCCTGGTGCGAGAAGGAATTGTTGCACCCTTGTTTAAATCTGAGGCCGATATCCCCGACGAGTTGGTAAAAGTAGCGACACACATGGCAACGGCAGTTCATCGTGTCGACTACCACCCAGGCACGCGACTCGCGAAGTATGCCGAACTCGACCTGATCGATATGCACGGCAAGACGCGCACGATTGCAATGCAACCGCTGCTACAATTCCAGTTCAAGGGCCTTGGCTACGGCCATCACGAATGGGGCCAAGGTATGTGGAAGGGAGAGCTTGCCATCGGCGGCGAAAGCTTCGACCCACTCAAGCTAGATCTCCTCGCCCTTGACAATCTTCACGTCCAACAAGTTGTCCGCGTCACCGATGGCAAGCAGACCGGTATCGGCGCGCTTGAGCAGATCGTCATCGGCCCTTACGCACCCGCTGGATTCACTGGTTTCGCGGACGGGGCAAAATGAGCCACGACGCCTGTAAATATAAATCTACTATTAGGGACTCACTCTTGCGCATAAAGCTGTTTTTTCTCGTTTGTATTTTTGCACTGATGACCACAGTACAAGCGGCAGAGGTTCCTCTAACGCAGATGAAGAATGTCGTGCTGATTATTGGTGATGGCATGGACGATCAACAAATAACCATTGCCAGAAACTACCTTAAGGGCGTTAACGGACGTCTAAATTTGGACGAGATGCCTGTGAGGGCATCTGTGCAGGTACTTACCGTTGATGAGGACAATCCGATAAAGCCAATTTATGTGGCTGATTCGGCGAATAGTGCAACCGCGATGGCAACAGGTATTGTCACCAGCCGTGGTCGGATAGCAACCAGTGCCCAAGCAGATACTGACCTCCAGACTATTGTTGAGCTTGCTCATGCTGCTGGTTTTAAGACGGGCCTTGTGACGACGTCGAGTGTGACTGATGCGACGCCGGCATCCTTTGTCGCACATATTAACATTCGTGCCTGTGAATCTCCGCAAACTATGAATTTTGAAACAAATGGCGTTTTGATAGATTGCTCAAAAGATCAAAAAGCCAATGGTGGACTTGGATCCATTGCCGAACAAATTGCGCTGTCAGATCTGGATGTAGTGCTGGGCGGTGGGCGCGAACATTTTGACATGCGGGCAGAAGCCAGTGAAATGACAGTTGAAGAGATGGCGCGAGCCTCAGGTTTTACTGTTCTGCACAGCAAAAAAGCGCTGAGCGATGCAAACCCTGCTGGGCGTCTGTTAGGTTTATTTGCTGATATCCATCTGCCGACAAAACTCCATGGTGAAGCTGGGCGGGTCGCCGAAAAGCCCGAGCCGAGCTTGCTTAACGCAGTTCACTGGAGTCTGGGAGACGTTAAATTGCCTGCCGCAATGAACTGTGTCGATAATCCGGCATATGGCGAAACACCCTCAATCAATCTTATGACGCGCAAAGCACTAGATTCTCTAAGCCTAGATAATAAAACTGGATTTTTCCTGATGATTGAATCGGCCTCCATCGATAAAGAATCGCATGTGAGAAATGCTTGCGGTTCCATTGGCGAGTTAGATCAACTAGATGAAACCCTGGCTACCGTCCTAGAATTTGCAAAAACTCACCCAGACACGCTGGTTATGGTGACCGCTGATCACGGGCAGGCAGCTCAGTTGGTTCCGAATGAGAGCCTGTTTTCAATCTATGGCGTGCCCGTATTTACGCCGGGACATTTGGTTCGGATAAAGATGCCCGACGGCGGCGAAATGGCCATTAACTACGCAACCAACAGTTTCTTAGCGGAAGAACACACAGGCGTAGCTGTACCCCTTCACGCTAACGAATTTGGACGACCGCTGATCAGTACACTGATAGCACAACCTGAAATATTTGACGTGACCCGGAAATTTCTTGGGTTATAGCAATCGCAAGTACCTGATGTTAATTTTTATCGACTATTCGATGCTCACGACTTCATGACCGTCTAGACGTCCAGAACTTCCTCGGTATGGTAAAAATTGACGGGGACAGTCTCCGATATGCAAGACCTCTGCGTCAGCATGGGTAAGCGGCAGATTTTGGTTAACATCTATTACTTGGCTGAATGATAGTTGCGCTCGATGCCTGTTCATCTAGTATGTCCAATCTCCTATTTAGAGTTGGTTGTCATGCAAAAATCAGTCGTGATATTAGAACGATTCAGAGGACCACCCCAGTCAGGCAATGGCGGCTACGTGGGTGGCACATTCGCCAAGTTCGCGCCAGAAGGTGCGGGTGAGGCAGAGATCACTTTGCGTGCCCCCATCCCACTCGACGAACCTATGGCGGTGAACCAATCTGCAGAGGGCGCCACCGTGACGCACGGTGAAACATTAATCGCCCAAGTAAAGCGCGTGGCGTACGCGCTGCAGATTCCGACGCCACCCTCCTGGCAGGAAGTTGAGCTTGCCGCTCCCAGCTCATATTCACTGCTAAAAAACGACAACTCTCTGTTCAAGGATAGAACAGGTTTTCACCCAATCTGCTTTTGTTGTGGTGCCGAACACGATGACGGACTCGGTGTTTTTGCTGCCCCGGTAGGCGAACAGGTTGCAGCCATCTGGCAGACTAAAACAGCATGGGCAAATGATAGCGGTGACCTACCGGACGAATTTTTATGGACCGCACTTGACTGTCCCGGCCAGTTTGCTTACCGAGCGCAGGATGTAATAACCGGTATGTTAGGTCGCATCACAGCCAAGATACATCAAAAAGCCAAGGCTGGAGATTCTTTTCTCGTCACTGCTTGGCCAATCCGCGTGGAAGGCAAGAAGCACTTTGCAGGCTCTGCAATGTTCAACGAGTCTGGTGACCTTGTCGCTGAAGCAACGACGCTGTGGATCGGTAGACGAGAGACTGTTTAATTCGCATCCACCTAAAGACAGGCTGGCCAATAGACGCAGACACCCATGAGTCTCACCTGAGACCTAGCCGCTGAGCATCGGAGATGCTAAAGAACTCGTTGCTTGGAGACCATGAGGGTCGCGATTAGCGTGTAAGATTTTGGCCCAGCAAGTTGTCAGCTCATAACGCAATGCTGGATGTCCCGACGTTGCCGCCGACGTTGCTGCGCCCGGTGATGGATGTCCCGAAATTAGATGCCCGGTGATGGATGTCCCGACGTTGGTGATGGATGTCCCGAAGTTGATGCTACGTTGATAATGGATGTCCCGACGTTGGTGCTCGATGTTGGTGCCATAGCCAAATGAGGCTAGCGCCATAACCAGCATGCGTTTGCATGATCGCCATTCAGCTGGAAAAGTGCTTCCGGGCCTTGCCAAAGGTGCC
>JBLHVI010000063.1:0-16997 GCA_047630175.1 Candidatus Azotimanducaceae bacterium
ATTAAAACCGCTCAAGGCTGTTTATTAAGACCGCTCAAGGCTGTTTCAACCCTGCAAGCCAAACATTATCCTTAAGCCATAGACCTAGTACGACATAAAGCGTGATTCCGATGGTATCTGCACAAATATCCCAGAGTTCAAAAAACCGATAGCTCGACCACCATTGAATCAGTTCTATAACGCAGCCTAGCAGCAGCAGACCGAACCACTTCCACCAGAAACCAGACCAACCAAAATCAAGCAACAAAGCCAACGTGAAGAAGGCCAGCAGATGGTTGCCTTTATCCCAGAGTAACATTGCGGCACTGGGCGGTTGACGACTCAACGCTAACCAAAGAATAACCCCCAGAGCCATAATAAAGCTGACCCGAAAACCCAAACGCAGATTGGCTTTACTCACAGATCAAACCTAATAATGGGACCGTTGTTTATACGCGCGTTTAGCATACGATCCTTGTTTATCGCGTTTTGTATCGGTTTATTTCCGCGACCGTGCGCATAGCTGCTTGCCGGGCTGCACTGGCGAAATCATCGTCTTTGGAGGCATAGATAATCGCCCTAGACGAGTTAATGATAAGCATGCCCCCCTGCCCGGCCGCCATCAACGCACCAACGTCGCCGCCTTGGGCACCGACACCAGGAACAAGAAAAGGCATATCACCAGTAATCTCTCTGATACGGGCCAACTCAGCCGGTTGTGTGGCTCCCGTCACTAACCCAATGTTACCATAGGTATTCCAAGCGCCCGCGGCCTGTTCAGCAACATGCTCATAAACTCGCTGACCATTTTCCAACACAAGATTTTGTATATCCGCGCCGCCCGGATTGGACGTTCTACACAAGATAATTACACCCTTGTCTTGATAATCTAAATACGGCTGTAAACTATCTTGACCCATGTAAGGGTTAATCGTCACCGCATCTGCACCATAACGCTCAAATGCCTCTCGCGCATAGTGTTCGGCGGTGCTGCCGATATCGCCTCGCTTGGCATCCAGCAATACCGGCATCTGCAGTTCATGTAAGTAAGCAATCGTTGCCTCAAGCTGCGCCTCTGCCCCCTGACTGGCGTAATGGGCGATCTGTGGCTTGTAGCAACAGGCCAAGTCTGCTGTGGCATCGATAATTGCCTTGTTGAACGCCAGTAACGGCGCAGCCATATGCTGCATACACGCCGGCACCTTTTGAATGTCGGTATCCAGGCCAATACACAACAATGAATTGGTTTGTGCCTGTCGAGCCGCCACTGCTGCGAAAAAGGGAGTAGTCATGTTTGAAGTGCGCTCCAGGGTCATCAGGTGTCAATTTGCGACGCAAATTGAAAAATAGTATACGCGGCAAAGAGCCTAAATGGTAGCCAGATACTTGTTCAACTCCATGAATTGTATGGATAAAACCTAAATTTAAGAAAGTTGGCACGAACGTCGCTTAGTACTTCATTAAGAGAAACCATTAAAAGCGCCGACACTATTTTTGTTGCGGCTCATGACGAGGGATACTTAATGACCACCTCCCAGCTAATGTCGAAGCTATTCAATTTACCCGAGCAGCGCCCGCAAATGCCCGAAAGAGCTACTGAGAAACTGACACGGAGTAAAACTTTGCACCAGCGTTCTGAATATCGGCGCACTAGCGTCGAACGGTTGTTTATTCAGATTGTTGACTGCACCAACGCCGAAAAAATTGGCACGACGGTATCGTGTCATTCAACGGAATCGTCAGCCCGCGGCCTACGTATTTGCGCTGACGAACACATTCCTGCGGGCAGCCGTATCGATCTGTGGGTAAATATTAGCGCCCGACCGGGCAAATTTTTTCTTTCGGCTGACGTGCGCTGGAGCAGTCAACCGGAAAATGGCTTGTATCAATTTGGCGTAGAACTTATTAATGGTCCTGCCACTGATACTGCGGCGTGGCGGGCCCTGCATACATAGATTTACAAACGCCGATCTGTGTACTTGGACCTCACATTATCCGGACTGAAACGCCACCCGCTCGCTACAGCGGCTTTAGTCTGGGCCCTTCACGGGAGTCTTCCACCACAAACCCTGCTTCGGTTATTGCAGCGCGTATCTCATCTGCTAACTGCCATTGTTGTGCGTCTCGAGCAGCTTGCCGATCATCCGCAAGCTGTTGCACGGCTGCTGGAATGTCAACTTCAACGGGTTTCCAGTCCTTTATTCGCAACCCAAAGACTTCGTCAAACGCCAGAATTGTCGCCTTTTTGACGCCCTTATCAAGCCCAGACTTTACTAGCTCCCAGGCGACAGCAAGGGCACGTGGCATATTTAGGTCGTCGTTGACATGATTTAGAAATCGCTGGTAGAACACTGGGTCTACGTCGGTAGCATCTCCCCACTCCCATGCAGCGAGATACAAGCGCTGTAAAGCAATATTATTGGCCTCAAGGCTTTCCCAAGAGAACGACATCTGCGTTCGGTAATGGGCCGTCAGGCAGAAATAACGGTAAGCCACCATCGTCAAACCATGGTCTGTAAGCGACTCTAGACGCAAAAACCCACCGCTAGACTTAGACATTTTAGTATCAGCTAACTGCAAAAAATAGCCATGCATCCAGAAGTTAGCGAGTCGAGTACCGCGACTGGCCTCGGTCTGGGCTATCTCGTTGGTGTGGTGGATGGAGATATGATCTTCACCACCACAATGAATATCAAAATAATCACCAAGGTATTTGGCCGCCATCGCTGAACACTCAATATGCCAGCCAGGAAAACCACGCCCCCAAGGGCTATCCCACTCCATCTGGCGCTGGCTATCGGTCGGTGAAAATTTCCACAACGCAAAATCAGTGACAAAACGCCGCTCGCTCTCCACGCGCGCGCCCTCGCGCAGGCCGTCGACATCGAGCCGTGCCAGATGACCATAATTAGTAAGCCGCTGGGAATCGAAGTAGATACCATCGCCGATGCCATAGGTAAAACCTTTGGCATCTAGGTCTTCAATAAAAGCAATCTGCTCAGGAATGTGGTCTGTAGCCTTGCACCAGATATTGGGCGGCAGAATATTAAGCTGCTGCAGGTCTTGCTGGAATGCCGCGGTATAAAATTCTGCCATCTCCCACGCGGTCATGCCGGTCCTTAGCGATCCCAATTCCATTTTGTCTTCGCCGGTATCCGCATCGGACGTCAGGTGCCCAACATCGGTGATATTCATCACCAGCTTTACGGCATAACCGTTAATTTTCAGCACGCGATGCAGCACGTCTTCAAACAGATAGGTCCGAAGGTTACCGATATGCGCAAAGTTATACACCGTCGGACCACAGCAATACATACCGACGCGACCTTCTACGAGTGGCTCAAACGGCCTTACTTTGCGCTCATAGGTATCAAATAACTGCAGTTTCAACGTTCTTCCTTTTTGTCAGTCGCGCTACGGTAGGTAGCCTCTTATCAGTGGCCTGCCTGTGATTGATTTTCGCGTACGTGGCGAAACTCGGCATCTTAAGGAAATCAGCCACGAGCACAAGCTTGTCAGTCACCTGACGCGGAAGACAGGCGCTCAGCTAACACCCGCTCCACCGTGTCGACGATCACTTGGGTTTGCTGCTCAATCTCAACATTCACCGGGTCACCCTCGCGCAACAGTGCAAAATTGGTACGTCGCAACGTCTCAGGAATAAGGTTTACCGCAAATTCATCACCCACCACTGCGGCAATAGTCAGGCTGGCACCATTGAGTGCTAGATATCCCTTGCTGAACACATATTTAGTCCACTCGGGGTCGCCTCGAAACGTCAACCGTTGGTTGTTCTCTGTGGTCTCGATAGACACAACAGCAGCGGTACCGACTATATGCCCGGATAATACATGCCCGCCCACCTCGGCATTGGCACGGGCCGAACGCTCAACATTGACCTGTGTACCCACCTCAATCGCTTTGAGGTTACTCAACGCCAGCGTCTCTTGGATGGCATCAAAAAACACCTCAGTACCATCAATCACGGTCACAGTGAAGCAGGTACCGTTGACCGCGATACTCGCACCCGTCTCAAGCTCTGCCATCATGCTCTCGGGCAGCACCAAACTGAAGGTAGACAACCCCGGTAACTTTTTAAGCGAAGCAATGGGGAGCATGGCTTGAACTATACCTGTGTACATAATTTGTTCCTAATGGGGCCTAATCGATGGGCTATTTTGGCACCTAGGCCGCACATAAGCGAGGCTTTGCTCTACCCCTACCACCACGTTCCACACGTGACATTACACTTTATATAGGATTCTTAAAGTATTGTTTTATATAGACATATAATGCCATTAATTGACATTAGGCGACTCGGTAGACACAGGCTATGATGCGCCTTATATATGCCAAGAGATGAGCCCAGTTGATAGATCTACGCAGTGATACCCTCACCCAACCGACCGCAGCGATGCGCGACGCGATGTTTGCAGCCACCACCGGCGACGACGTTTACGGCGAAGACCCAACGGTCAATGCACTCGAGCAACTGGCGATAGAAATGTCCGGCAAGGCGGCAGCCGTTTACGTCAGCAGCGGCACTCAGGGAAACTTGCTGGCGCTGCTGAGCCACTGTCAACGCGGCGACGAGTACATCGCCGGGCAACAGGCACACACCTATAAATACGAAGCCGGCGGCGGTGCTGTCCTGGGTGGCATACAGCCCCAACCCTTGCCGTTAAACAGTCGCGGCGAACTCGACCTTATAGAAGTGGTTGCCAGCATCAAACCAGATGATTTTCACTTTGCCAGAACTCGCCTTGTCTGCCTGGAGAATACGCAGGCCGGCAAAGTGCTGAGCCTCGATTACCTGCGGCGTTACGCCGTCGCAATGTCCGACCATGGTCAGTTGAGACACTTGGATGGCGCCAGAATCTTCAACGCCGCCGTCGCGCTGAACATCGACATTGAGCAGATCTGTTGTTATTTTGACTCTGTGTCGATCTGCCTTTCAAAAGGCCTGGGTTGCCCGGTAGGTTCGCTCTTGGTGGGAAATGAAGCCTTTATTCAGCGCGCGCGACGATGGCGTAAGATGTTAGGCGGAGGCATGCGTCAGGCAGGCATCATCGCGGCCAGTGGCATCTACGCACTACGGCACCATGTGCAGCGGCTTCAACAAGATCATGATCACGCCGCGCTGCTTGGCAATGCCATCGACGCCATGACGCACGTTCATCTCGCTGAACCAGTGCAGACCAACATGGTGATTCTGGACGCCAGTCGTACTAACATGCTTCAATTGATTCCCTACCTCGGTGACCGAGGTGTCCGCATCACAGGCCCACGGCTAGTATTGCACCTCGACGTCAGTCGCCAAGACGTTGAGCATATTTCCAACGTGTTAACCACATTTGACACCACCAGCCATTACTAGCGATAGACCACAGGCCGCTAATTAGAACGCCATCATGCCCACAATCAAACACAACTCGCCCCAAGGCAGCCTGAAACAATAGAGTAAGCTCTGCCATCAGGGTTATACTCAGACCCTGGGAAGTAAGGACGCAGTAAATCAATTCAAGCTTGAACAACCAGACCTTGATCATGTGATCGCGCATTGCCGCAGGAACAGACATTTCTACGAACAAGACCGCAATTGCAAACAGCTTTGCGCCCAGGAGCAAATGACTCATGTCGACAGTGATGGTGTGCGGTAGCGTCGCATTGGATATGATTGGCCAATACCCCGGTTGTTTTGAAGAATATCAGTCAAAACATCCCGTCATGGCACTTAATATTTCATTGCAGCTAACTGAATTGCGTACCAGCTTTGGCGGCTGTGGTATGAATATAGCGTACGGACTGCATCAGTTGGGTATCTGCGCGCTGCCTGTATCGGTGGTTGGTCGTAATTTTGACGATCATTATGGACCCCACCTAAAAAGCCTTGGCATCGACACTCAGCATGTCACCGTCGATCCAGACTACGCCCAATGCGCCACGGGGGTTATGATCTCTGACGAAGGTGGCAATCAAATCACTGTTTTCCATGCAGGTGCAGGCTTGTCACCGCGTCGACCGTTACCACACACACTGACGGGCATTGAGCACGTTGAAATGGCTGTCCTAGCGCCTGAACATCCCGCCATTATGCGGCGTCAAGCCGAAGACTTCGCGGCTCTAGACATCCCTATCCTGTTTGACCCTGGCCAATGCCTGCATGAATTTAATGCTGCTGACCTGCAACAATTGATCAGCTTGTCACGCTATATCACTGTTAATGACCACGAGTGGGGCATGCTACAGCGCATCTCCGGCATGACACCCGCACAGCTAGTAGGCCCGGCGCGCCAAATCGTTGTGACCCTCGGCGACAAGGGCGTCGATATCTATACCCATGATGAGGGCACCCTTCATATCGCAGCAATAGACTGCGCCACACCCGTCGATGCCACTGGCTGTGGCGATGCATTTCGCGCCGGCTTCGTTTTCGGCTTACTGCGCGGCGCAGGGCCTGAGGCTGCTGCCCGAATGGGATCATTGACGGCTGTTTACAATCTTGAACACGAGGAAACTCAGTGCTATGCGTTCACACCTACCTCCTTCGCTGAGCGCTATCTGGCAGAATTTGGGCACGACTTGGCGCACCAATTATCATCGGCCTAGTCAGTACTGCTCGGTCGCCACAGACTTCGTAACCAGTGCACCAGGGTATTGCCTTGCATCAGACGACGGCTATATTCATCCGCGAAGTCGGCATAACTTGACTCACCAGTGAACAGTTGCTGCCGAGTCGTTCGGTGTCCCGTATCTAACGCACGAACCACCCGCGCCGGATTACCCGCAACAATCACATTGTCTGGCACATCATGGGTCACCACGGAATAGGCACCAACAATGCTGTTGTGACCGATAGTCACACCTTTGACCACCAGCGCACCGTCGCCGATCCAGACGTTATCCTTGAGCACAATCGCCGCACTATTTCCCGGCGCGTAGATACGATGTTGTAGATCATGCCAATCAGCGTCACCCAGATAGCAGTTCATCGCCAACATACAGCTATGACCAATATCGATCGATGTAGCCGAGGTCATCCGCACGCCTGGGTTGATCAGACAATAGTCACCAATACTGATGCGACCCAGCCCTTCGAATACAGCAAGGCGCACCGGCTTATCGGGCAGCGCCATGATGTGCACATGATCACCAACACGGATATTGGGTCCCGAGATTTGTACATGGCGCGGGTTCATGACGGATAAGCCAATACCCGAGTGGTCAAATTGAGGCCGACAAATTCTGTCAACATAGTACTGGTTGACCCTATCGAGGCCGCGTTTCAACCAGTAAGGGCGGTGATCTTTACGCACAGCAGCAATCCATCCTTCGGCATACCATATGAATAATAGTGTGGGTAATTACAACGCCGAAAACAAGGATGGATCAGTCCTCCATTCTGTGACAGCATTAGGCCCCTTTAAAAGTGGCAGGCGGCAACTCGACCCATATGCAGGGCGGCAAAATCATATTTCTCAATGGTACCTCCAGTGCTGGCAAAACGACCCTTGCTCATGCGCTGCAAGCGGCGTTGCCCGAGTTCTACCAGCATATGGCGCTCGATCAGTTTCGAGACGGAATGCCCGACAAGTATCGAGGACTTAATGCCCCTGAGGGCACCAACGGTGCTGAGGGCTTAAATGTTGTGCCCGTTCTCAATGGCACGCATCGCCATACCGCCGTGCAGTTTGGAGCGACGGGTAAACAAATGCTCAGCGGTATGCGGCGCGGCATCGCGGAGATGGCAAGAGCAGGGATTAATATCATTATCGACGATATTATTCTTGAAGCCGAGTTTCTTGACGATTACCTACAGACCTTCGATGGTTTGTATGTGTTGTTCGTTGGCGTCAAGTGCCCGCAAAATGTTATACAAACTCGAGAAAGCGCCCGCCCGGGCCGCTTTCCAGGTACCGCCATCGGCCACCTGAACGTCTGTCACGCTCATGGTGTCTACGACGTCGAGGTCGATACTTCCAGTGACCTACCCCCAAACTGTGCTCAAAAAGTTATTGAGTTTATGCAAACGAGTATTCCGAGTGCATTTAACACCCTGAATCAATCAGCTGAAAAAGTGAATCCACCATGAGCACAAGTGACACCGCCACCGGCGTAGACCAGCCGAGCGAATTTCTCGGCCATCCTCGCGGCCTATTCGTTCTATTCTTTACCGAAATGTGGGAACGCTTCAGCTACTACGGCATGCGGGCACTGCTGATGCTGTACCTAACCAAACATTTTCTGTTTGGGGATAAAGAGGCAGGCCTTATTTATGGCAGCTATGGGTCACTAGTCTATGCCATGCCTGTGCTGGGGGGACTCATTGCTGATCGTTATCTGGGCTATCGTAAAGCCGTGGCTTTTGGCGCGGTGCTGCTGGTTTGTGGCCACTTTGGCATGGCATTTGAGGGCCAAGCGGCAGTCGAAAAAATGGTTGACGGGCGCATGGTTATACAACGCGACCCCTTCTTTGAGCAGATATTCTACTTATCCTTAGCAGCCATCATTATCGGCGTGGGGTTTCTGAAAGCTAATATTTCGACGATTGTCGGTCAACTCTATGGCACCAAAGATCCACGCCGCGACGCTGGCTTTACGATCTTTTACATGGGCATTAACCTAGGCGCGTTCACCGCTACCCTCGCCTGCGCTTATCTCGGCGAAACCTATGGCTGGTCTTACGGTTTTGGGCTGGCAGGCATCGGCATGTTATTCGGTCTGCTCGTATTTCAGATCTATCGTCGTCATCTGTTGGGCTATGGCGAGCCGCCCGCACCTGAGTGGCTGGCATCAAAGGTCTTGCCTGGTCTGAGTCGAGAACATCTCATTTACCTGCTCGGCGTGGTTTCCATCTTCGGTATCTGGCAGCTGATCCAGCAAACTGCAGAACTGGGACTGATGCTACTAGGACTTGGCGGTTTAGTGCTGGCTTGGGGCATTTGGTTTGCATTAGCCAAGTGCAGCCGCGTGGACCGTGATCGCATGCTGGTAATGCTGTTCCTGATCGCTATATCCGTTATGTTTTGGGCCCTGTTCGAGCAAGCCGGCTCGTCTTTAACCCTATTCACAGACCGAAATGTCGCCATGGGCGACTACTTTACTGCCGGGATGTTTCAAGCCCTCAATCCCATGTACATCGTTCTGTTCGCACCGGTTTTCGCCTGGATCTGGGTAAAGCTTGCCGCCCGCGGCCTGGAACCAACGACCCCCGCTAAATTTGGCCTGGGGATTCTTCAGGTGGGGTTAGGATTTGGCGTATTGGTCTTCGGCGCATCCCAAGCCGGGCCAGACGGTAAGGTGGCGGTTGTTTGGCTGGCTCTCATGTACCTGCTTCACACGACCGGCGAGTTATGCTTATCGCCTGTGGGCCTGTCAATGATTACCAAACTGTCAGTAAAGCGTATCGCTGCGATGATGATGGGCGTTTGGTTTCTGTCGAGTTCATTTGCACATTACGCAGCAGGCATGATAGCCGGCGCGATGGCGATCAGCGACTCGGATACAGGCAGTGTTGACCCACTGACGTCCTTACTCGTTTACACCACCGTCTTCGAAAAACTAGCGCTGGTCGCGATTGTCCTCGCCGTTGTCGTTTTGGCCATGTCACCTATGCTGCACAAGCGTATGCACGGCGTGCGCTAACGGCTAAGCGCTGCTAGCGATGCCCCGGAAACTATAGGTCGCAAATTTGGGACCGGGGATGTAACCCTCTTGCATATCATCGAAATTAAAGCCGTTGGCGAGAATCGCCGTATCTGGCCGCCTATTTAGCTGGCAACCGCCGGCCAAAGACTTCCACACGGGATTAATGCGACGCTGCCAATTCGCTATGCGAGGCTCTGGCGAGGCCCCATGCTCGGCGAAGATCAGCTTGCCGCCGGGTTTGAGTAAACGCCTCACTTCGCTCAGAGCGGCGTCAGGGTCGGATATTGTGCACAACGTCCAGGTAATAACCGCCGAGTCGAAGCTGTTATCAGGCAGCGGAATATCCTCGGCACCAACCGCCAGAAATTCAACGTCCATGGCCGCGCCTGCAGCTATCTCCCGAGCATAAGCCTGTAACTCCAGCGATGGATCAACGCCAGTGACTTTTACGCCCGCGGCATAGAACGGCAGGTTAAGCCCGGAACCCATACCCACTTCCAACACCTTGCCCGTCGCTAGCGGCACGAGTTGGCGCCGTAGTCGGGTCATCTCTGGCGCCTTCATCACCATATTTAACAATTTCGGCAATAAATACTTCTCGTAGTACCCCACTTAACGACTCCTGTCTCGCTTAGCATTACTTTTGCAGTAAACTTTTACATGTCGCCATTCATATGGACTTATTTATCAGCACGGTTGAATAGAACTGCCGCGCACTATAACCCGTTTGCATCATCAAATATCTATGGCATGGTATTAAGCCAGCGTTTTGGCGCGGCCACAGGAGCAGCCCGGCATGAGCGAACAACCTCCCCCAACAACATCTAGACCGGCGCAGATAACGGCAGATTGGCAGGCCCAAATCGACGCCCTAACCGTGTTACTGCAATCATCAAGTCGGTCCGTTGTATTCAGCGGTGCCGGCATCAGCACTGAGTCCGGCATCCCTGACTTTCGGGGCCCCAAGGGACTCTGGCAGACAATGACACCCATCGACTTCTCGGACTTCGTTGCCTCGGAAGACGTTCGCCGAGAATCTTGGCGACGTAAGTTTGCCGGCAATGATATGGCTGTGGCACAGCCAAATATAGGGCATCACGCCATAGCAGAGCTGGTGAAACGCGGCATCGTCAACACCGTTATCACCCAGAATGTCGATGGGCTTCATCAAAAAGCCGGTATTGTTGATGATGTCGTCATTGAGATTCATGGCAACGCCAACTATGCCACATGCCTTAGCTGCCAGCGACGTTATGAAATAGCACCCATCAGAATCGCTTTTCAGATTGACGAACAAGTACCGTACTGTACGACGTGTGGCGGCATGATTAAAACAGCCACTATTTCATTCGGCCAAGCCATGCCAGAAGCGGCACTATCTCGCGCAGAGCATGCCGCATCTAGCTGTGATGTGATGCTCGCGATCGGCTCATCCTTGAGCGTTTTTCCCGCTGCGGGCCTACCGCAACTCGCGCGCCAACAGGGCGCTCAGCTGGTGATCATCAACAACGAATCAACACCGTTTGACGCGATCGCCAATTTAGTCATACATCGGCCTATTGGTCGCACCCTGAGCGTTGCTGTCGAGCAACTTATGCCATGAAAGATTATCACTCAGCAGGCAAAAGTAATCGCTTCAGACTTGCAAATAGAGCATCAGGATCCACGGGTTTACTGATGCTCTCTATGGGTCTGCCCGATCTAGACCATTCATCATCACCGTAACCAGAGCACAAAATAATGGGCAGATCAGGCCGCAGTTGGCCCATCGCTTGAATGATCGCGTCACCGCTGAGGTCCGGCATCTGCTGGTCAGTGATAATCAAGTCTGTGCTCGCCGGCGAGCGTCGCAAGATAGTCAATGCCTCTCTGGGATTGTTGAAGACTGACACCTGATAGCCCGCCTCCGACAACAAAATATTGAGATAACTCGACACCGCCGGTTGGTCATCGACAACCATGATGCGTTTCGCACCTTGCCAAAGAGGTGTCTGATCGCCTGATTTTGTAGCCACGCGCCCCTTACCGCCATGCCCATCTGTGGCTCGTGCAACAACATGCGCGGCACTCAGTAACGGTAAAAATACAGATAGTCGTGATTCTTGAGCCGTAGCCTGAAGCTGCAAATGCCCACCCTGCTCGTGAATCATCTCCGCCAGTGCCGGCAATACGCGTAGATCGTCCGCAATTACGCCAGACTGCGATTGCGCAGCTCGCCGAGCCTCAGGCAGGCGCTCATCAAATAAGTACTGCAAGTACTGCAAGCACTGCTGCGCCATCAGTGGCCCCGCTTGGCGCCACTCAATTCGGCACCATGGACCTGGTGTTATAGTCAGCCCACAAACGCAACACTCGGTTGGCAGATCTGACGCCGCCGTCGTCACGGCACTGCGGGCATACGCCTTTTCATGACTAACATCATGAATCACGTTATCAGCAGTGCTATTAACCATGTCATGCGCAGTGTCATGTACAAGATGCCAAGGCCTGGCATCATGAATTTGGTAGTTCTCAACCCATCTTAGCAACCAGTGAAGGCCACTATCGGGCCGCCGCGCCGCATCAACGGTATCCCACACACATGCCTGCACACCTGATGCTACCGTCCCAGAATTCTCCCCGCGCTCAGCACGAAGATCCCCTGCCTTAGTCAACGTGGCCCGTAACAGCTCACGCAAATTGGCGGTAGCCTGACCCATCGCTAGCACTGACTGATAAACGCTATCCGGTATGGATCGATTGTGTCGCAGCAAACCCAAATGTCCCTCAACAACCGCCATTTGATCGAGTGCGTCGTGCTTGAAGGCACGCATGTCAAAGGGCGGCAACAAATCTGCTTCACCATACCGGGCACTATCAATTGCTATGCCAGACTCATGCGTCTCGCTGAGTCGATGCATGCCAATAACCCGCAGAATTTCACCTGACGCTGTCCGATCAATTTGAATTGCTTGGGAATTGACCCAGTGAAGCACGCCGTTAGGCCCCGCCATTTGATGACGTAGACAAAAACCCAAGGCAGGTGTCTGCAAGTAGCGGGTCATGGCATCAAACACGCGCTGTTGATCCTGTGGCGCAACAATCTCGCGCCACCACCCTAGCGCTTCACTGGCGGCCGCGCCTTCACCGCCCAACAATTCTCGCCAGCTGTCTGACAACTGCAGCGTTTGCTGCGCCAGATCGAGAGTCCAGAAGCCCCAAGGGCCCTGAATCACGCGATCGAGTACTGGGGCTAGCAAAGATGGACGCGACGCGACCTCACAAAGTGCCAGCATTGTGTTGCCATACGACCCACGCACAAAATACCACTCGCAATCACGGGTTTCCTGATGCTTGAGCAGACCCGCGAATGACAACGCCGCTGCAGATCTGCCGGCCATACGGCGTTCTATCAAAGCAGTTACTCGCTGCCGGTCTTCGGCGGCAAACAACGCCTCAAGTGATTCGCCAACGGCGACTCCAAACAAGGCTCGCGCCGGTGAGTTAAGCGCATCAATGCGTAGATTTTTATCGAGCAATAGCGCTGGCAGCAACGATTGCTGGAGCAAATGTTCAAACTCCCCAGCTGCAGAAGCATCACGCGCCTGTACTAAAACGCACAAATCTATCCTGCCTCGGGGAAGGCATTGCACTAAGGCAATACGCCGCACGACGGCGTCGCCGAACCGATTCATCAAGGTCACGTCACTTGATCTCTCGGAACTCGCGGTGGTCAGGCATGTGAGCGCATCAAGTAATGCGGCATTTACGCCCAAGTCGTGTGGATAGGCATTGTATAGCACCAAACATTCACGGCTGTTGCGGTAGCCTAGTAGCCGCGCGAACGACGAATTGCAGCCCTCAAGCCGCAGCGCCCGGTTGAGCCTGAACAACGGCAGCGGGTTGAGCTCATACAGCTGCTGTAAAGATTTTTGCCGCCAAACGAGGATAAAAAGCGCTACTGTCAGAGCGAGCAAGAGTACAAGAATAAGGGCCTGCAGAAGATACGGCATCCACTCATTAGACCTGATCAGCTTGTTAGATACATTGACCCGTGTCGTTCTTCAGATTCGCAGTCGGTTCTCTGGAACTCGTCTATAATCAATTTAAAGGGAAAATAACGATAATCCACATAGAGCACGATAAAAGAACGATGCATATTATGGCGCCATATAAACCGCTACCGGGCCTAAAAGGCCTTTCGCTCGATGATATCCCCGGATGTCCGGTTGCCGACCAGCAAATCCTTGCGCTGATCACAGACGATGACGTCCATCTCACCCAGATGGGCATGATTATCGAGGAAAGCGCTAACCTCAGCGTAATGATTTTGGGGCTAGCCAATTCAGCGTTTTTCAGCCCTCCCAGACCAGTCAACTCAATACCTGATGCAATTATCAACGTCATCGGCCTAGGCATGACTCGCAGCCTCGTGCTCAGCGTGATTCTCGGTCGAAGCCTAACCGCAAGTAGCTGCCCGAACTTCTCCATGGAGGACTTTTGGACTGACTCATTAATGACTGGTCGCTTATGCCAAATGTTGATGACAGAGGGTGATTTCCGTGGCCCACCACCAACTGAAGCGATGTATATGTGTGGCTTGCTGGTGCAGTTCGGTCAATTTTTGCTGGTCGATCATTACCCCGACGAGATGAACGAATTATTAAGCGTCGCTGATGCTAATATCGATCAACTGCTGTTAAACCAGGCAGGCTTGCTTGGCGTCGATCAATCTCAGGCGGGCGGGTTAATGGGTCGCCGCTGGCAGTTACCCGACGTCGTAATTGCCACTATGCAATACGCTTTTGATGATGATTATCGTGGTGAAAACTGGCAAATGGTGCGCCTTGCCGGTGTCGCAGCGAGGCAGGTGCTCGCGCTGCGACATGGCCTACCCTTGGTCGGTTGGCCCGCAAGCCTTGACCAGCTAGTCAATAAACCCATGAGCATGGATCTACTGGCACAATTGCCCAGCTTCAGACACCAAATCAGCTTGATCGCGTCTATTCTCGCGTCCAAGCCGCGCTGAATTTCTGAGAACCCAAGACACTATGCTACAAAAAACCCTTAGTCTCTTACGGCGCCAGTTTCTTGGATTGAACCGTATCCTCTCGACCGTCATGGAACTGGTCAGCGAGGGCTTGGGAATTGACGATCAATCGCGCCTCATCAAGTTTGCAGCCGGCCTGCTGATCAACAACCATAACTTCCAATTTTGCACGATTCATCTCGTCGAACACGGGCAGTTAGAGTTGGCAACAGCCGTCTCTACCGAAACCATGATGACCCCACAAGCGCCATCCAAGCATGCCAATCCGTGGCTGCACACCTGCGAACATCTCGCCAGCGAAGTATTAGCGAAGTCAGACGGCGCTCTGCTTAAACGTCAGTCGGCAGACAGCTACTATTACTGTTTACCTATCTTTTATCGCGGCGAGACCTTAGGCATCATTTCGGTCAATTCCCCAAGCGCTGATGAAAACCATCCAAAACTAATGTCAATCTTTGCCCGTACGCTGACCGTGGTATTGATCAACGTCAGGCAAAGTCAACACCTGTCGAGTGAAGTCAAGCGCCGCACCCTTGACCTCGAGACTGCCTGGCGGATTGCCGAAGAAAGTCTCAATGCTAAGTCGCAATTTTTGACCAACATGAGCCATGAATATCGCACACCACTGAATTCAATTGTCGGCTCTACAGCCCTTCTGCTGGAAACTAAGCTAGATAAAGAGCAGCTCGAGTATGCACGTTCTGTGCACGATGCAGCGCATTCCCTGACATCCATGATTAACAGTATGCTTGACTACTCACAGACCGAAAGTGGCGATCTCGAAATCTACTTGCAGAGTTTTGTACTGAGCAACCTAATCAACGCCCGCATGGAACACATTAAAGATACAGCTGCAAAAAAGAACATTGAAGTGGAATTACTAACATCGCCAAACCTACCTACTATCGTGGTTTCTGACCCCATCAGAATTGGTCAGGTGCTCGATAATCTGTTGAATAACGCTGTCAAATTTACCCATCAGGGCAAGGTCGTGCTCGATATTAGCTGTGACGCTGATTGGACCAACGATGTCACGTTAACATTTTGCGTGAGCGACACAGGCATTGGGCTCAATGCGGAACACCAGCAAACAGTCTTCAATCCGTTCAGCCAAGCGGATAGCTCTAACAGCCGTGATTTTCAGGGCGCTGGTCTTGGGCTAACGATCAGCCAGCACTTAGTCAACCTGATGGGGGGATTTATCAAGCTCGACAGCGAACTCGGCAAAGGCTCGCACTTCTCGTTCACTCTGAAAATGCCAGCCACTAAAAAGCTACCATCCAGCAAGCATGAAGGCAAAAAAGCAGGCGACGCAACGGAAGCACATGCACGAAGAGAAAAAATATCAGTGCTATTAGTCGAAGACAACCTTATCAACCAGAAGCTAGCAGCTAAACTATTGGAGAAAATGGGCTGTCACGTCGATATCGCCAGCGATGGCATTGTCGCTGTTGAGATGTTCTCCCAACACCTCTACGACCTTGTGTTCATGGACTGCCAGATGCCTAAAATGGATGGCTTTGAAGCCACTGTCAAAATTCGCGAAATGGAAAAAGACCATCGCACGCCCATTATCGCCTTGACCGCCAATTCATTGCCTGAAGACCGAGCACGCTCGTTTGCCGCTGGTATGGATGAATTCCTGACCAAGCCCATCGTCCGTGAGCGACTCGAAGACACCATCGCCAAGTGGGCGACATATTAAAACGTTAATCTGAAGGCCCGACTAGTTCCCAGCCAAACCCTGCCTTATTAATGTCGAGTTTGCTATGATCTCGCATCTTCGGGTAATGAAGTTAAATTTGCTGATCAAAAACCTTACATTTCAGGTATTTCTTGCCGCCATGGCTGGCATTGGTATGGCTTGGTTGTTTGCCGATCCAGATTGGCGAACACTGACTGAGCCGCCGCTGGCCTATCAAATCGTGTTGCTCACCAAGACGGTGTTCCTTTCCGCGCTGCGCATGCTAATCGCACCTATGATTTTCTTCTCATTGATCGGCGGCATCATTGGCATCGGTGATATCGTCAGGCTCAAGGCGTTAGGAGGCATAACCGTCGGCTACTATTTGCTGACAACGTTGGTCGCAATAATGCTGGGGCTTTTCGCAGTTTTCTTTATTCACCCTTGGACGCAATACCCACCGGTTGTTGAGCTCGCCGAGAGTGTTAGCAGCCTGCGCATGATTGACCCACGCAGTGATTCGATCATATTGGTAATGCAACAAATATTGACACTGGCTTTTGTCAATCCGTTTGCAGCACTCGTCAACCTGAATATTCTTGGCATTGTCACCAACGCTTTTTTGATTGGTATCGCCATGGTCTTGGTCGTCCCTGC
>JBLHVI010000064.1:0-16847 GCA_047630175.1 Candidatus Azotimanducaceae bacterium
TGTTAGCGCGTGATGCGCTGTTGCTTTAAAGCGCTAGCCCATCGGTGCGCGACTGACGCCGGCGGTCCCTATGTAGCCGTCCCAATTATCTTCGCGGCCGGTGCGCCATCCGCTTAGCCAAGCCTGTCGTGTGTCGACTTCATGGTGGGGACATAATTCTTTGGATTTCCCGTGCATGCCAAACTGGTAACCACGGGTAAAGGCTCTATTACTTTTGTCTCTTTTTTGTCTTTTCATATAAAAAACAACTCCATACTTCAGAAATGCCAATGTCAATTTCGTTAACTAATGACCTTTTTTCGAAGCCGAAACTCTGCGCCGGGTCTTTTACTTAAAAGGTGCCAATACGCGGAGCGAGCTAGGCAAGTGATACGCAATAGCAACGCCAGAGATGTTTCTATCGAAATAAAAACGCGTGTGTCGCTACCGCAAGTACTCGCCTCGAAATTGGTGAAGGATCAATTGCAGTGAATGAACATCGCGTGAGAGCGGCGATCTCTTAGAAGTCTCGCTACCCCAATGCAGGTAAATCAATAGTTATAACAAGACCTACAACCTTTTTAGCGCAGGCAGATTTAGATGTCGACAAACAGTTTGCTCTAACCCTGTCACCTGATATTTACATTGGTTCTAAGCCAGTATTTCTGCCTGTTGCATAGCCATAGCCACAGCCTCTTGACGAACAATAGCGGTTAAAAATATATTTCAGGTGCGCTGCATCGTCACGTCGGCCATTCCGGCGAGGGTCATTTAGCGTGCCGAAAATGTACAGATCGCCCGGTTGTGGTGCGTACTGTGAGTCGGTACACTTTGGCGTCATAAAACAACAATAACCCGCTAGGGTCGACGACCGTTGCACCCTGCCGCTGCATACGAGGCTACAACATGATCACTTTACTATCCCGTCTGGGTATGACCCTGACGTGCCTGTTGCTGGGGCCTCAGGCTTTTGCAGAAGCGAACATGCCGCGCATTGACAGCGGCAACACCGCTTGGATATTGACCTCGACAGCGCTGGTTCTGTTCATGACAATTCCCGGCTTAGCGCTTTTTTACGGCGGGCTAGTGCGCTCTAAAAATGTCCTGAGTGTGCTGATGCAATGTTTTGCTATCACCTGCCTCGTGTCAGTCTTGTGGCTAGTAGTGGTCTACTCCATGGCCTTTGCAGAAGGTAACGCCTTTGTGGGTGGGTTGGGCAGTATCTTTATGGGTAACCTTGCAGAGCATTCTGTCGCAGGTGGCACAGACATACCTGAAAGTGTTTTTGCCATGTTTCAGCTGACGTTTGCCATTATTACGCCTGCCCTCATTGTTGGTGCCTTTGCTGAGCGCATGCGTTTCGCCGCTATGCTGTTTTTTTCAGGTCTTTGGTTGTTGGTGGTCTATGGTCCCGTGACCCACTGGGTCTGGGGTGGCGGCTGGCTAGGGCAGATGGGACTGCTGGACTTTGCCGGAGGTACTGTGGTGCATGTCACGGCCGGTATTGCGGCGCTGGTGTGTGCAATATACATGGGACCGCGCCGAGGTTTCCCGAAAACAGCCATGCCGCCGCACAACATGACCATGGTAGTGACGGGCGCGGCAATGCTCTGGGTAGGTTGGTTTGGATTTAACGGCGGCAGCGCGCTGGCGGCCAATGGTGACGCGGGTATGGCGATGCTTGTCACGCATATGTCAGCCTCTGCGGGTGCGCTGACTTGGATGGCGTGTGAGTGGTTCAAGTTTGGCAAGCCTAGTGCGCTAGGCGCCGTAACCGGCATGGTAGCTGGTTTGGGGACTATTACACCGGCATCCGGTTTTGTTGGCCCGGCGGGCGGGCTCGTTATCGGCGTGCTGGCTGGTATTGTTTGTTTCAATATGACAATGCTGTTTAAGCAAAAGCTGCATATTGATGATTCGCTGGACGTGTTCCCCGTACATGGAGTCGGCGGGGCTTTGGGGACCATTCTGGCCGCGGTATTTGCCAGTACCAGCCTCGGCGTGTTCAGCGGCCAAGGTTACGCTGACGGTATGACCATGATGTCGCAACTACAGGTGCAGGTTATCGGTGTGATCGCGGTTGGCGGTTATACGGCCATTTGTACCCTGGTCCTACTCAAGCTCGTTGATAGCCTCATTGGTCTGCGGGTTTCTGCCGACGAAGAAACCGAGGGTCTAGATATTAATCAACACAATGAGCGCGGCTATGATCTGTAGGTCCAAATCATCGTGCAGCGGCACGCTCAACTAAATAGCTGGTGAGTTCAGCAAACGTCAGGCCAAAACCAGATGCCCCATCAGGATAAAGACTGGTGGGGGTCATGCCTGGTATTGTGTTGACCTCTAACAAATATTCTTCGTCATCATTGGGTACTACAAAATCAGCTCGCGACAAGTCGCGACAGCCGAGGCTGCGATGGGCGGCAATAGCGATAGCCTGCAGCCGCAAGGTCTGGGCAGATGTCAAAGGCGCTGGCATCAAGTGATCGCTGAGTCCGACGGTGTAACGATGGGCATAATCATAGAACGTGTTATCTGGGGTGGCGATCTCGATGACAGGAAAAGCTAGGGTCTGTGTGCTCTGTCTTTGTTTAACGGCTGTATCGACGTTTACGTCGATAACACCGACAGTAATTTCCTTGCCGTCGATACGTCGCTCCACTAACAGACGGGGGTCTAGGTCGAATGCTAACTGTAAGGCACCGGGTAATTGGTTCGCATTGTCCACGAGAGTCACGCCTAAGGCACTGCCTTGGCGGGCAGGCTTGACCACGACGTAGCTGCCGAGGTGAGCCTGGATAAGGTCAACAGCGGCGCTGATGCCATCCGCCTGTTCAACAACTAATTGCTCGATCAACGGCAGGCCAGCGGCCCGGAAGACATGTTTTGCAATGATTTTGTCCATGGCGACAGCACTGCTGTGAACGTCGCTGCCGACGTATGCATAACCGAGCATTTCTAGAAAACCCTGCAGCGTACCGTCCTCACCGGGTGATCCGTGAACCACGGGAAAAACCACATCAGGTTTGCAGTTGCTGAGTTGCGCAGCAAAATCGCCGTCGAGTGAGATATCAAACACTTGGCTATAGTTCACGCGTAGCGCCTCGATGACGCCCCGCGCAGACACCCGAGAGACTTCCGCCTCGGCAGAGGTGCCGCCATTGAGCACGGCGATTTTGAGTTGCGCGTTGATGATGGGTTGTATCAGTGCTGCTGGGGCCATAGTAAACGTGTTCGCTGTATGGAGAAGACAGTTGACTAAAGTCCGTATAGTCGGCGCACCGATACAGGCGCACAGTTGCATACAAACTTTAGCGTGATAATAGTAGGTCGTGAAGTTAATCGAAAGCGGTGAATGGGGAGGAATACTGGAGGTTTGCCAAGTGGGCGAACTGAGATATCAGCGGGTTTCTAAGGACTACTTCAGCAATAGCCCGAGGTGCTTGATTTCAGCGCGCCACTGCTGCTGCAGACGTGGTTTTTGAAACCGAACTTTGCGCGCTAGGTCAGCCTCAAGCAGGGCTTCCAGGTCTATCAAACGTTGCAGTTTAGCGTCATCAGAATCAAAATCTTCCAGCGCAGTGGATGGCGTATTGATGGGGCCAGCATCATTGGTTGCCGGTTGCTGATCGCGAACAAGCCGCTGAGGCATGCCCGCACCAAAGCCGTTGTAAAATTCGTTAGGGTCACTGATTTCCCTGAGCTGTCCTTCGTCGATCATCAGGTAACGCTGGGCAATATGATCGACGAAGCGGCGGTCATGAGACGTGACTAGCAACGTAGCCTGACCGCTTAGCAACTGCGCTTCCAGCTCTTCCTTGCCCTGAATATCGATATGATTGGTAGGCTCGTCCATGATCAGAAAGTTTGGTTGGTTAAGTTTGATCATTAAGAACATAAGTCGCGCTTTCTCGCCACCGCTTAATACAATCACACGCTTGTCGAAGTCTTTGTGGGGAAAGCCCGCGTGAATTAAGCCCGTGCTGTAGTCCTGCTCGGTGCGCTGGCAATGAGCACGAAGGCTCTCTAGTAGGGTGTGTTCGGTATTGAGTTCAGCCATTTCCTGATCGTAGTAACCAATCTGACACTGGGGATTGAATTTGACAAAATTAGAACCGGTTCGGTAACTTTGCATGATCTGATGAATCAGTGTGGTTTTGCCTGCACCATTGTGGCCTAACAATGCAACTCGGTCGCCAGGTCGTAGATAAAAATCTTCAATGTAAAACAGCGGCTGTGACGCTACTGCCGCGACATCTTTATTCTCGATTTGTAGCATTCGGCTGGCGCGACTGGTGTCGACATCCAGCGCCAGGCTAAGGCCCGAGCCTCTGGTCACAAAGGTTTTGGCTTCCTCAAGTTTGGTGATGCGTTTTTCCATGCTCTTGGCTTTACGCGCCAGCTTTTCGTTGTCGTATACCTTGCCCCACTCGGCCATGCGCTTCTGGCTGGCTTTGAGGCTTTTCAGCGATTTTTCCTCCTCCTTGCGGCGCGCGGCATCTGCCTCGTCCCTTTCGAGTAAGCGCTGCCGGGCGGCGGAGCAGGGTAGAGCGAAGTGATAAGCACGTTCGTCGCGTAAAATCACCGTGCTAGTGGTTACGGCATCAAGGAACTGGCGATCGTGGGAAATGAGCAGAAAGGCGGCATCGAAACGTCGCAAGAACTGCTCGAAGAACAACAACGTTCCGAGGTCAAGATGGTTTGTTGGTTCGTCAAACAGCACCAAATTAGGGCCATTAATAATGGCGCGGGCGAACATCAATCGATTTTGTTGGCCACCGCTTAAATCCCGTACGCGATGATCAAACTCAGTCTCGCTAAAGCCCAATTGGTCCAATAGTCGCGCTACTTTGTAGGCGGAAAAATCTCGCTCTTCAGCGGCCAGTTTGCTGGTCAATGCCGCTACCAAGGATAAATCCAGAAGCGACTCGGGGATAAATTGTTCAACGGTTTCCAGCTGTAAATCATTGCTGTGGCTGATGTCGCCGGCATCAGCGCTCGCACCAGCCAGTAAGGCCAGTAAGGTAGATTTTCCCGCGCCGTTGTGGCCCACTAAACCAATCTTTGCGGTGCTGTCTATGGTCAGTTGGAGGTCGCTAAATAGAGCCTTGGTACCGGCCATATGACTGATGTTGATGCATTGAATGAGCGTGCTCATAAGCGTCTTCTTCGTCTTATTCCGGCAGGTTGATGATGGTTATAGGGGCGATGGCGTCAGCAGGAATAAAGCCAAAGACCTTGCCATAAAAATACAGCTCCAGGTCGAGTGCACGTTTAATGTTCTCAGACTTTCGAAAGCCATGCTGTTCGCCCTCGAAGGGCACATAAGCGACGGGTATACCCTTGCGAGACAGAGCCTCGACCATTGCCTCTGCTTGATTAGGTAGCACGACTTTGTCTTCGAGGCCCTGAAAGAAAATCACTGGACAAGACAGTTTGTCGATATGGTTGATGGGTGAGCGGGCCTTATAAATAGCTATTTCTTTGGGGTACTCGCCAATCATACTGTCAAGATAACGGGACTCGAACTTGTGCGTGTCTCGCGCCAGAGCTTCTAGGTCGCCGATACCATAATAGCTGGCGCCGGCTTTAAAGGTGTCTCGTAAGGCCAGCGCCGCCAAGGTGGTGTAGCCGCCGGCGCTGCCGCCCTTAATGGCTAACTGGTCCGGATTAGCCAACTGCTGTGCAACCAGGTAGCGCGCGCCATAGACCGTGTCATCAACGTCAGCTACGCCCCACTGATGCCGAAGCTTGTCACGGTAAGCCCGGCCATAGCCTGTTGAACCCCGGTAGTTCACGTCGAGCACGGCGAAGCCGCGGCTGGTCCAGTATTGCTTGCTCAAGTTTAGGCCAGAATGGGTACTGCTGGTGGGGCCACCGTGAAGTTGGACAATGAGTGGTGGTGCGCTGTTCGGCGGCGCCTCAAAATCCTTGTTAGTAGGTGGGTAATAAAACCCATGGGCGACATCATCGTCTCCCGTTGTGTAGGTAATGGTTTGGGGCACGGCGTAATAACCCGGGTCAAGCATCAGGTCGCAAGAGGACTTAATGATTGTGGTTGCGCCATTACCAAGGTCGAGGGCGATGATGGCATTGAACTGGGTTGGCGAGGCGCCCTCGAGCAAACAGGTGTTGGTTCGTGTGTTGATGTAAAAGCTGTTGATTTGGGTGCAAGGCTGGCTGATGACATGATGCTTGCCATCATGATTGAGGTGTGCCAAGTAGCTTTCGCCTTGACTTGAATACAGACAAACGATGCCATTAGGCTGAAATTGATAGGTGCAGCTGCCGAATACCCAATGGGGTACGCCGAATTCGGCTTGCATTGCCCACAGACACTCATCGCCGCCATCTTCCGCTTGGCGGTACAAGTTCCACCAGCCGCTGCGATCGGAAATGAAATGTAAACAGCCGTCCGCCGCATAACGGGGTTGTTGTACTGATTCATCTCGTCCGCCGGTAATTCGAGTGGGTATGGTCGGTTCGGTGGTGCTAGCCTCCCAGAGTTGTGTGCCATCCCAAGGCATGTCAGGGTGATCCCAGGTGATCCATGCAAGCTTTTCGCCGTCGGGGCTCAAGGCTGGCGCTGCATAGAAATCGTGGCCCTGGTGCAACGCTGTGACAGCGCCGCTGGCAAGATCTATTGCGCCGAGGTAATTTTGCGGCTCGTGAGTCTCCTGCCGGTGATCTTCCACCACGCATATCAGTCGCTGTCGGTGCGTATCCATTATGCCATTGGCAAACCTCAGGCTGGTAACGTTAGTCAATTTTTGCGGCTCAGCCGTCACTGGGCTGTCGGCATCCGTTGTCTGTAATTGATAAATTTGCTGGTCGACAAAGTTAACGAAGTAAATGTATTGCGCATGCATCCACCACGCGCCGCCGCCATATTCATGGACCCGGGTGCGGACATTAAACGGTGCGGGGGTCAAGTCCCGTGTTTCGCCATTACGAAGTCGTTGGACCAAGACATTGCGGCCGGCTTCCTGCGGTCGTGATTCAAGCCAATACAGGCTGTCGCCCTCGGACCGAGGGCCGGACACGCCTATCATCTCTGCGACGATAAGATCTGAAGTTATCGGTGATGCCCAACTGCCATAATCTGCTTGCATGGTAAGTGTCCTGATACGGTTGTTTAGCTTGTGTATTATCGGTGTGTTGCTTGTCCATGACGAGATGACTGGCAATCAGCACGGGTTATCAAGAAATTCCTCAAGGCGGTTTTCATTGAAGGGCCAGCCGAGTTCGGCATCAGCGCCAGCATGATTGACGCGGAGCACGGGAATACGAATACCGTAGCGCTCTATCAGATCGTCATCATCACTGATCTCCACTTCGAGTACCTGTAGATCGCGACCTTTTGCCTGCTGCGCCTGCAGTAAATGTAAGGCGAGTTCGCATAAATGACAACCTAGCGTGGTGTACAAGATAATTTTCACAATGCGTAGAACGCGATGGCGTTGGCCGTGGTTGCAGCGGCGACGCTGGCATAGTCTGTGCCCCTTGCATCGGCGACTGCTTGACATACATAAGACAAAAAGTGTGGCTGGTTGTGGCGATTATTAGGTTTTGGCCGAATATTACGTGGCATTAGGTATGGTGCGTCTGTCTCGATCATGAGGCGATCGTCAGGGATATCTGCCATCAGCGGTATCAGATGGGTACCCCGGCGTTCATCGCACAGCCAGCCGGTAATGCCAATATGGCAGTCCATATCGAGGTAGCTATGTAGGGCGGCGGCCTCACCGGTGAAGCAGTGGACTACAACCTTGGAGAGTCGATCGCGATACGCTGACAAGACTTCGATAAAGGTTTCGCTGGCGTCACGCTCGTGCAGAAACATGGGCATTTGCAAATCAATGGCGAGTTCAATGTGGGCTTCGAAGGCTTTAACTTGTTGTGCGCGAGGACACAGGTCGCGAAAGAAATCTAGTCCGGTTTCACCTACTGCTTTCACCTCTGGCTGGTTCAGTAATTGCGTTATGACCGTCATTGCACCGGCATCAGCTTCGTCGGCATGGTGCGGATGAATACCGGCTGATGCCCATAGAAAGCCTGAATGCTGTTGGGCCAATTGTGCGGCCTGCTGACTGCCCTGCAATGATGCACCAGTGACCATGATTTGCACCAGACCGGCGGCTTTAGCGCGGCTGACGACGGCGGGAATATCGCTGATAAAACACTCGTGAGTGAGGTTGGCGCCGATGTCGATTAGCGGTGCGGGACTGGTTGTTTGTTGGCTCATGTTTTGGTTATCTATTGTTTAGGCATGCGGTGATTAGTTAATGGTTATCGTGAAATTTCTTAGCAATAAGGTTCTGCGTTAGGTCGGGTCGATTTAGAGATTTAGCCTCAAAGGCTCTGTTTCACTGCAGAATAGGGCTTTACTCGCGCCCATTCGCTTGGCGGCCCGCGGCGCTACCCGCGCTTGGTCTAGTGCCCTACAGTCTTGCTCCGCGAAGGATGGCGCCGTGCTGAGTCGCTCCCTGAGAAACGAACCCTTGTCGCCTACTGCTAGGGTAATTGACGTCGTAATATTTACACCATCTGGCGCTTAGGTGCGCACACTCCGCGCCCCTTTCGACATCGTATTAGTTTGATCGTTTGAAACTCAAGCCATCATCTTTAGCGTTTGGGTTGATGTTATTGGCGGGCAGTATAGCGCAAAAGTATGGCGATTAAGGCGCCGGATAGCGGTAAGTGGGAGGGGATGACTAAGCAGCCGTCAAGAAGCGATCAAATCAATGCTGACTGAGCTTGCCAGATAATGCTGGCTTGGTAGGCTTCGTTGATATCGTCTGCGGCTATATTGAAGGTCGCGAGGTATTCCCAGTCGATATCGTCCCATTGGGCTCGCTCATGCGCGATGACTGCGCGGAGCACTTGGCCGCAGTTGCCGCTGAACGAGAGAAGCGCGTCAGACAGATCGGGGTGCAAAGCAAAGCCGGCTATCAAGGAGGCGAGTGGCTGGTCGAAGTAGGCGTCTAGGGTTGAGAGTAGACCAACGGAGAAGAAGCGATTGGCGAGGTCGGGGGCAATTTTTTGTCCGAGGGACTCGCACATTTTCGCCCTGATCATGGTGTTCACTTTTAAGCCGCTTGGCTTGTCCGTTAGGTTCGACAGGGCGAGGAGGCTCGCGAGGCTGCGCAACCGGTTCAGTCCAAGGTAGTTGATTGCCTGGCGCAACGATTCTATTTTGCCAACCATGGCATACAGGGGGGAATTTAACAGGGTCATGATCTTGAAGCCGATTACCGGGTCGAGATTGATGAGGCGTTCGAGCTCTCGCATTTCGATATCAGGGTCTTGCAGTTTGCTCAGCAATTCGAGCACGACTAAGCGCGCGGGCGGGATTTTGTGGCCGGCGACGATTTGGGGCTTGCAGAGAAAATAACCTTGAAACAGGCTAAATCCAAGATCTTTGCAGAATTGATAGTCCTCATGGGTTTCAACTTTCTCGGCCAGCAAGGTGACGTTGTAGGGGCGCAGTTGCTCAACGTGGTAGCGCAATGCTTGGCGGTCGAGGGCAATGACATCGAGTTTGACAACATCTACAAGGGGTAGCACGCGTTCAGCGCCGGGCTTAAGTTCAAAATCGTCGAGGGCGATGGTATAGCCGTCATCGGCCAGGGTCTTGATCAAAGCCACGAGCTCGTCATCAAAAATGACATCCTCGAGCACTTCAATCACTAGCCGGGACTTATCGAACGGCAGTGAGTAGCCAATCAGATTGCGTGTGAAGTTGACGTAGACTCGATTGTCACCCACCAAGCTATTCATGTTGAGGTGAGTGAAGGCATTGATCAGTACTTGAGATGTAGCGCTATCGCCGTCCACAACACCTGCATTGTCGGCATGGACTTGGCGAAACAATAGCTCGTAGGCAACGATATTGGTGTCACAATCGAAGATCGGTTGGCGCGCCAACAAAGCTGGCAGTGTGTTGGGCGCTGCAGGCTTAGAAGCGTTCAATGTCGTCGTTAGAATCGACCGTTAGTGGCTGGTCGTCAAAGTGGTGGCGATAGATCGTCAGGGCTTCGTCATCGCTGGCACCCTGTATCATGTGCTCAAACATTGAACGTTCCGACGCCATGGCGTCGCTCTGTTTGATCGTGTTTATCGGCTGTTGCCATGCAGTAGGCTCATTGCTATGCGAGGCGCTAGTGATCTTGCTCAGCGGTTGGTTGATGTGGTTGGTAAACGGCAATGCAACCAGTGAGTGCTGGATTTTGCTGTTGATCATTGGCAGGACTTCCGCGGTAGTAGACGGCGCACGGATCGGCTGCTTTGGTGTCTCGCTGGTTCGATGGGCGCGGGACTCAGGTGCAGCATCACGACGGGCGCCCTGACCTACGACCAGCCGGGGTAACACTCGCTCGCGCTGACTTGGTTGTTACGGACATGTATTATTCACTCTGCTGAACAAGATTAGGCTTTTAGCTGAGGTTAAGTATAGATGATTTAGCGGCAACTGCAGAATATTGATCAAAGTGCTGGCTCGATGTTAAATTCGTGCGCTGGCCCGAATTAACCCTTACGAGGTGCTACTTCAGGTAAGCGTTGAGTAATGTTGGGCTGCGAGAAGTCGCTCCACTCGCTAGGGTAGATCAATGGCCGATTAAGATTTAGCCGCCGTGAGTAGATGCTCGCAAACATCAGAACGTTCTGGACATAATTGCGCGTTTCTGTAAAGGGGATGGTCTCGATCCATACATCCAACGGCAGTGCCGGATTGATCCAGCGTTTAACACGTGAGGGTCCAGCGTTGTAAGCTGCCGAGGCAAGAACGCGGTTGTTGTTGAAGCGCCGGAACATGTTCCCTAAGTAAGCTGTGCCGAGTTTAATGTTCTTGTAGGGGTCAATCAGGTCAAGGGGTGACGAATAGCTAATGCCGTGGCGGCGTGCTGTCTGCTTGGCCGTGGCGGGCATCAGTTGCATGAGCCCCATCGCGCCTGCTCCGGAGCGTGCGTCGGTCATAAACGCGCTTTCTTGGCGGGCTATAGCGATGGACCATTGTGGTGATATCACGGCAACGCGGGCACTGTTGATAAAGCTTTCTTGGAACGCGAGGGGGAACCGAATATCCAGATCATTCCAAGCTTGGGCATCAATCATAGCTCTTATTGCTTGGTTATATTGGCCCCAGCCATGACTCACCCGCGCGGCGATCTGACGTTCGCGAACTGAGAAGTTACGCGTGGTGAAACGCCATTCGCGCCTAGCGCGTGTTAGCTCCCGCAGCGCAAACAGCTCAGACGCGCGCTGAATTCCGGGGGTGGCCTCCAGCGCCAGTATTTCTTCTGGGTTAATGTTGGCTGGCTCGTCTTCATAGTTGTATGGCTGTTGAATAATGTCAGCGGCCAGAAACCCATAAAAATTCCGTTGCTGGGCGATGTCTGCAAAAATATTTTTAGCGGCCTGTTGGTCACGTAGGTTAGTTGACCCCGCCAAAATGCGCGCTTTCCAGTATTGCCAGCGTGGTTGCCCCTGCGTCGTTGCTTCCAACAGATTGATCATGACCAATGCCTGTCCCCAGTCTAGCTGCTGCAACGCCAGGCGAGTGCGTGCTTCTAGCAAATCAGTTTGGCCCGTAAGCTTCATCGGTAAGCGGTCTAGGACGTTGTCTGGATCACCAGTGTTGCTCAATCGGACACCAACGTAAGCGTACAGGTCTTGTAAGTCTTGCTCGCTAACGTTGTGGGTCTGCTCATAGCGCTGCAAGGCTGCCAAGGCTGCACGGACGTCTTGGCGTGCTAGGCGCTTAATGCTGTAGCTAATTACCTGGCGTACCTTTGGGCTATTTTGAGCAAGTAGACGCTCTTTTAATACGCTAGCGGGCTCGCGCCGTGCCCGTTGATAGGCGTTGGCGAGCGATTTGTCTGCCTTGCCAACGAAACGTACGAGGTAAGCGGCGAGGGTCGTGGCATTATTATTCATGGCCAATTGGAAGCGTTGCCACCCGAGGTCATCCGTGAGTAAGTCAGCATCGCGCCACGCTTTGAAAATGGCATCACACTCGTCGGGTTGAGACTCGCCCACCAGCCATAACTTTCGCGCTTCGGCAAATGCCTTTGTTTGCTGGTCGACTTTAAACAGTGCGTAAGCGTGAAAGCAGGCGTTGATATCATTGGCTTGCTCGGGATCATGAAAGGCTAGAAACTCCGCCCATTGACTGCGTTTGGCGAGGTTGTACAGCCAGTTTTGGCGTAGCTGGTTGGCAAGGGGGGTGTCTGGCCACTGGTCAATAAATGATTGTATCTGCTCACCTTTTTGGCGCGACAGGTGGTAAATTTTGTAGGTGTAGTCAAGATAGGGGTACAAGGGGTAGGTTCTAAGATCGTCAGCGAGGTTTATATATTTTGTCGTCTGGCCGGCTTTAATTGCAGCGATGGCTGATTGATATTGCCGTCTTTGGGTGTACAGTTTGGTTGATGCAAGCGGCATAGACCCGGCGGTGCCGGTTGCCACGATTGCGGCCATATTGGTTTCTATGCCGGGCTCTGCGGCCATTGTTGGAAACACCAGACACAATAACACGGCGAGGCACGCCGCCATTAGCGGGCTCCTCATGTGTGGTCTGATGGATTTCTCGCTTGCGCAGTAATGGGCGTGCGCAACGAAGCTGACAGTCAACACAACAATAACCTAGCGCAGATTAAGTACCGACACGAACGGCAAGGACATCGCACGTCGCACCATGCAATACACCGTTGGCGGTTGAGCCCAGCAGTAGTGCAAGGCCGGCGCGGCCGTGGCTGCCGACAACGATCAGGTCCGCGCCAGATTGCTCTGCTAAAGCATGGATTTCTGTTTCCGGCCGACCAAAGATCAAGTGCTGATCCTCAGTGGGGATAGATAACGTGCTGGCGAAATCTGCCAGATGATTCTTCGCAGTTTCCTGAATTTGCTCTTGAATTGTCGACAAATCCATAGGGATATCACCCCCATAAGCTAAGCTTAACGGCTCAATAACATGCACGCAGCTTAACCTTGCCTGAAACGCGCGCTTCAGAGCGCAGGCGCGCAGGGTTACCTGCAGCGATTCTTCCGTCAGGTCTACAGCAACCAGAATATGCTTGTACTCAGCCATGGAAGATACCTCGAAAAATAGTGATTGGGATAGTGGGCTAGATAGTGCGCTTAATTAAATAGTCAGATAAACGTTATTGAAACAACCTGCGAGTCAAATTTACACAGTAAACTGACCGACCTCAACAGCAATGGCTTGTCGGCTGTCGTCTTTTCATCAAGAGTAATCACGATCATGGCCTATGTCATCATTATTGTCGTTCTGTTGGTCATTATTGGACCAATATTGGCGCTTTTGCCGTCAAAGCGCCAAAAGCAACAGATCCAGATGCGCAAGGCCGCCATGAACGCGGGTATCAGTGTGGCGTTGACCCGCATTGACGACCCAGACCCAGACCCTGAGGCGTATTTAAGTAATACCGGTAAGCCGCTGGAGCGCGTCATGGCGGTGGTTGCTTATCGATGCTTTCGCCCAAGACCGGATCAGTGGCGTCAGCGCCCAGAGATTGCCTGGGCCTTGGATCGAACACGAGGCGCCTGCGTTGCAGGTTTAGCCCCGGGGTGGCAATGGCATGACACACGAATTTCAGACCTGCCGCCAATCCTGGGTGGCTACCTTGTAGGTGCGTTGGAGAGCCTGCCCGATGATGTCATTCGGGTGGAGGAGCAAAAATTTATTATTTCGGTCTATTGGCGCGAGCGTGCAGACCCGCAAGGGTTAGCCAAACTCATTGATTTCTTAAGAGATTGTGCTGCGCTGCCGCTGGCTACCCACGTTGATGATTGAGCCCAGAAAACCTACCGCCGGTAAACTGTGGGTTGACAAGGGCACGCGATTGTCGGCTAAGCTAGAAAGGCATCGGCGAACTGTTCTAGGCGCGTTCGATTCGGATTCCGAGTGAACCCGGGTTGACCTTCGCCAAGTAACACACTATATATGTCGCCGGTTTGATGGCGCCGTGTGATGTCGTCTTTTTAGAATCGCCGTTTTTCGCCACGTTGTTGGCAGGTCAATAGGAATGTATGGGAAAGTCGCTAGTCATTGTTGAGTCGCCGGCTAAAGCCAAGACGATTAATAAATATCTCGGGAACGACTTTATCGTTAAGTCGAGCGTGGGGCACATCCGCGATTTGCCTACCGGTGCGTCCCGCGTGGTTGACCCCAAGGCACGAGCTGCCGAGGCCGCAAAAACCCGCAAAGTGCCTGCCGACAAAAAAGAAGCCTATAAAAAGCAGAAAGCTCGCACACAGCTAATCACCCGCATGGGCGTTGATCCTGAAAACAACTGGGAGGCAAACTACCAGACCTTACCCGACAAAGAAAAAGTCGTCAGCGAGCTGCAGAGACTGGCAAAGGATGCTGACCAGATATTCCTCGCCACTGACCTTGATCGCGAAGGTGAAGCCATTGCCTGGCATTTGCGTGAGGTGATCGGCGGTGATGACAGCCGCTATCGTCGTGTCGTGTTTAACGAGATCACTAAAAAGGCGATTCAAGAAGCCTTTGAGCATCCCGGCGAAGTCAATATGGCGCGGGTCAATGCGCAGCAGGCTCGACGCTTTTTAGACCGGGTTGTGGGCTTTATGGTGTCGCCTTTGCTATGGGCTAAGATCGCTCGCGGCCTGTCAGCAGGGCGGGTTCAGTCGGTGGCCGTACGTCTGTTGGTGGAGCGTGAGCGAGAAATCCGAGCATTCATTCCGGAAGAATACTGGGAGGTGTTTGCGAACCTGCGAGAGTCAGACTCACCGACAGAAGATGTCGTGAAGTTCGAGGTGACAAAGGACGCCGGTAAGGGTTTTCGGCCGGTTAACAAAGAACAGGCTGACGCCGCGCTACAACGTTTGCAGGCCGCCAGTTTTATCGTCAAGAGTCGCGAAGACAAGCCGACCCAGACCCGACCGACTGCACCTTTCATTACGTCTACCCTGCAACAGGCTGCCAGTACACGTTTAGGGTTCGGCGTGAAGAAAACCATGATGTTGGCCCAACGCCTCTATGAAGCAGGTTACATTACTTACATGCGTACGGATTCAACCAACTTAAGTAATGATGCTGTTAACGGTTGCCGTGACTTTATTGGTGCAGAATATGGCGCAAAGTATGTGCCGGAAGCTCCGCGAGTTTACAGCAGCAAAGACGGCGCTCAAGAGGCGCATGAAGCAATACGTCCATCAGATGTCACTGTAAAAACGTCGTCGATTGCCGGTATGGAACGCGATGCTGAGCGTCTGTACGAGCTTATCTGGCGTCAGTTTGTGGCTTGTCAGATGCCTAATGCCGAATATACCAGTACTGCATTGGTGGTTAATGCTGATGCACTTGAGCTACGTATCCGTGGGCGTATTCTGCGGTTTGACGGCTATACCCTGGTTCAACCACCTGCCGGTCGCAAAGATGAAGAGCCGCGTCTGCCTGAATATGCTGTGGGTCAGATGCTATCGCTCGCCGAGTTGTTGCCAGTGCAGCACTTTACTAAGCCGCCGCCTCGCTATGGTGAGGCCAGCTTAGTCAAAGAAATGGAGAAAAAAGGCATCGGTCGCCCTTCGACTTATGCGGCGATCATCACCACGATCCAAGACCGCGGCTATGTGAAACTTGAGAACAAGCGTTTTTATGCCGAAAAAATTGGTGACGTGGTAACAGATCGCTTAGTTGAGAATTTCCCAAACTTGCTCGACTACGGCTTTACTGCAGAGCTGGAACAAAAACTCGATAGCGTTTCGAACGGCAAACTTGACTGGAAAAGTGTTCTTAACGAGTTTTACGGCGACTTTGCGGGCAAGCTAGAAACTGCTGGCAGTGAGATCGGTGGCATGCGTGCTAACGAGCCAACGATGACTGATATCGATTGTCCACAATGCGGGCGCAAAATGCAGATTCGTACCGCGAGCACTGGCGTATTCCTAGGTTGCTCTGGCTATAATCTGCCACCTAAAGAGCGTTGCAAGAGTACCATTAACCTTATCTCCGGTGATGAGGTAGTGAGTGCCAATGCTGATGATGAGGCAGAGTCACGCCTGTTGCTGACGAAGCATCGCTGTTCGCTGTGTAAAACAGCCATGGACAGCTACCTGATCGACGCCGAGCGCAAGTTGCATATTTGCGGCAACAACCCAGACTGTGATGGTGCGGAGATCGAGCGCGGTCAATTCAAGATTAAGGGCTACGAAGGTCCGCTGCTGGAATGCGACAAGTGTGGTGCTGAGATGCAACTCAAGACGGGTCGTTTTGGCAAGTACTTCGGCTGCACCAGCGATGATTGCAAAAACACCCGTAAGTTGTTGCGCAATGGTGAGGCGGCGCCGCCGAAGATGGACCCGGTGGCGATGCCAGAGTTGCAATGCGTCAAAGTTGACGATACTTATGTGTTGCGGGACGGCGCTGCAGGTATATTTCTGGCGGCCAGTCAGTTTCCAAAAAACCGTGAAACCCGCGCGCCTTATTTAGATGAGCTAATACCGCACCAGAATGAGATTGACCCTAAGTACGCTTTCCTAATGCGTGCGCCTCTGCAAGATCCTGACGGTAACCGCAGTCTCATTAAATACGGTCGCAAGACTAAAGAGCATTTTGTGATGACGGAAAAAGACGATAAGCCTACGGGCTGGCGTGCTGATTTCGTCGATACAAAGTGGGTCGAAGAAGCCGCGCCAGTGCGCAAGCCCAAAGCGAAAGCCAAGGCTAAAACAAAGGCTAAAACAAAGGCCAAAACCAAGGCGAAAACAAAGGCGAAAACTAACGCTAAGACGAAAGCGAAAGTAAAACCTGAAGCCGATGCGCCGGTTGCATCCGACTAAGCCTTGTCTGGGTAAGGGTCTGGGTAAGGGTCTGGGTAAGG
>JBLHVI010000065.1:0-16654 GCA_047630175.1 Candidatus Azotimanducaceae bacterium
CGCGATGCCTGTGTTTTGCCGTCGGTGTTATAGTGCGTGCTAGTCGCGGCAAGGCTCTTGCAGTCTCGATGCCAATTCATGGATAGAGGACCGACAGCATGCAACAGACCCTTATCGTATTTATGCTTGGTATGGTTTTCGCCACAGGTGTGCTTGGCCAGAACCGAGGTTCGGTTGATTCAGTGCGGCTGACGGTGTTTGACTGCGGTAATTTGCGCATCACCGATGTCGCGAGCTTCGGGCTCACCAATGAAGACACCCCCGTAAGGGAGCTGTTTGTGCCGTGTTACCTTATCGAACACCCTGCAGGGCTTATGATATGGGATGCAGGTCTGCCCATAGGGCTGGCAGGACAAGGGCCTGTTGAGTTGCAGCCGGGTGCCACCATGATCTATGAAACCTCCCTGATCACGCAGCTTGAGCAGTTAGGGGTAGCCCTTGCAGATATCAAGTATTTGGCGCTTTCGCACATGCATTTCGACCATGCTGGCGCGGCGAACGCTTTTACCGCCTCAACCATGCTGATTCAGCGCCCAGAGTTTACTGCTGCCTTTGAGCACGCCAGCGATTACCCCGTGTTCGATGAATCTCTTTATAACGCGCTGGCTGACGCGCCTAAAACCCTGCTTGACGGAGATTATGATGTGTTTGGTGACGGCACTGTTCTGATCCTGTCATTGCCAGGGCATACGCCGGGTCATCAAGCACTGGCCGTCAAGCTCGAAGACACCGGCACGGTCGTGTTGTCAGGTGACCAATACCACTTTCAGGCAAGCCGCACCCTGCGTAGTGTGCCGGAGTTTAACGATAGTCGTGAAGCGACCCTCGCCTCTATGGATAAGTTGGAAGCCTATCTGGCTGAGACTAACGCGACACTTTGGATCGAGCATGACCAGGCGTTAGCGAAGCGCCTAACGCTGGCGCCTGCTTACTACCGATAGTTTTTTCCGGGGACCGTGAGTCAACGACCTTGGCATATGATCAAGTCAGCTTATTGTGTACTATCACGCGCGTCGAGGCAGGTGCTCAGAGGCTTTGTTGTAGCTATAATCTATTGATTAGCCTGAATTTATTATTATTTTCGGGCGCTGGCTACTCAGGAATACTGACCCACATAAACATCGAACCGCATAAACCCCATTTTTAGACATGTCGTGTAAGGCTGTTGCTTAAGCCGTACAGGCGCGCTGGCTGATTAAGTCATCGGCACAAACGATCTGCATAAATATAAATAAGGAGTGTCATTGTGAACACTGAAATTATCCTTGATATTGGCTACTTAAAAGTCGCAGCCAAGCTGTGGGGACCTGAGTCAGGCCAACCTACTATTGCCCTGCATGGTTATCTGGACAATGCCAACAGCTTTGACATGATCGCGCCGCACCTCAGTGGTCTGCGTATTTGTGCCATGGACTTCGCGGGTCACGGTTTGTCTGAGCACCGCCGTCATGGTGAGCTGTATTCTGGTTTGAATGATATTCGCGACATACTCGCGGTCGCCGATCAGTTTGGTTGGAAGACATTCAATGTGCTGGGTCACTCCATGGGCGCTGAGATAGGCTCGCAATTGGCGGGCCTGTTTCCAGAGCGTGTCGAAAAACTGATTTGCATCGACGGCTACAGCGGCACCAATCAAGCAAAGAACACCCTAGATCACTTTCGCTCAACTATCGCATCGTCGTTCAAGACCGCCTCAAACCTGAAAGTCTTTCCGACGTTAGAAGCCATGACCGAGCGTCTGTCACAGGCAACGGGCCAAAACCCTACGTCTGCACGCTGCATCATTGATCGTGGCCATGCAAAAGTTGAGGGCGGCTACACCTGGCGCACCGACCCGCGTATTAAAGGATCTGGCCCGTTTGAGCTGGCGCAGGACCAGTTCCATGACTTGCTCGACCGGACGATGGCCGAAACGCTATTTATTGTCGCCGATATGGAAAACACGTGGCTCAAGCGTTCTATCGATTTGGTGACAGCCAGAGACGACGAGCAAATGACGCTGGTGTCGTTGCCAGGTCATCACCACTTGCATATGCAGGACCATAGTGACCAAGTGGTGACGTTGATTAACGACTTTGTGCGCCCAAGTCCGGCAAAAAGTCTGAAAAAGATGGCGTAAACAACCGTAGAAGGCTTAGCAAGCTTGGCCAGCTTACATGGCTAATAATTCTGGCACCTGCTGTAGGCCGTCATACGCTAGAAACTCAGTGGGCTTGTGGCGCATAGCGAGGATCGACAACCGGTCTGCCAACTCGTTGCCTTCAACACCAGAGTGGCCTTTGACATGGTCAATGCGCACATTGTTCGATAATGCCATGTAGTCGTCATACATGGTCATGATCAATTCACGGTTGGCCAACTCGCCGGTTTTTTTCTGCCAGCCTCTGGCCTGCCAAGCCTTGGCCCAGGTCGTCATCGCATTGATGCTATACACCGAGTCGCTAAGAATTTGCACGCTAAGACCTGCCTCGTTTTTGCTGCGGGCGATAAGCATGGCCTGGTGCAGGGCGTTAAGCTCTGCGGTGTTGTTAGTGCCGTTGAGGCTGAAGAGACCATAGTGCATTTCGATCACCTTGCCCGCTTGATAGACCACCAGCCCAGAGCCCGACGGACCCGGATTGGGATCGCAACCGCCATCGCAGAAGATATGAATATCCTTTGTGCTGTCGATAACTTTCGCTGTGTTTTTCTTAACCGGTTTGCCGGTGGATGTTGCCGGGCGCCTAGTAACCTTGGCAGGGCCTGCCTTGAAAGCAGCTTCAGCTTGCTCGCGGCTTTCGAAGCTTTTGAATTTCGCGCCGGCATGACCTCTGACGAGCGGGTGAGCGACGCTCCAATCGGTGTAAATGCCGGTCTCTCGGCCTTCCCAGACAACATAAAACTTGGGTTTCTTGGCTGCCATTTTGAATCTCGTATGGGTCAGTGTTGCATCAACTAGATGTTAGGGGTGCCACGTTATATCAGTTTGGTGACCGGGGGTCAGGTTAGGGCAGGTAGGTGGTGTGATGCAAGTCATTGGGGCCTAGGGTCGCGGCGAGTTTTACGGTACAGTCCGCTGCAGCGTTAAAACAATAATAACACTCCGTCAGAGGGTAGTTGCTGTATGAGCGAATTGAAGAGTGCGGCAGAAGACCGTGACACGACGAAACCATTAAGCGCGTGGGTGCTTGCCTCGTATGGTGCCCCCGCCACGCCGTTGGCCATGGTGGCACTACCTATGGCAGTATACTTACCCGCCGTATATGCCGACTCAGACGGCTTCGGGTTGGGGCTTGCGTTCGTTGGTATTGTGCTCGTGTTAGCGCGCCTGTTTGATGGTTTTACCGACCCGTTGGTGGGTTTTTTTTCTGATCGTACGCGCAGCCGGTGGGGTCGTCGCAAGCCGTTTATTCTGTTGGGCACGCCTATCTACATCCTCGGCATTTGCATGTTGTTTGTCCCGCCGTTTGAATTTTCTGAAGTCTCGATATTGGGCGTTACCATCAACTCGGGTTATCCCTGGATGCTGGCCATGCTGGTGGTGACCTACGTGGGGTCAACCATCAAAGACGTGCCCTACAGCGCCTGGGGTGCAGAATTGTCGCGCAACTATCACGAGCGCACGCTCATCACCAGCTGGCGTGAAGGCTTTGCAGTAGTGGGCTCGTTAATTGGGGCTTTCACGCCTGCCATCATCTTTTTCTTCGGCTACACAACACCGTTAGACTCAGTCTACTTTCTGTCGATGGCCATCGCGTTAGTGATGCCGATATTGGTCGTCAACATGTTGTTTTCAGTGCCTGAGTTTGAAGTCGCCGAGGTGAAGCATACCCCGATTCCATTGAAAGAAAGCTTTCGCTACGTCTGGAAAAACGATCCCTACAGACGCCTCGTGATTGTGTTTTTGTTCTCCACCATCGGCGCGGCGATGACCAATACACTGAGCTATTTCTTCGTCAAGCACGTGTTGTTAGCGGGTGCCTTATTTGGCTTTTACCTCGCGCCTTACTTTCTCTCGCAACTAATTGCCATACCGTTATGGTTCAAGCTTTCGCGTCGCATCGGCAAGCATCGAGCGACCATGGTTGCCATCGGTTGGTACGCTTTCTGGTCGTGTTTGATTCCCTTGATCGCCATCGCGCCTATGGAATGGTTCGATGCCTTTCAGGTCAAAAATATCCTCGTGTTCCTGCCAGACGATGCCTACGCCACGGCCGTGGGATACTTCGAAGGTAAGCCTACGGGTAAGTTCCTATTCTTCATTGTTGTGATGTGCCTGAAGGGCTCATCCATTGGCGCATTATCGGCATTGCCCTACGCCATGGCGGCCGATGTGGTGGATGTTGACACGTCCATGACAGGCAAGAGCCAAGGCGGCGCCTATTTCTCTATCTGGTCTATGACCCGTAAGCTGGCTTATGCACTAGGATTGTTTTTAGGCACCACCCTCGTCGTGTTCTGGGGCTTCGACTCACTGGCCGACCCGCTCGATACCACCAACTCAAGTTTCTCGCTGCTGATGTTGGCAATCACTTACTCAGTGATCCCGGCCATGTTCAAATTCGTTGCTATGCCATTGCTCTGGAACTACCCATTGACCGAGACGCGTCTCGCTGAAATTCAGGACGAAATAGCCAAAGCCAAACTGCCGGGTCGGTAGGGGGGAGGGTTTTGCACCCTACCAACAAAACGCCAAACGGCGCCTGCGTAAAATTCTCAAGCGTAGTAGGTCTTGCCTCAACAAGCTGGCATGCGTTAGTCAGGTCACGCAGAGGTTGCGCTAGGGAGCCAACGCGCAGATAAATAATCTTGCGTTGTTTGCGCAGCAGTTGCGCGATCGTCGACTTAGCACTGTCAGGCAAGCCGGCAAAAATATAGCGCACGGGTTTGTGAGGTTCCATCTCAATCGGCTAGGCTTTGAACCCCGCTCCTTCACCGCTTAACTTTTGCGGTATAGTTGGACCAAAGAACAACAAAGGAGAGTCTTATGACCGAAATAGCGCTGTCACGTATCGTTGCTTATTGGGTTGAGCGCCAGCCCGACCGCGTAGCGATCAATCACGAAGGCGAAGTCATCACCTGGACCGAGCTTGAATATCAAACAAACCAACTCGCCCGCGTCTACGAAGACCTAGGTGTAGGCCAAGACGATTTTGTTACCATAGCTTTGCCCAATGGCATCGAGTTTTTCAAGGCTACCATCGCCACCTGGAAAGTCGGCGCCACACCGCAGCCCGTGTCAGCTCGGCTACCCAAGTTCGAGCGTGACCAAATCATTGAAGTCGGTGCGCCTAAGCTCGTCGTCGGCGTCGACGCGTCAGACCAACCCAGTTTGAAAACCTTGCCGGTAGGCTACGCACCGCCCACATCAACCTCTGGTGAGCCTCTCGACGAACGCATCGCAACCTCATTCAAAGCCATGACCTCTGGCGGTAGCACCGGCCGGCCTAAACTCATCGTTTCCACTACGCCCGCCGTCTGGGATATCAGTATTGAGCGACTACATATGAAGTTGCAGGGATCTATGCTTATCCCCGGTCCGCTTTATCACAACGGTCCTTTTTTGTGGGGTATGGGTGCGTTGTTTCGCGGCAATCAGGTGACCGTCACGACGCGCTTTGATGCCGAGCAAACCCTCAAGCTTATTCAAGACGAGCAGGTCGATATCGTCTACATGGTACCGACGATGATGCAGCGGATCTGGAACCTGCCTGAAGAAGTACGTCAGGCGTTTGATCTTTCGAGCTTGAAGGTGTTGTGGCATCTTGCCGCACCTTGCCCTGGCTGGCTTAAAGAAGCTTATATCGACTGGTTGGGGGCACGTGTAATCTGGGAGTTGTATGGCGGTACCGAAGGCCAAGGCAGCTGCATTATTTCGGGTGAGGAGTGGCTGCTGCATCGTGGTTCAGTCGGTAAACCGGTCGAAACCTGCGAGATGATTGTTGTTGATGAAGCGGGCATAGAACTTAGCTCCGGTGAGATTGGCGAGGTTTTTATGCGTCCTCTAACGGGACCTGGTAGCACCTACCGTTATATCGGCGCAGAGGCCAAGGTGATTGGTGGTGGCTACGAAAGCATCGGCGATATGGGTTACTTCGATGCAGACGGTTATCTATATCTTGCTGACCGACAGACCGATATGATCTTATCGGGTGGTGCAAACATTTATCCCGCAGAAGTAGAGGCGGCTATCGATGCCTTTCCCGGCGTTCGCTCGTCCGCCGTGATCGGCTTGCCACATGAAGACCTAGGTAACTACGTCTATGCCTTAGTAGATGCGCCCGCCAACGATGTTGACACGGAGGCATTGCTTGACCACCTACGTGGGCGCCTAGTGCGCTACAAAATTCCACGCACCATTGAATTTTCAATCGAGCCTTTAAGAGACGACGCGGGTAAGGTGCGAAGAAAAGCACTGCGGCAGGAACGTTTGCCGGTGTAAAAGACCGCCACAAACCGATACCACAAATTGATAATGGAATACGCACATGCTCAACTATTCTAAAATTACACCAACTCGGCTGGCGCTGCTGCTCGCTGCCGTGTGCCTGTCATCGACAAGTGTGTTGGCAGAAGACACTAACGCGTCAATGGTTGCCCGCAGTATCGACGCTGATGCGGCTGTTTACGGCGAGCTGGCAAAAAAAATCTGGGATCTGGCGGAAGTTGGCTATCAGGAAACCCAGAGTAGCGAATTGCTGCAGGCACAATTGCAGCAAGCAGGCTTTACGGTCAAGGCCGGCGTGGCTGATATTCCCACGGCATTTGTGGCTGAGTACGGTAGCGGCAAGCCAATAATCGGTATTCTCGCAGAGTTTGATGCACTCCCGGGTGTTTCCCAGCAAGCGACCCCAGAGCGCAAAGCGTTCGACGGCAAGCATGCCGGTCATGCGTGTGGTCATCATCTGTTCGGCACTGGCTCAACCGCAGCAGCGATTGCTGCCCGTCAGTGGCTTGAGCAGACTGGTACCAGCGGCACTATTCGCCTGTATGGCACCCCAGCGGAAGAGGGTGGTTCTGGCAAGGTGTACATGGTGCGTGCCGGGTTGTTTGATGACGTTGATACCGTTATTCATTGGCATCCGGGTGACCGTAATGCCGCGTCGCCTTCGACGGGTTTGGCTAATCGCTCAGCGAAATTCCGTTTTCACGGCATCGCTTCGCACGCCGCTGTCTCGCCAGAGCGTGGTCGCTCAGCGCTGGATGGGGTTGAAGCGATGAACATAATGGCCAACATGATGCGCGAGCATATTCCGTCTGACGCCCGTATCCATTACGTCATCACAAGCGGTGGCACAGCGCCCAACATTGTTCCTGAGTTTGCAGAAGTATTCTATTACGTGCGTGCGCCCAGTCCCCAAGAGGTTCTGCCTATCTGGGCGCGGCTTGAGGCGGCTGCCAGAGGGGCTGCCGAGGGTACGGGAACGCAAGTTGACTGGGAGATCATCCACGGTAATTACAATGTTCTGCCGAACGTGACGCTGGCCAAGGTGATGAATAAAAACCTGCAACACTTCGGCGGTATCACCTACACCGCTGAAGAACAGGAGTTTGCGAAAGCATTGATAAGTAATTTTGAAATGCCGCCAACGCGCGCGCTTGGCTCTCAAGAAACGATAGATCCTTTTACAACGCAAATATGGAAGCGCAAAGGCTCTACCGATGTCGGCGATGTGAGTTGGATGGCCCCGACCGTGGGTGTGCGTATTGCGACTTGGGTGCCCGGCACTAGCTCGCACAGTTGGCAGGCCGTAGCGGCCGGCGGCACCAGTATTGGTACCAAAGGCATGTTGCTGGCGGCGCGCACACTGGCCGCGACGGCAGTAGATTTGTTTGCAAATCCAGAGGTGATTGCTGAAGCCCGCCAGGAGTGGCTTCAACAGCGAGGCGCAGATTTCAAATACCAGCCGCTGCTAGGCGACCGTGCACCACCGCTGAACTATCGTAAATAGACATGACAAAGGGTCGGAGCAATTCGTGCTGTACAACACGAAAGCACTCCGACCTTAGGTGTGCGCGAGAGGTGTGCGCGAGAGGTTTGCAAGCGCTAACCCACCGCTTTAACCGCATCGGATCGCCGCACAAGTTTCCCCGGCAGCGCCCCGGTATGCTCGCCCTGCCTAAAGATCACCTGCCCCGCCTTAATCGTCGCATCATAACCCGCCGCACGCTGCACCAACCGTCGACCACCTGCCGGTAAATCAAAGATCGCCTCTGGCCTGAATAACCGCATAGCCTCAAAGTCAATAATATTTACATCCGCCATCCAGCCTTCCTGCAAACGACCCCGGTCGAACATGCCAAATGCTTCAGCAGTATTCGATGTCAACGCGCGCACAATAAATTCTAGCGTCATTTTGTCGCCCTTGGTTCGATCTCGGCCCCAGTGGGTCATGATGAACGTAGGCATGCCCGCGTCAGCAATCACGCCACAGTGAGCGCCACCGTCACTTAAACCGAACAACACATTTGGGTGCTCGAGCAACTGCTTCTGCCAATCAAGGGAGAATTCTTGATAGCCACCCAGGGGTTGATAGAACAACTCTTTGCCGTCGTTAGCGGCTAACAAGTCATACATCACTTCCATGGGGTCCATGCCGCTAGTGCGGGCGATGCCAGCAATGCTGGCTTCGGCGTCAGGCTCATAGTTGGGGTTGTCACCCAGCGGAAATACCTGATTCATCAGCTGCCCCAAGTCTTGCATAGGACCACTTTTGATCATGGATTCTTCTGCCAAAATCTTAGCCTTGATGATCGGGTCGAGCATTTTGCTCACGAGCGCGTCATGCGCTAAACCAGCCAGTTCTGACTGATAGCTTGGGTGACCGACAAACGCGTGAAAGCTGGACTGCAGGCCATGTAAGACACCTGTTGGTCTGCCGGCAGCTTGTGGCCTTATCTCACGGCCTTCTCGGCGCGCCTGCTCAGCAAGCTTATACATTTTGCCGTTCTCATAGGCTGGCGCCGTGGTGGCGATCAACGTCACCGTCAGGCCTGTTTGCTTTTGAAACTCAGTGACCCAAGCCCACTCCTCGTCGTCGCCAAGATGGTCTGATACAAGCTCGAATACAGAGTTAGTCAGCCCTTTCATGCCCAGCCCGAGGGCCAGCATTTCTTCATTGCCAGAGAACGTGCCCGGCATGTAGTCGCCCTTGACATCTTTATGCAGCAATGTCTTAGAACTGGAGAATCCTAGCGCGCCGGCTTCAACACCTTCGCGTACCAGTGCTGCCATTTGCGCCACTTCATCTTCGTTAGGCGCGTAGTCAGTATTGCAGCGCTCGCCCATTACGTAAGCACGAACAGCACCGTGAGGCACCTGAGCGGCAACATCAATGGCGCGCGGAAAAGCCGCCAGTGCATCGAGATATTCAGGAAAACTTTCCCACTGCCAGTCAATACCCTCGGCCAGTGCGGCACCAGGAATGTCTTCAACGCCTTCCATTAATTGAATCAAAAAATCGCGGTCTTTTGGTTTGACGGGGGCAAAGCCCACACCGCAATTACCCATCACCACGGTGGTCACACCATGCCAACTGGAAGGCGCCAAAATTGGATCCCAAGTTGCTTGGCCGTCATAGTGTGTGTGGATATCAACCCAGCCCGGCGTCACTAGCTTGCCGTGTGCATTGATCTCTTCTTTGGCGCTACCTTCAACGTCGCCGATTTTAACAATCTTGCCATCGTTGATAGCAACATCAGCGACATAACGCGCATCGCCAGAGCCGTCGATAATGGTGCCACCACGAATAATTAAATCGAACATCTGCATACCCTCATTATTATTATTCTTATAGAGTGCATCGAAGTGCGGTGTAAGGGGTCGAAAGACCCCTTGTGTTGCAACAGGCCGACCGCCTCGACGTGTGTTCTGTTAGTCCCTCAGCGTCACAGGCAATTCAGTAATGCCGTGCACAAAGCTTGAATGCAGCAGCTTAGGATCACCCGTTACCTCAACCTTCGAGAAACGCTTCTGAATTTCTTCCCACATCACGCGCAACTGCATCTCAGCCAAACGGTTACCCACACAGCGGTGCACGCCATATCCAAAAGCCGTATGTGTGCGGGGATTAGCCCGGTCGATGATGAACTTGTCCGCTTCCTCGATATAGTCCTCGTCACGATTGCCCGAGATATACCACATCGCCAGTCGATCGCCCTTCTTGATGTTCTTGCCACCCAGTGTTGTGTCTTCCAACGCCGTGCGCGCCATATGTGCCAGCGGCGTTTGCCAACGAATAATTTCAGACACCATCTTTGGAATCAAGGCCGGGTTCTGCAGCAGCTTCTCGTACTCGCGTGGATTCTGGTTCAACGCCAATACACCCCCTGAAATAGAGTTGCGCGTTGTGTCATTGCCACCAACGATCAACAGAATGATGTTACCCAGCAGCTCTTGCGGTGACATGTTGTTGGTAGATGGGTCATGCGCCAGCATAGAAATAAGGTCAAATTTGGGCGGCTCTTTTTTACGCTGCTCGTAGTACTCAGTGAAGTAGGCTAGGCACTCAAACAAAACCGCGAAGCCTTCTTGTGGATTCTCGAACAGCTCTGGATCACCTAACGACTGTACCGTGTCTGACCAGTAGACCAGCTTCAGACGATCCTCTTGTGGTACATCAAACAACGTTGCCAGCATTTGCCCCGTAAGCTCTACGGACACATGCTTTACCCAGTTGAATTCCTCATTGCGGGGTAAGCCATCGAGAATCACACCAATGCGCTCGCGAATAAGCGGCTCTAGGTCAGCTAGATTGCGCGGCACAAACATAGGAGTAACCACTTTGCGCTGGGCGTCATGCTTGGGTGGGTCCATGGCGATAAACATGGGTAAGGCAAAATCGTCATCATCTTCGCGGGTAATGCCGCCCAGTGTAATACCACCCAAGCGCGCTTGTGAGGAGAACACGTCGTGTCTTTTGTCGACTTCCATGATGTCTTCGTACTTGGTGACAGACCAGTAGGGCCCGACGGTGCTTTCTTTGTGAAAATGTACGGGGTCCTCTTTACGCAGTCGCGCAAAGTGTTCCCACATGGTGTCGCTAGAAAACAACGCGGGGTTTGAAGGGTCAAGGGCGTCGAGTGGAATTTTGTTAACATCGAAATGCGGGTCAATGGCGAAGGCCGCGGCCATTTCTTTGTTGGAGATGTCTAGTTCGCCATTTCTTTGGCGAGCCATCAGGGCCTCGCGTATATCGTTGTTCTGTTCCAGGTACTGTACGCTCATCGTTCTCTCCGTTTTAATTGTAATTCTTGTTTGGCGGTTCCGTCAGGCTCTTAAATGGCCTTTTATTTTATAGGGCCCATAAATGGCCTTTACTGAATGCGCTCTTTTATTTGGACTCCATCCTAAAAGTCTGACTTGCCTAGTTCAAGAGGCTATTTGGCCCTGCAATACGGCGCCTGTAGCCCACCGTTGGGTTTTATTCACTCTGCTTGCCGATGAAATGCCCAGGGTAACTCGCTGTCTTCAAAAACGTTGATGGTGGGTGGGTAGGGTGCCGGGTCGTCTAAGCTGCCTACTGTGACGTCAACAATGTTTGGGTGTGTGGTGTTTGTGCAGGCGACATGGGTCCCGCAATGAGGACAAAAATAGCGCGTGCCGTCGGCAGATGAGCTAAGTAGCGTGGGCACTGCCGCGGTGTACTGAAACTGCGCCTTGGGCACCACTAGCCAGGTGACAAATGGCGCCGCTTGGGCTCGCCGACACAGGGTGCAATGGCAGTTCGCCGACAGATACTTGCCCGGTGCAATGCCATAGCGTATGCGTCGACAAAAACATCCGCCTTCTATCATCGTATTGCCTTCTGGGTTGCCGCTGTTTTCCATAACTCGCTTTATGTTTGTTATCGGTTTGTTGTCTGCCTGTTAACAAGTGGCTCAACTGCTACTCGCTATTTATTCATGCGCAATTAACCAAAGGTAACGCCCGTCATGGTCTCTGACAGTTGCCACAGCTTTGCTGCGCTGGTTTTATCTCTGGCCTGTAAAGCTATCGCGGCTTTGCCGGCGTAGCGCGCTGTTTCGCCGCGTAAATTCGGGCCAAAGTACTCGCCGCCGTGCAGTCCGTGGCGGGTAGCCGCCATTAATGTCGGCAGTGCGCCCTCGGCGGCCGAATTAAAAAACGGCTGCATAAGCGGCATGGCCGTACTCACCCAGCCCGGCATATAGCGCGCCAAGGAGGTATCGGCAATGCCTGGATGGCAGCCTGTGACCAGTGTGCTGGCGCCTTCATCGCTCAGGCGGCGGTGCAATTGTAGGGTGAACAACATATTTGCCAGCTTGCTCATGCCATAGCGGCTCATGGCGTCGTACTTGCGCTCGGCATTGATATCATCAAAATCAATGCGACCCATGTGATGTGCAAGGCTGCTGACATTCACAACGCGGCTGTCTGGCTGTTGCCGTAATTTGTCGATGAGTAGCCCGGTGAGGGCAAAGTGGCCCAGATGATTGACTCCAAACTGTAGCTCAAAGCCATCTTCCGTGAGTGTTTTAGGTGGCCCCATCACGCCCGCATTATTGATCAATACATCGAGTTGCGGCATTGCGCTGACCTGTTTCGCCGCCGCCCGTACGCTGGCCAAGCTGGTTAAGTCTAGGGGTATCCAGACAACATCGGCGGCATTATGCAGCGTCTTAATGCGATCGATGGCGTCAAGCGCCTTGGTCTTGTCGCGGCAGCCTAGCAACACCTGCGCGCCCTTACCGGCCAACACGCGGGCGGCCTCGAAGCCGATGCCCGCGTTGGCGCCTGTGATAAGGATCGTTCGACCAGTCTGGTCTGGAACGTCCTGCTCTTTATAAAAAGGCATGGCGTAGGTACCTGTGCTAAATCTCGGCGGATGTTGGTCGTGCAGGTGGTCTTTGCGGCATACAAGCGACACAGAAATTATTGTTAGCAGATACCTGAACATAATCACTATTCGGTTTGCAGTCAAGCAGACGTCAAGCAGGTCTGGCGTGATTGCGGCCTAATGACAGCGTGACAGACGCGTGAATTAGGGATGCAGCGCGTAAACGTGCCGTGACAGTGAGTCTGTGTAGATAGCAATTGACAGTCTCATCATCGGGCAATGACAATGGCACGCCTCTTTCAGTTGGTAAGGAACGCCATTGGCAAAGAATCGCTGGATCTCGGACCTGCATTGGGTGCGAACCGGACAACAGACGCGCAGTCAAAAAACCCAGGCCCTATTGCTGGACGCCGCCGCGACCCTGTTTGCCGAGCAAGGCGTTGATGCCACCGCCGTTGTCGATGTGGCGAGGCGCGCGGGTTGTTCGGTGGGGGCGCTGTATCATCACTTTCGTGACAAGCAAACGCTGGTTTATGCCCTGTTTGATAAGCACACGGAAGAAACCCGTAGCGTCACCGCGGAGGCCACCAACCCGGCACGCTGGGAAGGCGCCTGCATACTGGATATTTTGGGCGGCTACCTGGAGTTTATGCTGCTAAATGCCGGCGAGATCATGCCCGTTAAGCGCGCCATTACCGATGCCTCACGCAATGACCCTGCCATGTGCCAACATTTGGCTGATCTGCAGGCCGAATTAGATGTCGCCCTTACGCGACTATTGCTGGCGCGCAAAGCCGAAATTGGCCATCCGCAGCCCACTCTCGCTATTGGCTTTGTGTTGGACCAGTTCAGCGCTATGTTATGTGCCCGTAAAGACAGGCCATTAACCCCCACCCGCCTGATGAAGCGCGCAGACAAGGTGTTTATCGAACAATGCCTGCAGTCTGCTGTGCAGTATTTGCAGCTAGTGCGGGTTGCGTAGGTAGGCTGCATCAATGGGTTGCGTGTATGTATCGCTTGTATGAATCGCTTATATGGATCGCATACAAGTGTAAAGTGCCAGAGTAAAAACCGCCTATTTTACGCTGACCCCCGATCCCAAGTCGGTCTCGAAGAGCGTTAATAACCAAAAATATACCGCCGCTATCATTAGAAACATTTCGGTAATAGCAGCGGTAGTCTCCTAGGCATATGCTGGGTTTTATAAAAACCCTTAGAAGGTCATACCGACGTTGAGTTTGTAGAAGTCACCGGTACCGGCTTCGCTAATGTCCGAACCGGCACTGAAGCGCGCAAAAGCGCCTTGGGGTAGTGTGAATTGGACGTAGGGTCCGAGCCACTCGTAGACTGTTTCGTCCGCGCCGGAGGGCAGGCCATCGGTCTGCTCTAGTAATTCGTAATGCATGCCAGATGAGACGTATTTGTTAAAACGATAGCCGCCGTTACCCCATAAGTGAACGAAATCATTGGTGTTGCCTGACACGCCGCCATCACGGGCAGCGAGGTAATAACCGCTATACCACTCAGCCTCGTACTTGTCGTCAGAGTAGTTAACGGTCAAGCTAGGGACAACACCGTCTGCGAAATAACCACCGATACCGCCAGTGCTATCGACCTCACCGCCAGATAGCAGCGAACCGTTAGTAATACCAATCATCGGCTTAACTCGCAGTCTTCCGTCTAGGTACTTCATGTTCACACCCGCGCCGAACTCGGTCCACAGGTCGTCGCCGGTGCCGCTGGTGCCGAACGAGTCGCGTGTCCAAAGTATGCCGTAGAATGAGAAGTCCATATTGTCGCTGAGTTCTATCAGGCCATTGAAGGAAGGGTAAGAGCCGAAAAAATTGTCCTGGTTCATCATCAGCGTGAACGAAGTTTCGCGTTCTTCTTCGGCTTGTGCATTACCACTCAGCGCCAGGCAGAGTCCGATCGGAAGAAGCTTGCTCAGGCCTCGATTTTTTAGTTTATTTAGCATTAGTAATTACCTCTTTTTGATGTGGTTATCTGTTTTTCTTCTATGTCAGTCGGATGGCAACCAAACCTGCGACGCATCCTGCGTCGTTGCGCACGAGCTTCGTGCCTTATGTTGACTGGCTGTCTTATGCCGACTCCGCGATATACTGCAAGCCTTAAGCCAACTGTTAGATATGGCCTAACAATATAAAGATAGTCATGCCTAACTATATAATTCCGTTAGTTATCTTTACGTAATCCCTGCTATTTTTTGAGCGCACGTTGTTTTTCGTGAAAAGAAAAGCGAATGGTAATAGTTCGCATTCAGTGCGTTTATAATTTAAGTGCGCTAAAAAAGAGCGTTTTGTCCCGCGGTGACGGTGGGTTCTTGATTTGCGAATGATTGGCGATTTAGGGGTATTCACCCTATTTTAGTAGGGTTTTATGCATGGTCGTAACAGGCTATATAATGCCCCGGGGGCTAAAGTGAGGCAGTGGCTGTTTTAGGTGCACCGGAATTGCTCGCAGGCAGAGCGACTGTTTGAGGCGTATTTATGGGTGTTGGGGCGTGTGAATTTCTGGGGTCCGTATAAAGACTCAACGTAGAATGTATTTATTCCGCGCCCATTTTCCGCTGTTGAATCAAGCCCCAGCGTCACCGTTAGTTTCTCCGTTATCCTAGGTGAATACCAACGTTTGTGTTTTTTAAGCGCGTTGATGATCTTGTACTTTATTGGGTAGAGAAAGACTCGAGTACTAACGCTGAGCAAACCATTACTAAATAATCAGACGCGTAGGTGTGTTCTTTGCGATACGTACACGCGTATAGGATTAAGATCGATGTAAGCCATTGCTGCAATTACCGCATCCTCATCAAGCAGTGCCCCTGAATAAAACTGACCCCCGAAGAAATGTCCTGAACACCTATCTTCACGATTTGCCTGCTAGGCAATGGGTTGTTTCAGATGCTTCATGAACATCGACAGTGAAACCAGCGTCTCTGGCCTGTAACAAGCGCGCGGGTGACAACAACAGTTCGCGGTGTAGGCCAAACAGCGCTACCTGATCAGATTCAGACATGTCGGTTGTCCTGGGAGGAAACACGCGTAACCAGCGTTCAGCGACTTCCTCATCACGCCATCGATAACTTGCCTGTGGATCGAAGAACACAACCAAATGAGAGTGATTACTCATGATGGCGAATGCATCAATGGCGACAGCAAAGTACTGCGCCAGATGCCACATGCGCTGCGCGAGCCAATCGCGGCGCACACACCACGAGACAATGTGCTAGTGCATTGGATAGGCGGTATCAATCAATTGATGTCTGGGTGTCGCCATGGGTTGATATTGGTTGAGCGCACATCAAGGTGGTGGCGGACGTCGGTGTACCGTAGTGGGCGAGTTCATCTTATCGTGCTGTAAGCGATCACGTTGCCGGTGTGCGTGTTGTTTTGTGTGTCATAGTCTTCTTAAACCCGTAACGTCAGTGCCTGCAACTATTATTGCACTCATACATCCATAGGACTTTTCATGCCTCGTTCATGCATCCCAACCACATGGGTATAAATCTGGGTTGTAGAAATATCGCTGTGGCCGAGAATCTCTTGGATATTGCGTAGATCAACCCCTTGCTCTAGCAACCGAGTCGCAAAGCTGTGCCGAAACGTATGACAGCCTGACTTCTTCAATATCCCCGCCCGCCGAATGGCCGTGCTAACCGCCCGCTGAATTGACTGCACGCCTATATGATGCCGCCGAACGATACCGGAACGAGGATCGGTTGCGTATTGTGCAGCGGGTAGCAAGTACTGCCAACCCAATGATGTTGCCGCCTGAGGGTATTTGCGTGCCAGCGCATAGGGTAAATAAACAGAACCATAGCCATCGGCAAGGTCTTGTTGGTGCTGTGCCGCGACCCAGTC
>JBLHVI010000066.1:0-16635 GCA_047630175.1 Candidatus Azotimanducaceae bacterium
AGCGATAAGACGCACTGGCAACGTATGCTCAAGGGCCCCGGCGAGCCTTTGGATCTGAGGGCTTTGCGGGATGATTTGTACCCGCTGGTGCAAACCCAAATAGAGGCGTTGCAGGCGACTCATGGTATCAATGCTGTGATGCCAGTGACTGACGTCGACCCCGTTAGTATCAACTACCCAGTGCTTGAATACCCCCTCAAGGTCTCGTCCATGAACCTAGAGAAAACGCCGGAAGTCAGCGGTGTGCTGCGGGGCATAAAGGGTCAGTATCTAATCTTTGATACCGGGGTGATTAACCTGCGTAAGTACACGGGTTACGATATTGAAGTTGCTGCGGGTTAGGCGCGTGAGGCGTGGGTCTGACCCCTAACCGGTACATAAAATTAACGTACTACGTCCCCTAACCAGTAATCCCAGCGTCATCTAGTGTTATGATATGGCCTCACAAATTACCCCTATGTGAGTGTCACCTATGAAAGAAGGCCAACCTAAAGCCATCCTCCTCAAGGACTATCAGGTCCCTGCCTATTTGATCGACAGCACTGAGTTGCACGTCGAGATCAATGATGATATCACCTTGGTGACCACGACGTTAATCGTCCGCAAAAATCCCGAATCAACTGGCGCTACATCTGACCTAGTGTTGGATGGAGGCAAAGACCTTGTTACGCGATCGATCAAGATTAATGATCGGGACCTGCTTTCCAATGAGTATGCTGAACAAGCAGAGTCTCTCACCCTGTTTAGTGTGCCTGAAAATTTCACTCTATCTACCCAAGTTGCGATCAAGCCCCAAGACAACACTGGCCTAGAAGGTCTATATAAGTCCGGTGATATGTATTGCACGCAGTGCGAGGCGCAAGGTTTTCGCAATATTACTTGGTATCTGGATCGCCCAGACGTCATGTCGAAATATCGCACCACCATCGATGCGAATAAAAGCCAATACCCCATTTTATTGTCCAACGGCAATGATGTCGCGCGGGGAGAGTCCGGCGAACGTCACTGGGTAACTTGGGAAGATCCGTTCATGAAGCCGGCCTATTTGTTCGCGCTGGTCGCGGGTGATCTGCAACATATTGAAGATAGCTTTACGACCATGAGTGGGCGTGAGGTGAAGCTGCAAATTTTTACTGAAGCACACAACATCGACAAGTGTGACTATGCCATGCTGTCGTTAAAAAATTCCATGAAGTGGGATGAAGAAGCTTACGGGCGTGAATACGATCTAGATATCTTCATGATTGTGGCTGTTGAGAGCTTCAATATGGGCGCCATGGAAAACAAGGGTTTGAATATATTCAATACTTCCTGCGTGCTGGCGCGGTCTGATACCACCACAGATCTTGGCTATCAGCGGGTTGAGGCGGTTGTTGGTCATGAGTACTTTCATAACTGGTCTGGCAACCGAGTGACCTGCCGCGATTGGTTTCAGCTGAGCTTAAAGGAAGGTTTTACTGTGCTGCGTGATCAGCAGTTCTCTGCTGCTATGGGTTCACCGACGGTCTGCCGGATTAATGATGTGGCAGCCTTGCGTGGTGCTCAATTCCCCGAAGACGCTGGCCCCATGGCTCATCCGATTAGGCCTGATGCTTATATTGAGATTAACAATTTTTATACGGCGACGGTCTATGAGAAGGGCGCCGAGGTTGTGCATATGATTCGTACGCTTCTAGGTGCTGATAATTTTCGCAAGGGTACAGATCTCTATTTTGACCGGCATGATGGTCAGGCGGTGACCACTGAAGAATTCGTTAAGGCGATGGAAGATGCTAACGGCGCTGACTTAACGCAGTTCCGCCACTGGTATTCGCAAGCGGGTACGCCAGTCTTGAAGCTTGATGGTGAGTATGACGCGGCAGCGGCTACGTATACTTTAAATGTGGTGCAGCATTGTCCTGCGACGCGGGGCCAGACAGACAAGCTGCCGAATCATATGCCCCTGTGTGTAGGTCTGCTTGATAGTGCGGGGCAGGATATGCCGTTAACCGTGCGTGCGGCTAGCAACGGCGTTTCACCTTTGGCCTATATTGAAGAAGGAGCCGAAAGCAACGATAGCCAGCAAACGGCGGTATTGAACCTGACTAATGCCCAACAGCAGTTTGTGTTTGAAGGTGTTACCGAAAAGCCTGTGCCAAGTCTCTTACGGGGCTTTTCTGCGCCGGTAAAACTCAGTTTTGATTATTCGCGTGATGAGCTAATGTTCCTTATGAGCTTTGACGCCGACGGTTTTAATCGCTGGGAAGCGTCACAACGTTTAGCTGTTCAGGTGATCGAAGAAGTCGTCGGGCAGATTCAACAAGGCGACAAGCCCGAGGTGGATGCGCGTTTGATCAAGGCCTGCCAGAATAATTTAGACCAAGCAGTTGAACGTAATCTGGATCCAACGTTTGACAAAGCAATGATTGCCGAGATGCTGCAGTTACCCTCTGAAACTTATTTGGCTGAACTGGTGGCAGTAGCTGATGTCGATGCTATTCACGGCGCGCGTGAAGCGGTTCGTGAAGCTATCGCGCGTCAGCTAAGCGGTGTTTTGCTGTCAGTGTATAAGTTGAATCAGGACGATAAGGCCTTCGATCCGAGTGCCACTGAGTGCGCCCGTCGCAGCTTGAAAAATGTCGCTTTGGCGTATTTGATGCAGCCTGACGACACAGAAATGGTGGATTTGTGTGTGGCGCAGTATAAGGCTGCAAACTGTATGACGGACACCAGTGCGGCATTGCGTGCGCTGGTGAATTCGGCGGCGCCGGCGGCTCAAAAAGCGAAAGAAGACGCATTAACTCAGTTCTATAATCGTTGGGTGGACGAGGCTCTGGTGATTGACCAGTGGTTCAGTGTGCAGGCGTCCTCGCACCTGCCGGGTACACTTGAGAAGGTCAGGGCGCTGTTTGAGCATCCGGCTTTCACGCTGAAGAATCCGAATCGTCTGCGCTCAGTGGTTGTGGCTTTTGCGTTCCAGAACAATGTGAATTTTCATCAAAAAGACGGTGGGGGTTATGCTTTCTTGGCGGATCAGGTGATTGCACTGAACAGTATTAATCCGCTGGTGGCAGCGCGTATTCTGAGTCCGTTAACTCGCTGGCGTAAGTATGACGAGACGCGGCAGGGGCTTATGAAGGCGCAGTTGCAGAAGATTCTTGAGACGCCTGAGTTGTCGAAGGATGTGTTTGAGGTTGTGTCTAAGAGCGTTTGAGCTTGAAACGCTGTGGTTTGTGAGAAGGGGTCGTCGCTGAGTTCAGGTTTGCGCTTCGGCCGATCCTGGTTTCTGCTGTGTGCTGATGCGTGCACGTCTTTGACATTCTGCACCTCAACCGCGTTTCATCTTGCGCTAGGCGGAGGGGTTCATCTCCGCTAACAGCATTGTCTTGTTCTTTGTGTTGTTATTTTGCGCGAGTCGGTCTTTTAACGCTGTGAGTAGTGCTGCGCCTTGCCAAATCTGTTGAGCATTTACAGCATAGATACAGCGTTCGAGTTCAGCGATTTCGTCAGTGAGTGCTGAATAGTCGAGCGCGAGTGCGAGTTCATGATTTGAATTGATTTTTGGATACTGTTGTTTACCCCACAGCGACAAGCTTCGGCGGGCGGTTAGGGCATCGTTGTTTTGGCAAGCTTGGGTGAGTTGTTGGAACAGAGCCTTGGCATCTTGTGCCATAGGAATGGCGCTAGTAGTAATAGATAGTGCTGCTGGCGCTGTAAGCCGCTGACGCGATCGCCACCACATTACCAGCGTGATTAGCCATAGCAGGGCAAACAAAACGGCTAGGGCAATGGCGATACTAATCCAAGGTGATGGTTTTTGTTCGGGTAGTGTGTCGGATGACGCCACGATAGGCGTCTGTGGCACGGTCACAATGCCCGGGTTTGGCTTTGTGGCGACGATATTTGTGGCGACGACGAAAGAGCTGGCGGCAATTTTAGCCACTTCTAACCTGTCAGTTTCTGTATTCCACCAAGGCAAACTTATTGCGGGCAACGTCATGGTGCCGGCCTGGGTAGGTACGATACCTATGGTGTACACCTGAGTTGCTACAATGCCGCTGTCAGTCGCGACTTCGTCTAACGCCGGCGGATCTATATATGTCTTGGCACCCTCGACGTCAAAACTATCAAGTGGTGGTAGCAATGAGCCGGCAACGCCCTCGACCATAAGGGTTAAGGTGCGATTGATGGGTTCGCCGACTTTAAAGGCAGGTGGTGTTTGGCTCCATGCTTCAGTGAGCCTTAGTCTTTTAGCAGGTAGCCAGTTTGCGTCGGGATAGCTCGACGGTTTGGGCTTGATGTTAAGCATAATCGGCTTGGACACTGCCATCACACGGTCGCCGGCGGCAAAGACATTGCTGCGGCTCCGAGTGCCGGCAAAGGTTTCGCGCGGTATGGTCAGTTCGCCGCTTTTTTGTGGATAGATGCCATAGCGCTTTTCGAGCACGTAATAACGCCGGTTGTTGATGATGCTGTCGTAGCGTTTTTCACCTTCAATAGTTTCGACTACGGCGTCAGGCAACACGGGGGGTGCGGGGAAATCGCCGGAAATCGCCTCTGAGTAGAATAGCTTGACGGTATACAGCACCTGGCCCTGTACGTAGGTTTCATTTACATCCACGGTGGTATCGAAAAACACATACTGGCTAGTGCGACGCTGCATGGCGGCGGTTTGTTTAGTCACGTTCACTGTCATGGGCGCGGAACGCTCGTTGCCAGAGATCAGTGCGGGTATCACAAGGTTGCCGAGGCGCCGAGCGCGCAGGGTGAGTTGCCAGCGTACGTAGACTTCGGATCTGCGTGTGCCGTTAGTAATGCTGATGCGGCTGGTTCGTTGAGCGCCACTATTACTGACGATCTCGAAGTCACGCTCAAGTATGTCAAAGTCGGGTTCAACGCCGCTGCTGCTGTTTTGCAGTTGCACGTTAAGGACGAGCAAGTCGGCATCGCTAATTTCGGTGCGGTCGACAGTGGCGGTCAATGCGGCGAACGCGGGCAGACTTGTTGCCAGTACTAGGCAAAGTACCAGCAGTTTTACCCACGCGAGGCGTCCATACGCGGTGCATCCGTTCGCCGGGTGCTCCCAAACCGGAAGTTTAAGCTTGCGCGTGACGACCGATGGGTATGGATTACCAGTTGGATTCATTGCCATTGTTGTTCGTTCTACCTTGTTTGAGTCGCTCGGAATATTGCATTTCGAATTTGCGGCGCAGTAGGCCGCCAGGATCGTCAGGGACCTTGCGTAACCAGTTTTCCAGCGCCTGCTGTTCTTCGTCATCCAGAGGTTCGCCATCGGTTTCCGCTTTCTCCTCGCCGTCTTCGGCCTCTTCACCTTGCTCTTGTGCTTCAGCTTTTTCTTCTTCGGTTTGCTCCCCAGGAGATTCATCAGCGGGATTCTCGCCATTGCTATCGGGGTTCTCTGCTGCATCATCCGGGTTCGGCTCACCGTCCTCTGATGGCTCTTTATCGGCGCCTTCGTTATCTTCGCCCTCACCCTCATCCTGTTGATCTTGTTGATTCTGCATAACTTTTTCGATTAACTGCTTGTTAAACGCAGCATCTTCATTGTCTGGGTTCATCGCTAAGGCTTCGTCATAAGCCTTGATAGCATCGGGGTAGCTGCCGAGCCGGGCCAGTGCATTTCCGAGGTTGTAACGCGCCTCTATATCTTCGACTGCGGCATAACCACCACTGGCCTCGACAAAGTTTTCGTTTCGATACTGAGCTGCCGCCTGCCAAGCCGAGTCTTCAAACAATTGTGAGGCCTGGGCCGTATCACCCGCCTCAAAAGCCTGTTGGGCCTGCTGGTCGCGAGTAGCCCATAGATCATCCCAGAGTGATGCCTCTGCGGGCTCTGGTGGAAGTAGGCAGATCAATGCCAGACTCCACAGCCATCCGCGGCGAAATGCCAGCGCCGCCAGCGGTAGGAGCAGCAACACCAGCCAAGGACCTTCTTCAAACCAGACGTCGAAGTCGCGTTCCAGTTCACGGTATTCGGCGTCTGGTGAAAGGCTATCTTCGGCTAACAAGTACTCAAGGTCACCGTCATCAAGTGTTATGGGGCTGTAGCGGCCGCCGGCAAGGCGAGCGAAATCTTGCATTGCTGCGAAATCAACCCGAGGAATTACTAGATTACCGTAGGCATCCTTTAAGTAACCGCCCTCGCGCAGCAAACGGCTGCCATCAATTGGCGCGCCTTCACGCGTGCCGACTGACATGACCGATATGGGGAAGCTATACCGGTGTTCACGCGCTATCGCTTGGGATTCGGCAACATCACGAATTTCATCAGTTAGCACCAATATACGTCCCGAGGTCACACCGGCGTCACCGAACAGTTGAACCGCTAGATTCAGGGCGGGCGCCAGTTGACTGCCAGGCGCAGGCATCATTTCCGGCGCGATGGCGGGAATCATCTCGCTAATGGTATGCGCGTCATCGGTCAGGGGCGCTACGGTATGTGCGTCGCCGGCATAAGCGATCAGCGCCGTCACACCTTCGTCACGCAGATCAAGCAGGTCCAGCAGCTTGCGCCTAGCACGTATTAGGCGATTGGGTTTGGTATCAATGGCGTACATTGACCGACTTAGATCGAGCAGAATTACCAGTGCATCTTCACGCTCGTGTACGGGCTGAGGCGTTTTCTCCCACACCGGACCGGCCATAGCAACAATGGCTAATATCCAACCGACCAACAGCAAGTTGAGTAAGTGTCGACTACTTGCTACTTGGGGCAGGGCGAGCAAGTATGGCAGCAGGCTGGCATCAATAGACTGCTCCCAGCTAGAGCCTTGTTGTTGGCGGCGTTTGACGAATATAAACAGTAGTACAGCAGGTATCAGCCCATAGAACCATTCGGGACGCAGAAAATGGAAGGTTGCGTCCATCGAGGCGAGAAGGTCTTGCCACCAGCTCATCATCGGGTTTGCTCCTGAGGATTTGGTGCGCGTACCTGAGCTCGCTCGAACAAGCGCCGCCAGCTGGCAAGCATAACTGGATGCAACAGGGTTAATAGCATACTGCCTATCAGCGCCAGTCCTAGTGACCAGTAAAATAATGACTTGATGGGGCGATAAGTTTCTTGGTCTTGCTCAATGGGTTCTAGGCGGTCCAACTCAGTATAAATGTCAACCAGTTCAGCAACACTGCGGGCTCGCTGGTAAACACCACCGGTCAATTCAGCGATCTCTATCAGGGTTTTGCTATCGAGTTCAGCGGACGGATTCACCGTGCGATTAAATAACAATCCGGGTACTACAAGTTCCTCTGCACCAAAGCCGACGGTGTAAATTTTGACACCTTGCTGGGCGGCGATACGCGCTGCTTGAAGCGGGGTCACCTCGCCAACATTGTTCTGGCCGTCAGTCAGCAAAATGAGAATTCGACTCTCTGCGGGACGTGATTGCAAGCGCTTAACAGCCAGACCGATCGCATCCCCAATCGCGGTTTTACCACCCGCAATACCGAGGGGCGTTTCTAGCAGTAGTGTACGCACAGTATTGCGGTCGAATGTTAGCGGCGTTTGTAAATAGGCTTTGCTACCAAACAAAATTAACCCCAAGCGATCACCAACGCGACGCTCTACAAAGTTACCAACTACTGCTTTTACGATACGCAGGCGTGTCGTCATGCTGTTGCCGACCTGCATGTCTTCAGTGCCCATCGAGCCAGAAATATCTACCGCCAGCATCAAATCACGACCGTTGGTGGGCAGTTCAACCGGTTCACCAATGTACTGAGGCCTGGCAGCACTAACGACCAGCGCTATCCAGGTCAGCAGCATTAACGTTCGCCTCAGCCAAGAGCGGCGCTGGCCGACCCCCGCATCAGCTTCATAATGTGCGGCTTGGCGAAAAAACGGTACATGCAGGGCGGCGTCCTGTTGGCGTGCAACGGGTAACAGCCAGTAAGCTAGCAAAGGTAAGGGGAGAGCGAGCAGCGCTAGTGGCCACAGTAGTTCAATCATATAAACTCTCCTCTTGCGAGGTCGTTTGAGCTTCTATCTTGCTTGCTGTTGCCGCTCAAATCTGGCAGAACGCGATGTCGTTTTATCCAGCGCTCGCCGAGCTTGTGTAAAGCTTCTATATCGATATTATCTAAATTTGTCGCGCCGGTACGCCTTGGGGCTTGATATTGGCCCTGTATCAGTACTTGACCGACGCCCATGCTGAATTCTCGTGTGCCACCGGTTTCATCTAGAAACGCGACCCAGTGTTCGCCTGTTAGGGCGGCGACCTTGGCGCGCGGATAGCGGGTCAGGGCAACGCGCTTAAGTAAAGTCGTGTAGTGGTAAAGGTAGTCACCGGATGTTGACGCATGCTGCTGGCGCAGTTGTTTTAGCTGTACCATAGCCTCGCGACGATATTGATTGGCGTGCCAATAGCGCCACAGACCATAGCCTATGGCGATAACACTGATCATCCCTAACAGGGCTAACAACCACCAGCCAAGAGCTGGCGGCCAATTATCAATAGGTGCAGGTAAATGTATATCTCGCAGTTCCGCCAATGGGTCGGCGGCGGGGGTGGCCAGTGGCGCGCCATTACCGGCGATGGGTTTTGAGACGGCCATGGTCAGATCTGCCTGGCGTAGGCGTTGTATTTCTGTACCAGCGTCTCGATGACAGGCTCGTGAGTCTGAAGCTCAAACAGTGGCGACTTGTTGCGCGTAAATTCTCGCCGCAGAGTATTCATGTGTGTGTCAAAATGATTTTGGTAATCCTCACGGAAGCGCTTGCTGGTGGTGTCGATCTTAGTTCGCTCGCTACCATTGGTAATGGTGTAGACGTCGGGCCGTGGTAGTTCACGCTCTAGGCTGTCAGATATATGGATACCCACTAGGTCATTGTTGCGGGCTATTTGGTTCAGGTGCAGTCTGGCTTCATCATTGACCTCATCGGTGAGGTTAGAAAAGTCACTGATTACAAAAACGGCGCAGCCGTGTTTCACTACTCGCCGTAGATTACGCAACGCGTCGACAAGGTGACCATTACTCAAGGTCTCAATAGTCTGCTGTTTCAGTTGCTGGTTGAAATCGTTGATTTCCTGCAACAGGCGCAGCACCGAATGCTTGTTACGCCTTGGTCTGACCTCTCGATGACCTTCTTCAGAGAATACGATTCCGCCTACCCGGTCACCTCGTGTGAGTGCTGTCCAGGCCAGCAAGGCACCTACTTCAGCGGCGATTACCGACTTGAAGGCGACCCGGGAGCCGAAGAACATGGATTGCGATTGATCCACTAAAATCATGACGGGCCGCTCTTTTTCTTCCTGAAACAGCTTTGTGTGAGGCGCGCCGGTGCGGGCTGTGACCCGCCAGTCTATAGTGCGTACATCATCGCCGGGTTCGTAGGTGCGGACCTCTGCGAAGTCGATACCGCGGCCGCGAAAGTTTGATGACAACAGGCCTGACAAAGGGTGCCGGGCCTTGCTGTTGGTGACGATCTCAAGTTCCTTGCTACCATGGCGTAGCCGAATTAGCTCGCGAATGTCTGTGTAGGCACCCCCACGAACCGGTAGCTCGTGGGTCGTGTTGCTGTTGATACGCTTGTTTATCATGGGTTTTATACGCTCATCAAGAAGCGGCAACGCGCTCGACCAGAGTATTGATCACATGATCAGCGGTGATACCCGTGGCCTCAGCCTCAAAGCTGACAATTATTCTGTGGCGGAACACATCATGGACTACGGCTTGTACGTCATCGGGGCTGACAAAGTCTTTACCCAGCAGGAAGGCATTGGCCCGTGCGCATAGATCTAAGGCAATGGTGCCGCGAGGTGAGGCGCCATAATCGAGCCAATGAGCAAGGTCTGCACCATAGGCGCCGGGATTACGCGTGGCCATGGTCAGTTGGACAATGTAGTCCTCTACCGCCGGCGCCATATGTAAACCCAAAATTTCTTCACGGGCGGCGAACAGACTCGCTTGAGTCACAGGAATGGGTGGCGTCGGCGCAGTTTTGGTTCTTGCAGCCAGCGCCTCGTTGCGTACTAACTGCAAGATGCTGCGCTCAGCCTCAGCATCGGGGTAGCCGACCGTAACGTGCATCAAGAAGCGGTCAAGTTGGGCCTCAGGCAGAGGATAGGTGCCTTCCTGCTCAATGGGGTTTTGGGTTGCCATGACAAGAAATAACTCTGGCAATGGAAACGTATGGCGACCAAAACTGACCTGGCGCTCGGCCATGGCTTCGAGCAATGCCGACTGAACCTTGGCAGGTGCTCGGTTGATCTCGTCAGCGAGAATCAGGTTATGGAAGATCGGACCACGCTGGAATTCAAAACTGCCTTCCTGCGCGCGATAGATTTCAGTACCGGTGATATCTGAAGGCAGCAGGTCGGGTGTGAACTGAATGCGGTGAAAGTCACCCTCAATGGCTTGGCCAAGCGTTTTGATGGCCTTAGTTTTGGCCAGGCCTGGTGCGCCTTCCACTAACAGATGGCCGTCAGCCAGCAGCGCAATTAGCAGTCGATTGACCAGTTCTTTTTGGCCGATAATCTGGCTGCTAAGCCATTGTTCAAGTTGGAGAATAAGGTCGCGATGATTCAAATTACTAGCTATCGGTTCTTGCATGGGCCGTGGATTCTTCTGACTGATGGATGAATGTGTCGTTTCGGGTGTTTTGTGTTCTACATAGATCTCTCATTAGGTCTTCGCACCGTGTTTTGACTTAATAGCGATGAGCGACGCAATACCAGTTGAGCGCCGCACCGGTTAAGTGCAACATACGCGCCATTGCTTAAATGCGTTGCCGATTTCGATCATCAATGAACACAAGTAGACCATAAGAAATCGCTGGGGTTCCTGTAGACAGTGACCAACATAGACTAACCTAGAGATATGGATGTTTTCATGATTCTCAAGTCTACCAGATCAAACGCTTAGAAGCTGGCCGGCATTGAGCGTTCACAGAGAAGGAACAGATGTATGACCATCTCCAATATTGAAACCAAAGGGGCTTTCTATACAGCCCTTGATCGGCGAATCCAAAAGCAGGGCAAAGACAAAGCATTAGCGCGCTTCGCACGTTTTTATTATTCCCAAGAACCCCTGACTGAACTGCTTCATAAAGAGTGGGACGCGGTACTAGCGGCTGTGCGGTCGGGCTGGGAATTTTACCAGCAGTTTGATGGCAAGCGAGCCAGGGTGAGGGTTTTCAATCCAGTACTGACGAAAGACGGGTACGAATCAACGCGCACCGTTATCGAAGTGGCGGCACCCAACATGCAGTTTTTGCTCGACTCTATTCGTATGGAGCTGATCCAGCAGGGCCTAGCGCTATCAGAGGTTCAGCAGTGCTTGTTGAGTGTGGTGCGGGCCAAGGGCAAGAGTTTGATTGTTGAGGATCAAATTCCTAACGAGACACTGATTCATTTAGAAATTGACAAAATCAGTCAGACCCAGCCGCTGGAACGGGGAATTCGACAAATTCTCAAGTTAGTGCAGCGTGTGCTGAATGATTTCGCGCCGATGCGCCAGCATTTGTTGTTGTGGAGTGACGAATTAGGCGCGAGTCAAAACGCCACTCCTCTGGAGGTTGAACAAAGCGAGTTTTTGCGTTGGTTGTACGCCAACAACTTCACTTTTCTGGGGTATGAGGAATTTACCTTGGGTAAAAACGACGCGACGCCGCAAGCTGTGCCCTCTGCCGCACTGGGATTATGTCGCAAAGGAATGTCCGCTGATGAGCTGCCCATACGGTTGCCAGAATTTAGCGGCTCACAGTTACTCGTAACCAAGTTACCCCTCAAGAGTCGAATTCATCGCCCTGCGTATTACGACGCTATTACGATAGTGTGTCCAGTGAAACCCAACAGCAAGGTTAGCGAGCACCGGTGTTGCCGCTTTGTTGGTTTGTTCACATCTTCAGTTTTCAATACTAATCCGCGCAAGATTCCACTGGTTCGTAAGAATATCAACGCTGTGTTTGCCAGTGGTGAGTTGTCTGCGTCCAGCCAGAAGGGTCGAGAACTCAATCGAATTATCGAGATATTGCCTCGTGAAGAATTGTTGCTCGCGAGCCCCGATGAGTTGGCGCTAATGATCATGAGCACCTTTGCGCTGCAAGAGCGGCGGGTAGTGCGGTTGCTGGTGCGCCAGTCAGCGGACTTTGTGTCATGTCTCGTGTACGTGCCAAAAGATACGTACGACACAGAACTACGCCGCCAGGTTCAAGAGTTGCTTAGCGACAGCTTGCAAGCGCTTGATGCGGAGTTTTCGACGCTATTTTCAGAGTCTGCGTTAATTCGCACCCATTTTGTTTTTCGCATTGACCCCACTCGACCGGTCAATCTGAACGTGCCTGTTCTTGAAGAGGCGATCAATCGTCTGACGCGTTCCTGGCAGGACGAGCTGCAGCGCGTGTTACTCGATGAAAACGACGAGGCCACGGCATCAGGGCTTTTTGCAACCTATGGTGGAATCTTTTCAGCGGGTTACCAGGCGGAAGTCACACCGGAAGTGGCTGCAGAGGACATCAGTTTTCTACAGCAACTTAGTGTTGCTGAACCGTTGGCGCTTAACCTGTACACCACTGAAGAAGATGGGGAAGTGTTCACGTGTTTCAAAATATTTCATCGTGGTCGCTCGCTGCCCCTGTCAGATGTGATTCCTATTCTCGAAAATATGGGTGTTAAATGCATCGAAGAGCACCCCAATGAGCTTGTGCTTAATGGCGCGCGTATTTGGGTACATGACTTTGTGCTGGAATTCACGGGTGAGCCTAAAGGCGGTCTTAGCGCCATAAAGGGCCTGTTTGAGGATGCTTTTAAAGAGGTTTGGAACGCGGGCAAGGAGAACGACTCATTCAATCGCCTAGTGTCTTCGGCTGCGATGAACTACAGGCAGGTGAAGGTCATTAGAGCCTATGCGCGCTATTTCGGCCAGTTGCAAAGTAGTTACAGTCAGGCCTTTATTGCCGACTGTGTGAACAACTATTCAGAAATTGCGAGTGATCTGTTCGAGCTGTTTGAGCAGCGTTTCGATCCCTCCTTGAATCGTGACGAGGCGAACGAGCAGGTTAGCCTGCGCCAGGTTGCCATACTCGAGCGCATTGATGAAGTGGATAACCTCGGCGAAGACCGGGTACTTCGCCGTCTGTTGGAAATGGTATTGGCGACTCAGCGCACGAATTTCTACCAGCGTAGTGCCGATGGTGGTTTGCGTGATTGTTTGGCTTTCAAGTTGCGACCGACCTTGATCAGCGAGATGCCACGGCCTCGGCCAGAGTTCGAGATATTTATTTACTCGGCCCGGGTGGAAGGTGTTCATCTGCGGGGTGGCAAGGTCGCCCGTGGTGGCCTGCGCTGGTCGGACCGCAGTGAGGACTATCGCACTGAGGTGCTGGGGTTGGTGAAAGCCCAGCAAGTAAAGAATTCAGTGATTGTGCCGGTAGGTGCGAAGGGCGGGTTTCTGCCGAAAGAGATACCCGCGGGTGCCAGCCGTGAAGAGATCACTGCAGAGGGCATAGCCTGTTATCGGATTTTTATTCAGGGTCTGCTAGATCTTACTGACAACCTAGTTAAAGGTAAGGTTGTGCCTCCCGTCGATGTCGTGCGTCATGATGAAGACGACTACTATCTGGTCGTGGCAGCTGACAAAGGCACAGCTGCATTTTCTGATATTGCTAACGAGATTTCTATCAGCAATAATTTTTGGCTGGGTGACGCGTTCGCCTCCGGTGGTAGCGTTGGCTACGATCACAAGGCCATGGGTATTACTGCCAGAGGCGCTTGGATTTCTGTGCAACAGCATTTCCGTGACTTCGGTACTAACGTGCAAAACACCGATTTTAGTGTCGTCGGTATCGGTGATATGTCTGGTGATGTGTTTGGTAATGGCATGTTGATGTCAGAGCATATTTGTCTCGTGGCTGCTTTCAATCATCTGCATATTTTTATAGATCCTGAACCTAATGCAGCGGCGAGTTTCAAGGAACGTCAGCGATTGTTTGACCTGCCGCGTTCGGGCTGGACAGACTATAACACCAAGTTAATATCTAAGGGCGGTGGTATTTTTAATCGCAGCGCGAAGTCGATCACCATATCGACGGATATGAAGAAGCGTTTTGATATTACTGAGAACACGCTGACCCCGAACCAATTGCTCAGCACCATTCTCAAGGCCCGGGTTGATTTGTTATGGAACGGCGGTATCGGTACTTACGCAAAAGCGCGCAGTGAATCACACCTAGATGTCGGCGATAAAGCCAATGATGCTATTCGGATCAACGGCGTAGAGCTGCGCTGTCGGACAGTGGGCGAGGGCGGTAATTTGGGCATGACCCAGTTGGCACGCGTGGAGTTCAATACGCACGGCGGGGTCTCTTTTACCGATTTTATTGATAACGCTGGCGGCGTCAATTGTTCTGACGTCGAAGTAAATATAAAAATTTTACTTAACCAATTGTTAGAGAAAGGCAAGTTGACGACCAAGAGTAGGGTCAAGCTGTTGTCGCAGATGACGGATGATGTGGCTGCGATTGTTCTGGATAACAACTATATGCAGGCGCAAGCTATCGACTTGATCAGCTATCAAGCGCAGCGGCGCAACTTTGAGTACTCACGGTTAATGTCTGCCCTCGAAGAACATGGGCGACTTGATAGACAGTTAGAGTTTTTGCCGTCAGAAGACGAAATGCAGGAACGACGTGCGAAGGGCCGTTACTTTACCCCACCGGAAATATCTATCTTAACGAGCTATGTCAAAAGCGGGCTTAAAGAGCAGTTGGCTGCTTCACCCTTGCTTGACGAGCCATATATGCTAACTGAATTGTATGACGCGTTTCCTCGCGTACTAGTGGAAAAGTATGCGCCAGAGTTGGCAAAGCATCGCCTGCGTCGGGAGATTATTGCAACCCAATTGACCAACCGGATGGTGAATCATATGGGCATGAATTTTGTTGAACGTATGGCGGAGTCTACTGGCGTCAAGAGTGCTGTCATTGCTAAGGCCTACGTGGGTGCACGGGATATCTTCCGTTTCGAGGCGCGCTGGGATGAACTTTCAGCGCTGGACTATGTTGTTAATCATCAGCTACAAAAGTCTATGATGCTGGACTTGAACCGTCTGATTCGGCGCGTGACTCGCTGGTTGGTGCGGAATCGGCGTCGTTCGCTTGATCTCAAAAAAGAAGTGCCAGTGTTTGCTAAGGCCCTGCAGAGTCTCTATGGCCAGTGGGACCAGTTACTCATGGGCAATGCGCTGGCGGAATGGCAAACTGGCAAAAGTCGGCTTGTGAGTATGGGCATTAGCGAAGATTTGTCAGGATTTGTTGCGGCAGCTCACCATCTGTATGCGGTGATGGGGATTGTTGAAGCTTCGAACCGTATGGGTCAGCGCATTGAAAAAGTCGCTAGTGTGTTTTTTGTGGTCGGTGAGCGGTTGCACCTGCACTGGGTAAGCAAACAAATTCACGAATTTCAAGCCCTTAATCAATGGCAAGCGTTGGCGCGGGAAAGCCTGCAAGATGACCTGAACTGGCAGCAGTTGGCTATTACTCAGGCCGTGTTGGTGGCGGCTGAGTCGAATCAAGGTGCTGAATTGATGGTGGACGAATGGGTGAGTGGCCATCAGTCAATGGTCGATCGTTGGCTTGCGCTACAGGCGCAGATGCGCGTTTCAGGCACAAAGGACCAAGCTGTTTTCACCGTCGCGATTCGCGAGTTGATGGACTTGGCGCAGTCTAGTAATGGCGCAAAGCTGCTGTACTGACCCTAATTCGTCATGGACGCACTTATTATTGATCTAAGTATGCCGCGTGAGCAGTACCTGACGCTATACACGACGTATATTCGAAATGTACGCTGCGTGGCGCGATCGGGCCAGAGTGTACTTTTCCCTGTCAGCGTGCTTAAGCCATTTGTGACTCGGGAAGGTATTCACGGTAGTTTTCTTTTACGCTTTGATGCTAACAACAAATTCCGTTCGTTGGAGCGACTTTAGCGCTATTCACTTGTAAGAGGCGCTTGGTGCCTGCTCAATTTATTTTGTCGAACAGCCTATTAAAGGTTAAAAGCGCTTATAATGGCGTCGTTTTTCATTCGTAGTTTGATTATTAGGGTGTCTATGATTTACCGGGCCTTACGCGATTTACTTTTTCTACTGCCAGCTGAAACGTCTCATCATCTTTCTTTAGGGTCTATGGACTGGCTCCAGCGTCTGCAGCTGTCCTCGCTGATGGCGCGTGAGCAAGTCATTGATCCAGTAACAGTGATGGGCATCACCTTTCCAAATCGAGTGGGCTTAGCTGCAGGGCTAGACAAGGATGCGCGTTACATTGATGGTCTAGGTGCCATGGGGTTTGGTTTTTTGGAGGTGGGTACCGTCACGCCCCTGTCTCAGAAAGGCAACCCTACGCCGCGACTGTTTCGGCTGCCCCAGCACAACGCTTTAATCAACCGTATGGGTTTTAATAACGATGGACTTGAGGTTATGTGCGCACGCATTCAGCGCGCTAAGTTCAACGGTGTACTGGGTATTAATATTGGCAAGAATGCCGTAACACCCCTAGAAAATGCGCTAGACGATTATGTGGTCTGTTTGCGTAAGGTCTATGACCTGGCGAGTTATATTGTCGTGAATATTTCATCACCGAACACACCAGGGCTGCGGGATCTGCAACACGAAGCAGCGCTAGGGCGTTTGTTAGAAGGTCTGAAG
>JBLHVI010000067.1:0-16387 GCA_047630175.1 Candidatus Azotimanducaceae bacterium
GGTGCCTTGATATGAATTGGAAGGGAATTTTCTTCATTAGTGTTATCGCATACGCTGGCTATCAACACTTCAATCGAAACGATTCTAGTCAGTTTTTTGCTAACCACACGGTCGATGGGCTGGTAGAAATGAATGGTTATCAAATTACGCCATTACAGCCCTTTGAAATGCAAGCTCGTATACTCTCTGCTAAATCATATTCACATGATCAAGAGTCTGATTTGGTTCCAATCGATTTAGCGTTAGGTTGGGGTCCAATGGCAGATCTCAATGTGACGAATAAAATCACTATTACGCAAAGTAACCGATGGTATCACTGGCATGTTGATACGCTCCCTATTGCTAGGCGTGAGATTGAAACCCATAGTGCTAATATGCACCTGATTCCTGCTACACCAGAAATTGCACAAGCCATTCAATCTGCAAAAGAAGGCAGTATGATCGAGTTCGAAGGTGATCTTGTTGAAGTACGAAGCGCAGAGAAAAATTGGCACTGGAAAAGCTCACTCACCCGCAAAGATACGGGTGCTGGCGCATGTGAATTAATCTTAGTTACTTCTTTCCGTCAACTTTAGTTTCCCTTATGTAAGGTGTGGCTTTATCAGCGCCATTATTTTACTGGCTCCATGTTTTGACGTTGATCGGTATTTAAACTGAAGGCTTCATTCTGTTGGCGTAGTTGTTTTGCATTGCTCACATGGATAACTCATAGAGGCAGCGCTCACGGTGTTAACGGATTCATCGACGTTAAAATCGAGCGAGAGTGTGCGCTTCGTCGACGATAAGTAAGCCGTCACGTTCTAGTCGGCGAATGACACGGCGCTCGAGACAGATAGCAGGTCTGGTGGCTTACCTGCATAGACGTTCCAATCGATCCCGCTGATACGACTGACAGGACGCAGCTGCGTTGAGCGAAAAGCCGCCACGAACCTCGGTCAAAGCGTTGTCGACCATGTCCGTTTGGATAAACGATGGATCATGTAATGTTAGTGTACGGTTACCTGAATGAGGTTCGATTGCAATACGGTAACGGATTGATGCGGCACTGACATTGTCGATTGGTTCACGAAAGCCAAGGTCAAGCCATGATTGGTCTGGATCGGGAATGAGCAGGCCCTCTCGTTCCAAGTGCCGTACTACGTGCTGGATCAGTCGATTAAGCAAGGTCCGCTGCTCAGTTTGATTTGGTGCGGTTACGCGACGAAATTTGGCTTTGCCTTTTTCGTTAACAGTGCAGACACCAACGAGTGCGATCATGTGAAAGTGAATATTAAAATTCAACGCACTCCAAAATCATTATGCCAGCGTCACAACACCGCTTCGTGTGCCACTTGCTCTGGTGAAGCCAGCGCGATGAATAAGGTCTGTTTCTATTGCGCCTATAGTCGTAGCGAGGCATCGGCGAAGCGTGTCGGGCTGACGAGCAAAAAGTAGACGTAGGGGTCACAGAAAACTGAATACCCATTGTCGCACCGGCACTTTAGGAATTACATGGTCAATCAGGTGTGCCGATCTTTACCATCCGCCGTGCACCGCAGGAGGTGCAGCGCAGCTTTTACGAACGCTGGTAGGTCGTGTTTTGGCACTGTGACCTCGATCGCCCGTTAAAGCGCAGCAAAGCCCATCAATGCTGTCCACTGCAGATCTATGTTCACTTGGCGAGTGTAAAAAATATTGCGGCGAAGCTAACGCCATGAAACTGGGGCGGATCAGACTTAGCCTAAATAGGGCCTCTGCAGCACACTGGCGGTTGGTGGCGCTTGGCGTGGGTTGATTACGCAAACAATAAAGCCTTCTTGCTCAGCGACTAAATACCCTCAGGAGTTGTATCGCTGGTTATCAACCGTAGGTAGAATGCTATCACTATGGAAAAAATCCGAATATTTATTGCATCGCCTTCTGATGTAGCTGAAGAACGTATACTCGCCTATCACGTCATTGAGCGATTACGGGCCGAATTTGCTGCTGTCGCCGATGTGCGATCCGTTATCTGGGAACATGAACCGCTGTTGGCGACAGCTGACTTCCAGTCGCAGATTGGCACTCCGGCCACATCAGATATTTTTGTGATGCTGATGTGGTCACGATTTGGCAGTCCATTGGGAGCAGAGTTCACCCGTGCTGATGGCTCGCGCTATGATTCCGCAACCGAGTATGAATTTGAACAAGCCATGACGGCTTTCAATACTACTGGTACGCCCAAAATGCTGGTGTACCGAAAAACTACGGTGCCCAGCCTTTCCGACGAATCCTCAATGGCGCAATACGACGCCGTTGATCGTTTTTTCACCAAGTGGTTCATTAACACTGATGATCAGACCGCCAAGGCGGCATTCCACAACTTTTCAGACGTGGCGCGTTTTGAAGATGTTCTTGAGATCCATTTACGTAAATCATTGCAGGGCTTTTTGCCCAATCCTACTAATCTGCCGGCGGCGGTTAACGCCTTTATAGGGCGCGGCGAGCTCACCGATAAAGTGCTGGAGATGTTGCGCGGCGATGAGTTTCGGCTGGTAGCGTTGGTGGGTCCAGGTGGCGCGGGTAAATCAAGACTGGCGGTGCACTTGGGCAATGAGTTGTTACCCCAATTCGAAGACGGCGTTTTTTTTATATCCTTGGCCGCAGTTACAGACCCCGAGCTTGTCCCTTCTGCGATTGCCAATACGCTGGGCATTAAGTTGTCGGCTGAGCCTGAGTTGGTCAGCGTTATTCGCGATCTGAAGCGCAAGCGCATGTTGCTGCTGATGGATAATCTTGAGCAGGTTCAGGCTGCCGGCAAATACCTGAGTGAAATTTTGGCAGAGTGCCCACAAGTCCGAGCCATTGTCACCAGTCGTGAGGCCTTGCGTTTGCGCGGAGCAAGTACTGTTCGCGTGCCGCCACTGGCCTTGCCAGGCAAGGGATCAACAGACTCTCTGCCAGATTTACAGCAGTATGAGGCGATACGGCTGTTTGTCAGCCGCGCCCAGGCAGTCAAGGACGATTTTGAGCTGACGGCAGACAATGCCAAACATGTCATTGATATATGCCGGCGGGTTGATGCCTTGCCGCTGGCTATTGAGTTGGCGGCCTCACGGATTCGCTTAATGAGTCCAGAGCGTTTGGCGCTGGCTCTGGCACAGCGTTTCAGGGTGCTTACCGGTGGTGCAGATGACCTGCTCGACCATCAAAAGAGCCTGCGTGGCCTTATCGCCTGGAGTTATGATCTGCTGGATGAAGCGGAAAAAACCCTCTGGTGCCGCCTGGCGATTTTTGCTGATGGCTGTGAAATTGAAGATGCTCAACTGGTCTGTGATCCAGCAAATGACTATTTTATGGAACTGGATATTGAGCCGCTGGTGGATAAGAGCCTGATCAGCATTCAGCATGATGCTTCTTCAGGTCAAGCCCGTATCACCATGCTTGAGTCTCTTCGTGAGTTTGCCCGTGAACAGTTACTGCAGAGTTCCGAATACAACGTTCTCCAGCAGCGCTACTGTGACTGGTGTATAGAAATTGGCTTTATCAGCGAAGACACGGCAATGAATGCCGGTTTCGAACAACGCCTAGGGCGACTCGATGGGGAGGTGAACAATTTACGGTCCGCTCTGGACTATTGTCTGGTCGAAAAACAGGCAGAAACAGCCTTGCGCATCTGTGGCGGTCTTTACCAGTATTGGTTGGCACGAGGTCTGTTGATCGAGGGTGAACGCTGGATCGACAAGGCACTGGCGTTAGGCGGCGACGAATTAGGCGCTATGCGGGGTCGTGCATTAAAAGGCTTAAGCACCCTGCTGCGTTTTCAACATCGGCTGGATGATGCGGAACGTCACGCCAATGCAGCGCTGTATATCTTCACCCATCTTGACGAGCAAAAAACACGCGCCAACGTTCTGTGTGAACTTGGCGCCATTAGTCAACATCGCGGTAACTTTGACGCGGCCACTGACTACCTCAACGAGTGCATGACGCTGACTCGTGCTCAAGTTGTTGCTGACCAGAGTCTGTCTTACTACTTGATTGTTCGTGGGGTTACTGAACACCTGCAAGGCGATCTTGGTGGTGCCAAAAATTCTTATATGGAAGGCTTAAGTCTTGGCCAAGCAGCAGGTGATAAATCCCGCACAGCCATGGCACTGTTGAACCTCGCAGAAATTATTGAAGAGGAAGGCAAGTCCAGCCAAGCGTACACCTATTACCGCGATAGTTTGCAAATCTGGGGTGAGTTGCGACACAAGCTCGCCGTGGCGCGCTGTGCCGAAATGCTTGCCGGTCTCGAAGTGCGCATCAACAATCGACCAGAGGAGGCGTCGTTTCTGTTTGGCGCAGCACAAGCCATTCGCGAGGACCTGGATGTACCCGTTGAACGCTACAATATGCCGCGGTTTACCGCTGATGTTGAGCTAACATTGGCGGCAGTTGACCAGCAGGAGCCGCTGGCGAGCTGGAATGCCGGTCGTGCGCTGGGCTTTGAAGGTATTTTGCGCCACGTTCAAGCTGGTGCAGATAATAATCGTCAGGAATTTTTGTCTGCAGATGGTATCTAACGGTCTAATAACTGATGTAGGTTTTCAGCGTCGGTGAGGTAGGCCAAAAGCCGTCGCGATAGACTGAATTTCGACTACCTCCATGGCACGGGTATTACCGTTGGCTGCAGCGATGCGTACCGGGATTGGACAAAATGCTCGCCGTGTTCCTTGTCAAAGAATCCGCTGTCAGTACCGTCAGCTTGTCCCGACTTGGCCCGTCTTTGCATCATAGACAGCTCCATGATGAGTCTGCTCGGTATCAGCCTGCTGCTCGGCAGCAGCGAATAATGTTTAAGCATGATGAGCTTCTTTAGTTGTATGCATATAAACAGCGTCTGCGGCTCTAGGCCCCGATGTCAGTCGACATGCAGGGTGCGGAATCAGATGTGTGCTATTGGGCAGCGCCGGCATGCAATGCTCTGGCCTCATGCACACCCGCCATAAGTTGCTCGATCTGTTCAGCAAACTCTTCGAACCAGAGGAATGCGTAGGAACGCAGGTCTTCTACCCTGACTTCAGTGGTGTTATCGACCTGCATCAGCTTGCGGGGCAGTTTGCCGTCGATCCGCAGGTAGCGTGCACCCAAGAGTTGCTGGCACTGGCGTGGACTGACGGCGGAACTGGCGGTCATCATATGATCGAAAAGCCCGTTTCTTATCCAGCCCAGTATCCCCCAGTCGCGTGAAGCCATGCCTATTTTGTCGCGATCTTCCTGACTAAGGTCGTGTAATGGTTTACCCGTGCCCAATGACACCATCCAGATATCCTCCAGCTTATGCCCGAGTTCCAATGCCTCGCTGATGGCGCAATGGCTGGGGTCATTGGTCGCTAAAGCGCCGTCTACTAACCAGCGGCGTTTTGGTGCAGTGGTGGATATTGTTGGATAAATTGTTGGCGCCGCAGTCGCTGCGTCACAAATCTCTGCCAGCAGCGGATTGTAAGCTGCATCGTGATTACTATTGTTTTTGAAGGTGACCAGTTCCCGATTAATGAAGTCATACGCAAGAATCAGAAGGTGTTTATCTTTTATATCATTGATGAATACGCCATCGAAATGTGTATCAAGATGGGCGCGCTTGCGTGTGCCATCGTACTTAGGTTGATTCTGGAAGCGACCTAACAATTTGTCCCAGATGGATTTGTCGAAATAGTGCTTGGTCATGCCGGCAGCCGAATATTCATCCAGTGCAAGTACTTCCAGAGTGCCCGCGTCCTTTGCCAGGTAGGCGGCCACAAGCGCCCCGGTGCTGACGCCGGCAAAAAAATCAAACTCATCGCGAATCGACAGGTTGCCATCACGTTCAAGGTAGTGCAGCACGCTGGTAGGAATGACACCACGGCTACCGCCACCGTCGATGCACAAAATAAAAATTGGTCCCTTCTCGGACATGCAAAGCTACCCTGCCTGTTAATTATTCAAGGGGGTAAGATCCTCTCTCTCAGAGTGATAAGCAAGGTGTTTGTTGTGCCACAGCGGCCCTGGAAGATGCGCCCACAATATTGGCGGCATGCCTGAAATGTGTGGCGAATTTCCAGGGTGTTAGTGTGATGTGCAGACACTTTAAGCGCTGCAGTCATACAAAAAATGCACAGCACAAAAGTGCCCTTTACCGGTTACGCCGACCTAATCGAGTTGAGATCTCGTTTTCAAGCGCCTATAAGCAATTTGTTAAGAATCATTAGGCCGCCTATGTTACTGTTTGTCGTCACTTATGAGCTCGAAAAATACCCAGCTTCAACCTAATTGTGCCTGTATTACCACCTAATCCAACGGAAATTTCGGCTATGCAGTATGTACCTTACAGATATCTAGTATCCCTGTGCGCGCTGTTTATCGGAGCTTTTTTATGGGCTGCGCCGGCTTTTTCGGCCCACTACGAAACGACCTTGCTGTTGTGCCCGCCGAATGACCAGACCTTTGATGGGTCCTGTGATGCGGATAACGGCTCCAGTGCGGCGCCTTATGTAGAGCGTGTGGTTTTTAACTGGTCGACGAACAAGGAAGGCGGGTTGTTGGGGGGGGCTAACACCTACTCCTTTACCGATTTCCCCGACCCCTCGCTGCTTGAGAGCGCGCTGGCTGCAGACCCCGATTCGCCAACTAACAACGTGGTTGTAATGACGAATAAACGCAGTGGTTCACTGTCTTGGGCTGGTACAACTGTGGATTCGGGTAATGCTGTATTCCCTTTGACGGCGACTAATAGCAGAATCACGGTACGCGTTTATTCTCCAGAAGTGGGCATTCCCGTTCGACTTAAGGTCGAAGATGCCACCGATTTTGCCTGGTCTGTGGAGACCGAGGCATTCACAACAGTAGCAAATTCCTGGGAAACGTTGACGTTTGATTTCAACAATCATGTGCTTGGCACCGCAGCGTTAAACCCCACTTACACATTTGACACCTTGTCCATTTTCTTTAATTTCGGCACCGATGGCGACACTGCTGGCGACCAGACCTATTACTGGGATGATGTGACCTTTATTGGTCCTGTAGTCAGGACTATTGATTTTGATTCCTACTTGGTTGATCAAAGCGATTTGTCGAGTTTGTCGGTGGAATTTTTTGCGCCCAACGCACTGCCGGCGACTGGTGTATGTCTGCTACTCGAGGGTAACGTAGATGCGTGTGAAGCCGTGTTCTTTGACAATATCATGGCGGCAGGCAACGTGCTGCCCTTCGGTGGAATATTGAGGCCCGATACCGATCCCCAATGGGATTTTAGTCTGGGAGCCAACCCGTCGCTGAAACAATTCCGCAACTCCTTTTCCGGCTCTGTCCCTGCGCTTGGTGAAGTCTATCGAATATTTAATGCGGCTACGCTTGCCATCGACAATGAAGTCAATATCACTAAATTTGTTGATGGCGTGGAGACGTCATTTGGCCCCCGTCAGTTGGCATCGCAGACAACCGTCAAGAGCCCATTGACTGCTCCACAGGCCTTCGAAGTTGACGGCGTTTACTATGTGCGCGGTGATACGTCAGAAACCTTAGTTGTACCGTTTAGTCAGGCACTGTACACATCTGAAAAGATAAGTGTAGCGACCCAAAATACCTACTCCGGTCTGGTGGAGGTTTTTGTCTCCGGATCAGGTGAGACCAACGGCCGCTTTCTAAATGATGCGCTATATGTCTATGCCGATAGCAATCGTACGCCATTGGTGCCAGCAAGCGCTACCGACCGGCAACTGGCGCTCGACACCAAGCCGATAATATCGGAGTGGTGGCTGGGGAATGAATTGGCCAAATCTTTGATGGTGTTTGACGCCCGCGAAGGACTTAGCTTTCCTTCTGGAATGGGTGGCCTGCCTGCATTCCAGGCGGATCACAACTACAGTTTTGTTGTCGACCTTACGCAGACTGTTGCAGCGAAAGCAGGCGAACCATTACCTGCGGCGATGAACTTTGCGAATACTCAGAATTATTACGGCGTTGAATATTATACCAGTGGCGCCTATACCATCAGTGTTTCACAGCTTGAAGTCGCGGTACCCTTGACAATTATAAGCCCTGTTGCGGATATCATCTTGGAAGAAGACGTGGGTTCCGGTTTGATTGAATTTAGCCAAGTATTCAGCGCTATGGATGGCGTCACTGTAACGTTTGAGATTGATACACAGGGAACCGGTATTAGGTATGTTGTGGGTGGCTATGTTGATGATGGACAGCGCTTGGTTGTCGGTAATAATGCCAACCAGCATGGCTATGGGGACGTTACACTGCACGCAACAGATGGTTTCTCTACGGTCACAGCACCACCTTTCAGAGTCACTATCACGCCTGTTAATGACGCGCCGGTAGCTCTGTATTTGCCTGCCCAGCTGGGCATACCGCAGGCTTTGCAGCTGGACGAATCTTTTTTGATTACCAGTTATGATCTCACTGAAGGCGACGGCGTCAGCGACCAGGATGCCTACCAAAATGCGCGTTTATTCTGGGACGTTGATCATGAAGCAACAAATTATGGTGGTGAGGATGTAACGACGGTTACTGGTCAGAGCTCTGACGACGCCATTGTCAGCATTATCCGTGAACCTGGTGGCTTGCGAATGACCGGTAATAGCCCCGGTACCGCCGAAATTACCCTGACTGCCACCGACACGGGCGGCCTGACGGCTGAGCAGCGCTTCTCGGTTGAAGTGTTCGGCAGCGTAGGGCTCTTGCAAGTGATAAAGGATCCAGACAATGGCACTTTTTTTGCCGCCGTTGTCACCGGCAAGGCCGGCGCGACATTACAAACCTTGGAACTGCTCACCGCTGATAGCTGTGTTGATGGTCAGCTGGTTGATCCATTGGTGGTGAGGGAATTTGACATAGGCACCGCTGCGACAGTGGCCATAGAGGCGACAGCGACGACAGATGCGATAGCGGCACAACCAGCCATCGTCGGTTTTGACGAGGACGGAAAAGCGTTAATCGTGAGCCTTGTGGCAGCTGATGTCAGCGGGTCCAGTGCGCCAGTATCGGCTTACCTGGCCGCGCGTATCAAGGGGGGCGGGGCTACCAGCGACGCAACCACCTGCATGGTAACGGGCAGTGACAATGATTCCTGGGTCCGTGCCACGACTCTTGATGTCTCCACGGGTACGGCCAGCACCCCTGGCTATGTTGATCGCCAAGGCAACGCCCGCTGGTACAAATTTGTGATGCCACCGGGCGCTAAGGCCAAAATTGACTTGTCCAGTCTGCCGAAAGACTACGACCTGTATGTCTTTAAAGATATCAGTTTGGCATTCCAGACCCTGGTGGGTGATACGGATGTCGATGGTCTTGTTGCGTTGAGTGCCGAGTTTGCGCCATCAGTGTTTTCGCCGTCGGTGTTCAGCCCGTCGGTGTTCTCGCCGTCAGTCTTCAGTCCTGATGCTTACGCGCCGTCGGTGTTCAGCCCGTCGGTTTTTAGTCCCTCAGTGTTTTCACCCTCGGTGTTCAGCCCGTCGGTGTTTAGCCCGTCGGTGTTCAGCCCCTCAGTGTTCAGCCCGTCGGTGTTTTCGCCCTCGGTGTTTAGTCCGTCGGTGTTCTCACCCTCGGTTTTCAGTCCGTCCGTGTTCTCACCTTCGGTATTTAGTTCAGCGAACTTTGCCAGTGCCCAGATGCGCTCCATCATTGGCCTGGCGGCACAGGAGGGTACAGGTGATGAGCAAGTGACTGCATCTTCCTGGAACAGTCCGGGTGAATACTATGTACGTGTCTCGGGTAAAAACGGGGTGTTTGATCTTGAGACGCCGTTTGCGCTTAATGTCAGCCTCGACGATGTGAGCTGCAGTGGGGTTGGTGCCAACCCGCTGTCGAGTACCAGCACGACACCGCCGGCGATAGGCAATGATTACCAAACACTGATCTTCTGGGATAGTCTCAGGATGGCCGCAGATAACTCAGCTGCGGAATTTAATGCGCTTGAAGCGCAATTGACAACTCAGCTCAGCACCAGGGTCGGTGGCGTATTGATAGACCTTGCTCAGAATGCCCACGTGCAGGCGTTACACACACAAGCTGATAACAACCCCAACTGCCCCTATGCTGAGAACCTAGTGGCAGCGGCAATCAAGGATGTGGTGAGTTCCTACCGTGCCGGTAGTACCCGCGTCACACACACCGGTGGCGTGAAATATGTGGTGCTTGTTGGTAACGACAGTCACATCCCCTTTTTCCGCTATCCCGACACAGTGGGTCTGGGTCCAGAGCAAAACTATGACCCATCCCTGGCGGACGACACTCAGTCGCTGGCGTCTTTAAAGCTTAACTATATCCTCGGCCAGGATGAGTACGGCGCATCGCGCACCGTGGAACTGATTGACGGCAAGTTCCCACTGCCCGATATTGCGGTAGGAAGGCTGGTAGAGACAGCAACAGAGATCATGACTGTTGTTGATGCCTACCTTAGTGATACCGACAGCCGCGGCGTCGTTAGCCAGCCGACTTCAACCCTGGTAACGGGTTATGACTTTCTCACGGACGTCGCCGAGGCAGTTGATGCGGAATTACGCGCCGGTACCCTGAACGCGCGCCACGACACATTGATCGTGGACGCGCAGCTCTCACCCGATGATCCCTTGTCCTGGACCGCAACGGACCTGCGGCGTGAGTTGCTCGTCGACGGTGAAGACATCATTTTTCTGGCCGGTCATTTCAGTGCCGTCAGTGCCCTGGCTTCTGACTACAAAACAGTGGCGTTGTCCACTGACCTACTCAGCACAGGGGCTGACTATACCAATTCCATTGTCTTCAGCGCTGGCTGTCATTCAGGCTATAACATCGTCGACCGGGATACTGTTCCGGGTGCTGATATACCCTCAGACTGGGCCCAGGTATTTGCGCGTAAAGGGGCCACGCTGATTGCCGGCACCGGTTATCAATACGGTGATACCGACTTTATTTATTACAGTGAGCGTCTCTACCTGCAGTTCGCCAAAGAGTTGCGCTATGGCGCAAAAGGCGATCCCGTCTCTGTTGGTGATGCGATGGTCCGTGCCAAGCAACACTATCTTGCTACCACGCCCGAAATGACTGGCCTGCACCGGAAATCTATGCTCATCAGTACACTGTTTGGCCTGCCCATGTTGAGCCTTGATTTGGAGGGTGAGCGCACCGGGTATCCGGCTACCAACGAGACCGTAGCCTGTGCCGGCGGCCTTGTGGCAGCAACCGGTGTTCCCGGCTCAACGCTGGGTCTGCAAACTTGTGCAATCGAGGTTGCGGCGGCCCTTGACCCAGTGAATGTGCAAATGACAGGACTGAATACGGGTACACAGGCCAGTGGCACAACAGCAGGGGCGACCATCAGCCCCTGCGTGGCAGCGGGAACCTGTATAAACGCGACCTACCTGCAAGGCCCGGATGGCGTGGTCGTCAATCCCGGTCAACCGGCATTGCCACTGGTGGCTAGGAAAGTAACGGCAACTGGCCTGGCGCTGCGCGGCGTTGGCCTGCGCGGTGGCAGCTGGACCGAGATACAGGTTGTGCCACTGACGGGAGCTGCGACCACTGAACTAAGGGGTGTACATACATCGTTTGAGTCGCCGGTAAACTTTCCTATGCGCCTGGCCACAGCCAACTACTTTGATGCGCTGCGGGACGGCGGCGAGACGACCTTGTTTGTGATGCCAGCCCAGCATCGTGCCGATCCAGACGACCCACAATTCATCCAGTCTATTCTGCGCCAGTTTAGCAGTTTGAATTTTATGCTTTATTACAGTGCTAACACCCAAACTTACCCTGTTGCCGGTGACGCCAGCCGCACCAACCAACCGGCCCTGGCAGGTCCGCCTACGATGTCTGGTGTGCGGGCGCTGCAGGATGGCAATGATATTATCTTTGAGGCCAATGTTGTCGGTGACCCTGCTGCTGGTATTGAGTCAGTCTGGGTAACCTACACAGACGGCAGTAAGTCTGCAGGGACCTGGGTTTCTGCAGACTTACTGCAGGATCAAGATGATTCAACGTTATGGACAATAACGCTTCCTGATCCGGGTTTTGAACGCCTAGATTATATCCTTCAGGCGGTGAACGGTGTGGGTCTGGTGACGTTGGATGATCGCTCCGGGGCCTATTATCAGCTCGCCGGAGAACTGCAGGATCTTGGTGCAGATGGCGACCTACCCGCGCCTGAATTCAGGAACAGTGCCGTGTTGTTTGAGGTTAGCCCCCCTGCGACGGGTGCCTTTGGTGAGACCGTGCGTGTGTCTGCTAAATTTGGCTACTATGATGAGCAACAAAATCACTGGGGTATTGCAGATACCAAGGTGACTTTTGCTATTGGCAATTCTTCACGCAGTGCCAAAACCGATAGTTCGGGTACAGCGTCAGTATCCCTGCCGTTGAACACGACGCCAGGCGTCTATCTGCTCAGGGCGTCTTTTGCGGGTAGTGAGTTGGATCCGCCCACGTTTGTTGAGCAGGCTTTTACGATACAAAAACCCGAAACAAAGCTGACCTTCTATGCCGGTGCGCAAGCTATTGGTGTTGAAGGAATAGAGTCAGGGCTGCTGGTAGCGCTGACCGATGGTGCGGCAGTGACGTTAGACGACCAGGGTGTTCCCGGTGGTACCCTGCGCGAGCGCACCGTGTATTTCACTATTGCCGGCGGACCATTGGCGTCGTCGGTGACCGTCCCCGTGATCACCGACAATGTTGGCCGCGCCAACCTTCGCGAGCTGTCTTTACCTGCCGGCTCGTACAGCGTTACCGCTCAATTTGCTGGGAACATTCCTGCGGGTCGGGATGCCAACGGCACTCAGCTTTACCGTACACTCACAGACGATGTCTACCAGCCAGCCAGTGCTACCTTCGTGCTTGAGTTGCAAGGCAATGAAGCTTGTCCTGTTAGTGACGATGGTGATCGTGCCGAGGACAAATCCGAAAGAGGTAAGAAAGGTAAGAAAAGTAAAAAAAGTAAAAAAGGTAAAAAGGGCGACCATAACGGCAAGCTGAAACTACGTGGCTTCTGTTACCTCACCCATGACATCGACGCAGCCATAAATATTGTGGATGGCACGCTGATCGTTGGCCAGGGTGTTCACGTCAGCAGAAAGATAAGACAAAAGGGCGAGGGCAGTGTTTATGTGCTTGAGGCTGCCGTGGTTGATCATAATATCGTGGAACTCAATGCTGGCAATATCTCGGTTAAGGGCCTCGTCAGCGGAAAGCTTCGGGAGAAAGGTCCTGGCAGCATTGCCATAGGCGCCACTGCGAAGGTCAAGGGTAACGTTAAAGAAAAAGGTTTCGGCTCCATTGTTGTTGATGGCAGCGTCGCAGGTAACGTCAGGGAAAGGGGTGACGGTGACCTGATTGTTGGCATGACCGGCAGGGTTGCCGGTCGTGCCAGAGAAAGAGGAGATGGCAGCTTCTTTAATAGCGGTGAGGTAAGACTTATTGATTCACGCGGTCACGACCATCGTGATGATCGTGATGATCGTGATGATTGTGATGATTGTGATGATTGTGATGATTGTGATGATTGTGATGATTGTGATGATTGTGATGATCGTGATGATTGTGATGATTGTGATGATTGTGATGATTGTGATGATTGTGATGATTGTGATGATCGTGATGATTGTGATGATTGTGATGATGGTAACTAGGCTGATAGTCGCAATGCTGGACGGGTAGATCATTGATCTATCTTGTTCAGGCTGGCGCGATAGACATCACCGCAAGCCGGCCGAAACAGCTATTTTCCAGCCGCACCCGGCCGTATTTTAAGCGCGATACAATCGATACAGGCTTTGTGCTGCATCGTCGAGTGCGAGCTTGCCCAGATACGTCGACACGTAGGCGTCAGGCCCGCGCGTCTTTAGCAGCGCAGCTGTCGGCTCTGACAGGTAGATACAGCCAGGTGGCGTCACCGCCACCAGCGATTTTGCGCTGTGCTGAGTAGCGCTAACGCCAGCTTGTCCTAGTTGCGAAAAAACCGGTGCCGTATGGATGGCAATTTGGACGTTGGTCGTCACTGGTAAGCCGTAATCCTGCCAATTAAAAACCTTGGCCAATGTAAGCATATGATAGGAAAACTCAGCGGCCTCCTGCACAGTGGCAAAAGTCTGGCTAAACCCGTCAGCGCGGATAATATTTCCACCTACAGACAATAGATCGAGTAAGTCATCAATCATGGTGACGCTTTGCTGGCTTGACTCTGGTATGCCCCCAGGAACCCCTAGGGTTATCTCCACATGGGATTTTACCGACTGATCTAAGGCTCTTTTTTTACCCTGGACGCTGAGCTGCTGTAACATTGGACTGCTATTGCTATTGCTATTGTTGCGCAATTTGGAGATGTCGACCACAGTAATATCTAGGCCCTCGTCGAGCCAGAGCATTGTCTGTTCCAGAGTGCCGGCCTGCAAGCCTGCAGAATATGGGTCAATGGCTACTACTATTTCAACATGGCCGCCAGACTGTTCTGCTCGTAGTCTGGCGTAACCTTCGAGCAAATCAGTAGCATAGGAAAATTGTACAGCACCTCCCAGGTACTCCTCTTCTGTGGCATAAACCACTGAGCTGGCTTTATCCAATACATCCCAAAAATCCTTGCTCTGATCTACCCCTTTAATTTTCACACTGGTGTCCAAAAAATCCTGAGCTGCAAAAGGTAAAATAATATGCAACTCAAGATTGCGCCTCAGCAGTTCCATGGCAAACAGCAGGTCGCCGCCGCAAGCAGCTGAGCAAAAGCCAATTTTTATGTCGGCGTCATCGATAAACGTGCCTATCTCACTGGCTACCCGGTCGCCAAGGCTTTCTGGAAACCTGGGTGTGGAGCGGCCAGCTTCGTCGTACATGTGACCAGCAAAAACGGCAATGGCAGGACCCTGCACCAGTTCGTCAAAATCTTCTGGCACCTCCAGTCTTGAGCGAATAATAGGCAGGTGTCTGCGAACACTCGCCATCAAGCCATAATGTGTGCCGCACTTGTCATGCACCTGTTGGTAGTAAAAGCGGGCGCTATCAAATTCGCCAAGCAACAGATGCGCCTCTGCCAGGGTGGCGAGTGACCAGAATTCATCTTGATCCCGGGCGTTATCTATAATAATTTGACCAGCAATTTTTTTCGCTATATCGAGTCCGTCAGAAAGGACAAATAACACGGCGGTATTGATGCCAGGGTATGAGGCACCGGAGAATTTGTAGGCTGTATGGTATGCCTCCAGCGCATTAAACAGCGCTTCATCACCGGCAGTTGTGCCGTGCAGGCGGGTATACTTCTCTTTCTCAACGCGACCAAGGAGGCACAGCGCCTCAACATATTTCTCATCAGTCTCGGTAATCAACGCCAGCAATTCATCCAACAATGTGGCTATTGCATCCCTTGAGCCGCAATTGGCATGAGCCAAAGTAAGATAATAATAAATAGTAGGGTGGGGTGTAAATCGGTTGAGCGCCACCTGGCAGATATCGATGGCCAGATGCATGTCACCCAGGGAGATGGCGTGCTCAGCGCCGAACTGGTATTTATTCAGGTCCCACAGAGACTCGTGTTTCAGCCATTCATCGCGCAACTGCTTTAGTTCAATCATTGCTTGCCTGCCATTGAAAATATGGGCTGAAATTGTGAGTTGCATCTGGTCTGTCACTATTCTCGCGCTGCGCAAGAGAATCTAACATATTCGCCTCTGTTTGGCTGTCAGGCGTGCAACCCAGGAAGATTAACGAACAGATCCAAGGCCTCGGGATTTGCCGGCGCATCTTCGTTTTTATCACGATGCCATGCACCACATTACGGAGTGCGAGTGAGTATAAGGCAAATAAACCACACTTTTTGAAAAACGCACATGTATAGGAATTGCTGATGAGCAATCAAATTTCAGACTTTGTGATGTGGTGAATATTTTGCTGGTCAATAACTGTGATGGCGCTAATCTACTGGCTTACAGGCTGCTGGGTTGATCGCTTAGGAAATTTAAAGGTCGGGCAGGGGTGATTTTGGCTATTTATCTCAGGCATGTTTTAGGCTTGGAGAGCTGACGCACGTGTAATCGGTGGCGGTTGCGCTTTGATGTGATCGAGGATCTTTTGGATTATGTCTAAGTCAGTGATCCGAAGGCTGCCCCGTCCGATGACGCGCATGATGCTGCCACACAATGGACGCAGGGTAATCCGTAGGCGGCTCCATTCTATTAAAGACGCTTTTAAGTCGTTGAGCACAGGTTAGCGGTGCTACAAGTTCTTCTCGACTCGCGTGTTTTTCAGTAGTTTTGTGTCTTTTAACATGCCCCTTATTCTTTGGTTCCCTGAAGGATCTTTTGCAGCTCTTTGGCAAAACTAGCCCTCTGAACCAAGCAATCTTAGGGGTCAGAACCAAGTGCCAGGTCCAATTACCAGGTCAAATTACCAATTGACGGCAGCTGGCGTTTTGCGAGGCGTCGCCAGCTTGATGAGGCGT
>JBLHVI010000068.1:0-16318 GCA_047630175.1 Candidatus Azotimanducaceae bacterium
CGGGCATTGTAAACCTAATGTCGGTCAGTCTGCATCGATTGCCTAAATTGGTTGACTTGCCTCCTTGGGTACCCGATCTAGGCGCCAGGCTCGGGCGGCTGTTGCCAGTAGCGTAGGCACGTCGGTAACCTGCGGAAATGACGGTTGGCCAAGGTGTTTTAACCCGACTCGAATGCAGTGCAGAGGCTCATTGAAGGGTATTGGTGGTGCTTGATCCGACTTGCTCAGTTTCTTGCCCGCGGCATCGACGAGTACCGGAATATGCGCATACTGAGGCACTTGATATTGCAATGCGTGTGCGAGGCTAACTTGGCGCGGGGTAGAGTCGAGCAGGTCACTGCCGCGGACGACATGCGTAATTTGTTGAAAAGCATCATCCACAGTGACCGCCAGTTGATAGGCGTACAGTGCATCTCGACGCTTAATCACAAAGTCACCAATATCTCTTTGCAGGCTCCATGATTTGGAGCCTAGTATTAGATCGGTGAGGCGTATCTCTGATTCTGGCACTTCAAAGCGTACCGTTTCAGGGCTGCTGATGTTGGTGAGGCGGCGCTGCCGACAAGTGCCACCGTAAACGCTGGCTGCTACTCGCCGACTGCAGGCGCAGGCGAAGACGCGATCGTTAGTGACGAGGTACTGAAGTGCTTCATCATAAGCACCAATTCGATGACTTTGGAATAGCGGGGCGGCGTCCCAATATAAACCCAGTTGGGTGAGTTGCGACAAGATTAGTGCGGGGGCTGTTACAGACTCTCGAGGTGGGTCTAGGTCTTCGATACGCAGCAGCCAAGTACCGCCATGGTGACGGGCATCTAGCCAGCTGGCGAGCGCCGCAACTAACGAGCCCTGATGCAGTGGGCCTGTTGGTGAGGGGGCAAAACGACCCACATAACCGAGTGATGGGTTCATGGGTCGATTGTCATCCGAGTTTAGCCGTGAATTTGACGTTCCTTAATCTCATCAAGGGTCTTGCAGTCGATACACTGGGTCGCGGTAGGGCGAGCCTCAAGACGTTGAATGCCAACTTCGATACCGCAAGACTCACAATAGCCATAGTCATCCTGATCAATGAGATCAATGGTGCTGTCAATTTTTCGAATGAGCTTGCGCTCGCGGTCGCGGGTGCGCAATTCTAAGCTGAACTCTTCTTCTTGGGTCGCGCGATCAGCCGGATCAGGATCATTGGCTGCCACATCTTTCATATGATTGACGGTACGATCGACCTCTGTCATGAGTTGCAGTTTCCAATCCAACAAGATCTGCTTGAAATGGCCGCGCTGCTCCTCATTCATGTAGTCTTCGTTTTTCTTACGCGTGTACGGCGTAAATTCAGGTTGTGAGTCGATGCGATCGATATTTTTCTTGACGCTCTTGGACTTGCTGGCCGCGGTAGCTTTTGTCGCGTTAGATTTTTTTGCAGCAGGCCGTTTGGTCGTGGCTTTTGCGGTCGTAGACTTTGCTGTCGTAGCTTTTGGGGTCGTAGATTTCGAATCTACAGTGCTGGGTTCTGTCACAAATTTCTCTCGTTTAGCGTCCTTCGTCGTGTTTTTTACGGCAGATTTCACGGTCTTGGGTGCTGTCTTCTGGTGATTCGAGCTGCTCGTGCCCGATGTGTTCTTCGGCTTGGTCGTCGTTTTCTTCGGTGGTGTTTCAGTCGACGTTTTGGCTGCAGGTTTGGATTTACTTACGATTTTGCTCTTTGCTTGGACCTTTGGTGTTGGCTTTGTTTTAGCCGATGCGCGCGTAGCTACCTGCGCTTTCAGCGCAGTTTTTACTGCTTTCGGTTTGGCCGCAGGCGCCTTTTTGGCCGCTGCTTTAGCTTTCGGCTTCACAGCAATGTCGGGCTTTGCGGCTTTCTTTGCGGGGCTCTTGACGGGCGCAGAGGTTTTACCCTTAGCGGCAGTCTTGGGCTTGATCGCGGCTTTGGCCTTGGCTTTGGGGTTAACCTTAGCCTTAGCTGGGGTTTTAACCTTGGGGGCAATAGCACCAGCGTTTTTAGCTTTTGCCGCCATGGTTTTAGCCTTGGGCGCTTTCGCCGTTACCTTGGCTTTTGCTGTCTTTTTAGGTTTCGCTGCCATAGTTGAGTCCAATTTGCTGGGTCACAAAAAAACCGGATCAAAATCGAGGCGGAACGTTACCAGAAGTGGCCCGATTCGCCAAGAGTCAAATTAAACAAACAAAAATGACTGTCTAGTCCTATCTGTTGTTGCTTGAATTAGCTGCAGTGTAGTGGCACCGTGGCCGTAGCACCTCAGTCGTGGTGAGGGTAAATCTATTCAAAGGTATTGATTATGTCCGACGTAATGCGTCGTCCCTACGCTGAGCGGTTGCAAGAAATTCAGCCGTTCAAGGTCATGAAGCTGCTGGCACGAGCAAATCAGCTGCAGGCAGAAGGTCACCAAGTGATCCATATGGAGGTCGGTGAGCCTGACTTCCCAACGCCTAGACCGATTGTCGAGGCAGGTATTGCTGCTCTGCAAGGTGGTAAGACCAAGTACACCTCGGCCCAAGGGATTCCGGCATTGCGGGAGGCTATTAGCCGGCATTATGAGGTTGAATACGGTGTGCAGGTCGATCCAGGGCGCATTTTTGTTACCGCGGGCGGTTCGGGTGCGCTCTTGTTAGCGTCGGCTTTGCTTTTGAACCCTGGCGAGGGACTGTTGATGTCCGACCCAAGTTATCCTTGCAATCGACACTTTCTCAAGGCTTTCTGTGGTGAAGGCCAGCTGGTGCCCGTGACCGCTGCAGATAACTACCAGTTGACCGCGCCGCTTGTGAGTGATTATTGGCAGCCATCAACGCGTGGCGTATTGATGGCATCGCCAGCCAATCCGACGGGCGCGATTATTGACCCACAGGTCTTGGCAGCCATCGCCAAGCTTGTGCAGCAACGACGCGGGCACTTGCTGGTGGATGAGATTTATCAGGGTTTAACTTACGACGACGAGCGCTCTTCAACGGTGCTTGCCACAGACCCCGAGGCTTTTGTCCTTAACAGTTTCTCGAAGTACTTTGGGATGACAGGCTGGCGTTTGGGTTGGTTGATTGTGCCCGATGGTGCAGTCCGTGATATTGAGAAGTTAGCGCAAAATTTGTTTATCTGCCCGTCTAGCATTGCCCAAGAAGCGGCGCTGGCAGCTTTTACCGCCCCTGCGCGAGAAATCATGGAGCAGCAGCGCGAGGCGTTTCTTGAGCGCCGCAACTTTCTTGTGCCCGCGTTGCGGGAATTGGGATTTGTCGTCCCGGCGATGCCGCAGGGGGCGTTCTACGTCTATGCATCGTTGCCGACTGGTTTCAACGACAGTGAGAGCTTCTGCGACGAGCTGCTCGAGCGTTACCATCTGGCCGTCACACCGGGCACCGACTTCGGGTTCCATCGGGCGAATCAGCATGTTCGGTTCAGTTACGCTCAGCGAGTAGACCTATTAGCCGAAGGGGTTGACCGATTGCGCCGCGCGCTGCCTGACTTGGCCCACCAGTGATTTTCGAGCCGCCCCTCTCGTCAGGTATTCTAGTCCGGCGATATAAGCGTTTTTTAGCAGACATCCAGCTCGAAGACGGTGAAATCAAGACTATTCATTGTCCGAACACAGGATCCATGAAGAATTGTGCGAATCCGGGTGATCGCGTCTGGTATTCAACCTCGACAAATCCGAAACGTAAATACGCAGACACGTGGGAGCTAAATGAGACGTTAGACGGTGATTTCATTGGTATCAATACCCTGCGAGCAAACCAGTTGGTGCGTGCAGCCATTGAGACTGACCTGATTCCGACGTTGATGGGTTATGGTCAGCTGCAAGCTGAGGTTAAGTATGGCCAAGAGAACAGCCGTATCGACCTATTGCTGAGCGAGCACCCGCAGCAGTCTCGTTGTTATGTTGAGGTAAAAAGTGTGACGTTATGTGAGCAGCGCGAAGATGCCAGATTGGGGTATTTTCCGGATTCTGTCAGTGATCGTGGGCGCAAGCACCTGCGCGAGTTGATGGATGTTGTGGCGCAAGGATACCGGGGCGTCTTGGTGTATTGCGTGCAACACACCAAGATTCGCGAAGTCCGACCGGCGTTGCATATCGACCCTGCTTACAGTCACGCCCTGCAGCTGGCGCAGGCGGCTGGTGTTGAAGTTTTGGCATTCCGGGCAACGATTTCTGCTCGTCATATACAGCTTGCCGAAGCGGTGCCGGTGTCGATGATCGAGATGTTATGAGCTCGTCAGAGGGATTTTTATTATCCCGTCAATGGATCGAAAAGCCCGATGGGCAAATGCTGGTGTTCTGGTTATTTGGCGTTCAGGGGCCGATCAAGGTCATCATAGAACCTCATGAATCAGTCTTCTTTTTGCCCGTGATGCAATTGCCGTTGGCCCAGAAACTCCTGCAAAAGGTGCGCTGGCGTCATCAAAAAGTTGCCCTGCAAGACTTTCAAAACGAGCCCGTAGAGGCCTGCTACTTCGCTACCCAGAAAGATTTGAACACGGCAAGATCACGTCTCTGGCAGCATAATGTGCAGCCGCTGGAAGCAGACATCCGACCTACTGATCGTTATCTTATGGAGCGCTTTATTACCGCTGGCGTGCAAATTGATGGCGACAGTCAGGTTTGCGGCGGCGTCGTGGAGTATTATAACCCGCGCCTGCGCCCTGCTGAATTCACGCCTGCGCTGCGTGTAATATCACTCGACATTGAGACCTCCTACACCGAAAACGTGCTTTACTCGATCGCCGCATCTGGCTCGGAAACAGATTTGCGTAAAGTTTTCATGGTGTCTTGTGGTGTGGATGCACCACCAGATGAGTTGGAATACTTGGAATATTGCACCTCAGAGCTTGCGCTGTTGTTGCGGTTCTTGGCCTGGTTTCGCGTGATCGACCCGGATGTCATCATTGGTTGGAATGTTATTAATTTTGACCTGCGCTTTTTGCAGCAGCGTTGCGACCATTACGGTATTGATTTCACGCTGGGTCGGCAGCAAGAGGTGGTGCGCTGGCGTTCAGTAACTCAAACCCAACAACGTTACTATGTGCTGATTCCGGGCCGCGTTGCCCTTGATGGTATCGAGCTGCTCAAGGCAGCGACCTACCAGTTCGAGAGCTTTAGTCTCGAGTATGTCTCGCGGAGCTTGCTTGGGCGCGGCAAGCTGGTCACCGACGTTGACGACCGTGCTGCCGAGATTCAGGATCTGTACCGACAGGACCAGGCGTCTTTGGCACGCTATAACCTTGAAGATTGTGTGTTGGTTGAGGAGATTTTTGCACACACTGATTTGATCGCATTTGCCACCGAGCGCGCGCGCCTGACCGGGCTGGATATTGATCGAGCAGGGGGTTCTGTAGCTGCGTTTGACTTTCTTTACCTGCCGCGCTTGCACCGAGCGGGCTATGTTGGGCCGACCGTCGCTGACCACATTGAAACAGGTAGTCCGGGTGGCTTTGTGCTGGACTCGAAGCCGGGATTATATCAAGACGTGATTGTGCTCGACTTCAAAAGCCTGTATCCGAGTATTATCCGCACGTTTCATGTAGACCCCTTAGCGATGGTACATGGTGAGCACGAAAATGACGCTATAGATGGCTTTCGGGGCGCCAGATTTTCGCGACGTCACGCGATTCTGCCTGGCATTATTGAGCATCTATGGGCTGCTCGTGATCAAGCGAAACGCGCGAAACGCGACGCTATGTCTCAGGCTATAAAAATCATCATGAATTCTTTCTATGGTGTCTTGGGCACGCCAGGTTGTCGCTTTTTCGACTTGCGGCTAGTCAGTTCTATTACCCTGCGGGGTCATGCCATTCTGCAAACTACCCGAGATCTGTTGGAGAGCTGGGGTTACGCCGTGATTTACGGCGATACTGATTCCGTGTTTGTTTGGCTCCGCGGTGAAGCTCAGACTCTTGATGTCGCACGCACGGGTGGCATGCTGGCCGGCCGTTTGAATGACTGGTGGCGCACAGAGGTTGAGGCTACAGCAGGGACGGTCTGTAGTCTTGAAGTTGAATACGAGACTCATTTCCGAAGGTTTTTGATGCCCCGTATTCGCGGTTCGCAAGCCGGCAGTAAAAAGCGCTACGCAGGATTAGTGGTGGATGATGGTATTGAGCATATCGTGTTCAAAGGCTTGGAGACCGTGCGCAGTGATTGGACGCCCTTAGCACGGGGGTTTCAGCAGCAACTTTACAAATTAATGTTCCATGACCGGCCGGTCGAATCGTTTATTCGCGAGACGGTCGCGAGTGTCGCTGCTGGGCAGCGCGACGGCGAGCTAGTGTTGCGGCGTCGACTGCGCCGCAAACTGTCGGATTATCAGAAGAACGTGCCGCCACATGTTAAAGCTGCGCGCCATAGCGAGGCCGTGCGTGCGTCCCTAGGCCTTAAGCCATTGCTGGCTCATGGGGGCTGGGTTGAGTACGTTATGACAATCAATGGGGCTGAGCCACGTCGCTACCAAACGTCGCAAATCGACTATCAGTTCTATATCGACAAGCAGATCGCCCCCATCGCTGATGCGATACTGACTTTTTTTGACTCCAGCTTAGCAAGAATCACCGAGCGTCAATTGGGGCTGTTTGAGGATGCTGTGACGAATGTTGCTGACGAACCCGACGCAATTGACGGCGCCTGAGTAAAGGCATCAGTAAATTGCTGGCAGAACCTTCCCACGGAACTGCCCTTTACTGCGAGCGGCATCACTAGTCGCCTTCGTGATGCCATAATGCGGTCCGTCAGCTAAACCAGCACCTAATGAGGCTATGCGCCTAACCGAGTAAGGCCTTGACGTCTTCTGCGGGCATACGTGCGCCAAAGTTGGCGACCAGTAGGGACGCCGCTTTGTTGGCGATTTTAGCCGCTTGAACATGGCTCATGCCGTGATTGATGCCATACAAGAACGCGCCGGCAAACATATCACCAGCACCCGTGGTATCTACAGCCTTGGACGCAAAACCGGGAACGAGGGTAACCACATCGCCGTCGTAGATCATTGCGCCGTCTTTGCCGCACGTCATGACGACCTGTGGACAGACGGTTCTGAGGCGGCTCATGGCCTCATCGCGAGAGCGTGATGCCGTCCACAAGCATGCTTCGTCCTCATTACAGAACACTAGGTCAACACCAGTTTCCGCGAGATCATCGAAGCCTTGTTTGAAGAACTCAACCATGGCTGGGTCAGACAATGTTAATGAGACTTTTACGCCAGCAGCGCGAGCAATGGCCTGAGCTTCCTTGGCAGCTTCCATGGCCGTTGGCGATGTCACCAGGTAGCCCTCGATATACAGATACTTTGATTGGCGTAAGGCATCAGGATTAAGTTCTTTTACCCCCAAGTTCGCAGTGATGCCTAGGTGCGTGCACATGGTGCGCTCGGCGTCAGGTGTGACCATGGAGATACACTTGCCGGTGATGCCCGCCTCGCGACCTTGGTCAAGATTGGTGGTGACGCCAGCGGCCTTAAGGTCGTGCATAAAGAAGTCGCCGGTTTGATCGCTCGCGACCTTGCAGCTGTAAAATGACTTGCCACCAAACTGCGCGACAGCGACCATGGTGTTAGCTGCAGAACCGCCGCCGGCTTGCTTGACAACGCGGTGTTCATGCTCGTTTTCGAGTAGATGAATGAGCTGCTCTCGGTCATCAGCCTCAATCAAGGTCATTACGCCTTTTTGGAGTTTAGCGGTACTGAGAAAACCGTCATCGACTTCATACTCGCTGTCGACCAGGGCGTTACCGACGCCATATACATCGTAGTTTGTCATGTGTACCTCAGTGGTAGGTAGGGTTTGAAAAGAGCCAGATAGGCATTTGTCGTCAGCACCGGAGCTACAGAGTTTTCAATACCTTGTCTGCAGCGCTGATGGTCTGGCTAATGTCTTCGTCGGTATGCGCGGCGGAAACAAACCCACCCTCAAAAGGCGAAGGCGCAAGGTTGATGCCCTCTGCAAGCATGCCATTGAAAAACTGGTTAAACAGAGCGCTATCGGCATTCATCACTTGGCTGAAGTGCCTGACCTCGACATCGGTGAAGAAGAAACCGAACATGCCACCGACCTGATTGGTGCTCATGGGTATGCCGGCGTTTTTGGCTGCGGCTGCAAATCCCTGCATTAAACGCGCGGTTTTGGCGCTTAAGGAGGTGTGAAAATCAGGCGCTTCAATGAGTTCAAGTGTCGCCAGGCCGGCCGTCATAGCGATAGGGTTACCTGACAAGGTGCCAGCCTGATAGACCCCACCTAAAGGCGCCAGCATGCTCATAATGTCCTTGCGACCGCCAAATGCGCCGACGGGCATACCGCCGCCAATGATTTTGCCGAGGGTCGTCAGGTCTGGGCGTACACCATACAATGCTTGAGCGCCGCCCAAGGCGACGCGAAAGCCTGTCATCACCTCATCGAAAATGAGTACTGTACCGCTTTTGTCGCATTGATCGCGTAGCGCTTGCAAAAATCCAGGAACAGGGGGCACTAGACCCATGTTGCCGGCCACTGGCTCAACGATGATCGCGGCAATTTGATCGCCAGCGTTGGCAAAATATTCCTCAACCTCTGCGATGTTGTTGTACTCAAGGGTGACTGTATGCTGTGCGAGGCTAGCGGGTACACCTAAAGAATCCGGCTCGCCCATCGTTAGTGCGCCAGATCCTGCCTTGACTAGCAACGAGTCGCTGTGGCCATGGTAGCAGCCCTCAAATTTGACGATTTTATCTCTGCCTGTAAAGCCGCGTGCCAGACGAATAGCGCTCATGGTGGCCTCAGTGCCTGAGCTCACCATACGCAACATTTCCATGCTGGGCATGATATCGCGCACTTTTTGTGCCATCAGAGTTTCGACTTCAGTCGGTGCGCCAAAACTCAGGCCGTTGTCCAGTGCCTGGTGAACCCGCGCGATGACGGCAGGATGGCAGTGGCCGACGATCATCGGTCCCCATGAGCCGATGTAATCGATGTACTGTTTATTGTCTTCGTCGGTTAGGTAGGCGCCCCGACTCTGCTTGATAAAGATAGGGTGACCACCGACACGGGAAAAAGCCCGGACCGGCGAGTTAACACCACCAGGGAGAACATCTTTGGCGGCTTCGAATAGTGATTCTGAACGACTCATATGTATATTTGCTTAAACTGTTGACGAAGCGCGGATTCAACCACTCCTGCGACAAGGATTCAAATATTCATCGCCTTGCGCGCCATATTTTGACTCGAAATGTTAGGACTGATAATAGGACTCAATGTCCGAGCGGTTGACGATGCCGACGACCGAGTCGATCATTGGTGCACTGATGCGTGTCACATACAGAGCTTGAACACCTGTGCTGTTCAGTGTGTCTAGGGCTTCTGAGAGGGTTGCCTGGAGCATGATCGAGCTTATGTCCTTGCGGGTCGCGGGAATTTCGGTCAAGTCAATGTCATTTTTATGGGAACCTGCTTCAAGGTGTTGGCGCAAGTCCTCGGTGCGCAAGATAAAGGACGGGCCGTTGGTGCCGTCTACCAGTAGCCAGGTCGGACTATCGCGGCCGAGCTCTGCGGCCAGTTCAATGCTGATGACGCGTGGCACCCGCTCGAAACTGCGAGACATGATGCTGGCCACTGAAGCTCGGTTAAGGGCCATGGATAAGGGGTTCTGTCGAAATTCAAGACCCAGTATTTTCATTTGTGTGACAAAGATCGATTCAATTTTGAACACTTGATTCGCTGTGAGGTTAGCGACAATAATCACTAGCATGGCGGGTAGAATGATATGGGAGTTGTTGGTCATTTCCATGACCGCCATGAGTGCCGCCAGTGGTGCCTGCAAGACTGCTCCCATCATAGCGCCCATGCCGAGCATGACGTAAAAGCCCTGTGACGATGCTGCCTCAGGCATCATTGCTGCGCCCAGAATTCCGAGTGTTCCGCCCGCCATAGCGCCGATAAATATTGTCGGGCCTATTACGCCGACGGGTACGCCTAAGGCAATAGTCGTCGCTGTTGCCAATAGTTTAAAAGCAAGCGCAGAGATTAGGATAACTATGCCGATTTTGCCCTCTAGAGCCAGCGTGACGGTGTCGTAGCCGACGCCCAGTACTTGCGGTACAGCCAGCGCCAATATGCCCGTAACAATGCCAGCAACCAGCATGCGCCGCCCGACAGTGCTGGGGGCATAGCGGTAGATCAATGCGATCAAGTGCACGAAAATCGCGGCGACCGTGCCGATCAGGAAACCTTCAAGCACTAGGAACGGAATGTCGTGCAATGAATAGTCAGCGACGGTCAGTGGCACGAAGAATGCCGTCTCGTTACCGTACACTAGGTGGTTGATCATTGTTGCGGTGACGGCGGCGAGAATAACCGGAATAAAGCCGGCAATGGTGTATTCCATGATGATGACTTCCATGGAGAAGATGACGCCAGCCATGGGGGTATTAAACGAGGCAGAAATAGCCGCAGCAGCGCCACAGCCAACCAAGATTCGAATGCTGTTGTTTGGCAGACTTAAGGATTGACCAAGAAGACTGCTGCCTGCGGCGCCAAGATGAACGGCCGGTCCCTCTCGTCCGCCAGACTGGCCTGATGCCAACGCAATGATGCCGGCGCAGAACTGCGTCACGGCATTTTGCCAAGGCAAGTGTCCTTGATGGCGTGCCAGACGCTCAAGGACGTGTACCGGGCCAACGCTACGATGTTCTTGCTTGATCAGAGTAAGCAAAATAGCCAGAAATATCGCGCCCACCGCCGGCACAATAAAATAAAAGGCTCTGGGCAATGCCTCAAAGTTATCGAAATCATTATTGAGAAAGATGGCCAGCGGAATCTCGATCAAGGTTCGAAAAGCCAGGATCACGACGCCAGTAACAATGCCTGAGAGAATGCCGAGAATAGCAAATTGTCGGACTGCATCAAAGGAGGCCAGAGAGCGCCGAAAACCGCGTATGGAATACCGTGTCAGGTGTTTGCGGAGCTTGTGGTTCATGTAGGTCGCAGGCTCGCAAAAATAGTCGTAAGGAGACTTGCAGCTTATGCCAGTCAGATCTAAAGATCGACCTTGTTCGCGGGTCGGTGGTTGATAAGTGCCGAGTGAATACTGGTTGAAGTGGAATTCTGCTAAACTGAAGAACCAAATAACGAAAAGCTCAGTATGTCATGACCGCAGTAAAAGGCAGCAGACAGCATCAGATGATTGTGGTGACTCACCGACCGTGGTACCGGGCTGGTGTTTTTGCTGTGTGTCTTGGCGTAATCGGCGTATTTTCTTGGTTGACCTATCACTACGGATTAGACCAAGGCTTGGCAACCAAAGTGGCGGTGGTTACAGAGCGCGATTCTTTGCGGTTGGCATTAGATGTTAGTGAGGGCAATTTGGCTGGCTTGCGACAGCTAGTCGCGGATCTCAAGCTGGGTGGGCAGGTAGACACGCGGGCTAACGAAGAGGTCAGGTTAGCGGTAGAGGCACTGCAGACGGAAATTGCAGAGCTCAATGAAGAAATTCGCTTCTACAAGGGTGTAATGGTGCCTAATGCGGATGCCAAAGGATTGCGTGTTGAACGACTTGATTTGCATCCATCTGGCGTAGAGAATCGTTATCGCTACAGTGTAATGTTGACGCAAGTTGTTGATAAACACGATTATATCAAGGGTGCCGTTGAGGTTTCGTTGGTTGGAACCCAGTTGGGTGAGCCCCGAACTTACAGTCTGAACGAGCTAGATGCTGAAATTTCAGGCGAGATTCGATTTAGGTTTCGTTACTTTCAGAATATTGAGGGTGAGCTGACGTTGCCCGCAGAGTTCATTCCAACAGATATGGTAATCGCCGCGCAGCCGTCAGGACGAGGTGCCAAGAGCATCGACAAGACATTTGCGTGGCAAGTGAAAGAGGTATGAGTATGTTTGGTAAGAAGAAGTCGGAAGCCGGCATTACATTGATCGCTAATAATTGCGAATTGTCTGGCGATATACATTTTAGTGACCAGCTGCTGGTCAACGGCACGGTCAATGGCAATATTTATGCCGAGGCTGGTTCCAAGGCGCTCGTCACAGTCAGCGAGAAAGGGCGGGTGAGCGGCGACATTCGTGTGCCTAACGTTGTTGTCAATGGCAAGGTTAGCGGTGACATTCATTCAGACAAGCATGTTGAGTTATCTGCGAAGGCAGAGATTGTTGGTAATGTTTACTACAGCCTGATTGAAATGGTCATGGGGAGCAGGGTTGATGGGAGCTTGGTGCATGTTAAGCTGGGAGAGAAAATAGACCGGGTGGTTAAAGTCCCCCCAACAGGCAACACCGAAAGTAAGAGTGCGGGGTTCAGAACATCTGAAGTTGCTAATGCCGAGCGGATAGACTCGAAGGCCGCCGTTAAAACAGCAGAGGCATCGGAAAAGGTTGCTGCCAGTATCGCAGGCGTTCAAACTAACAACGCCTGATAACGGGTTGGCACCGGCGGCACCGCTATCGACTCGCGGTTGTGTTTAACCACTTGATTTTTTACGCAGAGAAGCCATATAAACGTCATGAGCAATGTAACTACTTATATTCCAACGGCTGTTAACTTTACCGATTCGGCTGCACGTAAGGTGCACACATTGGTGGTTGAAGAAGAGAATCCGGCGTTAAAACTGCGGGCTTTCGTTACTGGAGGAGGCTGCTCGGGATTCGAGTACGGCTTTACGTTTGACGAGGATATCGAGGAAGACGATACGGTCATTGAGAAAGGCGACGTGACGTTACTGATCGATGCACTCAGCTACCAGTATTTAGTGGGTGCTGAAGTAGACTTCAAGGAAGACCTGCAGGGGTCACGATTTGTTGTTACCAACCCTAATGCGTCGACAACGTGCGGTTGCGGTAACTCTTTCGCAATTTAGAGATCGGAATTTAGCGGGTCGGACTAGTCGGCAGCGCGTTTTGTCAGAGCTAAGTTAGACGTGCCGGCAATTGCATCCAAGCGAGCGATGATGGTTTGCGTGGTTGATCGAAACCTGCTCAGCTCTGCTTTAGCAATGGGCTGCGCGTGCGGAAGCTTGACCGTCCTTGGATTGCGATGTACGCCGTTGAGAAGAAACTCATAATGTAGATGCGGCGCTGTCGCCCAGCCTGTTTCCCCCACGTAGCCAATTACCTGACCCTGTTTCACTGACGTCCCAGACCGAATACCCGTAGCGTAGGCCGACAAGTGTAAATACTTGGTGGTGTATTGCTCGCCATGTCGAATCACAATAAAGCGTCCTGAGGCACCGTTACGCTTGACTGCTGTAACCTTGCCGTCGCCTGACGCCAAGACCGGCGTACCTTTTTTAGCCGCATAATCGATACCCCGGTGCGGCATGACGCGGTTGTGAATGGGATGTAGGCGTTTCAGGTTGAAGTTTGAGCTGACGTGCGAAAAGTGTACCGGGTCACGCAGGAATGCTTTGCGTAGGCTGCTGCCATCTGGGGCGAAGTAGTTTCGATTGCCAGCGTTGTCTTCATAGCTAACGGCCGTGTAGGTTTTGCCCATGTTAATGAATTGCGCGGCGAGGATGTCGCCTTCCTTAACTTTCTCGCCGTCAACGTAGATATCTTCAAACAATACGGTGAAAGCATCGCCCTGCCGCAGGTCCAGCGCAAAGCTGATGTCCCACTGAAAGACATAGCTGAGTTTCATTATCACTGCATCGGAAAGTCCAGCTGCTTTGCCAGCTTGATAGAGCGAAGGCTGAGACTCTGAAATAACCGCTGATCCATAGGAGATGATGGTTTCTGCTTCGGCCTCTTGCCAATAGGCCTTGTAGTCGTCGCCGTTGCGCATCACGATCAGATGCTTCAGTGGGTTTTCTTCATAGCTCAAGGAGACAAGATGGTCTGCTGGGTCAGTTTTGAACGTTAGGGTTTTGCCGGGAATGATTTTTTTTAATATCGCGACCGATTTGCCGAGCTCCATGACTTTTTGGAGTTCTGATGCTGATAGGCCTGCTCGCTTGAAGATGGCAGATAGGCTGTCGCCGCGCTGGATCGTGACCATGGTCTGGGCGGGGCTGGGTGCCTCTGCAACGATAATAGGTGCGGGTGTAGGTGATGCAGTTTCGTCTTTGGTGGACAGTTCTTCCGCCGAAATTGATAAAGACACCGGTACCCGTGACATGGCTGACGTCTCTTGGTCAGGCAACGTGACTAAGACGATCAGCAAACAGACAGCGATAACGAGCGCGGTGCGCAGATGTGTTTTGGGATAGGCGTTCATATCACTCGTCGGCGTTTGCCGTAGATTAGTGTAAATTCTTACAATGTATCAGTAACTATATAAAATATAGGGAAAAAGTGGAAGCCCCCATAAGAAGAATTGAGTCATGCTATGGGTCATGAGTCCGTTCTGGGTTGAAATAATTTATATATCCTGTATTTTTGCGCCTCAGTCGTAGTGGTCGTCCGTTGTTGATGCGGGCATCCCTGCCGCCGCTACCGCCTTTTTTGCAGCATTATATTCGCCGTTTTTAAACAGGGTATTCACATGGCTATTCAACAAGATCTGCTGAGCAATATGCATTCACTGGGTCTGATTGCCCAGGTCAGCAGTGAGGCTGAGTTGACGGAGCACTTACAACAAGGGCCTCGAACCGTTTACTGCGGTTTCGATCCTACTGCAGATAGCCTGCATGTTGGAAACCTTGTGCCACTGCTGGCGCTGCGACGATTTCAGCTGGCGGGCCATCGACCTGTACTGCTTGTCGGCGGCGCTACCGGCATGATTGGTGACCCGGGCGGGCGCTCAACGGAGCGAGAGCTGAAGACGGCCGCGGTGGTAAAGGACTTTGTTGTGAAAATTCGTCAACAAGCGAGTGCGTTTCTTGATTTCGACTGTGGTGAGACCGCTGCTATTGTCGTTGACAATGCAGAGTGGACCGAGCAGCTCAGCGCGATAGATTATCTCCGCGATATCGGCAAACATTTTAGCGTCAACGCCATGATTCAAAAGGAAACTGTCAAACGACGTCTTGAAGACGACTCACAGGGCATTAGTTATACCGAGTTCAGCTATATGGTATTGCAGTCATACGATTACGTTGTACTGAATCAGCGCTATGACTGCACTATTCAAATGGGGGGTAGCGATCAGTGGGGCAATATTACCAGCGGCATGGACCTGATTCGGCGAATGAACGGCAAGCAAGCATTCGCCATCACTTACCCGCTGATTACTAACGCTGACGGGACGAAGTTTGGTAAAAGCATGGGCAATGCCATTTGGCTCGAGCCCCAGAAAACCTCGCCCTACCGTTTTTATCAGTTTTGGCGCAACTGTGCTGATGCCGATGTCATAAATTATTTAAAGGTATTTACTTTTTTGCCCGCGGTCCAGCTGCAAGAGTTGGCGGCCACGCATGTAACGGACCCTGGGCTGCAGGTTGCCCACAAGGCGCTCGCTGAGGAGGTTACAAAGCTAGTGCATGGTGAGGAAGGGCTGGCGGCGGCGTTGCGGATTAGCCAGGCGCTGTTTAAAAACACACTATCAACACTAGCGGAGGCTGACTTGCAGCAGCTGGCGCAAGATGGCTTGCCGGTCACTGAAGTGCAGGGCGAGGCGGCGGGGATTCTCGATCTGCTGGTTGCAGCGGGACTGGCACTAACGCCGCGGGGCGATGTAACGCTCGGGCAGGCGCGCAAGTTGGTTCAATCTAATGCGGTTTCAGTGAATGGCGAGAAGATCACTGATCCTGAGTTACAGCTCACGCGGGAGACGGCGCTTTATGGCCGTTACCACATCATTCAGAAGGGTAAGAAAAGTCATCACATGATTGTTGCCTGTTGATATTGTAAATAGTGTCTGCGTGCGTATAATACGCGACCTCGCCATACGCTCGCGGCTTGGCTCAATCGGTATATAGCAATATGTGTTGATTGGACCGGATTGAGAGGAATAGTGGGATTATCGGTAAAGACCTCGCAACATTGGGGTGACGATAATGGTTTTAGCGTTGGGTCTGTAGCTCAGTTGGTTAGAGCGCACCCCTGATAAGGGTGAGGTCGGTGGTTCGAGTCCACCCTGACCCACCAGAAACGCTGCTGATTTGAGTGTGACGGCCTAGGTCGTAACGTGGTCAAATGGGTGACGGGTCTGGTGAGAGCTGCTGTGCAAGCGCAAGCGCGTACAAGAGCGACAACGAAAAAGCCTGATGGTAGAATCAGTCTCATCCAGAGAGACCTACCAGTGTTAAAAGAGTTTGTCTGGGGCCATAGCTCAGCTGGGAGAGCGCCTGCCTTGCACGCAGGAGGTCGACGGTTCGATCCCGTCTGGCTCCACCAAGTTCATTAGTTTTTTTGCGTAGCAAAAAAAATAATGAACGACGACAGGGGTTTCGCAACGCGAAACACCGACAGTCA
>JBLHVI010000069.1:0-16217 GCA_047630175.1 Candidatus Azotimanducaceae bacterium
GTATTCCTGTCTGCTCAGACTTGCCGTTTATTGATACCCAAATTCTTGAGATTCCTAATCCAAACCATCCTTATGGGGTGCGCGGAGTGGGTGAAACATCTATTGTGCCGCCGCTGGCTGCTATCGGTAATGCGGTATCCAACGCGGTGGGCGTACGGATGACGCATACCCCTATGTCACCGCCTAGAATTCTTAAGGCCATTGAAGATGCGGCTGCCGCATCATAGGCTGAAGTTTTAGGTTCTTTAAGCAAAGATGCCCGGCGCCAGCAATGAAGCCGGGCATTTTTTATTGCGAACAAGGCCAGCGATAGACCTCTGGTCTCTTCTTATTCTTCACAAAGGTGCACAACATTGATTATCACCTTCACCTCATCATTACGCGATGCCGTCGATGGAGCAGAAACCATGCCGATTAACGCTGCAACCATCGGCGAACTGTTTCGCAAATTAGTTGAGCGTTACCCGCGCATGCAGGCGCAGTTAGACGTGGGCGTTGCCGTATCCATTGACGGGCAAATCTTCCGCGATGACTGGGGCACCAAAATCCCCCACGATGCCACAGAAGTATTCCTGATACCGCGCATTCAGGGCGGCTAGCCAAGTAGGGGCGAGAGTGGCCACCGGTTTTCTGCGTTCGCAACGCTATCAAATTGACAGATGCAAATCGGCGATTTGGTAGTAGGTAGAGGCGGCAAGTAGCACCCCAGCAGCATAGGCTAAAATATCGCCTTCAAACCGATAAGGCGGTTCAAATAAGTTCCGCAGTGTGGTTTTTACTGAAAACAAGTTCATATAAACATAGCTGCCAGCAAGAATTGAGGCAGCATCCCGCAGCGCAAGACAATGTATTGGTTGCCCCTCAACCAGATGCACAAGACCGATACCGATAAAAGCAAGTGCCACTATTTTAGCCAGTAACACCTTCAACTTCTCCGTTCGACTCATAGCGCCAAATTCGAGTTTCTGTTTAGAACAGTCCTGCGCTTCGACCATCAGTTGTCCGCACTGTTTGATGTTTTTACACGTGCCCTCATTTTGCCCTGATTTGATCAGACAGTACGTGAGCGTTAGCTGTGCGTCTTGTCAGATTTAGTACTGTGCATAGGTACGATAAAACCGATAAAACCACGCGTTGTTCCAGGCGTTTCACGCCAGAATCACTCCACTATCTAGCCCTTACCTTTCTTGATCTATATCAATTTATATTGCCGACATACGGACTAGTCTTTTAGAAAAAAAGCGTGGTGCACCGTATGAATATCTCATCGGCAGCGCGAACGATAAAGCGGTTTTCGTGCAGTCTTTTTCTCGTGAGTACTATCATGACGCCGGTGGCATTGGCAGCGCCGTTAGTGGTTGCCCTCGCCGATAGTGTCGATAGCGCCAACGTTAGCTTTTACAATAACGTCAGTAACATCAACTATGAAGCTGATAATCAAGCCGACGAGTTTGTTGATTTCTACTCGTCGATGACCATCGCAGAACTGCGCGACAAAAGCCTTGAGTTGATGGATGCTGGTCATTACACCGACGCTATTGCGTCGATACACCAATTGCAAGGCGCCATTCATCGCCTTTACGGCGTAGACACCATTGAGCAGGTAGAAAGCCTGATCTGGTTGATCGAGTGCTACGGTAAGCTTAATCAATTCAACCGAGTCGATCAGCAGCAAGAGTTTTTGTTCAGCCTTGCTGCGCGCACCCTGAATGAACAAGATCCGCGCTTTCAATATGCGCGCCTAAGATTAGCGAACTGGTATCTGCGGAGTTTGCGCTATGAGCGTGCACTAATGCTATACGACGTGGTTGGTGAATGGGCCGAAAAAGGCCTGCCAGCTAACACGGGTGAGCAACAAGAAATTCTACTCATGTCACTTCGGGGTGAGGCGTTGGCACGCTACGTGTCGGGTATGTGCTGTGCCTCCAAGCCCATGTTGCGTGTTCATCAAATTACCAGCGAATCGGGAGACTTTGACATTGAGCACAAGCAGAGCGCCCTGCAAGATTATGTGAATATCTTGTTCTTGGAGCGCAACCACGGTGACGCGTCACCGCTGCTGCAGTCCCTCGCTGAAAGTCATGATGCAATGTCGCCGATATTGCTAGGCTTCTCTAAACCTGGTGATATGGTGATAGCGGTCAATCGTGCAAGGCATCTGAGTATGAGCCATGTCACATCCTACAAAGCCAGCAAAAGGCATAACGCCATAGCGTTTAATTCGGCACCAGATTTACCGATTGTTTTGGGCGACCCAATTTCAATTTGCGGTGATCAAATACAAGCGTTGGTGCAAGGTAGGAACCGACGTCGATTGGCTACGCTTTATGTTGACGTGAGTATGCGTATCGACAAGAAGGGCAGGGCCACTGATGTTCAGATGACTGGTAATACAACATCAAAGGTTCGACGCTATTTAGCCCAAGCAATACGCAAGATTCGATTTCGACCGGGCGTATCTACGACCGGGGAAATCGACGACGTTCGGCTCGAGTTTCGCCAAGTCTTCACAACTGCCGCCGCACCATCACGGTTCCGCGATGTGAGTTCATGGAGTCGCGTCCTTGCGTCGCACAACTGCCAAATCTCTGCCCTATGAATAAGGGGCTGTTGCGCTCCTTAGTCTTAGCGTCCGTCTTGCTTGATGGCGTCGATGACGTCGGCGAATTTTTCTTTGTTGGCGTCACCCAAAGAGGCGAGCATTTCGTGGGCTTTGAGTAGGCGCTGTTGGCTGCGCTGGACGTTTGTTGCAGGAATAGCCACAAGTTCGCGCTCGCCGGGTATGGGCAGGTCGTTAAGACGGCGGTGGCTGAGCACTGTCTTCATGCTCAACTCGTCAAAGGCATCAACAAGTGCTGCTGACACGCCCTGAATTTCACAGACTTTTGCGGCTTTGTCGTAGCGCACGACCACCTCGTGTAGGGTCCCCAACATGGTACTGTCGAGGTATTCGCAGTCTTGCATATCGAGCAATAACGCATGGCCCGTTTGCAAGATGTCCGTGGCGGCTTTTAGCAAGGCTTCACCTAAAACCCAGGTGACGCGTCCCGATAAACAAATCACATGGGTAGTGTCCATCTCGGCCCAGGTCATGGCGGCGGGCGTTTCCTGCATAACCTTTTTGATCACATCAGATTCAGCGATTTCGATAAAGCGGCTGTCGCCTTTGCTCGCGACCAAAAGCAACAACGTGGCGTCATCACGTTCTTCACGTTCCTGACCATGGGCAATATCAAAGAAGGTGCGGCGTAGGGAATCAGTGTGGCCTTTATGCTGGCGCAATGCGCGATCAAGCTCAGCCGTTGTCGGTGGTGTATCACCGCCAAGATCCTGAATACCATCAGTCATCAGCATTACCTGGTCGCCAGCCTGAATTTGCCAGCAGTGTTCTTCGAAAACCGCATCATCATACAGGCCCAGTGCAGGACCTGTGTGGCACAATTCGTGTGTGCCGCCGGTCGCGTTAAAAACAACAACCGGCGTGTGACCAGCCGAGGCCAAACAAAGCTCACCCGTGCTTAAATTCAGTAGTCCCACTGCCGCGGTGACAAAAGCCCCGGGCACACTCAGGTCTGTCATCAGCGCCGTGTTCATACGCTGTAATGCTTCGGCAGGAGAGTAGGGCGAACCTGTGCCGTCATGCTGCAACCTTAAGCGGTGCTTGAACAATACCGCGAGCATAGCAGCACTGACGCCATGACCAGCAGCATCAGCAATGACCAACGCGAGGTGATGGTCGCCGATAAGCTGCACATCGTACAAATCGCCGCCAACGATATGACCGCAGCGATACAGCGCCTGTACGTGGTAGTCAGATAAACTAGGTGGTTCCTCTGGCAACAACGAGTGCTGAATGATTTCAGCCCGATGTAAATCGCGCTCAATAATGTCGGCTTGGCACTCTAGTGTGTCGCATAGGTCGGCGAGTTCGTCTCGCGACGCCTCGAGTGTATCGTGCGAGTCTTGCAAGGCCCGGCGATTAGATTCCAGCTTTTTGATGGTCATGCGCAACTCTAACTGAGCAATCACTTGCCTTGATAGGGCGCGCAACGACTCTAGCTGCTCAGGACTAAGTTTTCGCGGTTTGTTGTCAATCACGCAGAGTGTCCCCAGTGCGTGGCCGCTACTGGTGACCAATGGTGCGCCTGCATAAAAACGCAGGTGCGGTGCCGAGGCGACTAACGGGTTGTCACTGAAGCGTGGGTCAAGCGTGGTGTCTTCAACCACAAGCAGTTCATCAGGCTGTAGAATTGCATGAGCGCAGAATGCGATACCACGGGGTGTTTCAGTGGCGTCGATACCAACCCGTGATTTGAACCATTGACGTTGCTCGTCTACCAGACTGACCAGTGCGATGGGTGTCTCGCAGATTTGGGAGGCAATACGGGTCATGTCGTCGTAGGCAGGTTCGGGCAGGGTGTCGAGGATATCGAACGTGTCGAGCGCCGAAAGCCGATCCTCTTCGTCGGGCGGTAATGTGGCAATTTCCAACGCTACCTCTCTTGATTTCGGTCAAATCACTGAAATTGTCTATGGTACGAATACTAGTCCAATTTCGGCCATATTGCCTATACCCTCGGTTTGGTGCTGCATGTAGATATTCCTCGGTCTTTTGCCCTGGTTAGCAAGGGGCATGCCGAGTCTGTTGTGCGCCACAGGCCACTGCCTGTGGCAGTGGCAAGAGACGTCTAAAGTGCATTCTATCTTCGTGGCGTTGTGTGGTTTATGCTCAGAGGGTTGTTGCAGAACAGACGTTTGTAAGAGATAAAGCTGCGCAAGCCAAAAAATAATAAAAACAAAAGAAACAAGGATGACGCCCATGGAGACCACTCATAGTCCAGCCGCTCAGGCTGCATACAACGACGTTGCTATTAACCTTGCGGAAAAACTTCACGCCGCTCGCTCAGCAGAAAAAACCACCGGGGATAGGGGTCAAATACCTATGGGCGACGTCTTTCCTTCCTACAACCGCGCGGGATTTGGCGTTGCACTAGAATACGGGCGCATGGGGAACCAGCCGGTGAGCAATGCGTTGCTTGCGCGCGCCCGATCTCATGGTGTTGAGTTTGAGCATCTGGGGATTACCATCGGCACCGTACTGCATAACATTGATCTTAACGCCGAACTTTCTGCAGAGCTTATCGCGTTTATCCGCGCGACCTTGCTGGAACGTAAAGTCATCTTCTTTCGTGACCAAAATCTGCCCGAGGACGCGCAAGTGGACTTCGGCCGCCGTTTCGGCGAGCTCGACGCCTTTCCATTTGGCAAGCCGGGTAAGAACCCATTTATCCTCGAAATTGTGCATGGTGAGGGACTGCCTGGCACCGAAAACAACTGGCATACCGACGTCACGTGGATGGAGCGACCGTCGTTAGGCTCTATTGCTCAGTGTGTGCAGGTACCGCCTCTGGGTGGCGATACGCTGTTCTCTGACAGCCACGCTTGTTATCTGGGACTACCCGGTGATTTACAAACGCGTTTGCAGCATCTACACGGCGTTAATGACTATCGGCTGTTTGTTGGCGCCGGGGGCCGGTTGAAGCTAGACCAAGATTTACTCGATTTGATCAAGCAGGAAATTCCGTTTGGCGTGAGTCATCCGTTATTACGGACGCATCCTGAGACAGGCAAAACCGGGCTATATCTAAATGGCGGTTTTCTGCGACCAGACTCGTTGTTTGACGGGCGTACTGGTGAGACCCTCGACAAGGCTGTCTCTGAGAGGCTTACCAGCCAATTACTCCAACAACACAGTCGGCCGGAATATCAGTGCCGATTTGCTTGGCAGCCCGGCTCGATTTCCTTTTGGGATAACCGTGCCGTTCAGCACTATGCGGCGAGCGACTATTACCCCCACGACCGCGTGTTAAGACGGGTAACGGTAAGTGGTGACCAGCCGTATTATGATCCATTGCCGGATCATCCCGGCGTTTGATCACTTACGCGGATTTTTCATGAAGTGCGTCGAGTTCACGCCGTGTTGGCAGGAAACATGGCCTTAAACTCATCAGTGGAATTCGTGCGCGGGTAGTCTGCCTCCGGCACGGCTACGCCCAGAAATTGACACAGCGGTGCCCAACCCATTTTCGCTTCAAAGACCAATAAGCGGTTCTTCGGTACGATGCGTTGCACCGCCTCATTGTGGGCATTAAACACCGACTTGGCATGTTCTGCATCACGGTGCTTGCCGCCAAACGTATTCTCTAAAATCAGCTTTCGCGTCATCTGGCTTTGCAGTGAATTCTGGTCAGGCGCGTTGTCCATCGAGTTGAAAATAGTGTTCGATGCGCTGGCAAACCAAGAGTCTGGGTCTCTAAGACTCAACACGACCTTAGCGTCAGGGAAGTGCGCCATCAATTGCGCGTAGTAGGCGCAAGAAGGAAAATCAACACTGGCGCTAAAACCCTTAAACACATCATCCCAGTTCATCGCTTTACCGAAAGCCGCGTCGTGCCAGAATTGCTGTTGCTGCTTATCACGAAACACTTCAATCATGTGGTGGCACTTGTTAAACCCCAGCTGTTCCAGCGCAACCTTTAACGACAGCGTGCCTGTGCGACCGAAACCGGCGCCGATTACTTTGAGGGTCATGAGCTGTTCCTTGGCTGATAGATGACGCCAATCATCTCAACAATGCCAAACGTTGTACATTCTTCCTCAGTCGCTGCGTAGCTAGGGAGCGGCGTGAAGTGGCACATCGAGGGTTTTGGTAAATTCAGGCTCTGTCATACCGACGGGTAGGCGCTGTTCTGCGGCTAGCTGCTTGGTTATTGGTATATCAGCCTGTTGTAGTTCCTCGCTCCAGTCGCGCCACATATTTTCTTGCGGTGGGTCTAGGCGCATGGTGTCTAGTTCGGTCTTACTGAAGTCAAACAGCAAAGCCTGCCGAATAGTCGGCGGTTGTGCCCGGTTAATACCTGCCATGTGCCCCATGCGATGATGCCAAAAGACAATATCACCCGCTCGGCCATAACAATCGACAGGTGCTGTACCCGCTTCAACCTCATCAACCGCCTGCAGGTATGCGGGCGGATGCACAATGCCTTTATGTGACGGCAGGTGTGGATAAAAAGGCACACGGGCTTGATCGTACTGCATTGGAAACAGGGGGTAAAAACGTCGATGACTTCCCGGCCATATCTTGAACGCGCCACCATCAGCCGGACAATCCTGCAGTAAGCCCACCACCCCCAAATGAAAGGGGTGGCCATCTGTGTGCAGTTGATCGGCTTTTATGGGTGCTTGCAGGTCTGGCAGGGTTGCATAAATACCGCGCACGCCCTCGGTGAGTTGAGGGTCAACGGGTCCACCCGGCCAGGCGAGTCCCCACGAGCCCATCGGTTTGCCGTCAGGTACCGGTTGGCGTAGCGAGTCCTTACCAAGCAACTGCTCAGCCCAAAACACTACTTGCGGGTGAAACGCGAGCTTCAGCATCCACGGCGCAGTGCCCTCTGCGCGATGCTGCCACTTGGCGTGTTGCTTTACTAACAGCGGGTCATCTGAGCGTTCAGCCAGCGGCACCGGTCCCCAAGTTGACGGATTATCACGCTTGATCGAGGCTGGGGCTGTTTGCCACATGCGATCGATCGCATCGGCGCAATCTGTTTCATCAAGTACCCGCCGCTTGATGAGGTAGCCATAAGTTTTGAAGAAGCAAAGTTCCTCGTTGGATAGTGGATCTAGTCTTGGTTCTGCCGCCATAGTGTCACCTTACGTCGAGTGCTTCGTGATGGAGATCTGCCTGTGCATCGAAATGCGCAAGACTGGACGATAACGCAAAGAAGCGTTGGCGTGAATTATAGCGGATTCGCTGCCACTTCCTGCTGCCACAACGTGTAGTCTTCACGCAGTTTCAGCATCAGCTCCTGCAGACTAGGCATATCATCGTCTCGACCGGCCGTTTCCATATCGTGGGCAGTCTGGGCCAGTGCGATGGCGCTAAGATTCGCCATCAGGCCTTTAATTTGATGAGCCTTGCCGGCACAGTTTGCGGGGTTGTCGGCGTTCACCAGCTGGTCTAGCTCGTCAAGTAAGGCCGGTAGCTCATCATTGGCCATGTCGAGTAGCTCTATCGCAAAATCGGATTTACCACGAACCCGTTCAAGCAACGCGGCCTTATCCCAAATCACATACTCATCAAGTTCTGCAACGTTCAAAATCGACACGCGGGTGTCGATCACTCGGGCAGCCAAATAGCGTACCAGGGTTGCCTCAACCAGGGAGAGGCTAACGGGCTTGGCGATAAAGTGATCCATTCCCGCTGCAAGACATTTTTCTCGATCACCTTTCATCGTGTTCGCAGTCAGTGCAACAATAACAACGTCTTGCATTGGTTTACCGGCCCCGCCGCGACGAATTTGGCGGGTTGCCTCATAACCGTCCAACATTGGCATCTGGCAGTCCATGAAAACCAAATGAAACGGTTGCGTCGCGGTGGCCCGTCGCAAGCACTGAATCGCATCTAAACCATCGCTAGCGAAGGTGAGCTCTAGGCCCTCTAGTTCCTCCAATATGCCCTGCATCACCTCCTGATTGATGTGATTGTCTTCGACGATCAGAATCCGAGTGTGCGGCAAAAACCGGGGTTGTGTGGCAACCGCTGAAGACGCATTTGCAGGACGTGCAGGCGAGTTCACGGCATTACTCGCATTCTCAGTTGCCTGCGTGGTGGTGGCGAAGGTCACGCAGAAAGTGAACTGACTACCCTCGCCAATTCGGCTGCTAACGGTAACGTCACCTTGCATCAATTCACACAACTGTTTGACGATGGACAAGCCCAGCCCAGAGCCGCCGAAATGCCGCGAAGTCGATATGTCTGCCTGAGTAAAGGAGTCGAACAACGTCGGCAGGTATTCAGCGGGAATACCAATACCCGTATCGATGACAGTGCATTGCACGCGTAATTTATCATCTGGCAAAATGGTGTCATGCAGTTGCACGATGATTTTGCCAGCGTCAGTAAATTTGATGGCGTTGCCGATTAAATTAACTAGAATTTGGCGAAAGCGGGAAGGGTCGCCAACGACCCGGTCAACATGCAGCGCGTCAAGGTTAGTGGCAAACGCAATTGACTTTTCCTCACAACGGTAACGCAGCGTTGCCGCGCAAGTCTCAAACTCCTCACGAAGACTGAACTCGATATCTTCGAGGTCTAGTTTGCCCGCTTCAATTTTTGTGATGTCCAAAATGTCATTAATCAAATTAAGCAGTGAATTTGCGCTACTTTGGGCATTCAATCCATAGTGACGTTGTTTGGCTGTCAAATCGGTCCGCAGTATCAACCCGATCATGCCCGCCACACCATTCATGGGGGTGCGGATCTCGTGGCTCATGTTAGCTAAAAACTGACTTTTCGCAATGCTCTCGTCCTGAGCCGTCTGGCTATCGATGCGCAGCGCGCGAATTCGTTCGGCCAGTGCCATAGCAAACAGGAACGTGTGGGCAATAAACAGCACGCGGGTGAAGATAAAACTAATATCCACGTAATTAGGTGCGACGAGGATTGCCGTCGTATAAATCGCGATTCCGATTGATTGCACAGTCCATGAAGCAACAAAGAAGCGCGCGTATTGTTTGCCATCGCGATAGGCCTGCCAAGCGATGATGGTACACAGTAGATAAAATGACAAGACTAACAAAGGCAGGGCCGAATAGTACAGATCGTCATTGGTGAGTGAGCCAAGCCCTGCTGCCACCCCCATGACAGCCCAGGCGATAATGAAGCGATGCCAGCGCTTCGCCGTGTTGCGCGTATCTAAAAAAATCGACACAAAAATAGCTGACGCCAACATCACCAAGGAGCCCATTAATCCCTGCGTGCCGGTGCTGAGAATAGGCATGTTTGGCCACAGAATATGGAAGCCGACGCCGCTTGCCAGCAAGCTATACGCCAGGGCCGTGCCAAGGAAAAGTGCATAGGCAAGATAAGCGCTTTGCCTGACCGCCAAATAAAGAATGAGGTGGTACACCAGCATCGCCAGTAAAAGACCTTGCTCGAGACCGTCGAAGTAGCCAGTGATCACCTGGTTTTCGAAGAAAGTCTCGGCAGGTAACAGCGAGGGTGCAAAGACCTGCAGCACCCGAGGTTGCGCCTCTAGATAGAAATATAGCTCAGAGGTTTCACCAGGCAGCAGTGTTAGGTAGACGGCGGCGCGGCGCTGCAACAAAGGGCGCTGATCGAAGCTTTCGTAGCTGTCGAAGACGAATGGCGCGACGTTGCCGCGAGCATCAACATGGTAACCCTGCAGCTTGCCCGGAAAGGACGAGTTTAGATCGAGAACCCAATTGTCGGTCATCGCCGTGCCATGCACTAGCCGAATACGTGCCCACAGTGGGTTGCCTAAGGGAATGTATCCGCCAGCGATTGAGGGTGTTTGGTACCAAGCTTCGTCGCCAAAGGCTTGCAGTGTGCTCAGGTCTGTATTGGGGTGCTTCTCGACAAGGCTATCGATAATGTCGGGCTTGAGATAATAAACGCTCGGTAGGGCTGCGTAAGTCTGTGCAGTTTCAACGCGTAAGTCTGGCGTAGGGGACCAAGCATTGGCGAGCGCGGGCATGCCAGCTAACATGCACAGCGAGCACACCTGCAAGCAGAGCAGGCGTGGGCATACAGGGCGAAGCGTGAGCCAGCCCACGGCTTTGTAACATGCCTTGTAAAAAGCTGTGAAACAAGCCGTGCAAAAGAGGGAAAGTGGCACAGTTGTTTTACTCGAATATTGATTGAATACGTTCTGGTTGGAATAAGTATAGAAGCCGATTGCAGATTCGCCACACGGTGGTGCATCAAGCTGCTCAACGCGGCATTGGTCAAATTTTGACTAACATGGCAAACTCCGCTAGTGCAGTCATGCACTGCACATTCACAGATCATTTATCACTGGCCTCGGAGTCAAACCATGCCTACACCCGCACACGTTGTAGTTCTTCCCAAAGAGCCAGGTCCACTCGAAGTCGTCGCCATAGACTTACCCGATCCAGGGCCCTATCAGGTGATCGTCAAGCAATTTGCTTCGGGTGTATGCCATAGCCAGTTACACCAGATGCACACGCCCAGACCCTACCCCGTGCTGCTCGGCCATGAATCTACCGGCATCGTGCTGCATACCGGCAGTGAAGTTACCCACGTCAAAGAAGGCGACATGGTCATGGTTACCTGGGTGCCCCGTGATGCCGCTAACACCGATCGCGCGCCTGAGGCGGCGACGCTGACGTTGGCTGATGGCACCGTGGCTGTTTCACAGAATGTCTTTACTTGGGCCGACAACACCATTGCCGACGAGCAATATGTGGTGAAAGTTGCGGACGATACCAACCGTGACGTGACGGCCATTATCGGCTGTGCTGTTATGACTGGCGCCGGTGCTGTGGAGAACACGGCGAAGGTTAAAGCGGGCGAAAGCGTGGTGATATTCGGTGTCGGAGGCGTAGGCCTGTCGGCCGTGGTCGCCGCCAAAGCCGTCGGCGCTAATCCGATTATCGCCGTCGACCTTGACGACGAAAAGCTGGCGTTCGCCGTCACGTTCGGTGCTACCCACACCATTAACGCCGCCACTGGCGATACGCTGGCGCAAATTCGTGCGCTCACCACAAACCCAGCCAAGCGCAGCATGATGGGCCAACCCGTGTCTGGTGCCGACTATGCGTTTGATTGTATTGGTCTGAAGCAGACCATGGAGCAAATCGTGCCAGCAGTACGTAGTGGTTTCTTTGGCGCTGAGCCGGGCGGCACAGCCGTACTGGTCGGTGTGCCACAGACCAAAGTAGAGCTGAATGCGATCGATATCCTGCTCAACGAGAAAAAGTTCATCGGCAGTATTGGTGGCAGCTGCTCGCCAGACCGTGACTTCCCGAAATACCTAGACTGGTACAAGGAGGGCAAGCTCGATTTAGAGGCCATGGTGACCGAACGGTTTGCGTTGGCTGATATTAACGCTGCTGCGACAGCGTTAGAGAAAGGTCAGATAAGTGGGCGGGCTATTTTAGTCCTGTGACTGCTTAAGCCGCAGCAGAAGATTCCTCTTGCTGCGGCTTCTGGTCGTTATTGTCAATGCTGGCAACATTAAACGTCATGCTGTCGTCCACCACTGAACCCATCCCCAGCGTAATCTTGTCGAGCACATAATTTTGATACAGCTTCCAGGGTTTCGCGTTGCCCTGGCGTGGCATCTTGTCTTTCGAGCGCAACACATAGCCCGACGTGAAGTCCATCATGGGCTCCTCAACAAGGCCCTGCGCCGGTAACACGGGCATGCAGTAGTCAGTGTCGGTGCTGTCCATATGGTTCAGCAGACGGCAGACATACTCGCCGACTAAATCTGACTTCAACGTCCACGACGCATTCGTGTAGCCAATGGTGAAAGCGAAATTCGGCATACCGCTAAGCATCATGCCTTTATATACAAACGTGTCGCTGGGTTTTACCAGCACATCATCTACAGACAACTGCATACCACTAAAGATCTCTGCGTTGAGCCCCGTGGCAGTGACGATGATGTCGGCCGCCAAGTGCTCGCCAGATTCCAGTTCAATGCCGGTTGGCGTGAACGTCTTGATATGGTCGGTGACAACCGCCGCTGTGCCTTTTTTGATCGCCGTAAACAAGTCGGCATCGGGTACCAGACAAATGCGCTGGTCCCACGGTTTGTAGCTGGGGCTGAAATGCTTCTTCACATCGAAGTCTGGCCCCAGCAACTTGTCGATTTCAGCCACCAGGAAATGCTTAAATTTGCCGGGATTTTTACGCGCATAGCGAAAAATAAACATCCCCATCAAAATATTTTTCCAGCGACTGATACCGTAAGCCAATTTTTGTGGCAGACGCGCCCGCATCTTATTGGCTAACGCATCCTCGGCTGGGCGAGACGCAATGTATGTCGGTGAACGCTGCAGCATGGTTACGCTGGCGGCCGTCTCGGCAAGGGTGGGCACCAAGGTGACCGCCGTTGCACCACTGCCAATAACGATAATTTTCTTGCCGGCATAGTCCAGGTCTTTGGGCCAATGCTGCGGGTGTATCACCGGGCCCGTGAAGGCCTCCTGGTTCGGAAAGTCTGGCGTGTAGCCTTGCTCATAGTTGTAATAGCCGCCGCAAGAAAAGAAGAACCTGCTGGTCACCACCTGCACCTCGCCGGTTTTGACATCTTTCACTGTAGACTGCCAGCGCGATGCATTGCTGCACCAGTTTGCCTCAATCACCTTGTGACCAAACTCAATATGCTTGTCGATACCATTCTCACTCGCCGCCTCGGTGACGTACTCGCGAATCTCGTTACCCGGGGAAATGGCCTTGGCCGAATTCCACGGTTTGAAGTTAAAACCGAAGGTATACATGTCACTGTCTGAGCGAATGCCGGGGTAGCGAAATAGATCCCAGGTACCACCGACAGCCTCTCGGGCCTCGATAATAGCGTAGGTCTTGTCTGGACAATGTTTCTGCAGATGATAGGCCGCGCCTATGCCTGATATACCCGCGCCAATGATCAGAACGTCTACGTGAGTGGATTGCATGTACTTCTCCCTATTACCGACGACAAGCATCCTACTTGACAGAAGCCATCACGAGGGGGTTAATTACCGTCTATGTGTGGGTTAAATGCCGTCATTCCATCAGCGAGCAATCAGTGAGCCAAACACGTTATGCACGACCATTATCTTGTGATTATGTTACAGCTACTAACCGACTATGGCATCACCGAGCAGCAGCTACACCAGCATGCCGCGCCCGATATGGCAACATTGGTCGATGCTGGCCAGGTTGACGCTACCCGCTTCAATGCGATGTTCAACAGCGCATTGGTGTTGTCTGGCGATCAGCAATTTGGCCTGCGGCTGGGCGCGCTTATCAATCTACCCTCGCAGGGCATCTTCGGTTATGCGCTGATGAGCTGCGCGACGGTGGGCGACGCCCTGAAGTTGTTGGTGCGTTACAGCCAAGTGATCTCACCCGGCTTGCGCTTAGAAATGTTGCCCATGCCCAATAGCGCCGAGTTATTGATGCGCGCTACCGGGTTGCCCCGGCAGTTAGCGCGTTGTTATGGCGAGATGATGTTTGCCTCAGTGTTGAATAGCGGGGTGATACTGGTGGGTGAGCAAACTGGTAATGTGCGGGTTGAGCTGGACTATAAGCCAAGTGCTAACAAAAAACTGTACACCGAGGTGCTTGGTCCTGATGTTCAATTTGGTGCCGGCCGCAACGCTTTGTGCTTTGATGCGGCCAGTCTGGCGGCAAAGATATCAACCGCCAATCCCATCGCTGGCGACATCTTTCGTCGCGAGTGCGATCGTCTGTTTGCGCTGGACGGTGACCGCGGCTCGGTGAGCGAACGGGTGCAGCAGGTGCTGATTGAGTCTGGCGCCAATTTTCCTACCTGCGCCGAGATGGCAGGACGGCTGCATATGAGTGAAAGCACCCTGCAGCGACGTTTAGTGAAAGAAGGCTGGCGCTATCAAAATGTGTTGGACCAGGTGCGCTATCGGCTGGCGCAAGAGTACTTGTTAGGCACCGTATTACCCGTGGCAGAGATCGGGTATTTGTTGGGGTTTGGCGATGTCGCGAATTTTAGACGGGCGTTTAAGCGTTGGGCCGGAGTGGCGCCGTCGCAGTTGCGGGAGGGGGTTGGGGCAGGCCACGATGGCGTAAGCCCGCATGGCATTACAACCGCCTATATCGAGCAGGAGTTACCAGCCCCGTGAACCAACCCTGCTCAGAGGTTGCGCGCCCATTACTTTAGAGGCCTAATTAGCTGAACCTCAGCAGTGCTTGGGACCCCGACCCCGATGACAAGGTCCGTATTGACCGTTGGCATTAACGCCACGACTAGGCTGATACGATCATTCTGCGCTGCACCGAGAATGCCTGCGTTGCTGGCGCCAACCATATGCCTAGCTATGACATTATTTGGTACGCGGGCACCTTCACCCCGCCCAAAGACTGGCCGCCCGGCACGCGCCTGTTGCACGTTAGTGCCTGCGATCACAAAGCCTGAGTGTATGTGTATTGTGGATTGGCTGAAGATCATACCGGCAGCTATGCCCCCTTCTGTATAATGGACGCGTTACAAATAATTATAACAAAAACCTTAAGTCGTTCACCGCGCTCGCCAAGCCGGAACTCGTTAACCTCACATGGACAGTCATTCTATAGATAATGTCTTTTTTACAGCGTTGGCAAAGACAAGTACGAGCTCACTCCCCAACAAACAAACTACTATCTCTCTCGATCTTCGTCATCGCCGCTTTCCCCAACACACCCACATCAACACATGCCAACGTAAACCTCACCTTTGCCCGCGTCACCGCCGTATAAATCAACTCCCGTGTCATCAGTTCATTCCAACTATCCGGCAACACAAGTGCTGCATGCTCAAACTCCGAACCCTGCGATTTGTGCACCGTCATCGCAAACACCGTCTGGCAACTTGGCAGGCGACTGGGGAGTATCCAGCGTACGGGTTTGTCACTGTCCTCGCCCTCAAAAGCGACGCGCAACGTCATTGTTCCATCGGGTTTGTTAGGATGTCGTGGTACGCGCATGGCAATGCCAATGTCGCCATTGCGCAAGCCCAGTCCATAATCGTTACTGGTGATCATGATGGGTCTGGCTTCATACCAGTGATAGGCGGAGTCGGCAGCTTCCACCAGCAGCCGTTGTTGGCGCAGTGCAGCCTCGCACAATTGGTTTAGGCCGCTTACGCCCCAGGGGCCAGCTTGCAAGGGAGTTAGTAGCTGAAAGCGGCTTTGAGCGAGCAAAATCTGGTTAGCCCATTTGTCAAAATCAGTTGCGTCTGCCGTATCATCGGGCCGGTTATCCTGCAGTTGTTGTATCCAAAGGCCATGTCCCTCGTTAATCCCCAGCCGTGCCAGTTTAGGATCAAAGGCATCTTTGAGGGCGTTATGCTGCAAGTCATCAAAACGTGTAAACAGCTGGCTAAGACTATTAGTCGACGCATTACCCGTATTCACGTTGCGCGCTAATTCTCCAATACCACTGTCGGTATGAAAGCGATGACTTAGGCGCAGCATGGCAGTACCTTGTTCTAACGGGCGAGGTGTGTCCGTTATGTAAGTGGCGTCGATAGCCTCACCAGTGGCAGCTTGTAACCATTGCGCAGTTTCCGTGCTGTAGCCGCCGCTTTCTGCGCGGGCGCAAAGATTGCCGAGTACGGCGCCGGCTTCAACCGATGCCAGCTGGTCTTTGTCACCAAGTAGTATCAGGCGCG
>JBLHVI010000070.1:0-16148 GCA_047630175.1 Candidatus Azotimanducaceae bacterium
ACATAAGTTTGATCGCATGAAAGTACTACTCCGTTTGCTTCCGTACATCAGGCAGCACTCTTGGGCGTTTGGTTTTGGCATGATCGGTTTGTTGGTCGCACGGGTCTTCGAATTCATGCTGCCGTTGTACGTAAGAGATGGTATAGACACTCTGCGGCTCGACCAATCGCCAGATTTGAGCCTAGACGAAGTGCAAGCACTGTTGCTTGTTCCCGCCATCGGCATCATTGTCTGCGTGATATGCCAAATGCTGGTGACCATTGTTAGCCGTATATTGATTCGTCGTATTGGGATGTATGCATCCTTCGATTTGCGCAACAAGATTTATGCGCACCTGCAACGCCAAGGTCCCGGTTTCTTTGCCCAATACAGCATTGGCGATTTGATGGCGCGCGCGATTAACGACATTTCGCTCGTAAGACAAGTTATTGCGGGTTCAACCCGCATGACCGCTGTGTTAGTTTTCTCGGCAACGACTGGGTTGATTTTCATGTTCTACCTTTCAGTGAAGCTAACGCTCGCTGTGCTAGTACCTCTGCCGATCATAACGCTGGTTGCCTACCATTTTTCGAAGCGTATCTACGATGAATCGCAGCTAGTTCAGGAGGGCTTCTCGACGCTCTCGACATTTGTCCAAGAAAATCTCAATGGTATTCGTACGGTGCAAGCAATGGCGCAGGAGCATGAAGAAGTTGCTCGGTTTTCTAGCGTCAATCAAGAATTTGCTGACCACAACTTGAATTTGTTTGTCACCACATCTTTACTCAGTGCATTGATGCCTGCGATGGCTGCAATGTCGATAGTGACAATTATTGGCTACGGTACCTACCTTACCAGTATCGGTGAAATTACCATCGGCACGTTCGTCGCGTTTTTCACCTATCTTAGTCTATTGCTCTGGCCTGTAAGAGAGATAGGTCCTCTGGTCACGCAATGGCAAAGAGGCGCATCAGGTACCAGCCGATTATTCGAAATTCTTGATTATGCCCCTGAGATCGAAAACCGACCTGCGACGATGTTCCCGGAACTTACCGGAAAAGTTCGCGTAGCTCACTTGTTTTACAAATATGAAAACAAGGATAAGTATGCGTTAGCCGATATCAGCTTCGATATAGCCCCTGGCGAGACCATCGCTATACTAGGCCGAGTTGGTTCCGGTAAATCTACCCTGCTGCGTTTGTTCGCAAGATTGTTGGAGCCCCAGAAGGGCAGCATCTATTTAGATGGTCATCCGATTGATGGCTTCCCACTGAAAAAGCTCCGAGACCAAGTCTGTTTGGTTTTGCAGGACCCTTTTCTGTTTGCCGATAGTCTGGGAGAAAACATCGCGTACGATCGGCCTGACCGTGAGTTGGATGAGATTTGGCGTTCAGCAGATGCTGCTGCACTACGAGAGACCATTGAAAACTTTCCGGAAGGATTAGAGACCATGCTGGGGGAGCGCGGTGTGACGCTCTCGGGTGGTCAAAAGCAACGTACCGCTCTCGCTCGTGGATTGATCCGGATGAGCCCTTTGTTAATCCTTGATGATTGTTTCTCAGCGGTTGATACCGAAACAGAAGAGCACATCCTTTCTGGGCTAAAGAAAGTCAGAAAAAACTTAACAACGATGCTTGTCTCCCATCGTGTATCAACCGCTCGGCACGCAGACCGTATTATTGTTCTAGAAGAAGGTCGCATCATAGAGCAAGGAACGCATAAACAGCTGCTCGCCAAAGGCGGTTTCTATGCAGATCTTGAGACGGCCCAAAGCACCCAAGGACGATTGATCCATACATTGAACGAGGCGGGGCAAGACTAACCCGCCGATATTGGATAGTAAGATGACGAGCACGACGCCAGACACAGAAACGAAATTCGATCACTCGATATTCGAGGCTGATATTCATGGGCAATCCATGAATATGGTTTACCTCGGTCGAATTTTTAGCTGGATTGGGCCGCATAAAGCGTTAGCTGCATACAGTGTTTGCCTGGTTATACTGGCCTCGCTGTTGGCCGTCCTACTGCCAGTCATCATCAGTCGCGTTGTGGTTGATGGCATTATTGTCGGTGATGCGAATATGACGCTGCCAGATTTTGGCATGATCGATCTGAATCTCTGGCTTGCGTCATTCACCGGGCTGTCACCAATCATTAGTGCCTGTGTTATTTACGGTGCCTTCACACTCATCTGTCACACGCTCTATCACTTTCATAGAATCACGTTTGCGCGCACTGTGCTTCATTCGTTGCGTGACATGCGCCTTGATTTATTCGCGCACATGGAACATCGGCCTTCATCTTTTTACGACAAGGTGGCCGTTGGCAGGATCATGACGCGCATCACTAATGATGTACAAGCTTTGTTCGAATTGCTGATGGGGCTTGGCATGCTGATTGGTGAATTTGTACCGTTCTTTATTGCGCTTTTCATCATGTTGGCAATGGATGTACAGCTCACCATGTATTTATTAGTGGCCATTCCAATCTTCGGCGTTGTTACTTACTTTTTTAGGCGCGCGACTCGGAAAGTGTATCGACAAATTCGCAACTCTGTTTCGGCGCTTAACCAAAATCTGCAGGAAAATCTCAGTGGAATGCAAGTGGTGCAATTGAGTAATCGAGAGGAGAAAAATCTCGCGATTTACAGTGTTGTTAACAACGACAACCAGCAATATGAAATAGACGCCATCTATCTTGAGACAGGTTATGGTGCTTTTATGGACAATATGGTGAACTTGGCCCTCGCGGTCATTATCTGGTTCGGCGGTGGCGCCGTAATACAAGAGTCTATTTCGCTTGGCAGTTTGATTCTTTTTACGCTTTACATCGATATGTTAATTCGCCCTATTCGTGTGCTTGGTATGCAATACAATGTTCTCTTCCGCGCGATGGCAAGTGCAGAGCGAATCTTCCAAGCATTGGACTGGCACGAACAGGTCAGAGAGCCTGCTTCACCTGTGCCATTGCCGGATCGCGTGGAAGGCAAGCTCGAATTTAGAAACCTAAGTTTTGGCTACGACCACCGAGATGTGCTGCATGATGTGTCATTCACGATTGCAGCCGGTGAGAAGCTCGCAGTGGTTGGTCCTACGGGTTCGGGAAAAAGCACACTTATACGACTCTTGGGCCGTTTTTACGACTTTGATTACGACACAATATTCCTCGACGATATTGATCTGAATCAGATCCATTCAACGGAAATTCGTCGTCGCATTGGTGTGGTGTTACAAGACTTTCATATTTTCTCAGGCTCCGTGCTTGACAATATTATGCTCGGCAATCCCAGCATTACCCGAGAGCAAGCGATTGATGCTGCGAAACTCGTCAATGCTGACAAATTCATTGATGCGCTGCCCAACGGCTATGACGAACAGTTGGTGGAGCGCGGCCAAAACCTCTCTCAAGGTGAACGTCAATTGTTAGCATTTGCACGGGTATTAGCTGCCGACCCGGAAATTCTCATTCTCGACGAAGCAACTGCTAGCATCGATACGGAAACTGAGCAGATAATTCAAGCGGCACTGAAAAAGATCATGCAAGACCGTACTTCAATCTTGATTGCTCATAGACTGCAAACCATTCAGGAAGCCGACCGAATTCTTGTGCTCAAAGACGGTGAGGTCAAAGAACTCGGCGGCCACGATGAGCTCATGGCGCAGAAAGGCATTTACTACACCTTGAACCAACTACAGTTTCAGGACGCTTCAAGCTAACGCGTTAGCCTTTGTGAGTTAAATAGTTTGAATGCGGCGTTTTGTCACGTACTCATGGGCGTTTTGCGATCAGTATTTGAGAATGCTATAACTGCGGCATCTTCATAGTGATCATAAGGATGTGAGCGATGAGTGAATTTGACGGCAAAGTTGTTGTGATCACCGGGGCCGGTGGTGGATTAGGCAAAGCACATGCGTTTGAGTTCGCCGCACGCGGCGCAAAAGTTGTCGTCAACGATCTCGGTGGTTCTGTTGACGGTGCGGGCAGTTCAGACGCCGCAGATCAAGTGGTCTCAGAGATCCGTGCTGCAGGCGGTGACGCGATAGCGAACAAAGCTTCGGTCTCTGACCGAGCGGGCGCTAAATCCATTATTCAAGATGCGGTCGATGCTTATGGCACGATCGATATTCTCGTAAATAATGCCGGCATCTTGCGCGATAAATCATTCAAGAACATGACCTTAGATGAATGGGATCTGGTGATGAATGTTCATATGAATGGCACTGCCTATGTTACCCACGCCGCTTGGCCGATTATGTATGAGAAAAATTATGGCCGCATCATCTGCACGTCATCAGGTTCTGGCATTTGGGGTAACTTTGGTCAGGCCAACTACGGGGCTGCAAAGATGGGTATGTTAGGGTTAATGAATGTCCTCGCTATTGAAGGGCGCAGTCACAATATCCACATCAATTGTCTTGCTCCAGCAGCAGCCACTCGAATGACCGCCTCTATCCCAGGTAGACCGGATATCGATGTTGATAATCCGCCTGCGCAAAGCGCGCCATCACTCGTCACGCCGGCTGTTATTTACATGGCCAGTGAAGCCGCACCCAGTGGCAAAATATTCCAAGCGTCTGGTGGGCGTTTTAGCATGGCATCGATGCACAGTAATATGGGCGTCAATTTGGCAATCGATGCCAGTTTTGAAACCTTCCTTGAGAATGAAGCTGCGATTCAAGATATGTCTGCGGCGACTGAAGGCCGTGCGCGGCGACGTCCGAATAAAGATGGGACTTGAGGGGCATCGAGACCGGAAAATCAGCGCTGCGAGCGATCCATGATGGGGGCTTTCAGTGCGTTTGTTGGCATTTTTTGCAGCATTTTACAATAACAACATTATTGTAGTATTTGCTCACGTTTTGTTATATTCCGTCGCTCGAACTCTTATTGGTAGCATTTGGATGGATATTGAACTGAGTAAAGATGACCTAGCATTTGAGGCTGATGTAAGAGAATTTCTCGCAGAGAATGCCTACAAGCATGGAGATGACCCGAACAAATGGCGCATGGACTGGTTTGAAACTGCACGCGCAAAAGGCGGCTGGGATGTGCCCAAATGGCCGGCAAAATTCGGTGGCCCCGGTTGGACGCCTAATCAACATTATATTTGGCAGAAAGAAACCGCCCGAGCGGGTACTCCGTGGGATATGCCGTTTGGTTTAAGTATGTTGGCGCCCGTTCTCATGGCCCACGGGTCTGAAGAACAGCAGGCGCGCTTTATGCCAGATATTCGCGCAAGAAAGGTCAACTGGTGTCAGGGATACTCAGAGCCCGGTGCTGGGTCTGACCTCGCGAGCTTAACAACCAAGGCGGTGCTTTCAGAAGACGGCAAGCACTACATCGTTAATGGCACAAAGATCTGGACCACCATGGCACACATTGCCGATTGGATATTCTGCTTAACCCGAACGAGCGATGCTGGGATTAAACAGGAAGGCATTACTTTTCTACTCTTTCCAATGAAGCAGGAAGGCATTGAGGTGAAGCCGATCATTACGCTTGGTGGGTCGCACACTGTTAATACGGTGTTCTTTACTGATGTTAAAGTTCCTGTAGAAAATATGGTGGGTGAAGAAGGTAAGGGCTGGACCTACGCCAAGGGATTGCTGGAGCACGAGCGAACGGGTATTGCTGGCATCTCTAATTCGATTGTTGCGCTAGAAGGGCTCAAAGAGAAGGCAAGTAGTGTCAAGCGCGGTAACGGCAGCCTAATGGATGTTCCAAGTTTTCGCGCGAAGGTCGCGGAGCTTGAGATAGACCTTATGGCGGTTGAATATACCGAGCTGCGAAGTCTTGCAACGGCGAGTGCTGGTACCGCGCCGGGACCAGAATCTTCGATCCTAAAATTGAAGGGCACAGACATCCAACAGCGTATTCAAAAGCTGACTATGGAAGCTGGCGGCCAGTTCTCCGCAGCATGGGGTGGTACAAATGCAGGGCCAGACTTTGCCCGCGGTGGTATGGGCGGCTATATGGCTAGCCGTGTTTACACGATATATGGTGGTGCCAGTGAAGTTCAGAAAGATATTGTCACCAAGAAGGTACTCGGTATCAAGTCGGCTAAGAAATAGGAAACATTGAAATGAATTTTGAATTGACCGAAGAACAACAACTTGTTTCAAATTCCATTGAGCGATTCGTCACAGAAAATTACGACTTAGGCAGCAGGGTCAAGATTGCGAATCAGGCCCCAGGCTTTAGTGTTGACTACTGGAAAACAATGTCCGAACTCGGCTGGCTTGCGTTGCCGTTCAGTGAAGAGCAAGGCGGCTTAGGTGGAGATCAACTCGACACCATGGTGCTCATGGAGCAGTTTGGTAAGGGTCTCGTCTTGGAACCCTATCTTGCGAGCATCATACTCGGCGGTGGTGTGATGAAGCGCATTGCAACGGATGCTCAATGTAAAGCGTGGCTTGACGGTGTGATCGATGGTTCAAAGCAGCTTGCGCTGGCATATGCTGAACCAGAATCTGGCTATGAGCCAGAAAATGTGGCGCTGGCAGGTACAAAGACTGAGTCAGGCTACACCCTTACCGGTACTAAATGCATGGTGCTGCACGGAAATACAGCGGACGCTTTTGTCGTTTCATTCCGCACCAGTGGTGGTGTAGTCGATCAGTCAGGTATATCGCTAGCGCTTATTCCAGCTGACCGTGAAGGGCTAGCTGTGCAAGGTTTCCCGACCGTCGATGGCTTACAGTCATCGGAGTTGACCTTTGACCAAGTGGTGGTTACTGCTGCTGATTTGCTGGGCGAGGTTGGTGCTGGATTTGAGGTGCTGAACGCTACTATCAACGATGGCATTTTGGCGGTCGCTGCAGAGGCTTTGGGTGCGATGGAAATGCTTTACAAAGATACTGTCGCGTATACACAGGATAGGGAGCAGTTTGGCCACCCGCTGGCCGAGTTCCAGGTGCTTCAGCATCGAATGGTTGAGATGTTCATGGAGTATGAGCAGTGTAAGTCGTTGCTCTTTAGAGCAACGATGGAAGTGGCCTCGAACGGTGAAGATGCTCAGCGCTGCGTTCATGCACTAAAACATCTTATCGGCAAAGCATCCTTTTTTGTTGGTGAAAATGCTGTGCAGACTCATGGTGGTATGGGGGTCACTGAAGAGCTACGCCTCGGCCACTATTTTAAACGGCTGCTGGTTATCGAAGCTCAATTTGGTAACACGGACTATCACTTGGATCAGTTTGCGGCCTGATAAGTGGTTAGGGCTGGAGTGAAATTTGTCCGCATACACTAGCGCCCCGGCTTCGAGCATAGTTAATGCCTAAAAATCTAACGCGTCGGGCTGCCATTAAAATAGTTGCGGGGGCCTTGTTGCTGCCTTTGGGATGCACTGCTGCGCAGTTTATTGAAGGCAACAAGGTTGTTTTTGCGCACGGTGTGGCAAGTGGTGATCCAGACCAAAACAGCGTGGTGATTTGGACTCGAATAAGCGGGTTAAGTGCGCTTGTAAAGGTAGGTTGGTTTGTCGCTACCGATGCAGCTTTTGAGCACGTGGTTGCTAGCGGAATATTCAATACAGACAAGAGTCGAGACCATACGGTTAAAACGGTGGTAGATGGCCTTAAGTCAGGTCAGTCCTACTTCTATAAATTTTCGGTTGAAGATGCTTTTTCACCGACAGGTCAAACCAAAACATTACCAGTTGGGCATCTTGAGAAGTTGGGCTTGGCCATCACCACCTGCTCTAATTATCCGTTTGGATATTTCAATGCTTATGACGCCATTGCGAAAGACTCGTCTATCGATTTTGTGCTACATCTCGGCGATTATATCTATGAATATGGTGAGCAAGGATTTGGTGGTGAGACGGGTAAACGTATAGGCCGGGAGCATCAGCCTGCTCATGAAATAGTCTCTCTTGATGACTATAGAAAACGACATGCTCAGTACAAAACAGATCATGGGTCACTGGCAATGCATGCGAGGCATCCGCTAATCGTTATCTGGGATGATCACGAGACCGCCAACAATCCTTGGATGGGAGGCGCTAAAAACCATCAGTCGAATGAGGGTAGCTGGTCAGCAAGGCTGTCTGCATCCATGCAGGCCTACTATGAGTGGATGCCGGTGCGCGACGCTGTCAGTGTTAGTGAGCGACTAAATTATTGGCGACATTATAAGTTTGCCGATCTTGCCAGCATCATCACCCTAGAGAGTCGGCATACAGGTCGCAGTCAGCAGATTAGTTACCATGATCACTTGCCGAGTATTCAAAGTGAACAACAGGCGCAAGCGTTCGCAAATTCTGTACTCAACGATCCGAAACGCACGCTATTATCGAAGGATATGGAAAGTTTTTTAAAAAAAGAGCTCAGTGAATCAGTTAGCTCAGGGCGTCGGTGGCGCATTATTGGTAATCAATCGGTGATTGCCAACTCTATCGCCCCTGATTTAGATGACCCAGTGCTGAACGATTTGTGTGAGGACTTAACCGTAGGTCAACAAGCAATGCTTGATGAACGCAGGCAACTGGGAAAATTTCAGTTACCTTCCGACCTGGATACTTGGTCGGGTTATCCTGTTGCGCGGGAACGATTTTATCAGATGGCTAAAGATGCGAATGTGCAAGATTTGCTCGTGGTATCCGGTGATAGCCATAGTTATTGGCAAAATGCCTTGTTTGACGACGATGCGCAATCCATGGGCGTCGAGTTAGGCGTTACGGGTGTGACCTCACCTCGATCTATCATGGCGCTTGGTCCAGAAATAATGCAGCGTTTTGACGCGCTAAATACGGCCAACAATAAGGAAATTATCTGGAGTGACGGCCGACATCGGGGCTTTATAGTTTTACACGTGGACCACGAACGTACACATGCAGACTATGTGACTGTGTCAAATGTAGAGTCGCCTACCTATGAAACGCAGGTGCTGCGTTCTGTGGATATTGTCCATCAAGATGGTCTACTGCGCTATAAAGCTGACCAGAACACCTAACTACCATTTACGGTTAGAGAGAGAATACGTATGCATTTATTTACAATGACAAGCTCACCCAACGGTCGTAGGGTTGCGGTGGTGATGAAAGAAAAGGGGATTGAAATCCCAACCACTGAGATAAACCTGCGTGGCGGCGAGAATTTGAGTGCCCAGTTCAAGGTAAAGAATCCAGTGGCCCGTGTGCCGGTGCTGGAGACAGGCTCGGGAGTGTATATTGCTGAGACGGTAGCCATCTCTCGTTACTTAGAATCGCTCGTTCCAGAGCCCAATTTATTCGGTGTCAGCGGCGAAGAGCAGGCGCTTATCGAGATGTGGAATCGCCGTGCCGAAATCAATCTGTTGATTCCTGTTGCACAGGCGTTTCGCAATCTGACGGGAGTGTTCAAAGACCGTGAGAAAATTTCGCAAGAGTGGGGTGAAATCAGTGCTGAGATAGCGCGTGATGCCATGCCGATGTTTGAGACACAACTGGCAGGTGCTGACTATCTTGCGGGTGAGCATTTCTCGATTGCCGACATTACCTTGGCGCTGACGCTAACCTTCGCCAAAGCCGTCGGGCAGGATCTGTTGCAAACCCCGGCGGTGGTTGCCTGGCATACTAAAGTCTCAGCGCGGCCGAGCTTCATGTAAAGCGTGCTTAGTTATTGGGCGCTCTCAGAAGAGTAGGCGGCAGAGTCACGTTACAGGGTAATGTCGTTATTTTGTAAGCCTCGATATATGCACGCGAAATCTGTCTGTACGTTGGTTCAGCTATCAGTCCAGCGTTGGCACCATTGCGGTTCGTTGAGATAATCTGTGCTCACTGTGCGATTACGCCATCCACCTTTTTGCGGCTTTAAAAAAGGCTAAAACAGGCCGCCCCAATCATCGCCAATATCACTCGGGATTAGTCTGTTCGACCGAATTGGTAAAATGAAGAAGGCGTTGAATTGTTGCTTAAAAACACGAGTAACGCTGGAACTGTTAAGTGATTGTTATCTAGATTACTTAGGCTATGTAAGCGTAAGCCTAAAATAAATGTAGCCAACAAGTTAAAAGTTTGGATAGCGCAGAGCATTATCGGGGCTGCTGGGCAGAATACGAGGCTGTGTCGGAAGGAATGTGCCAACAATAGTGCTGACTCACCACAGCAACCGACCAAAGTGAGAGAGCGGAGTACGCACCCCAGCATCTAAATAAGTTCCGTAAGCTCATTGGTTCTAGCGTACTCATGCGGCTGTCGGCAACATTGTTCAACCTGAAACGCAGACTATTTTTGCTGAATCCCATCGTTGCCTCATTTACTGTTCTTTGCGTGTTGGCATTTTGCGGAGAGGGTTTTAAAGAGAAGCGTTATAGAAAATTTGTGGTTTTGAAACATTAATTAGGCAATGCTTTATTTTTTGGTTGGCGGCTCGCAAAACAGCCTATGCGTTAGTTGTAAGGCTAGTGCCCGTCATAGTAGGGTAGGGCTATGGCTACGAGTAGCTATCGTGGATCAAGGCGTGCAAAAAGCTTGGTCTATTTTTCCTCAGAGGATAATAAATTTAAACTGCAGTCACCCCAGATTTCAAATGTCAGCTTCGCCGCCTCGGCTTTCCCTGCAGTACTGCTCCTTGTTCTGGTTGGCTACGGTCTCATGGCGCGGCCGCTTTTCTTTGGCGAACCGGCTATTCCGTTGGAAGTCGTATTTACTTTCGCCGCTGCCGGCGCCATCGCTCAGCTACTCTGGCTAGGCTTTTCGTGGGATCTCATCCAGCAGTCCATCATCGCACGCCTGTCGCGCGCGCTGCCGGCGATCTTTATTCTGTTTGCAATTGGTTTGCTGGTGGGTGCCTGGATGGTATCCGGCACCATTCCTATGCTTGTTGACTGGGGCGTGCGCTTGATAGATCCGGACTGGATCTACGCGCTCGCCTTTGTCGTGCCCGCCATCTTCTCGACCCTTACTGGTACTTCGTGGGGCTCCGCCGGTACCATAGGTGTGGTGATTATGGGCGTGGGTGCTTCCTTGGGGGCCGACATAGCCATTGTTGCGGGGGCAGTCATCGGCGGTGCCTATTTCGGCGACAAGCTTTCGCCGCTTTCAGACACTACCAACATGGCGGCCATCGCCGCTGAAGCGCCGCTTTTCGATCACATTCGTGCCATGTTATGGACTACTGTCCCGTCGGCCTGTATCGCGCTGTTGGCGTACACGCTGATTGGCTTGCTGATGCCGCTCGAGGGTGGCCCAACGGATCCGGAAGGCATTCGTGCGTTCCTCGCTGGGCTTGAGTCACAGTTCAACTACCACCCTGTGCTGCTGCTGCCGCCGGCCGTGGTTCTGTTCGGATCGCTGCGCCGCTATCCGACACTGCCGGTGCTGCTGGCATCGATACTCACCGCAACAGCACTTGGGATATTGCTGCAGAGTTTTGCGCTGGTCGATGTGCTGCGCTCACTTACCACTGGCTTTAGTTTGTCGATGGGGAGCGGCATAGCGGTGCCCGATGCAGTGCGCGTGCTGGTCGAGCGCGGAGGACTCTATTCCATGCGGGAAGCTATTTTTGTTGCGCTACTGGTGTACCTGTTCATCGGCGCCATCGATTTACTCGACACGATGCCGCGGGTCGTCGGTCGTATATTTGCTTTCGCTAAGGGCCGGGCTGCAACCGTACTTGCAGCGCTAGGCGCGGCGGCCGCGACCAATGCCATGACCTCCAATCAAAGCGCGACCGCGTTCATTGTTGGTGACGCATTCGGCCGACGCTTCGACGCACTCGGCATCCCGCGGCCGATTTTATCGCGCTCTATCGAAGATACCGGCACCATGATCGAGCCGCTTATTCCTTGGCATGCCACTGCACTGTTCATGGTTGCGACCTTGGGCGTTCCGGTTGCGGACTACTGGCACTGGCAACTGCTCTCACTTACCAATTTCATCATTGCTCCCTTGCTCGCCATCACCGGGATAGGCTGCTTCTACGGCAAGGGCATCAAATCGACATCAGCAAGCAGCCCGGATGCGACCGACGAATCGAGCCCAACTCGATTGGAGCCCCATCCATGAGCGACGATCGACCCACAGGTGACTGGCACCCAGAAACGCGCCTGATTCACGATGGCGAACACGCGGATTCAGTTTATGGCGCGGTGATTCCGCCGCTCTATCAAAACAGCACCCATATCTTCAAAAACTGGGACGCGCTAGACGCGGCTTTCGAGGACCGCACCGGAACACCCGTGTATGGCCGTCAGCTCAACCCAACGGTGCGTGCCGCAGAGACGCAACTTGCGGCGCTTGCCGGTGCGGAGAAAGCGCGCTTGTTCGCCAGTGGCATGGGGGCCATCAGTTCGTCGCTGCTGGCAAGTCTTTCACCGGGTGACCACCTGATTACTCTTCGCAATGTTTACGGCCCGGCGGCGAACTTCATGGGTACTTGGCTGCCGCAGAAAATGGGTATCACCACCACCTTCGTCGACGGTGATGATATTGCCGAGATTGAGGCGGCGATCCAATCTAGGACGCGAGTGATCTATCTCGAAAGCCCCTCATCTGCGAAGTTCGGCCTGCAGGATATAAGCGCCGTAACGGCCCTCGCTGCGCCCCGGGGTATTCGGGTAATCACGGATAACACATGGGCGACACCCCTATTCCAGAACACGCTGGAGATGGGCGTGGATTTAGAAATACACAGCGTTTCGAAGTACCTTGGTGGCCACAGCGATCTGATTGCTGGCGTGGTCCTTGGTCGCGCTGAACTCATCGACGGCATCGCCACCACCGAAGCGGAATTGCTCGGTGCACGGGCGGCGCCCTTCGAAGCCTGGCTGCTGCAGCGCAGTCTGCGCACCTTGCCCGCACGCATGGCTGCGCACGAACGTAACGGTTTGGCTGTGGCGCGCTACCTCGAGACACACCCAAGCATCGTTGAGGTCCGTCATCCAGGTCTTGAGAGCCATCCGCAGTTCGCCCTTGCCCAGCGCCAGATGCGGGGCTCTTCCAGCCTGTTCGGGTTTACCCTCGCGACTGGGGAGCTTGCCGCCATCAAACGCTTCTTTGACGCGGTAACGCTATTCGGGCGCGGAGTATCCTGGGGCGGTCATGAAAGCTTGATCTACGCCCCATCGATCAGCGCGTTGAAGGAACAGACGCCGGAGCGATTCGCCGCCATGGGCCTACAAGCTGGCGATATGCGCGTGTCAGTAGGTCTGGAACACCCCGATGATCTTATTGTAGATCTGGAACAGGCGCTGGCGCAGATGTGACACCGGGGCTCAGGAGTCGTCAAGAAGCGGATTGCGCGCGAAAGGTTTTTGGCAGCGCTTTTGAAGGTTTTAGTGATAAGCGTTACTAATTTCTCGAGTTTTTCGCTATGGTATTCGACTAGACTAAGAAAAATAGGGCCGATTCTAGCCCGTCCGCATTTGTAGGGGCCACTATGACAAAAGCATCAGATCTATTTATTGAATGTCTCGAAGCTGAAGGATGCGAATACGTGTTCGGCATTCCCGGAGAAGAGAATCTCGATTTCCTCGACAGCCTCAGTCGGTCCAAAAAAATCAAACTAATATTGACGCGTCACGAGCAGGGTGCTGGCTTTATGGCATCGGTGTACGGCCGCCTGACTGGCAAGACCGGCGTCTGTGTTTCGACACTCGGCCCCGGCGCGACGAACTTTACCACTGCAGCAGCTTATGCTCAGCTGGGCGGCATGCCTATGATGATGATCACTGGTCAAAAACCGGTGAAAAAGTCAAAACAGGGCCGGTTCCAAATCCTCGATGTTGTGGAAATGATGAGGCCGATCACGAAATATGCGGTCACTTTAGTCGCTGGCGATAACATCCCGTCGCGCATTCGCGAGGCTTACCGGCTCGCAGAGGAAGAAAAACCTGGCGCTGTTCACATTGAACTGCCTGAAGATATCGCTGACGAACAAACAGATGAGGTCCCGATTCCAAAATCAGCAGTACGTCGGCCGGTGCCAGAGCATAAGTCCATCGCCATGGCGCTGGAAAAGTTGCACGCCGCGAAATCGCCAATCATCATTATTGGTGCCGGCGGCAACCGTAAAATGACCTCGAACATGCTGTCAGAGTTTATTGAAAAAACCGGAATCCCCTTTGTGACTACTCAGTTGGGTAAAGGCGTTGTTGATGAGCGTCATCCGTTGTTCATGGGTTGTGCTGCCCTGTCTGCAGGTGACTATGTTCACCGCGCGATTGAGGCCGCTGATCTGATCCTCAATATTGGCCATGACGTGATCGAAAAGCCACCCTTCTTCATGAGGAGAGGGGGCACCGAGGTCATCCATATTTCATACAATACGGCCGAGGTTGATCCTGTTTACTTCCCTCAAATTGAGGTGATAGGCGATGTTGGCAACGCAGTTTGGCAAATGAAGAACGACGTTAAGACGAGTGCCGAAGCGGGCTGGGACTTTACCCGCATGATGGCAGTTCGCGAACATCACGACGCTAACATCCTTGCAGGCTCAGACGACGCGCGCTTCCCTTGCTATCCACAGCATGTTGTCAAGCTGGTCCGCGACGCGCTGCCAGACGACGGTATGATCTGCTTAGACAACGGCGTCTACAAAATTTGGTTCGCCCGAAACTACCGCGCCCATCAGCGCAACACTGTGTTGCTGGATAACGCGTTGGCAACAATGGGTGCAGGCTTGCCATCAGCGATGGCGGCACATATGGTTTATCCCGATCGCAAGGTGCTGGCGATCTGCGGCGATGGTGGGTTCATGATGAACTCGCAAGAGCTGGAAACAGCCGTCCGTGAGAAGATGAATATCGCTGTATTGATCCTTAACGATAACTCATTCGGCATGATTCGTTGGAAGCAAACTAACATGGGCTTTGACGATTGGGGCCTGCAGTACGGCAATCCCGATTTCGTCAAGTATGTGGAGGCTTATGGCGGTATCGGTCATCGGGTGGAATCGGCTGAGGCGCTGCCGGGGATACTGAAAGTTGCGCTATCCACACCGGGTGTGCACCTGATTGATTGTCCCGTGGATTACGTAGATAACGACCAGATCCTCAATGTCGATATCAAAAAGCATTCAGCTTCCATTTAGTCTTGCTAAGAACCACAAGGGGCTTGCGAGCCCCTCGTTACTTCTGACATTTAGTACTTGAGGATAACGTCCATGCCCACGCTTCAGGCCAAATACCCTTACTATCTGAATAACAAAGCGGTTTACGCCAACGAGGATCTTGAAGTCACCGATAAATATACCGGTGAAGTAGCTACGCGCTGCGCACTGGCTGACCCCAAGGCAATCGACGAAGGTATTGCCGGTGCTGTTCGAGCGACTGAACCCATGGCGAAAATGGCGTCGTACGAGAAAAAAGCTGTCCTAGAACACTGCGTGGGCCGTTTTAAGGAACGATTCGACGAGCTGGCCATGGCGCTATGTATCGAAGCTGGCAAGCCGATCAATGATGCGGAGGGCGAGGTGACGCGTCTGATCGACACGTTCCAGATCGCAGCTGAGGAATCTACGCGTATGCACGGTGAATTGCAGGCGTTAGATATCTCGCCCCGTGCTAAAGGCTATCAGGGGATGTGGAAGCGTGTTCCCATCGGCCCCTGTTCTTTTATTTCGCCGTTTAACTTTCCGTTGAACTTAGCTGCCCACAAGATTGCGCCAGCACTGGCTGTGGGCTGCCCATTTGTGATGAAACCCGCGTCTCGCACACCGCTAGGTGCGATTATTATGGGTGAGATTTTAGCCGAGACAGACCTGCCGGAAGGCGCATTCTCAATCCTCGCCTGTTCGCGCGACGGGGCGGATCTGTTTACCGTTGACGACCGGCTTAAGCTGCTGTCTTTTACTGGCTCCCCCGATGTTGGTTGGGATTTGAAGGCTCGTTGCGGCAAGAAGAAAGTTGTGTTGGAACTAGGTGGCAACGCCGCAGTTGTTGTTGATGCGGACACAAAAAACCTAGATGACGCGGTTAATCGCATTATCTTTGGTGCTTTCTACCAGTCCGGTCAATCGTGTATCGGCGTCCAGCGGATCATGATCCATGCAGATATCTATGATGTGATGAAAGCTAAGTTGGTTGCCAAAACTGCCACGCTGATCAAAGGCGATCCGAAACTGCGCGAGACTTTTATAGGGCCGATGATCTCGGAGAAAGAGGCAGCTCGCCTGCATAGCTGGATAGAAGCCGCTGCAGCGGCTGGCGGCAAGATCCTTTGCGGCGGCACGCGCAACGGTGCGATG
>JBLHVI010000071.1:0-16027 GCA_047630175.1 Candidatus Azotimanducaceae bacterium
ACCGATACATATTGAATGCTCATGGCAGTCGCCCCTCTGCTGTGGCGTGGGGAGCCAATTGGTTCGACAATTGCATGTCTCGGTGCGTTGCACCGAGCCAAATCAAAAGACCCAGCGCTGGCAACAGTAAGAGCCAGGCAAAACGATGAATCGAGCGTTGACTACGGATCATGTCACTCCCCTGCGCCATTGAAGTAGAAGATAAGGCCATAACAATGCGGCGGCCGGCATAAGCATCACGCGGAAAATGACACCGCCACCTTGGGCGCGCCCGTCGACAGCGACGCAACCTTTTGCCGCAAAAGCAATAGCGAATCCCAGCCCCGCTAACAGATACATGAACACTGAATACCCAATAATTGTCATTCTTGCTTCACCTCAAAGTAAGCCTCAACGTCGCCTATACCGGATAGATCATTTGGATTGAGCCTTTTACATAAACGTTACAAAGTACCCACACAAGCAAGCAGCGTGGTTTATAAACAGACGTTAAGGCAGCCAGAGTGTTACAACATTATCGTCTTTTCTTGCAACCGCATCAGCGTCAGAAACACCTTTTTCTACAGCCTATGAGCAATCTAAGCACTAGCGGCGGCCGCAAGGCCGACCACCGGTAAGATTGACAAGATGACCGGCAGCCGCGCCCATTGGCTTTCAAGCGCATTCTTGACCATAATTGCAGCACGTTCAGCAGAGTATTACTACATGGTCGCCGCCACCCGATTGCCCAGACGCACACTACTAAAACTTGGCGCCCTAAGGTTCCTAGGTGGAATACTGGGTGGGGCACTCGCGAGCGGTCACGCATTTCCTGTATTGGCGAGCCCAGCGCGGACAGCCACAGCATCAGGTCGGATCAGAGGCGTTACCACCTCCATCAGCAACAGTAACAGCTTTAAAACCTCCAATATCTTGACGCTTGAGCTTGGCACTGGAGGCGTTGAGTACAGCCCAATTCCCGGCCATTTGATGGGACACTCCATGATAGCCCTACCCGACGGCGGCTACTTTGCAGTGCCCTATGGCGACTCACCTTATACTTGCCTTTTCCTCAATGCCAACCTGACGATTGCAGGTGAGTTGAAGGCTGAGCCGGGATTTGGTTTTGGGGGTCATGCCGTGCTGCTACCTAATGGTCGGCAGTTGTTTGGCCACTTCAACCGCTCCGAATTGCTCAATGAACCCAGCCCCGATAACTTCGGTGAGGTTTTCGTCGTAGACCTAGAAACAAAAAAGATCATCCATCGTCAAACAAGCGACGTGATACATGCTCACGATATGATCATTTCTCGCGATAAAAACACCGTTATAGTTTCTGACGACGGCACGCTCGGTTCTAGAAACGACAATGCAATGCTTTCCTCCGGCAACCCGTTCGAGTTTATCGTTGCTGCACCCGCATTGAAGATTTACGACACCACATCATTTGCGTTGATCAAAACAGTTTCGTTGCCCATAAACGGCTCTCTTGTCCATATTGAGCAGGGGCTCGACGGCACTGTATTCGGCGGAGTTGAACAGTTTGTTGCCAACAATCCAACGGGGTTGTCAGCCTTGAAAGCAGCTATCGGTAAGGACGCTGAAAACTATATGCAGGACCTCGCTGGCGATCCTGCAGAGGCAGCGGTGGCATTTCCAGGTCCACTGATCCGTATTGACTTGAACACCGGGGGCGTTAAAGAACATGTAGCGGTGCAACATCAGGATCCGTTTGATTTAAAATGCAACGCCCATAGTGGCTATCTCCTCAACGTTTTTACGACCAGTAATCAGTTGTCGAGATTCGATCCAGCCAGCGAACAATGGGACTATGTTGACACCAAAAAATATGGTGTTGAGGAACCATATGGTGTCGTAGACCTGCCGGGCACACCACTAATGGCTATCAATGGTTTCCAGCGTGGTATTGCGATCATTGACGTGACGACCATGGCACTGGTGAATCACTTTGACACTGAGACCTACGGCCTTAAACATATGCTGTTTGACGCTTAATATTTGTCTGCGGCTGACGCGAAAAAGCGTTCATTTTCAATCAATGAAATGCTTTGCCGTTTCAGATGACACCGGCGCCGACAATATTCCCACCATCATATCTAACAAATTGGTGATGAACCGTTGGCCCTGAATTCCGTCAAATCCAGTGCTCAGCCCTGCCTGATGAGACATCGATAGCACAATGAACCTTAATGTACTTTCCAGTCGCGCCAGAAACAACGCTTCTGGGATTTCGCAGGTGAGCCTGTGCAAGTGATCTAAAAAAAATGCCGCATTTTCGCTTGAGACATTCTCGAATGTTACTTGAATAGGACTCAGTGATAGCGTAGCGCGAAGGCCAAAGCCTCGAATGTAGTAGCAGAAACCAATATCCTCACGCGCCAGCGTATAAGCAGGCATCACCATCAGCAGACAGATATCGCGCAGAAAAAGCGTCTTGCCCGTCAAGTATGGTTGAAGTAACGCGCTGCGCAGTGTGCGAACCTCAGCATTTCTTTGCGCGTGTATGGCATCGAGCAGACCGTCTCTGTTTTGAAAGTGATATTGCAGCGCAGATTCGTTTTTTTGCCCAGCTTCCGACACGATCGCCCGCACGGTCACATTCTCAATACCTTGTTGCGCAATTAACAGTTCGGCGGCACGCATCAATCGCTCACGCGTAATATCGCCGCGTCTTCGACGCGCTTCGCTCATGGGGTGACTACCACCGGGCCTTGACCTGCGGGCAACTCAAACGTCATGCCATCATTGGCTATCAGTGTGCTACTTTGCAGCCCGCGCTGCCATATTTTCATGAGCAATCCATTCACAGGTGTGGGCACTAAATGATAAAGCACGAGTTGTTTTACGCCTGCTTCAGCACTCATCATCTCAAGTTTTTTAGCATCCGCATGATAATCCATCACATCCGTAAAGATTTGAACGAGCCGATCGCGCCCAGCTTCTCGGCTAACCTCAATGACGGCGACAAGCGCCTCCTTTGATAGCGCATCATGAAACAAAAGATCAGCGTTCGTCGCGACGTCAAATGTCGACTCAGTCGCAATAGAATCACCACTGATCACTACCGAACGACCCTTATAATCAATGCGATAACCCAGCGCAGGTTTAATGGGGTCATGCTCAACGGTAAAAGCTGTGATCGTCAAACCACGATCTTCGAGTACAACGCCCATCTCAATTTCTTGATATATTAGTTCACCTAGTTCGAGCGGCATCAGGTCTGCACCGTGATGACCGGTTCGATAGCCGCGATCTAGCGCGTAGGCTAGGTTTAGACCACGCGTGACTTTATCCACGCCAACAGGTCCAATGAGCTTAAGGGGCACTGGTCGCCCTACCACCCAAGAGCTTAGGTTGATCGCTGGTATATCCGAAATATGGTCTGAATGGAAATGGGTGAGGTAAACGCCGTCGAGTCGTTGAATAGGCAAACCACCACCTGAGACATTGAAGGCGGATCCTGCACCCGCATCAAACAGGTAAAAATGATCAGGGGTCACCACAGCAATACAGGCCTGCGCTCGATCTGCAACGTTGCCTAAGGGTGAAGCGCTACCGCAGACATAAACCCGAAGATTGTCTGACTCACCAAAGTTGACCGCAAACGCAGCCGGCGCCAATTGCCTAAAAATACGGTCCTGAACAGCCGGTATCTGAAACGCAATGACCCCTGCGAATGCGATCAGCGCTGTCAATAATATTCCGCCTTTAACGAATTTCATGCTTGGATTTCCTTGCTCCGATTAATAATTTCAGCCTCAACACGCCAGATACGATCTTGACCCCAACAGCTCATTGCCTCAAAGCTGCCACCGCCTGTAATTCGGAAGCTCGGCACTCCCCACAATCCGGCTTGATTCATTTCGTTGATGTTTTCTTCAAGCTGACTCTGCCAGTCTGCGCTATGGTCTATCAAAGAGGCGTCAAATTCTGCGCGCCGACAAACCTCACGCAGAGTATCTGCTTCCCAGACAGGCAGCCCTTCAGCAAATGTTGCTTTGAGGTATTCGGTCACAAACGCTATTCCGCGGCCCACTTTTTCGGCCTCGGCGTAGGCAGCGAAAGCACGCTCTACCGGCTTGCCAAACGGATCAGCCATGGGACCGAACTTAACACCGTAGTAACGCGCCTCTCTCGCTGCATCCGCCATAATATATCGCTGTTTTGCAAAGGGGGCTGGTACACCACGCATCATCATTGGCATCACGGGTCGCATTTGAAGCCTAACGCCGGTTCTTTGCACAAGATCCAGCACCCGCTGGTGTCCCATTGCAGTATAAGGGCTACGCAGCGATGGAAAATACTCGAGCAAAACCGCGCTGGCATCAACTGATTCTGCGGCAACAACAGGCATTGGACAAACGGCATCACCTGCACCAAAGCCCTCGGATTGAAGGCGCTGCTCGAGCAGATGCATTCGATCAACGCCCCAAAACCACTCACCTTCGAAATAGAACATGCCACCGTTGTAGTGTCCCAGTCGTTTACGCATCTGAGTACCCATGTTGACGTGCGCGTGCGAGGCAATCGCGGTGCCTTTTGGCATATTGCCCTGCCATAGCGCTTCGCCTATTTGAATAGCCTCTGCTGCAAACGCATCTTTCTTCGTCATACTCGCCAAATGGCCATTGGCGAGCGCAATCGATTCCGCATTTAGAACCACCGTCGGCGTGAAATTTGTCGCAAAAAATGGTGCGATAAGTTGCGCATCTGTCGATGCCCAAGCATCAAACCGAGTTGCATCACCCTTGTAGGAGTCTCCCGATGATCCCGCCAAATGAACAACAAAGTCTAACGCGTACTTCGCTCGCAATTCATCTAGCTTTTGCACGGCGAGGTGGCTGTAGGGATCGCTGACCTGGTGAAAATAGTAGACCCGCGGTTGCTCAAATCGAAATTGACGCAGGTACCTGGCTTTCGCTTTTTGCCAGTTGCTCAAACGTCCAGAGGCCAAAACATTCATTGCCATAGATCGAAGCTGCGATTCAATTGACATAACTTTTTGTTGGCCCATATCCGTAATTAAGCGGTAGTCTGCCAGCATATTTAATGCTTGTCATTAACTAAATAACAAGACTTCTCATGATGGCTGTATTATTACTTATCAAGCTGATCTGCTTGCTATTGTCGGGCAAACTGGCATCGACACTTTCAATAGCGACGGCAGCAAATCACCCTTTGAGCGATACATCTAACATCGTGTTGCTGCTCGCCGATGATCTGGGATTCTCTGACATAGGCACCTTTGGCAGCGAAGTATCGACACCCAATATCGATGCCCTGGCTGCTAGTGGTGTCGTTTTCTCAAACGACCCAACCGCTGCTAGCTGCGCGCCAACACGTGCCATGTTAGTGACAGGCATCTCCAAGCATCGCGCTGGACTGGGCAACATGCCGGAATCATCAACGCCTGAAGCCGCAGATGCCCTAGGGTACACAGCCATTTACGCAAAGATATCCGACCGTCGCTGATCACTTAAGCGCGCGAGGTTACCGCACGTATATGGCAGGCAAATGGCACCTTGGCAAGGCGTCGGATACGCTGCCCTCTGCGAGCGGTTTTGATCGCTTGTTTATATTAGCCGATACCGACGCGGACAATCGGGAACGCAAGCCGTATTTTTCTAGACATAAACAAGCAAACTGGTATGCGGACGGCCAGCCGACCACCCTGCCCGCTAACTACTACGCCTCAAAAACCCGCTTTGATAAAATGATAGGATTTATCAATAAAGATAACGGTTCAGATAGCAATGCACCCTTCTTCACCTACGTGGCCTTTCAAGCAGTACACATTCCTGTTCAAAGGCCGAAGGAATTCACCGATAGATATTCGGAGAACTACACGGACAGCTGCAACGAACTTCGCCAACACAAAGACAGCGGTACTGTCGATGCAGGTGTAACTCAGACTAATTTAACGCTGGAAAACATGCATACCACGGCCGACTGGGCTACGCTAACTGACGCTGCAAAACACTACAAAGCGAAATCCGTGGCGGTGTATGTAAGCATGATAGACGCTATATATTTTCATATCGTCAGGCTCATCAACCACCTCAAAGCAATCGGCGAAATCAACAATACGCTGCTTGTGTTTACGTCAGACAATGGTGCCACGCCCAGCGACTTATTTGACACCGACGATTTGCCTGTAGGCGCGCGTTGCATGAAAAGCTGGCGTGGACGCACGAGCTATTCAACCCAATATGAGACATCGGGAGGGAAAAGTTCATACCATCTAATTGGTCCAAGTTTCCCGAGCGCTGCTGTATTACCGCTATCCTTCTCAAAGTTCTTCAACGATGAAGGCGGCATACGGGTGCAACCTGTTCTGTCGAAAGGAACGTCGCCCGTCAGCACTACGTGACGGCTGCAAGCTAATTCGCGCCGAGTTGCCGATCGAGCCCTTGGTGTTCTATCTGTCTTTGGATCCCACAAAACAATATAGTCTGCCTGCGGAGTACCCGGAAAAAACCGACGAACTCACGGCACTACTCGCTGTGCACAATGCACAACAAATGACGCCCATGTGGCTAAGCATCATCAATACGCCGCAGTTTATTGACAAGCATGGCCGTGAAATTTACGCACCAGGCGACGAATACATTTACTGGCCCAATTAGTTCAACCACACGCGTCAAAACCAATGATTCTAGTAAGGGCCGCACCAAGAATCGGTGGCTTACACAACCCCGGATTCAAGGCTCCAGAAAATTACGTCTCACCGCCGCGAAAGTAGCCTCATCAATGCCTATACTGTTTAGGTAGGCCAAAGGGCCACCGTATTTTTCGTTCATGCCGTTCAGGAAATCATGCATTGCAGTCTCGGGAACACCCGCGTGGTGCATCATGGTTTCACGGTCGACGCCATCTGGCAAACCGACGTTCTTCTCAAGAAAGTCCACCTGACGAACAACATCTAGGTTCGTCAATAAATAGTCAGCTTCGATGATCTCGCGGTCTACACCGAGAACAGAAAGCAGAAATGCGGTACTGACGCCGGTACGGTCTTTACCCGCGGTGCAGTGAATATAAATGGGCTGGTCTTTTTCTTGCGCAAATATTTTAAACATCTGTATCCATACAGCAGGGCCAAACTCTAGATACCCAAGGTAACGTTTACCTGAAATTGCTGTATCACCGACTAGCTGGCTAAGTCGGTCGGAACCTCCCTCTGGGATGACGGCCAAATTGTGATACTGGGTATTCATTTCGGTCAGGGGACCGCGACCTTGCTCACCTGCCTCATCGGGTCGCCGAAGATCGATTTGGGTTCTGATTCCTAGCTTTGCCAATCGAACTTTGTCGGCAACCGTCATCCTGTCCTGACGTCCACCGCGAAAGTAACGATGCCAGCGTACTGTGTCACCATCCTTATTAGGGTATCCACCAATATCACGAAAATTAAAACAACCTTCAAATGAATGATGGCGCTCTGCAAAGTCTTTAATCATAGTTTTTGGTTCAGCTTTTGATGGTTTCATTTGTGAAATATATACTCGATTCGGTCTGAGGTCGATAACGATACGCATACTTTTGCATGAACAATCATTCGCAATCAATCGATGTAACAGGTTTAGTCTCGCAGCCTCTCGGTTAGGCGGAATTGCTCACGCGCGCGCTAACACCTTCGCTTTGCAAAGACGCAACTTTTGCTGCGACTTCATCATGCAGGGTACCATTTAACCGGTAGTAGGTTTTATAAACCCAAACGCTCAACGCTATGAAGAGGATCGGCGAACCAACCATCAGCGCGCGCAAACCAAATATCGTCCCTTCAGATTGATCAGCATTTGGCACATAACCAATCACCGTTAGACCAATACCAACGAAGAACCCAGCAAATGCGCCGGCGAATTTCACCAACATGGTTTGTACTGAAAAGATAATACTCTCACTCCTTTGACCAGAGCGATAATGGCCATAGTCCACTACATCTGCCAGCATAACAGTACCCAAACCATTGGAAATACCTGCCCCGAATTTCAACGTAGCACCAGCCACGCCAGCAAGCATTGCATCCTCTGGCGCCAAGATACCCGTTGCCAGCAGAATAACACAAGACAACGCGGGGAAAAACGCAGCAACGTACCACATCAAACGCCGCGGCAATACCCTACATAACCACGGAAAACAGAGGACTCCTGCAATTTCAGCGGCCCCAGAGACCGTTGCAAACATCGGAAACAAATCCGCTCTGCCTATTGCATAGGTGAAGTAATAAATCGCAAATCCACCCACCAACTGAGTCGCAATATTAAAGGTCAACACACTGCCTATTAGCGCTTTGAGTTGGTCATTCGCTAGGATGATCGTTTTAACATCAGCTAGCGTAAACTTGGCTGTTTGATGGCCTGTTACAAGCTTCTCCTTGACATTGAAGAACGTAATTAATGCGCTAGCAAGGAAACTCACAACGATGAGTAACGAAAGCAGGAGAAAGCCCTGTCCTTGATTACTATCGCCTAATCTATCCACGGCATACAAGCCGCCTCCACCCATAATCATCCAAGCTATACCGGCGAAAATTCTTGGCCAAACAACAAGTTTCTCCCGCTCTTCTCGCTTACCCGACAATGCCGGAATCATCGACCAGTAGGGAATATCCATAATTGTGTAGGTAACACCCCATAGGATGTAGGTCAGCGTGGCATAAATATAAAGCGCCGTTCCCGTAAAAGAGTGGGTATAAAAAACCGCAACAAGTGCAAAGGAATTTACAAGGGTACCAATGAGTATCCAAGGCCGAAACTTACCAAACCTAGAGCGCGTGTTATCAACGATCATACCCATCATAGGGTCGGTAAATGCATCAATAACTCGGGCAACTAGAAAAAGCGTTCCCACGAAGGCCGCAGGAAGCCCCGCCACATCGGTATAGTAAAACATGAGGAATATATAAATTATCGAACAGGCAAAATCCTTACCCAACGCGCCTAGCCCATAGGAGAGCTTGGTACTCAGCTGAATTTTGTCTTCACTGATCTCATCTGACATTGGATAACTCTGTCCTAGGATCCATAACAGCCACTAGGTAGACAATATAGTTCCACTAGCAGTCTCTTAACCTGAAGCCTTAAAACGCTGCGTGTTCGCAGGTACCTTACCCTAAAGCTCCGGCGTTACCGAACGATTAACGTCAGGACCCCGCTGGCCATACAGAGGGGCACGAGTGAACACTCATCAAAGGCCAGCCATGTCGCGAAATTATAGCGTAAAAGGCATTCAATTAGGCAAGCAGTGCTCGGCCTGATCGAGCCTGTTTCGCGACAGCAAACATCGCTTTGTTTCCACCCGCTAGCTAAGCGGTCCGCAGGGTTGCGCCAGGCATGGGACCCCAGCGCCGTCCGAGTGAGCGCCGTGCCGTTGAGTTCATACAAATATTCAAGGTTTACAGGCATCGGCGCCTGGGCGCTGCATCAGTGTGGTTATCGAACCTTGAGCCTCAACCCTCGAGCATCGCCTCCTCACCCTGGGTGACGATCTCTTTGTGTGCCAGCACGGTTAACGCTTGACGCAGTTCCGTACTGGTCGCAACAGGCTTATCAAAATAACACCGATGAATTCGCTGGCCGTTACGAATATGAAATCCATCCCCGTCAATACCCGCGATGTTAGGTGTATCCTTCTCACTCAGATGTATGTTTAGCAGGGCGCAATAATGCTTGATGTTTCTTAAATGATCTTGATTCATATGCTCCACTGCGCCTTTTTCTTCGGCAGCAGAAAATGGGTTGTTAGGCGCATAAGCTTTTGCATCGACCCAATGGATTTGACCAAAACCGCCAATGAAGCGCAGCCTGTGCAGCTCAATGTAAAACAGGTCGAAATGATGTGATTTATGATAGTCCGCCGCGTCGGGGAAATATTGATAGTATCTATTAGCAGTGTCGGTATCGTCCTCAGTCACTTGATGAGCATAACCGATATAGGTCACTCGACCATGAGCCTGAATATCATCAGTGCCACGCTCTGCAATAATCAGCGAGACTTTGTTGTCAGCAAGAACGTTTTTGGTATGTTGTGCGATACTACTAATCAGGATAACAGGCCGCCCTTGTCGATCTAAGCAATACGGCACCACGGAACCGAAAGGGAATCCCGGCACATCAACAGACAGCGTCGATAGGACACCTTGATACTCGTTCAAAATTAGATTGCGCGCTTTCTTTGCGGCTAAGTTTTTTCTATTCATTATGTACCTCACTGTAGTTTTCCTGTTGGGCTGATATTCAACTGGGTTGGCAGGTTGTTTACGGGTTTCGGCATTGACACCATCAAAGGGCAACCAAGCGTGGGATGCTTTTGGAAAAGCGCGTCAATGCCGAATACTTCTCGGATTAGCGCTGTGTCTAGCACCGCGTTGGGAGAGCCTTGTCGCTTTATTTCACCGTGCTCGAAGATCGCTATCTTATCTGCATACATGGCCGCCAGATTAATGTCATGAAGAATAATAAGCACACCGACATTTCGCTGGGCGAACTGCTGAGCTATATGCAGAGTTTCATGTTGGTGAGCTAAATCCATGCTGGCGACAGGCTCATCGAGTAGCAGATAGCGACTATCATTTTGCTCGGCATCTTTGTCTTCAGCCCATATCTGGCAAAGTGCCCGCGCCAACTGCACACGCTGTTGCTCACCCCCTGACAACGTGTTGTAATTTCTTGCCGCCAACGCACTTACACCGGTGCTGCCCATGGCCGTCTCAGCAATGCGCTGGTCCCGCTGATTTTCGCGTCTAGCAACATGAGGGCTGCGGCCAAGCATAACTATCTCTCGCGCAGAAAATGCAAACACAACGTTACTGCTCTGCGGCATCATCGCGCGTCGCTGCGCAAGACTACGGCGGGTCCAGTTCTGTGTAGGCTTATCATCAAGAGTGATGCGACCAGAGCTTGGCTGCAGGTCCCCGCACAGCAGCTTCATGAAAGTCGATTTTCCCGCCCCATTGGGCCCTAAAATCACGGTCAGCTCCCCGGGTTTAATATCTAGCGACGCGTTTCTTAGAAGCTGCTTTCGCTTGATACTAAAACTTATAGCGTTCGCACTCAGCATTTTACTCTCCTCGCAGTGTACGTTTACTCATGAGTAGCCATAGAAAAAACGGACCACCGATACAGCTCGTAACCACACCGATCGGAAGCTCCGCAGGGACGACCAAAGTGCGTGATAAAGCATCAGCAAAAAGGACCAACGTGCTCCCCAACAAAATAGAACTTGGCATAAGCCTGCGGTGATCGGAACCCAGCAGCAAACGCGCTAGATGTGGTACAACTAGCCCGACAAATCCAATGATGCCCGACACCGCAACTGCCGCACCAATGCCCATACTGGTAAAGAAGATGGTGAGCTTTTTGAGTCGCTCAACATCAAATCCGAGATGGCCCGCTTCACTCTCACCCAGAATATAGGCGTTCATACCCCTGCTGAGCATAGGCAGCACGCAGCAAGGCACTAACAGAAAGGGTAGAACCGGTAAAAGCACCGACCATGTATTTCTGGCAAGGCTGCCCATGGTCCAAAAAGTCAAGTCTCTTAGCTGTTGGTCATCACTGGTAAAGACAAACATACCAATTAGAGCACCGCATATTGAATTGATTGCAATGCCCGCTAACAGCATGGTGGCGACTTGCGTTTGACCATCAACAACACCGATGCGATAGACCAACATGGCCACCGTAAGCCCTCCAGCAAAGGCTGCTATAGGAAGCAAGAAGGGCTGTACGCCATCAGGTACTACCGCGAGTAACGTGCTACCGGCAACAATGAAGCTCACTGCGCCGAGTGCTGCGCCACTAGAAACACCAACCAGAGCAGGGTCTGCCAAAGGATTACGGAATAGGCCTTGCAGAGCAGCTCCCGACAGCGCAAGCACTGCACCAACCAACAGTCCTAACAATATTCGCGGCAGCCTGAGGCTCATCACCACAAGCTCATGACGTGGTTCGAACTGCCAAGGCAACGTTATGCCGATTTTTGTCATGAGAATAGATGCCACCTGCCCCGTCGTTACCGACACCGCGCCCGTGCAAATTGCTGCCAGCATCGTCGTTACTAACAATATGCCCAGTGCTAACAGGGTGAGCTCAGGCCTCGCTCTAAAATTCAGCTTGCTCGCTGCTCTATCTACGGCTAAATCAGGCATGTTCTACTCGCTAAGTGACTCATCAAAATTAAAATCTGGATGTAACGCTGTGGCGAGATCAAGAATCGCCCGAATCGAGCGTGGGCCAAAACCTAATAGATAAAGACCATCAAAAACTAGCAGCTGCTGTGCTTGTGCGGCCGGCGTAGCAATCAACTCAGGCAGCGCGAACACGGATTGCTTGGAACCATAAAGATCGAATACATGCTGGGGTATAAGCACAAAATCAGGTGCACCGACCACTATAGATTCTGGCGAAATCGATTTGTAGCCATTGATTTCAGACATAATGTTTGTGCCGCCAGCCATAGTTATCATGGCATTCGCCGACGTGTCATTACCTGCCGCCATGGGCGCACCAATACCCGCTGACAGCAAAAACAGCACCCTAGGCTTGCCGTCGATTGTGCTTAACAACGCCTTGGCCGCGGAAAATTCTTCACGCAACGATTCGACGAGAGCAAGGCCCTGTGGTTGTTTCAGCACCAGCTGCGATACCGCCCGCACTTTAGCGTAAACGCCATCGATGCTTGGCTCATCCTCAATTATAATCACCTTCGTGCCGGCCGCTCGAAGCTGCTCGAAGACGCTCGCCGGCCCAGCACCACTTGCTACCATGACAAGATCAGGATTCAGGGACAAAATAGGCTCTGCAGATAAAGCCCGCATGTAGCCAACGTTAGGATGCTTCGCTAAAGCTGACTTTGGATAGGTGCTGGTTGTATCAACAGCAACCAACAGATTTTCCGCACCTAGTTCATACACAATTTCAGTTAGGGAGCCGCCGATAGAAACGATTCGCTCGTAGCGCGTAGGTTCCTCAGCGAAAGCGTTAGCATTTAGCAGAACTAAGCTCGCTAAAAATGATAGAAATTGCGTGTATTTATTTGTCTTAGCCTTATGGCTGATGGCTTTAAAATTCATAGCGCACTGACATCGAAGCGTTAATTCCCGGGCGAGTAAATCGGTTAAGCGCTACATCATCTGACTCTCTGCCAACCACATCACCCCATTCCCAATACTTGCGATTAGTAAGATTGAAAATGCCGAAATTCATGCTTGCCTTGTCCGTGAAATTGTAGGCACCCAACAGGTCAATCGTTGCATAACCGGGCGCCTGGAAAAATTCACTAGCCGCTCCTGTGTTGTCAATACGGTCTTGCCTGTCAACCACCGTTAACACCAACTGCGAATTCCAAACATTGCCAGATTCATAAGCAAAGCCTAACACCATTCGCAAGGGGTCAACCGTATTGACTGGCTCGCCTGTTTGCTTGTCTTCACCGCGAGAATAAGCCGCGCTAGCAATCGCCGACAGGCCCTCTATTTCGGTGAATCGCCAGTCGCCTTTGAACTCCATGCCACGGATAACAACTTCTTCTCTGTTAACCGCCTGAAACTCTAGCAACCCGGTAGCTTCGTTAACGCCCCGAGAAGCAAGACTTTGAATAAAGTTATCATACTCATTATTGAACACAACGAAACTTGCACTCGCATTTTCCGCGACAAAGCGCAGGCCTACTTCAATACTATTGCTCGTTTCAGCTTCGAGATTAGCATTGGGTAACGTCGTATAGCCGCCCAACAAATTAGTGAAGCCAACATTGACATCATCAAAAGGCGGCGCTCGAAAGCCCTGAGCAAATTGAGCGAACAGCGAATAAGTATCATTAAATTGGTAAACGCTGCCAATTTTTGCTGTAAAGCGATCGTCAGAGAAAGGTTCGGGAGGAGCTGTGCCAGAGTTACCCGCGAGAAATACCGAATCTATTTCTGGATCAAGCTCGAATCTGTCCCATCGCAATCCAGGCGTAAGCGTTAGCTTACCCGCTAGCAGTGAAACTTCATCTTGAATGTAAAACGAAGTCTCTTCAGTTTTAGAGTTCGGAAAATCTCTTGTTGGCAGAGGGTTGAACTCGCGAATCATCGCGCCAGTGAGAGCGTCAGTGGTGCCACCGTCACGTAAATTAAAGCTATCAGTGAGTTCATAATCAAACCCAAAGACTAGGTAGTGACCTGTCGTACCAACGTCAAAAGACTTATCAAACTGGAGTTCGAATCCAGTGACAGATTGATCGAAGACTGAGTCTCGAACACGATTTCGTGGAGCGCCCCTGCTTAGTTGTTGTTGATTGGTTATTTGCCGGCTTTCAGACTCTTGATGATAAACTTGCACGAATGCTCGGTCTATCAGTGTACCGGATGCCTGATACTCATGAGATAAGCTAAGCCTGCGTCGATCACGTGTATCATCCGCCAAACTTACTGTGGTTAGAACGCCGCGTGCTGAAGTATTCGCCGCTGACAGCGCGTTAGAGGCAGAATCACCAACAAATGTTTCGGCAATCAACCGAATTCTGTGCTTGTCGTTTGGTGTGATGACAACTTTGGCCAATAAGTTTTGGCTACTGAAGTCAAACGGATCTGCGCCAGCGCGGCTAGGGCCATTATCACCGGCCCCGGAATCAAAGAAAGTCTCTGTTTGGTCACCTTCGCGATAAGTAGCAAGTAACATACCCTGAATAATGTCGTTTCCCGCAGCGAGCGTCGTAGACGTGACATAACTGTTATCTTCAGAGGTGTATCCACCTTTGACCGCGACATAAAAGGGTTTTTTTCCAGCGCCGAGATAATCAGCGGGGTCTTTCGTCATAAAAGAAACGACACCGCCTAGGGCATCACTGCCGTATAGAGAAGAGGCTGGGCCGCGTATGATTTCGACAGTCTTCAGAGCATCGACATCAACAAAATCTCGTCGCGATGAAAGAAACGGGCCAAAACTGAATTCATCTGAAGTTGGCGTCCCGTCGACTTGGGTAAGCACGCGATCTCCGCCTACGCCTCGAATGGTAAATCCATTCAGACCAAAACGACCACCGCCGCTGACTGAGATACCCGGTTCGTAACGAATCAAATCACGAATATCTCGATTCAAATTCTCTTCAATAGTTGCAGCACTTATGACGGTGACTGTCCCAGCGATCTCGCTAAGTGAACGCTCAACGCGTGCCGCTGTTACGGTGATGGTTTCCATCGCATTGTCAGCCGCAATTGCTGTATTAACAGCAAACGTGCAAGCGATGGCAGAAAACAAGGCGCCTCGGCGCCCGGCAGCAAAATTCATTCTATACTCCTCGTTAGAATAAAGTCTGGCTTGCTGCCTAGTGACGATAGCTGATTAGGATAACTATCGCTTTGGGTGGCTGGCGTGACTCCGCTATTTCATAATTACTTCGTTAAAATAAGTTTATTGTTCCCGGTAATTCGCAGAACATATCTTTCATTATTGTGCTTGATCACCAATTCCTTGGTATCGGCCATTAATTTAGTGCTGGAGATTTCTCCACTGCGTGGGGCACTTGCTCCTTGCTCCTGATTTTCTTTATCTGTTTTCATGGCACTCACATTGCTGAATATGCCAATACTAATGCGAATCATTCTCATTATCAACAGATATCTCGAAGTTCAAACCAAACCTTTTCGATCCTGCCATCAATCGCGTCGTGAAGCATACCGCCTCTCGTCTTGTAGATTGTGTGAAGCTTGCAGTCCTGTCGGTATGGCGAGGGAAAACTGCGTTGCCACGAGTAACGGCAATTCAAGGTTCTATAACATTAAATTGACGCAACAAATTCAAATGACCGCCCCTGACCTTGCCATTGCCTATATTTGATCTACACTTTGGATACGGGTGGAACTCAATAGACTTTGTTTTTTGTTGATTCGCCCAAAAAAAAACCGAGCTTGGAGCCGACGTCACCTGTGCGATTTGCAGGATATCGCGGCATCAGCCACGTTGGGTAATACACTTACTGCTGCCAAAGAGTGATGACTTTTCATATCTCCGTTGTGCCAATACACTGGCGATGCCTTTACTGG
>JBLHVI010000072.1:0-15983 GCA_047630175.1 Candidatus Azotimanducaceae bacterium
TGGTGATAGAAAGCCGTGAGCGAAAAGGCAGCAGCTGAATGCCTAAGAGTGCACTTTGGTAGTAGTCTTCAGCTAGGTCGAGTGCACGGGTTATTGCTGTGGCAACGCGTTGGTGGTTCGCGATATCTGCCTGAGCAATTTCTGCCGCGGTTAGGTCCACCCAACGCGCTGGCAGATAGCGACGACCCATTTTTGCATCTTCCAACACGTCTCGAGAGATATTGGTTAGCTGCATCGCGACACCGAGATCAATAGCGAATTTGTCGGCACGCTGCTCCTTGCAGTCGAGCACGCGGCACATCATTAGCCCAACAGTGCCGGCAACGGCATGGCAGTATCGTAGTAATTCAGTCTCATCGCGAAAGGCTGTAGGTTGCTGGTCTTTAAGCATACCGTCAAGCAACTCGCGCGCTGCTATCAGCGGAATATCGTTCTTTACGGCTAGTCCCATGAAGGCTTCTACTTCAGGACCCGTCGATCGGTTACTGCCATCCAGCCTGGCGCGGATGGCGTCGAGAGATTCTTCTCTGTTTGGGAGATCACCGTCGGCAAGGTCGTCAACAAATCGGCAAAACTGATAAAGCTGGGCTGCGCGCTCAGCAAGTTTGGGGCCGAGGAATAAACTGGCCCAGTAAAATGATTTACCATGCCGCGCCAAGGTTTGTTTCGCCGCGGGTTGGGCCAATAGCTGACTTGCTGACTTTTGCCTTGGATGGGCCTTAATATTTCCCATTATTTATCCGCCTGATCCTACCTCAATACCGGTGAGTAACTCCTCCACAACTTTGGCAGAGCTGACGACACCAGGCAGACCCGCGCCCGGATGGGTGCCCGCGCCAACAAAGTAGAGATTGGAGACTGCGCTATCGCGATTATGAAAACGAAACCAGGCCGACTGGGTCAGTCGTGGTTCGATAGAAAAACCGGCACCGTGCATCGAGCGATAATCTTTTGCAAAATCCTCTGGTGTCATCCAAAAAACTTCTTCAATCACTGATGATAGTTCTGGCAGTATAGTGTCTTCCAATGCGTCAACGATTCGATCACGCAAGCGTTCTGCTTCGATGCTCCAATCAACATTGCCCTGCAGGTTGGGCACTGGGCATAGCACATAAAAAGATTCGCAGCCGTCGGGCGCAAAACTTTTGTCAGTCGCAGTTGGGCGATGCACATAAAGACTAAAATCTTCACTCATCTGCTTCGCATCAAAAATTTCGGCGAGTAACTCCTTGAATCTGGGCCCCATCCAAATACTATGGTGTGCGACGTCTGGGTAGAGTTTCTTGGTACCAAAATACAAGACAAAGAGCCCCATGCTGTATTGTTTTTTGATACTCGGCAGTTTGATTTTGGGCTTAGATTTGGGTAATAAGTGCTGGTAACACGTTTCTGGGTCGCCACCAAACACGACTAAATCTGCATCTATGGTTTGGTTGTTGCTGAGTCTGACGCCGGTAGCCTGTCTATTAGCCTGGCTATTAGATAGGACTATCTCATCGACATCGGCGTTGAGGACAATATTGATTCCTTGCCGCTCCATAAGGGCGCCCAATTCCTCAACGAGTTTGCCGGTGCCGCCCATACAGAAAAATACACCCCAACGACGTTCGAGGTAGTGGATAAGTGTGTAAATGGCTGTGGTCTTAAACGGATTGCCACCCACTAGCAAGGGATGAATAGAAAACGCTTGGCGGATCAGCGGATGCTTAAGATGACTATTTACCATTTGCGAAACAGTCTTATAACATTTCAGTATCAGCAGTGCGGGAATCTGCTTAATCATATCTGTTACTTTAGTAAAGGGCCTATGAACCAGCTTTTTAAAACCAACCTCGTAGACCTTTTGAGACTTGGCTAAAAGCTTTAGATAGCCGTCTGCATCCTCAGGGCTAAATCGCCGAATCTCAGTGAGGGTGTCCTCAATGCTAGCTCGGTAGTCAAATTGACTGCCATCTGCAAAATGAAAGCGGTAAAAAGGATCTAGCGGGACAAACTCTAAATAATCTTCAAGTTTTTCATCGAATAGTTCGAATAATTCATCAAACAAAAAAGGCGCGGTGATAACAGTAGGACCTGCATCATGACGATAGCCGCCGCGTTCGAATACTTGAGCTCTGCCACCTAAGTTATTGAGGCGCTCAAGCAGTGTTACTTGGTAGCCCAGTGCTCTGAGTCTCAATGCTGTGGCTATACCAGCGAATCCTGCGCCGATAACCACCGCTGTACTACCTGATCCAAGTGTTTTTGAATTCAAGCCATCCGCCCTTGTTGTTTATCCGTTGTGCGTTTATTTACGGATGAAACTAGCCCGTGGGCCACCGGCTGAAGCTTGCTTGGCAGTGTACTGACCAGCTGTTCTGCCTGCACCAACCAATGATCGACCGATTGATTGGCGTGCAAAATCATATCACTCGATGCAATTCGGCGCTGCCAATGGGTTAGCTGACTGTTGTCATTAGCCCGATACCAAGCGTTGAATTCATCTCGACCAATGCCTTGCAGAGCGAATAGGCTGACGACTAAGTTTGGTTTGCGACCATCCAAATCACTGGAGCGGTGACATGAAGGAATAATATCGTCGATGTCATTGCGGCCTTGATAGGCGAGCCCGCAGAGGCCCACTAGTTTGTCTAAGCTGCCTAAGGGTTCAGGAAGACTATGTGCGTTCTTATCTAGTCCGGCGGCTAAGGCTGCGCCCCTGATAGGTGCGATCAGTAGCGGTGCTGTTTTGTTTTTCGCAATTCGCTGCCATTCCTCTAGCTCAGGGCATTGGCGCTGAGCGATATCAGAAATTTGGCCGCTGCATGTCTGTTGCATAGCCTGTGCTAGGAGCGCAACAAGAGCGCCACCGTGTTGGCTGTTACGTGCGGCGAGCTCGAAAGCTTTCGCGACCATCCAGTCGCCAAGGCACAGTGCCGTGTCCGATCCAAAGTGTTCGTGAATACTCTCCTGTCCGCGTCGATGGGTGCTCGCGTCGCTAATATCATCGTGTATCAAGGAGGCGTTGTGCAGCATTTCACAAGCCGCTGCCCAGTGTAGATTGTCATACTCGTTCAAACCTAGGGCGACACCACTAGATAGCGCGAGTCGGGCTCTGAAAGACTTACCCGGATTTTTAAAATGGTAGCTAGCAGCTTTAGCTAGGCGAATGTCGATATGTGCTATTTCACGCTGGTACAGGTCATCCAGCGATTTCAGTGTTTGTGCTTTGTTTAAAGGTGTTGGGGACATTGTTAGTACCCTCATAAAGTGCAACTTGCGGGCAGTTACTTTATTATTTTTGTGGTTTAGAAAAAGACAGGTTGGAAACAAGAGCCAGCTTCGCTGGCTCTTGTTTCTATCAAACGATCTAGCTTGTTTGCGACTCGGAGTCAGCCACTGCTGCTGCCCAGATGACAAGACCAAACGCGATCTTGTTCCAGAAGTCGGCTATGTTATAAATTAGATTCATAACGCCAGCGTCTGCGCCAGCAGTGAAGTAACCGATAAAGTAACCCAACGGATAAATGGCCCAACCGACAGTGACGAGGAGAGTCATTGTTTTGTAGGCTTTTTGGACATTAGGATTTGCTAAGCCAGCATTGATCTTGCTTGCTTCACCTTTAAAGATTTCCCAGATAATGAAACCCCAAGCTGCCATTGACGGCCAGAAAGCGATTTGCGGATCCAGTATGCCAACTTCGCCGACGTAGCCGAAGCCGAGCATAACTACTGTGCCGAGCAATAAGCGCCAGAAAACGCCAGCAGGCACTTTAGCTACAGCAGATAGGATCAAGTAAAACTCGATCATCAATAGCGGTACGGTCAACAGCCAATCAATGTAGCGGAAGGCTGTTGGCGATGCGCCTGTGGAAACCCACACGTCGCGCATGTAGAAATAATGGACTGCTGCGACCAGCGTAACAAGCCCTGACACAGTCAGAGATGTTTTCCATTTGCCAACGACGCGATCTCGTTCAACAAAGAAGAAAGCCGTGGCTGCAACAAGTGCCATCGATATTAACCAGAAGGACATACCGACATAATCGTCGGGTGGTAGTAAGTTCGTCATGTGTAACCTCTATACCTGCATTTATTATTGGAGCCAGCACGTTTGCGGAAAAGAACAAAGATGCTTTCCCTCGCACGGTAGATCTAACTGAATCAGCAATGACGCACTCAGAAAACCGATAGATATGGTACGCAGGTTTTTTACAGGTGGATTAATAGGGCTATGAGATCTCGACCTAGCTCCGGATAATACATGTGATGCCGGTTGTAGGCTTTTGCCCTGGCTTATAAGTTCTCTGAATCACTAGGTATTCACAGAGTCGACAACTCTAGCGCAGATGAGGCTAATTGCCAAGCTAGCAGCAGCGGTGCTAGTTTTCAAAGCCCTCGCGTGGCGCCATCATAGGTGACATAAAATCGCGGTCTTGGCCGTCTGCACAAAATCTAATCCATCAAGTGACAAGAGACCAGATGATCCGGGTTCGGCATAGGGGCGGTTAGTTGCGGAATGATCTCTTTACAGCGGTCCATCATCTGCGGACAACGTGGGTGAAAGGTGCAACCTGAGGGCGGCGCTATAGGAGAAGGTACATCGCCTTTGATGACCTGGCGGTTTACTTGTCGATGTGGGTCGGGTACGGGAATGGCTGCAATCAGTGACTGTGTGTAAGGGTGCTGAGCATTTCTGTAGATCTCTTCGCTGTTGCCGGTCTCGACAATCTTGCCCAAGTACATAATCGCGATACGATCGGAGATATGTTTCACGACCGCTAGGTCGTGCGCAATGAACAAATAGGACAGGTTAAATTCTTTTTGCAGGTCCACTAACAGATTAAGGATTTGACTTTGGATAGAGACATCTAACGCCGACACAGGTTCATCACAGATGATTAGTTTCGGGTTCAATGCGATGGCGCGAGCAATACCAATGCGCTGGCGCTGACCGCCAGAAAATTCGAATGGATAGCGGGTTGCCGAGCGCGCGGGCAAGCCAACGATATCGAGTAACTCAAGCACCCGTCGCGATCGTGAGGCTCGGTCACCAATACCTTGTACGATCAGCGGCTCCTCAATAATTTCGCTGACAGTATGGCGCGAGTTCAGGGATTCCATGGGGTCTTGAAAAATCATCTGAATACTTCGTCGATGTGGTTTCAGTGCTTTGGAACCCAGGTGTGAGATGTCTTCTCCGCAGAACTCAATACTGCCTGTTGTGGGCTTGTAGAGTCTGGCGATACAGCGTCCAAGAGTCGACTTGCCACAACCGGATTCACCAACCAGCCCCAAGGTCTCGCCTGGCGCAATATCTAATGAGATGCCATCAACGGCTTTATTGAATTTACTGGCCCTCAATAATACGCCTTCCTTGACCGGGAAGTGCATTTTCAGGTCGCGTACTCTAAGCAGTGTGTCTGTCATAGTTCTTGCCAGCGTAGGCAGCTGACCTCATGGCTAGCAGAGACCGACTCGATGCTGGGGACCGTTTGGGTACATGCTAGTCGGCGTGCCGGGCAGCGGTTTTCAAACCGGCAGCCATCTGGCAAGTCGAGTAGCCCTGGGACCATACCCTCAATAACACTCAGGCGTGTCTTAGGCACCGTATCCATACGCGGGATAGACGCCAGCAAACCTTGTGTGTAGGGGTGACTGGGGTGGTCGAACAGATCATAGACAGTTCCCTTCTCAGCGATTTTGCCTGCATACATCACAACGACGTTATCGCAGGTTTCGGCAATGACACCTAGGTCGTGAGTGATAAGGATGACAGACATACCCATATCAGCTTGTAATTCTTTAATCAGCTCAAGTATTTGTGCCTGAATCGTGACATCCAAGGCTGTTGTTGGTTCGTCGGCAATCAGCAAGGCGGGATTGCAGGCCAAGGCGATGGCGATCACTACACGCTGACGCATGCCGCCGGACAGTTGGTGAGGATACTCGGTCATGCGAATATCTGGCGAGGGAATACCAACTCGATCAAGAATGGCTATGGCATCCTTGATGGCCTGTTGGGCGCTGATGGGCTTGTGCAGCAACAATACCTCGGTGATCTGGCGACCGATGGTATGTACCGGATTCAGCGCGGTCATGGGCTCCTGAAAAACCATACCTATCTCAGCCCCCCTTATTTTCTGCATCTCCTTTAGGCTGAGCGAGCTTAGATCTCGGCCTTTAAAGCGAACGGCGCCCTCGACAACTTTTCCCATCGGCTGGGGCAGTAGACGCATAATCGACAATGCGGTGACACTCTTGCCGCAACCCGACTCGCCAACAATGCCCAAAGTTTCGCCGGCTGTGGCGCTGAAACTCACGTTATCAACAGCGCGCACGACACCTTCATCGGTGTCGAACTCGGTCGCCAGATGCTGCACTTCGAGCAATGCCTCAGGCATCGGTCGGTACCGTTTTTGTCACTAGTGCTGCGGCAATGGTCATTTGAATTGATCAAACACACGGATGGCTGGGCCGAATCCGGTCCCTGCTTCCTGTGCTGCTTGAGTTTCTCTGCGCATTTCCGCATCGATCCAATGAACATGGTACTCGGTAGGGCCGCTTGAATGCTTGTGGTTGAAGTTTTCGGGATATCGCATCCAGCGCCAGTGACCCAAACGATAGAATGGCTGAAAGAAGCCCGGTACAAAAGACGCGTTTTCACGCAGCATCTCGGTCATAGTGTGCGACAGAGCGATCATTTCCTGTTTGTCATCGGACGCTCGATAACGGTCTATCAACTGGTCTAGTTCATAGCTTGCCAATGCTTCAAGATTATTCGTCTGGGTCTTTAATTTGCGTGCTGGATTGATGCTGCCGTCCTCAAGGAAGGCCTTGTCATAAGCATTGTCAGAGTGATAAATCTCCCAGTAGCGCGGATACATCTCCAGCGACACGCCAAAGGCAGAAAAGTGGATATCGTGTTGCTTCTCCTGCACTTTCTTCCAGCCGGCAGTGCCATCGAGAACTTCAATGCGTAATTCGAGACCAGCCTTGAGGGCTTCTTCTTTGAGGATGGTTATGACATCTTTCATGGATTCGTAGCCGGTGGACAGCGTAAAAGCCAGCTTCTGGCCTTGATTATTAATCAAAATGCCATCGGCGTTGCGTTGCGTAAAGCCTGCCTTTTCAAAGGCTTCCAGCGCCTTGTCGATGTCATACTCGCGGGCCGTCAACGTCGGATGACTGAACTCACCATAACCGTCACTAGAGGTTTGCATGCGTTGATAGTCGCCGCGGAAGAACTTGTCGATCACCAGCTGCCAATTGGTGGCGTAGTTGATTCCCACGCGTATATCGCGGTTGTCGAGTAATGGCTGGGAGGTGTTCATCCACAGGCCATAGGTAGGCCTGGGTCGTTGGTTATAGAATACTGTCTTTTGGATATAGCCATTGGCAACGTCGGTATCTGTATTAGGCAATTTGTCGTACCAGTACTCAGCCAAGTTCAAGCCAAACTGGTCAATATCACCTTTCTTGAAAGCCTCAAAAACCTTGGCTGAATCGCGCATAACGGTGAGCTGTACGCGGTCTATATTAAAACGATTCTTCCAAAACCTATTGTCCTTGGCCCACCAGTCTTTTAGGCGCGTTAGTGTAATGGAGGTGCCTTTTTTAATGTCCTTGTCTTTGATGATGTAAGCGCCAGTAGTGGGTTCGAATTTCCATTGGTAGCGCTCAACATAGTCGTCGCCGAGTTCACGAAAAAAGTGTCTCGGCTTCGGGTTAAGCTCGAGTACTCTCGACGCTAGGTCGGGTTTTGCTTCAGGCACAGTGATCGAGAAGGTCAAATTATCGAAGCGTGTAATGTTCGTGAACTGGTTGGTAAAAGTCTCTTTGTACCAAGGCGCTATTGTGTAGTCAGACTGGTACATAAAGAACATGAACAAAAAGTCTTCGACGGTGACGGCTTCACCATCGGACCAGCGCGCGTCGGGGTTAAGCTTCACATAGACGGTTTTCGTCTCAGTATCCACCGCCCAGCTGCTAGCGAGACCGGGATAGAATTCGAAGGTATCCGGATGCCGATGTGCGAGCAACATGGCGGTGTTGTCCAGTAACCAGGGCCGAAAGGATCCGTTTGAGTCTGGGCCAGCATGTCGCAGAGTGCGTGGAAAGTCACCGAGCCTGCTGTACTCCGTGCCGCCCTTCACTGCGTTGTCTGAACCGATTTCTGGCTGTTCCATGCCATCTTCCCAAATCAGCCCTGCAGGCAGATCAGCGAGAGTTTTGAAGGTAAAAAAGTCAGGGTTGGCCGCATAGTAATCTTTGACCTCTTGAGTGTTGTCAGGGGCTTGGGCCACGGCTTCTTTCGATTCAGTCTCGCTGTTGCCACAACCGCTGAGCAACCCCCCTAGCAAAAGAATAGCCAGCAGATGTTTGTAAGATGTTAGATGCATATAGAGCCTCATGACTGTCATTACGGTAGACAATGACTATTTATAAACCGTGAATTTTTTGGGATCGAAGGATTCCCGGATGGCCTCACCGATGAAGGTTACCAGAGTTAACAACGCCACCAGCGTAAGAAAAGCTGAAGTGACAATCCAAGGAGCCGTGCGGAGATTCGCGGTGCCTTGTTTGAGGAGTTCGCCGAGGCTGGGAGTCGGCACCGGCAAACCAAAACCCAAAAAATCTAGCGCCGTAATTAATGTGACCGCCGAGACGATAGTAAAGGGCATAAAGGTCACCAGCGTCGACATGACGTTGGGCAGTATGTGATTAAAGATAATGCGGCTGTCGCTGGCGCCAATAACACGGGCGGCGGCAATGTAGTCTCTAGACTTTTCCTTGTACGTTTCGGTGCGCATGTAATAGGTCATGCCTGGCCATGAAAACAACACGAGCACCAGCAAGAGAATAGCGATGCGCACTGGAATGGAAAGGGTGGCTGGAATAATTGAAAAGACGATGATGACGGTGTAGAGCAATGGCACATTTGACCAAATCTCGATGAGGCGCTGGAATATCAGATCGAAAACCCCGCCAAAATAGCCCATAGCACACCCAATAGAGATCCCAATACCATAAACGCAGACCATAAACGCCAGCGCAAACAGCAGGGCAGTGCGCGTGCCATAAAACAGGCGCGCCAGAATATCGCGGCTGGTGGTATCTGTGCCTAGGTAATGCTTCAGGCTCATAGACGGTGGCTCTGGCTTGTAAATGCCGCTGGGAGCGTGGTTCTCAAAAGCGCTGTATGGAATCAATGGCATGATCACAAAATTGTCACTGCCCTCATCATTAAGGGCAGTCTCTGCAAAGACGCCCTGTAATTGTCGATAGTTTGTCTCGTAGCCATAGTCAAGGCCGAAATCTGTGCCTGGATGAAAGTCTGAATAAGTGGGGAAGTACCAAGTGTCATCATAGCTAACCATGAGGGCGCGATTGTTGACGAGTAACTCGCCAATACCCGACAACAGCATGAAGCCCACTAGCAGCAAGAAACTGAAGTAGCCTCGCTTGATCTCGCGGAAGCGCTTGAGCTTTTTGCGGGTTTGGGGGTTGAGTTCGAACATTAATGATTGACCACTATTGAAAACGGATTCTAGGATCAACCAGTGCCACCAAAAAATCTGAGAGCAAATTGCCGATTAGGAGTAAAAAACTGCTCAGTAACACGATGCCCATGACCACGGGATAATCTCTGTCGAGGACGGCATTGAGACCGAGCAAGCCAAAACCGTTGATATCGAACACCGTCTCAACCAGAAAAGAGCCGGTGACCAGCAAGGCGATGTTTTGTCCAAAGGTGGTCGCGATAGGAATCATAGAGTTACGCATAGCATGTTTTGTCACGGCTTGGCGGAACGACACACCCTTAGCAATCGCCGTGCGGATATAATCTGAGGCAAGGTTGTCTAGCAAGTGATTTTTCAACAGCATGGTCGTGAAGGCGAAGGCCCCAACCAGATAGCATATCAAGGGCAATATTGAGTGGTGGATAACGTCGAGGGTTTTGTCGAGAGCGCCCATTTCGTCAAAGCGCATGCTGACGAATCCGCCCATTGGGAACCACTCAAGGCGCACTGAAAAGTACAGTAAGAGTAGTGCGCCAAGCACGTAGCCGGGCACTGCGTAGCCAACAAAAATAAGAATAGAGCTGATGTTGTCTACGGCAGTACGATGTTTGATAGCTTTGAGCATGCCAAGAGGAATGCACACAGAGTAGGTGATGATGAGGGTGACAAGGCCGTAGTACAACGAGACCGGAAAACGGTCTTGAATGACGTCCCAGACAGGCTCGTTATATCGGTACGAGGAGCCTAAATCGCCGGTAGCGACCTTGGTCGCCCAGTCGATATAGCTTTCGAGTACAGGTTTATCGAACCCATAGTATTCTTTGAGTTTTTCCAGTTGGGCTTCTGACATGGCCATGCCCTGACCCGCGGACTGACTTGAGCCGCCTGCGTCCATCTGCTGCGCCTCCATAATAGCGCGCTCTAGCGGTCCGCCTGGCACCAGACGCGTTATCGCAAACACAATGATGGTAACGCCAATGAGCGTAGGAATAATAAGCAGTAGTCTACGAATGAAATAGTCACGCATATGACGCTTTGAGACTTCCTGTCCGAAAAAAGAGATTTTTAGTCTCTTATAGGTTAAAAAATCGCCTGGTCGAGGCGACTCAGGTTGCAATGACAATGGTCACAACAAACGGCTGGCGGTGGATAAATCGAAATTGATGTTGCCACAAAGCAGGAGTCGGTTAAAGATGATTTCACAACGAGCAACACTTTGGTGCAAGGACCTTGCGCCTGTAGGTGATTTTTGTTACGAAAAAGGGACCGCGAAATAGTCGTTACAGGGCTCGCGATTAATTCGATTGATGTCGCTAATCCAAGCGCAGACCTGAGTGGTTAATAAAGGCGCACGAACAGCTAAAAGTTTTCAGCAACAGTCGGTTATATTTAGAGCGCACGACACAACGACGGACAATAAGAGGTGTAAAACTCGTGGAAAAAGACATACAACAGATACAAGAGATAGTGGACGTAGACAAGTATGCCGACATGGCCATCGAAATGGTCATGTCTTATGCGCCTCAATTGGTGCTGGCGCTGGTGACTTTGGTTGTCGGGCTGTGGATTATTGGTGCGGTTTTAAAAGCGGCGAAGAAGGGTTTTACTCACGGTGGTATGGAGCCGACACTGCAGAAATTCCTTCATAGCTTGATCAATGTAGGTCTTAAGGCATTGCTGGTTATCAGTGTGGCCTCAATGGTTGGCATAGAAACCACCTCATTCATCGCTGTGCTGGGTGCAGCTGGTCTCGCTGTGGGTTTGGCCTTGCAAGGTAGTTTGGCGAATTTTGCCGGCGGTGTGCTCATTTTGATGTTGCGCCCTTACAAAGTTGGTGATTTTATAGATAGTTCTGGCGGCATGGGCACAGTGTGCGAAATTGGTATCTTCCATACCGTCATAACGACGGGCGACAATAAAAGAATTATCATTCCGAACGGCGCCCTATCGAATAGTGCTATTACCAATTTCTCAACCGAGGCGACCCGCCGAGTGGATATTGTGTTTGGCATTGGCTACGACGATGATCTGCGTAAAGCCAAGGATATTTTGCGTGGACTTATCGAGGCGGACGAGCGAATTCACAAGGAACCAGCGCCTATGGTCGTGATTTCTTCGTTGGGTGAGAGCTCCGTCGATATTACAACGCGTTCTTGGGTAGACGCCGCCAACTATTGGCCGGTGTATTTTGAGCTGACAGAAAATGCCAAGCTTGCCTTTGATGCTGCGGGTATTACGATTCCGTATCCACAGCGTGATGTGCATGTTTATCAGGCGAGTCCTGCTCAGGCTTAACGACAAACGTCATTAATACAGCCATACAAGGCGTTGATGAGTAACGTTGCGCGCGGTGTAGCACTGGCGTCAGCCTGCATTTGGTTCATGGCATAGCCCAGAGCCAGATGCTTGTTTGGGTCAGCAAAACCGATAGAGCCGCCCGCGCCAGTATGGCCAAAAGACGCAGGGTTTGGGCCAAATTCTTCGCCGGTATTGAGCATGAAGCCTCTGCCTCGGCGCATAGGTTTACCCAGTACAAGGTCTATCTGGTCGTCGACCTCTTGGTGCAATGCGTTCTTCAAGCCTGCCTCACTGATGATGCGAGTCCCACCGAGTTCGCCTCCATTGGCCAGCGCCGCGTATATGGTCGCGATGCCTCGGGCATTTGACTGACCGTTAGCGCCGGCAATCTCAGCGCTGCGCCAAGGAGCGCTGCTGACGTCTTTAAACGGACTGACAGACGGATTCTGTTGGGCAATAGGGAATAAGGCAGGCATAACGGCTTTTTCGGTTTGTGCGGGTAGTTTACGCGCGCGATTTGGGCCAACCATGGTCGCGCAACGGTGGTGATGTTGTTCGGCCAGTCCGATAAAAAAGTCAGCGCCAAGTGGGCTAGCTACATGATCTTGAAAATATTCGCCGAGGGTCTGTCCTGTAATCCGCCGAATTAATTCTCCGGGGAAGTAGCCCCAGGTAATTGCGTGATAACCTGCGCCGGTGCCCAAGGGCCACAAGGGGCGTTGAGCCGCGAGCAAGTTAGTCATTTTTTGCCAGTCATAAAGATCACTAGTGGTTAGTTTGGTTTCAACGCCGCACAGACCGGCCTGGTGAGAGACCAATTGGGCGACGGTGACGAACTGTTTGCCCGCAGCACCAAATTCCGGCCAGTAAGTGCTGACTTTTTCGGCGTAGTCGATCTTGCCTTCATCAGCGAGTATCGCTAGAGCCAGAGACCCCATACCTTTAGTCGTTGAGTAAACATTGACCAGCGTGTCGGCGTTCCAGTTTTGCGCGCCGTCTGGCGCGCAATGGCCGCCCCACAGGTCGGCTACCTTCTCGCCTTGGTAGTAGGCGCAGACACTGCCGCCTACTTCAATATCGTCCCAGAAGGCTTTGAACACTTCGCGAACCGGCTCAAAACCGCTACTTACTTCGCCATGAATTATCAATGTCATTTGTTAGGGCCTCGTTTACCCAAAGTGGGCAAAGCAGTTATTTAACTCTGGTGCGGTAAGTTGGTCGGGTTCTTTTCTACACTCGGTTTTTATATATAAATTACATTTCTAAAGGTTGGTCTCTGAAATGCGCAGGATTAGCCATGCGTGCTCGTTGAGCGGCTTCCATCATAGGTCCAAACCACTCCGGCAGAGGTGAGTCGCCGCACTGAGCGGCAAGTTTATTAACGTACGGAGTCTGCTTTTCTGCGAGTTTGTGCCAGTGGCGAGTTTTGACACCGGCGGCATGCAGAGCCTGTGCATGACTTTCGATAGCCTGCAACATCGCCGCTTTCTCAGGAAGCTTAAACTGGCCAGAGAGCAGGCGAGAGAACCAGCGTGCTTGAATTTCAAACAAAGGAAACGGCACGACTAAGTAGGGCAGTCCAATAAAGGCCAGGTTAGGGTGCGTCGGTGATATTAAATCTTGGTACAAAGGATGCACCTGATTGTCCGTGACGTTGACGATGTCAGTATCCAAAAAAGGAAACTGGTAGTCGTAGCCCGTGCAGAACATAAACGTATCAATGTCATTGAGGGCAGGCTCGTCCTCGAAGAAAAGCCTACCCTGGTGATCAAACCCCAGCGGATCTCCGTGGGTGTAGATAGGGCTTCTCCCTGATGAAGTGCCTAATGGAGAGCCCGATGAGGGGCGTGGTTGGGGCTTGCCTTGTAGTGCATGCCCGCACCAGTGAACCTCACGGGCAACGCTCTGGATTTCGCGGGCGATGTCCGAGCCAGAAGCGGCGGCGCCCCATAGCACGACTTTCTTGCCGGTAAAGGCGTGCGGGTCCCTATAGTTATGGCTGTGCAGGGTGTCGCCCTGGAAATCTTCGATACCGGCGAGTTGTGGTAGCCGGGGCACTGAATAGTGGCCGTTGCAAATCATTACTGCATCGAAGGTTGCGGTGTTAGCTGTTTGGTCTGGGGCTTTAGAAGCTACGCGCCAGCTGTCTGCTGCGGGCGTAATGTTAGTGACGGTGTGAGACAGCTTGAGAAAAGGCTGAAGCTTCTGCTCGCGACAAAAATTCTCGAGATAGATCAACACACAACTATGATGTGGGTATCTGTGCCAATCATCTTCGCCACCACCTCTGGCATCGAAAGGGTAATCGAGAAATGCCATCAGATCGCTGGGTAGGTTGGTACGTAATGACGCATAAATCGATGAATATACGGGGTGTCTGGCGGCTCTGCTACTCAGATCGTCATCGGTCTGTGAGTCGTAAACCCAGACACCACCGACACGATCGGCTTGTTCGTACACTGTGGGCGTGTGTCCGGCGCGCAATAATTCCCGTGCGGCGACCAGGCCAGCAGGACCGGCACCGATTACGGCAACCTGTGCCCTAGTCATGATTTGTTAGTATCTGTATCAAGTAGATGGTGCCTCTAATTTTTATGTGATTTGGTCTGGCAATATACCACAGGGTCGCTAGGGACATGAATCAAGCAGGGTCGTGTATCATAGAAGCTTGAGCAAACCGGAGCGAGACGTGTTTACAGTTACATTGAATCAAGTTCAGCAATTATCTGACTCAACCATTGAGTTGCAATTTCAGCGTGACGATAGCGCTGGTTTCAACTTTGTACCGGGCCAGTTTTATCGCTTTGTGTTCACCGATGAGGTCGGTGAATTCGAGAGAAGTTACAGCCTGTGTAACCTGTCGCAGCAAGAAGCCAAGGCGGGCAGTTTGCGGTTGGTGATATCTGAGGTTGATGGCGGCCGTGCGACGCGTTTGCTGTTTAATGCCAAGCAAGGGTTGAGTGCGCGTCTTACAGGTCCATTTGGTCGTCTCGTGTTACCCTCTGCCTTACCCCAACGATTATTTCTGGTGGCGGCGAGTGTCGGTATTGCGCCTTACCTGCCGATGCTGGAGATGCTTGCCGAACCGCTATCGCGTGGTGAGTTGCAGGTGTACTTTATGTTTGGCGTACGTGACCCCGGTGAATTTCTCTATGCTTCTTTCCTGACGGGATACGCTAAAAAATATGCTAACTTTCATCTGGCGGTTTGCTATTCGAGACAGATGCCTGCAGCACCAACAGATCATGACTATTCAGGTTATGTTCAATTGCATTTGCCCGTGCCGGATCCGGCGGCGGATTTCTATTTGTTATGCGGCAACCCTTCAATGGTTGATGACTGTTTCAAACAGCTTAAAACGGCGGGAATCGGTACAAGGCAGATGGTGCGAGAAAAGTATGTGTTTGCCAAGCGCCCTAAGATTGTTTCAGGTGGCGAGCCGAGCAGTGGGCCATCCGATGAGCAAAAACGTTTAATCGCGGAGAAAATGCTAAAATACAAAAAGTAAGCGATTAGCGGTCGAAGTGAGAATGGCCGCATAACACGTCATTGGGTCACGAGTATCACTGAATCTCCGAGGCGTAGTGCCCGCAAGTTGTCTAAATTTTGCACGACAATATTGCTGGTGTCCCCGCGTCGACCAGACAGGTTCACTGACTGTGTTTGTAGGTCAAGACCGACGATCACCGCCACTACCTTAAACGCGCGTAACACGCCGCTGGCTAGCGTCGCACCATCTGGCGTAGTTCCACCACCAGCAATTTCTGTATAGGGGATTTGCATCTCTAACAACACAGCGTTGGTGAATGAGCTTAGATGTGCTCAAGAAACTTTCGGTTTATGAATTGCGCAGTGGTGCTCCTGATGACGTGATTTCTTTTCAAGCGAAGATAATGCCCATGCAAGCAATCGAAGCATGATCTCGCGTTTTTATCATTTACAACGTAAACTAACGATCTTGTTATTGTCAGCGCAGGATTCCTCCATGTCCAAGCCAATGCTATGTGTCGGTCTGTCAATCATGATGCTGTACGGCTGCGGTGGGCCACCGCTAGAAAACTTAGAGACGTTGGCGCGGCCGGTTAAAAGCCAGATCATCGATGCCCCCCAAGGCAGCGGTGTGCGTAATTTTCCAGGCCGTATAGAATCGGCGAACCGCGCAGATCTTGCTTTTCGTGTCGG
>JBLHVI010000073.1:0-15962 GCA_047630175.1 Candidatus Azotimanducaceae bacterium
TTGATGTCACATCAGTATGAATCTCTGATGAAAAAGTCCAATTTGCAAAATTTCGGACGTCAATAAGACGATTGGAGCATAGAAATGAAAGTAAGAGCTTCAGTAAAGAAAATGTGTCGGAACTGTCGAGTGATTCGACGTAAGGGCGCTGTCAGAATTATCTGTTCAGAGTCAAAGCATAAGCAACGTCAGGGTTAGTTGACGTTATACGGTATCGATAGGAGCGTGTGAATGGCTCGTTTAGCTGGGATTAATATTCCCGACAACAAGCATGCAGTAATATCCCTGACCTATATTTTTGGTATAGGGCGGAAAACCGCGAGAGATCTTTGTGCCGAGACGGGAGTTAATCCTGCGGCCAAGGTTCAGGATTTGTCCGAGGGTGACCTAGACAAATTGCGGAACGAAATCACCAAGATCTCCGTCGAGGGTGATCTGCGTCGGGGTATTCAGCTGAACATCAAGCGTCTACTCGATCTCGGTTGTTACCGTGGTATTCGTCATCGTCGCAACCTGCCCGTAAATGGACAGCGTACCAAGACTAACGCACGTACGCGTAAAGGTCCGAAGCGCCCCATCCGTAAGTAAAGTGCGGAAGTAACGATTAATAGATTAACAAATTTAAAGCGAAGTGACTGACATGTCTGATTCTGATACAGAAACGCCCCAAGCAGCACCAGCCAAGCGCAAAGGTAAGCGTCAGGTAGTTGATGGTTTGGCACATATCCATGCCTCATTTAACAACACGATTATCACCATTACTGACAGGCAAGGTGGTGCACTATCGTGGGCGACAGCGGGTGGTTCGGGCTTCCGAGGTGCAAGAAAAAGCACCCCGTTTGCGGCACAGGTAGCAGCAGAACGTGCAGGCACCGCCGCGTTGGATTATGGTTTAACGAGCCTTGAAGTATTTGTTAAGGGACCAGGACCTGGTCGAGAAGCTGCCGTAAGGGCGCTGAACTCAGTGGGTTACAAAATCACCAATATTACGGATGTAACCCCCATCCCCCACAATGGTTGCAGACCCCCTAAGAAACGTCGGGTGTAATTGAGGAACTAGAAAAATGGCCAGATATATCGGACCCACGTGTAAACTCGCTCGTCGCGAAGCCACAGATTTGTACCTTAAGAGTGGCGTACGTCCCATCGAATCCAAGTGCAAAATGGAAAGCACGCCGGGTATGCATGGTGCTCGTCGCGGTAGACTTTCAGACTACGCCGTTCAGTTGCGTGAAAAGCAGAAAGTGCGTCGTATCTACGGCGTGCTGGAAAAGCAATTCCGCGGTTACTACAAGCGTGCTGACCGTCAGAAGGGTGCGACGGGTGAAAACTTGCTGCGCATTTTGGAGCGTCGTCTCGACAATGTGGTTTACCGCATGGGTTTTGGGTCAACACGTGCAGAGTCACGTCAGTTGGTGTCTCACAAAGCCATTTTAGTTAATGGCCACGTGATCAACATTCCTTCATACCAGGTAGAAGCTGGCGACACAGTTGCGATACGCGAGAAGTCACGTAATCAGTTGCGTATTCAGGGTGCTCTGTCACTCAATGCTAATCGGTCACCCATAGATTGGGTCCAGGTTAACAATGACAAGATGGAAGGCGTGTTACGGGCCTACCCAGAACGCGACGAGCTGCCATCTGAGATTAACGAAAGTCTTATTGTTGAGCTGTACTCCAAGTAACCACGTGACGTGCCGTGGTACTAGTTTAGCTATAAACATTAAGGAAATTTAGCGGGTTTAACCCCGCTAAGTCTTTATTAAGAACAGTTCTTTAGAGGTGTATTTATGCCCCATTCGTCATTAGAGTTTTTAACGCCTAAACATATACAGGTAGAGCAAACCAGTGACACTCGCGCGACCGTGATCCTGGAACCTCTGGAGCGCGGCTTTGGCCACACGTTGGGCAATGCCTTGCGTCGTATCTTGCTGTCTTCAATGCCCGGTTGCGCGATCACCGAGGCAGAAATCGATGGCGTTCTGCATGAATACAGTACTCTTGACGGCGTTCAGGAAGACGTGATTGAGATCTTGCTGAACCTCAAGGGTGTTGCTATTCGTTTGAATTCGACAGACGAAGCTGAACTGCGGATCGATAAGAAGGGTCCTGGTGTTGTCACCGCGAGTGATTTCATTGTCGGCCACGACGTAGAAATCACCAACCCTGACCACGTGATTGCAACGTTGAACGATACGGGTCACCTGAAGCTATTGGCTAAAGTTGGACGCGGTCGAGGCTACGAGCCGGCTGACGTTCGTATGGCTGATACAGAGAACGAACGCATTATTGGCAGCCTCCTGCTGGATGCTTCTTACAGCCCGGTCCGTCGCGTTGCATACAAAGTAGACAGTGCTCGCGTTGAGCAACGCACAGACTTAGACAAGCTGATTATCGACCTTGAGACCAACGGCACAATTGATCCTGAAGAAGCGATCCGGCGTGCAGCGACCATTCTGCAGCAGCAGGTTACAGTGTTTGTTGACCTTGAAAGCGAGAACGAGCCAGAAGTTATCGAGCACGAGGACGAGATCGATCCGATTCTGTTACGTCCGGTAGACGATCTGGAGCTGACAGTACGATCAGCAAATTGTTTGAAAGCTGAGAATATTTACTACATCGGTGATTTGATTCGACGCACCGAAGTAGAACTGCTGAAGACCCCAAACTTGGGTAAGAAATCTTTGACAGAAATAAAGGATGTATTGGCATCAAGAGGCTTGTCACTTGGCATGCGTCTGGAGAACTGGCCACCATCCAGCCTACGTGGTGATGACCGCGTTTTAGGCTAAACAGCACTGGTTTGAGTTACTTCGCGCTGAGTGAAGGGACCCAAAGTTTATTAGATTGATAGAGACAGTTATTCGGGAAAGCTCATGCGCCATAGAAAGAGTGGTAGACAACTAAATAGAAATGCATCGCACCGTAAGGCGATGTTTAAGAATATGGCGATTTCGCTGTTCGAACATGAAGTGATCAAGACAACGTTGCCGAAAGCCAAAGAGCTGAAGCGTGTTGCTGAGCCCATGATTACGATGGCAAAGGTTGACTCCGTTGCCAATCGGCGCTTGATTATGTCTCGCACCGGTAGTAAAGCAATGGTTGGAAAGCTATTTACCGATATTGGCCCACGCTACGCTGAACGTCCCGGTGGTTACACGCGTATTCTGAAGTGCGGATTTCGCTCTGGTGATAAGGCGCCAATGGCCTATGTTGAGTTGGTTGACCGTCCTATCCCCGATTTTGATGACGTCGAGGAAATTGACGACGACGCGTAAGCTAATCGGCAGGTAGTAGTATCATGCACTTAGTAATGCTTTTACAGGATTCTAGGTAGTCAAAAGACCGGGCCCGCCCGGTCTTTTGCCGTCTGAACAATCATAAAATCAGTAACTTATACTAGACCACACAAGATTATTAAAAAGGGAGTTCATAGTCGTGACCTATCAGTCTTTTGTACCTACCGTAAGAACCCTCATGGGACCGGGTCCATCCGATGTGAACCCACGTATTTTGACCGCTATGGCGAGGCCGACGATAGGCCATTTAGACCCTGAGTTCATTCGTCTAATGGACGAGATTAAGGTGATGTTGCAGTACGCATTTCAAACCAAGAATGAACTGACGATTCCTGTGTCTGCGCCCGGCTCGGCAGGTATGGAAACGTGCTTTGTTAACCTTATTGAACCTGGCGATAAAGTCATTGTTTGCCAAAATGGCGTTTTTGGTGGGCGTATGGCTCAAAATGTCACCCGCTCAGGCGGCGAAGCGGTGATTGTTGAGCAAGAATGGGGTCGTGCTGTTGATCCGGAAAAACTCGCAGCGACCTTGAAGCTGCACCCAGATGCAAAGATCGTTGCTTTCGTCCACGCAGAGACATCCACTGGCGTTCAGTCCGATGCACAAGCCCTGTGTGAAATCGCCCAAGGCTATGATTGCCTGACGATTGTTGATTGTGTGACCTCCCTTGGTGGGATCAATGTGGCGCTAGACGCATGGGGTGCTGACGCAGCTTACAGCGGCACACAAAAGTGCTTGTCTTGTGCCCCGGGATTGTCGCCTATTAGCATGAGTCAGCGCGCAGTAGAGGTTATCAAAGCCCGTAAGACCCCTGTCGCGTCTTGGTTCTTAGACCTTAACTTGGTCATGGGATACTGGGGCGAAGGTAAGACCCGCGCCTATCATCACACTGCACCCGTTAATGCTTTGTATGGCCTGCATGAGTCATTGGTGGTGTTGACCGAAGAGGGGTTGGAGACCAGTTGGGATCGTCATATGCGTAACCACAATGCCTTGAAGGCTGGAATCGAAGCCATGGGTCTGACATTTGTTGTTCCAGAGGCGGAGCGTTTACCGCAGTTGAATCTTGTTAGTATTCCTGACGGTATCGATGAAGGCAGTGTTCGTAAACAACTACTTGAGCAGTACAATCTGGAGATAGGTGCTGGCCTCGGTGGCTTAGCGGGTAAGGTCTGGCGAATTGGTTTGATGGGCTACGCGAGTAACCCAAAAAACGTGTTGCTCTGCGTCAATGCCCTAGAGGCCGTCTTGTCTCAGTGTAACGCCCATATCAATAAAGGTGTTGCCACCAGTGCCATACAGGCTTCATATAGTCACTAGGGTTAGTTAGTACTTGCTGACGGTCATACGCTGCGCGCATCGATTGACCGTCGACAGGTAGCGATTTAATTACTTGTGGCGAGTTTGTTCATGCTCGTGCCAGCAGCTTTTGCTAACAGTTCACCTAAAAACTCCCCAGTAAACGAACCCGCGTTAGCAGCGACGTCTTCGGGTGTGCCTGTAGCGATGATTTGCCCACCACCAGAACCACCCTCCGGTCCCAGGTCAACGATCCAGTCGGCTGTCTTGATAACGTCTAGGTTATGCTCGATGACGACGATGGTATTGCCGTGGTCACGCAACTTCACGAGTACCTCGAGCAATTGCCGAATATCATGGAAGTGCAAGCCAGTGGTGGGTTCATCTAGAATATATAAAGTCTGACCGGTATCTCGTTTGGATAACTCTCGTGCGAGTTTTACCCGCTGGGCCTCTCCACCTGACAGAGTTGTGGCGCTCTGTCCGAGACGTATGTAACCAAGGCCAACATCCATTAGTGTCTGTAGCCTACGTTCTATCATAGGCACAGCATTGAAGAATTCGTGAGCGTCTTCTACTGTCAGGCTCAAAACTTCGTGAATGTTTTTATGCTTGTAAAGCACTTCCAGTGTCTCGCGGTTATAACGCTTGCCCTTGCATTCGTCACAGGTGACATAGACATCGGCCAGAAAATGCATTTCTACTTTGATTAACCCATCACCTTGGCAGGCTTCACAGCGACCACCTTTGACGTTAAAACTAAAACGTCCAGGTTTGTAGCCTCGTGACCGTGCCTCTGATGTGGCAGAAAACAGTTCACGAATGGGTGTAAATATATTGGTGTAGGTCGCTGGGTTTGACCGTGGTGTTCTACCGATAGGACTCTGATCGATATCGACTACTTTATCGAGCATCTCCATTCCTTCGATGCTGACAAACGGCGCTGTCCGCCGGTTGGTGGCGCCATTAAGCGCCTTGGCGGCGATAGGATAAAGCGTGCCGTTGATTAAAGTGGATTTGCCCGAGCCGGAGACGCCGGTAATACAGGTCATCACACCCAGCGGGATCTGCAGGTCAACATTTTGCAGGTTGTGACCACTGGCACCCTTAAGAACCAATTGGCGCGACGGATCGGTACTGACACGCTGGGCTGGAACTGCAATCTCAAGTTTGCCAGACAGATACTGACCAGTAATGGATTCTTCGCTGCTAAGGATGTCTTCTAAAGTACCTTGCGCAATAACCTGACCGCCATGCACGCCGGCCCCGGGGCCGATATCAATGATGTGGTCGGCAGCACGAATAGCCTCTTCATCATGCTCAACGACGATGACTGTGTTACCTATATCGCGCAGATGCGTCAGCGTGTTGAGTAAGCGCTGGTTGTCGCGCTGATGTAAACCGATAGAAGGTTCGTCGAGAATATACATAACGCCGACCAAGCCGGCACCAATTTGACTTGCCAATCTTATACGCTGCGCTTCGCCACCTGACAGCGTATCAGCGGAGCGCGACAAGGAAAGATAGTTGAGGCCAACATCGATCAAAAAGCTGAGGCGAGCGCCGATTTCGGTCAAGATCTTGTCGGCGATTTGCTGCCGCTGGCCTTCAAGCTGTAAGCCAGCAAAGTAGGCTACGGCTTCGGCAATAGACCATTGGGTTATTTCTGACAGTGAGCGTCCGTCAATAGTGACCGCTCGCGCATCGGGGTTAAGACGAGCGCCGTCGCACATAGGACATTGTTGCGTGCTTAGAAACTTTGCCAGGTTTTCTCGAACTACCGCAGACTCAGTATCCTTATAGCGACGCTCCATATTAGGAATGATGCCCTCAAACGGATGTGCTCGGGTATAGGCATCGCCCTTGTCATTCACATAACGAAACTGAATCAACTCCGCTTCATTACCATATAAAATGGTCTTTTGGTGCGCTTCATCAAGTTCGCCGAACGGCGTGTTTAGCTCAAAGCCGAAGTGAGCGGCAATGGAACTGAGCATCTGATAGTAATATATATTGCGTCTGTCCCAGCCGTGGATGGCCCCTTCGGCCAACGACAGCTCATTGTCATGCACGATCTGCTCAACATTGAAAAACTGTTTGATACCAATACCATCGCAACTTGGGCAAGCACCAGCGGGGTTATTAAACGAAAACAAACGTGGTTCAAGTTCAACAATCGAATGACCGCATTCTGGGCAGGCGAAACGCGCGGAGAAAACCATGTCAGGCTGGTCACCGTCTAAAAAAGCAATAGCGGCGAGTCCTTCTGAGAGATTCACTGCCGTTTCAAATGAATCCGCAAGCCTTGTTTTTAAATCCTCACGGGCACGAAACCGGTCAACGACAACTTCGATAGTGTGTTGTTTGTTTTTATCGAGATCGGGTAGATCATCCATGTCGCAAACGATACCGTCGATGCGGGCTCGTACAAATCCTTGCGAGCGCAATTGGTTGAATAAGTGCAGATGCTCACCTTTGCGGGCCTTGATGACCGGCGCCAGCAATAACAAGCCAGTGCCTTCGGGAATAGCCAGCACTTGGTCTACCATCTGGCTGATGGTCTGTGCTTCTAGACGAATTCCGTGCTGCGGACAGTGGGGCTCACCTACCCGCGCGAACAACAGGCGCAGGTAGTCATAAATTTCTGTAATCGTCCCGACAGTAGAGCGTGGGTTGTGGTTTGTTGATTTTTGCTCGATGGAGATAGCGGGCGACAAACCGTCGATGTGATCAACGTCAGGTTTTTCCATCAGCGACAAGAATTGGCGCGCATAAGCCGATAAAGATTCTACGTAACGTCGTTGTCCCTCAGCATAGAGGGTGTCGAACGCCAGAGAAGATTTACCAGAGCCCGACAGGCCAGTGATAATCACCAGCTTGTTGCGAGGAATGTCGAGATCGATATTAGCCAGATTATGGGTTCTGGCGCCACGGACTGAAATATTATCCATGAAAAAAACATGCTCAAATGAGTGTGAATAAGGCGAATAACCTTATAGGGCTTACGAGATCATCGTTGTGAGTGATCACATCAAGCAAGTGTAAGTGTCAGCCGGATTTTGCTATCATCCGCGGCGTCCGAATTGTCCTATGTTTGATACACCTACCGCAACCGCTGTGGCACTTTCGCCGCTTGATTCCACCTGATCTATGAACAAACTGACATGAATTCACAGGAATTGCGGGCAGCACTAGCGATTGGTCTGCTTTACATCATCAGAATGCTGGGTTTGTTTATGTTGTTGCCCGTCTTACCTCTGGTAGGCAATGAGCTGCCGTTTGCAACCCCGCTGTTGATTGGCCTCGCACTTGGCGTGTATGGCCTGACGCAAGCGTTACTGCAGATCCCCATGGGCTTGATGTCGGATCGATGGGGGCGAAAACCTGTCATCCTTGCAGGCCTGCTGTTGTTTATCGCTGGCAGCCTAGTGGCGGCCAGCGCGAGTACGATATATGGCGTTATTTTTGGTCGACTACTGCAGGGCTGTGGCGCAATAGCGAGTAGCCTGCTTGCCTTAGTGTCTGATGTGACGCGCATTGATCAGCGATCTAAGGCTATGGCGATTATCGGTATCAGCATTGCCACATCGTTTGCTGTTGCGCTGGTGACAGGGCCATTGTTGCTAGATTATGCAGGCCTGTCTGGCTTGTTTATGTTTTCTGCGGTGACGGGCGTGCTGGGCATCGTGGTCTTGTTCGGCTTGATTCCGACGCCGCGAGTTTTGGTTCGCAATCTCGACTCAAGCCTCTCGCGTGACCGCGTTCAGGAAGTCATTCGTAACACCGATTTACAAAAGATGACGCTCGGCGTATTCATGCTGCACTATCTGTTGATGTCAGGTTTTCTAGTCTTCCCCGTATTGCTGATCGCCACGGGTGAGTTCGACGCGACTGATTTTTCTGGCGTGTATCTCGGCCTTCTGGTTGCGACGTTTGTGTTGATGGGCCCGTGTATGTGGTTGGCTGATCGCTCAGGTTTTGCCAAAGGCATGCTGCTAGGGATGATTGGGTTGTTTGCAGTCTCGATGCTGCTTTTTGCGACGGTGTCGTCAACGATCCTAGTGCTCGCGAGTATGATGTTGTTTTTCATGGCATTTAACCTTCTCGAGGTCATTATGCCGGCTTTGTTGAGCCGCGCTGCGCCCGCGGGTGCTCGCGGTACTGCCATGGGCGTTTACTCAACGGCGCAGTTTGCAGGCGCATTTGCCGGTGGTGCCGTCGGAGGACTTATACTGAGCATGGGGGAAATAACGCACCTGCTGTACTTCAATGCGATGGCTTGTGTGATTTGGTTTGCGACCAGTTGGCACTTGAAGAAAACTGGCAATTTGGCAAGTAAGGTATTTCATTTGGGTCAGAATCAGGATCTCAGTGCCAATGCGGTCGCAGACGCGTTATTATCGCTTGATGGCGTGTTGGATGTTGTTTTTGTTGATGATGATAATATCGCTTATTTAAAAATCGATAAGGATCGCCTGGACGAAAATGCCCTTGCCACCCTCGAGTACGGCAAGCCTGCTGACGCAAAGCAAGGGCTGAATATGTCCGGCTCAACCTGAAAAAAGCTAAATCAACGGTAGATCGAAAGTCGGTCAACGGTATTTGAAACGAAAGCTCAAACGACGATCGTACATCGTAAAGACGAGACTGATAAGGAGAAGCGCATGGCACGAGGAATTAACAAAGTCATCCTAGTAGGTAACTTGGGCAATGATCCTGACACACGTAGTCTGCCGAACGGCGGCACAGTAGCTAATATAAGCATTGCAACGAGTGAGTCCTGGAAGGACAAAAACACCGGCCAACAGCAAGAACGCACTGAATGGCATCGGATTGTATTTTTTAATCGCTTGGCTGAGATTGTTACACAGTACCTGAAAAAAGGTTCCAGCGTTTACATCGAAGGTGCACTGCGTACACGTCAGTGGGACAAAGATGGTCAGAAGCACTACACCACGGAAGTGGTTGCCAGTGAAATGCAGATGCTGGGCGGTCGCGGTGATGGCGGCAGCATGGGCGGCGGGCAAGGCGGCGGACAAGGCGGTGGTAGCAATGGCAACGACGGTTACAACCAGGATTATGGCAATGGTGGCGGTAACGGTGGCGGCAACCAAGGCGGCAACCAAGGCGGCGCTAGCAACAATGGCGGCGGACAGGGTGGTGGTAACGACAATGGTTATCCTGCACCACCAAAAGATGACTTCAATGACGACATCCCTTTCTAAGGCGCCTATATAAGCCAGCGTTTCACCGCACTGTTATAGACGTTGTCTTAGGCTTGGCCTACCCGGCGTATAAAAGCCCCTACTAATCGGGGCTTTTTTTAATGTCTGCAGTCCCTATTGAGGCTGTTAGCGCAAATTATTTCGCACAATGCCTATGCTAAAAACTTGTTTGTCGGTCGTTGTGGTCAACCAAGCGTTCGTCATATCCAATAAACACCGTAGCGAACCCTAGGGACTTGCCTCACAGTGGAAACGTGAAGCCGACTTCTGCTGAGTGATTCTGGGTTGCTAAATTTCAGCGGCCGTTAACGCAAAGTTCAAGACTGTCCCATCGAAACACGCATAGCCAATGGGTCGTGACCCAAAAAGCCATCTATAGCTGGATTGTCGTAACTGTTGGGATCAAGGGGAGACGTTTTCTCGTTCTCGCTGAGCTTAGTCTAGGGACTGAATGCGCGTGCGAAATCATTCTTTTCGAACAGCAGATTGGTACAGATACAAAGCCAGCCGCTCGACAAGGTCTGAGCTTGATCATTAGACCGATGTTCTAAACCCAAAACGATGCCTGAATTGCGTCCAAGGAGATGCCATTTCAATGCCGCCATCTAAAAAATTCAGGCTGGTAATTGCCTACGCGAAACGCTTTCAATTTTTGTCAGCATAGATTTGCCACCAAGCTTGGGTAGTAACGCCAAAATACAAAGTATCGATTTCGACAAACATGCTGTCATAATTCAACGTCACTTTGAGACAGATTTGTAATTTCGGCTGAATATTTTTCAGATTGTTCACGTATGCATCGAATGAGGTGTACCCGTCTTCATTTATTATATTAGGCACCATCACTAGCGGTCTAAATCTGTTCGATAGGGTTCAATCCCATAGGATTTAAACTGAGTTTGTGTCGCTTTCAGAATGAGGTTTGTGTCAGCGGCCAGCTTGGTTCTACTGTCGATTAACAGACTGAGCGAGCGTATCCCCATTGATTCATCATAGGGTTCTTGAGTACTGCAAAGTTTGCGCATGTGGAACTCGCATCAACCTGTGCATACTGCCGCACAACATATTATTTAGTTGTATCTTGCACATCAATCCAAGGACCCAACAATACTGAGCCCACGGCAATTAGACGCATTGAATAAAGCGCTTACATGGCACGAGGTTCCAGCAGCTAACTATTTGAATACATAATGCCCTTGTCATAAGAAGGCATGATTCAGTCGTCAATACCCCACGGCGCTATGCCAAGGCGAAAACTGCGTGTCCCTAGCTCCGTCACGTTGTTGTAGTCTTTCGATTGTAGCTGGCACTTGTTCGATGTTACAAACGAACAAGCGCCAGCGTCGAAATTTAGCCATACCGCGCGTGCTGAAAGCTTAAGCCAGCGGCGATTACTTCAGTCCATCATCGCGGAGTTTAGTTTGCGCGTAGCGCCTACTCAAACTCTGGAATCTGGGAAAAGTCGTAAGAAGTTCTCGCTAAAGAAATTGTCATTAACCACGGCAGATTCGTTTTCCAACGCCTTGGTAAACTTGCCTACAGGATCACGACCGCCTTCGACGTGAGGGTAGTCGCTTGAAAATAAGTACAGTTCCTCGTTTGACTGGCTAACCAAGTTAGCAACATCTTCATGTGGGAATGGCGTAAAACCCATTTGCTGCGTTAGTTGCTCCGACGGTGTGCGTTCGAATCGAACTGATTCGTCGACACGACCATATATTTTTGCAACCCAGTCGAGTCGTTTTAGCAACTCAGGCACCCAACCCGCACCCAACTCGACGGCGGCGCCTCTGAGTGTCGGGTTTCGACTGAATACGCCATCCATTAGCATCATGCTAATAAAGGTTTCTGGTGGTTGATGCATCACCGTGGCGTCCTTTGTTCTGACATTTTCTCCACCTCCCATCCAGTCCGTGACGGCAGCCCGACCATTGTTGCTCCAGGCTTTTAGCGCTTGCAGCGGGGAGCCACCAACGTGAAGTAGAAAAGGCGTGCCGGTTTCGGCGAGCAAAGACCAGAAAGGCTCTAGGTCGACATGTCCTGGTGATTTATCGAAGGGCGCTCGATGCGGAACCCAAATAGCTTCTAATCCGGCATCCAACGCAAACTCTAACTCAGTCATCGCATGTTTAGCATCATCAAGTGGGACGATACCGACGCCCATGAGTCGGTCATCGTCTGAGCAAAAGTCTGACATATGTCGATTGTGTGCCCGAGTTGCACCGTAGCGCAGATCGAGTGGTTTTTTCGCGCTTGGATGAAACGGGAAAGCGACGCTATGGGTAGCAAAAACTAGCTGCTTTTTAAACCCAAGCATATCCAGCGCGACTTTTCTGTCGTCTTTGTTAAACGCGCCCAAGGCCTGTATTTCTTTTGACTTGGCGATGAGTTCATCGCCAAGATCAATCATTGTTTGTATATGTTCTCCGCTATGCTTACCGCCCTGACTCATAATCACAGCAACCTCTTCATCTGTGACTAAAGAGGCGCTATAGCTTACCTCGGGTATGTCATCTCTAATTTTTGGGTCGGCATATGATTTCAGGAAATCCGGTAACTCCATGATGTGGCTGTCTGCATCATAGAATGGTCTTGAGCTGGGTGCGTAGGTCATCGTCTTGATACTCCAGGGTTATATTCCGCGGTTTGATCAGATTTAGGTATTCAGTGTTATCGGATGCAAGACTAACCCAATATAAGGGTGTCTATCACCCTAAGTTTCTATTTAGACCGATAGTTTATAAGGGTGGCCGGAGGCAACGAGTTGTGATGGTAAAATGATGCGTAGTTACAGCCCTAGCTGATGTAGGTCCAGACTTACGGCAGAAGCGTCATCAGCTGCTTGTCGATGCTCCATCGATTTTGGCAAGTGGCTTTCATGCACACTATTTAATCCTGTTGGATTCATGTCTGAAGGGCATTTACGGGGTCATAGCGTCCAGCGTAACAACAAACTTTCGCTGTTAGGGCGCGCGAATTTAATCATCAACAGTTTTAACACACGCCCTGATAAGAATGCGGCCAACCGTCTGCGTTGATAGTTACTTATTAAGTGTCTTTGGTAGGTGTTTGCGGTGGTGAACGACATTCGGGTTTCAACAGGTGAGGAGTAATGTCTTTGCCATTGCTAAAGCTTGCCTTTGTATTCTTTGATGGCAAGTTACTCCAATCAGCTAGCGTGACTAAGGTCTGTTTAATAGTGATATTCGACGACTCATTTTTCAGTAGACCAGTTGTCATGTATGGACAATCCTGATTCGCGGAGCATCTAATTTGAAGCGCTACAGGTAGATTAAAGACAGTTGAACTCATGGATATGTTGCTATTACGTGAGTTCAAGGCGACAAATATTTTACCCTGCTCTGCATCATCTTCCGTTAGTAAGTATGATGTGTATTCTGAGCGGAAATTTCGATCAGTATGTGGGTCATGGAAGCGCCTTTCTCTGGAAGTCCCCATGCGCGCCACTGATCTTATCCGTTAGTTTCGAAAAGTGCCGTAGATGAGCGCTTTGGCAACTGCAAGAGCTGTGTAGGGTAGACCGTAGTGCACATAAGCTATGGCTAAAAATACACGCCTAAAGATACAAGAAATATAATTCCTATGCCGCTCTTTACTCGAACGATTTTTGACGTCAAATTAAATATCTTTACGATATAACAATCTATGTCTAGGCTCTAAAAATCAGAGAGTTGCCTGCGTGATGCATGGTTGACAATTCCCCCTACATTTTAGTGAGCACTAGGTACGCAAGATAACCGGCCGCGCCTAGCATCGGAATCATCGTTGCGAGGGTGCCGATGAGGCGCCAAATAGTCACACCTGAACTGAGGTTAAGACCGATGGCATGCATGACTCGGCCAAATAAAAAGGCACAACCAAGTACAAGTACCCACAGATTGCCGCCTGCGATAAGTTCGACCAACGCAAGACCAATGAGAAAGATAGGTGCGTTTTCTGTCAGGTTGCCGTGAGCCCGAACGGACTTTTCTACAGCATCGACCCCACCCGTTCCGATCAACACGTCGTTACTGCCTCGGCGTGCGACGACTAATCCCATCAGTATGATTTGCAGCGTTATTAGCGCGGCAGTAAACAGACCGGTATACAACGGCATGTGAACCAGTGCCATATCCATATTTTTCTCCTAACTATTTATGCTTATTATTATTGTTAATCTTTAGATCATATCAGCCGCTCTGAATATCTGTCATGTCATTAATTCAACGGTCTAAATTGCCAAAGTCAGATTGAGGCGCACTTCCAGTAATCGGGCACTGATGAGCATGTGGCCTACCTAATATGAAATATGTCTTCAGTCCGAGAAGCGAATAGCTAGAGGCCCATCAAAAAGTAGTTCCTGGTAAATACTAATGCTAGTGACGCGCTGGTTTTGACCGACGCAATGTTTTATCGCGAGCCGCCGACCCCGACGTTCGTGGCCCCTAGATTAGATAAGCTGCTTTAGGCTGTGTTCAATTTTTATCGATTGCCGTGAAACCACCGCGTTGAAGGAGCCCCAAGGCTGGCCGGTCGAAACTCGCTGGGCCAATTTTGGCGTTACGCATCCTCAAGGATTTTACGCGGCTGAGTCCCTCGAAGGCTATCTGTCGACCGAGTCCAAGCCGCCTGTACGCAGGGGGGCGAACTTACTGGCTCGAATGACCCCGCGCCATCTGTCGTCCTAAGCAAATGCCAACGTGGCATGCTCAAGCGATCGATTCTATTAACCGGTAGCCGCCGTTGCCCTTTAACCGCTGCCATACGCCTCAGCACTTGTATAATCGACGAGACAATTCTGCCTTTACATCATCGTGCATTATTAAGTGCATGGCGTGGCCATAGCCAATAGCAGTAATTTCGCCGTTGAACTCTACTTCTTTGTTACAAAGTTCTGAATCAGTCTCTTCAATATCGCCACAGTTGAACGAAATATAATGCTCACCTGATCGCGGGCCAGCATTAATCTCGACAGGATGACAACCCTTATCTGCTTCCGCGAAATCAGCGATAATCCATCCACCGCCTACATCTGTTGAAGGCGGTCTAGCTTTATCTCTCACATAAGTTCGGCGTTGTCCCTCTCGGATGAGTGGGGCATGGTGTGGGCATTCTTAATCAAATAGTCCCTTCGGCCGCTAACCTGTAAACCTTGAGACTAGCTACGGCTATAGGGGCTTAGAAAAGACAATTGCCATTAGCCATCATTTTTTAAGTACTGATTTTAAAGCGCTGTGTTCCCCGCAGCACTAATGGCGAAAACGCCTATGATAGTCAACGAATGTTGCCTTCAATGATCCGATCAGCAATGCTAAGGACCTCAAGTCGACAGCTTTGAGAGCCGGGATCAAAAAGCAGAACGACGGGTTTGTTGAGCGCATAGGCGAACGCAATTTCCATTAACGTATTGGGTCCGATATAACCCTTAATCTCATTTTTCGTATAGTTCGCTATCAGCACGAGATCTGAAGACTGAATCTTCGCGAGGTGGCCATCGATAAAGCCTTTTTTCAGAACAGTGAGTTTGGACGTATTTGTTGACGCCCAATCGATATCTGATTCCTTCGGGAGCAGAACGCAAGCGGCATGTGCTTCAAGCTGATTACGTAATGATTTCATTGCAGGCAAGCTACTCATAGACCCACAGAGGGTATCAACGCGCCAAACCTTTTTAAACCAGTCTCTTGTCACGAAGTCTACTTTTTCCTGCCGCTTGATATGTTGGTATTTAAGTTTCATGGTCAATTGATGCGCTATGCTTCGCCAGTGCACTTCGGTCATGCCCGCCCGAATTTTATTTGCCGCACGTGTATTATCCCGTTCCTCGTCAGTACAATAAATGTCTGTTTAAGCATGAAATATGAAGACAATATCACAGTAGCATTTGGCCACTAGTAATTACGCTGTTTTCATCTAAGGCACCAGCGCCATCAAGAACGCCAGCAGCATCGATTATCTTTCATGCGAAGGGTTTAGGGGGCAGTGAGATAGTGTTCAATTTTTGTTGTTAACATCTGCTTCGAAAATACCCGAAGTGCAGGTCGTGGAGGACGTTCACCTGCGTTGCACTTGCGGATGATTGAGCGCTAGAGGAAGTGTCTAGTTGCGGAGCGTATAAAGTTTTTGTTCGTTGATCTA
>JBLHVI010000074.1:0-15763 GCA_047630175.1 Candidatus Azotimanducaceae bacterium
GCCGTTGCCGCCAATCCGCTAGCGCTGGCCTATCAGGCCGCGCGTGATCAAATCAACGAGGCCGTCGCACCTTATCTCGGTGAAAGCGCCCTGCAACGAGGGCTAACGGAGGGCATTGACGTGTCTCCAGAGGCCACAGCCGATCGCATCGCCGATATGTCGACCCGATTATTTCCAGCCTACGCCCGCCAACAACCCAACATCCCTTTCGACGAATTACGCGATCGCTTCGTAGACGTTATCGCCAGCGGCGTAGAACGCGGCTTTGAGGAAGCTCGCAACATTCTGCAAGGACTAAAAGTCCTTGCAGGTGACATCGCGACTAACGTTGACACCACTTTCGACCTTGTGATGGAACGCTTAAACGCTTTTAGAGAGCAAGATGATGTATAAAAGCAGACATTGATCACAAGCAAGGTTGCACTAACGCTTACCTACTCGCTCATCACCGCTGTTGCCTCCACTTCAATCAAAAGCGCTTTCATCACCAGCGCTGCAACACCAACCATCGTAGAAGCAGGCTGATTCACCGCAACAAAATATTGATCTTTAGCCTTGCGGTTTGATTTACTTTTATCGCGGTCCAAGCCAACCACATAAGTATTAAGTTTCACCACGTCGTTAACGCTCGCACCCGCAGCCTCTAGCTCCTTCACCAGGTTGAAATAGGCCATCTGCGCCTGCTCATCGAAGGTATCCCCGACACGGCCGTCTACATAACCAACCTGACCGGATATAAAAATAGTTTTGATGCCGTTACTCGTGCAAACCACGGTGTTAGTAAAACCCATGGGATGAGGGTTGATAAATTCCTTGGTGAGCATATTGGTAGGACCTCGCATTGTGTGAAAGTGGTTCTCTATTTTGACCCGCTGAATGCATCATTCGATAGGCCTACAGAATAAATTTATTCAGAACCGCATGGTACTTACCTGCGCATTTTAACGACTGGCTTGGCCGCCTAGCCCATTAGGCTTTTTTCACAAACTCTGACTTCAACTTCATCGCACCAATACCATCGACTTTACAGTCGATGTCATGATCGCCAGACACCAACCGGATACCCTTCACCCGAGTACCCACCTTCACCACCGTCGATGAGCCCTTAACCTTCAGGTCCTTGACCACGGTGACAGTATCACCGTCAACCAGAACATTGCCGTTGGCGTCGCGCACCTGCAATTGCGCATCTGCGATACCTTGCGCCTCTACCTGAGGCCATTCATGGCCACACTCCGGGCACACGTAAAACCTGTGATTTTCGTACGCATAGTTAGACTTGCACTGCGGGCAAGAAGGCAGTTCACTCATGGCAAAACCTATTGAGGTAAATGTGTGCCCCGCTCAAACACTCGGATACAGCGCCTGCCAGCGAGGATGAAGCCAGATTGCACGCAACTGCGCCTCTCGATCCAGAGGCGGGAACTTACCGATGTCCGTCCATTGTGCGGCGCTGTCATGAAAGTCTGACCCTGCTGACAAATACAAGTCATTGCCCAGCGCCAATGTTTTCAATTGCCGTTGCGTGGCCTGATCGATATTTGCGTACGTCCCCTCTATACCTTCACCGCCATGCAACTTGAACTCTTCCACCAAACGGGTCAGCTTCTTGCTATTCAGCGGATATCGACTCGGGTGAGCGAGCACCGCAATACCACCGGCGGCGGTGATAGCACCAATGGCGTCTGCAAGTTCTGTCCAATTTGCTTTCACGTATAACTTGCCACGCCGGCCTAAATGACTCTTGAAAGCTTTTTGGCGACTTTTACACAATTTATTGTCAACCAGAAAATCTGCAACATGGCTGCGGGAACAAGCCACACAGCCCAACTGCTCAATGTAGCCGAGCAGGCCTTGCGTACCTAAGGCCACCAGCTTTTCATCCATTGCCTGCATTCGCTGCCAGCGAGACAACTGCTGAGCCCTGAGTAACGTCGATAGTTGCGCATTGTGCCGATCAACCAGCAAACCCAGCACATGCACCTCTGTGTCGCCCCACAAGCAGGATATTTCCACCCCACTGACAACCACCACGTCGCTGGATATTTCTGCCGCCAAGTCGAGGGCATCGGTGCAGTCATGATCCGTAATGGCCAAATGACTGATGCGATTATCTATTGCTCGCTGCAGCAGAAATTCAGGCGTTTGTTTGCCATCAGAGAGATAACTGTGACAATGCAGATCTACATTCATAGGGCACACGATTGAAGGGTGGTATATTCGGCTTTAACGACCAGAGCCGCGTCACCATACACTCAATGTAGTGGGTCTGACGCTCGATTGGAATGGCGCTGACAAAAACTTCCGTGCATCAACATCATCATGTACGACATAACGGGTTAATCTTTAGCGGGGTATTGTCTATCTGCCACCCTGGGGAATTCAACACCGGCGTACACTTAATAAACAAAGAGCTAGCAATGGCGCTAATGGAACCACGCATAAAAAACCCGCTAATAAAAATCAGCGCGACTATTATCGCCACTTGGTTGCTAGCTCACGGGTCGTTGGCCAATGCCGAGACCGCGCTGGGGCGCCTCGAGCGGACGCTCGCGGAAGATAGCCAGATTACGCAGGTCAGCAGTGGCTATGTGATGCGCGTCCTTAGTGACAACAGTTCAACGATATTGCTGTTTGATGTGCGAAAACAGGACGAATTTCTGGTCAGCCACTTGTCCGGCGCCATAAGGCTTGACCCCGACACGACAGCCGAGCAATTTGTACGTGACTACGGTCAGCGCCTCGAGGGTACCACGCCGATTTTCTATTGCTCTGTCGGTAGGCGCTCCAACGCCATGGCCGAGGCTATCGCAGCACACACCCGCGAGCAGCCGATACCTATCGTACCGGTGAATCTCCGCGGCGGCATATTTCGCTGGCACAATGAAGACAAACCTCTGCAAGACGCGCAAGGACCTACGGACCAGATTCATCCCTATAGCTGGTGGTGGCAGCGAATGCTCAATCATCCTGAACGGTCAGCCTACGCGCCAGCCATACCTGCTAACGTTGCCAACCCAACAGATCGACAACAAACTCACCACTGATTAGCGGCTATGCCACCAGTGCCGGGAAAAGACCTTTCAGGCCACTAGCAATAAACTCGACCGCGATCGCCGCGAGAATTAACCCCATAATACGTGAAGAAATATTGATCCCCGTCGACCCAATATGCTTAACAATAAGGGGAGACATCCGCAGCACTCCCCAAATAATTGTACTCAGCAGCACAATAATCAACGCGAGGGTTGCGTAGTGCAGCAGCGAATCTGATTTATGCGCCTGCAGTATCACTGCACTAATTGCCCCGGGACCTGCCAGTAATGGCATAGCTAACGGAACAATGGCAACGGAGGTTTTCTTCACAGACTCCGTCGCCTCCTCGTCTGTTTGCTTTATGTCACTGGTATGGGCCTGAAGCATCGCAATGGCCATTAACAACACAAGGATACCGCCACCAACCTGAAAAGAGTTGATGCTAATACCGAACATGCTGAGCACAAGGTCACCGAAAAACAACACCACCAAAAGAATCACGCTCACACCGATGGCGACATTCTTAACGGTCATCAGACGCTCCGTCTTACTCTCATCAGAGGTCATGGTGATAAACATCGGAATCACGCCGAGGGGGTTCACAATAGCCAGCAGACCGATAAAGGTCTTAAAGTATTCTGCAACGTCTAACATAACAACTCTCCCCGGCAGCCCAAGAACTAGCAGGAAGCGCCACAAATACAACCACTTACTACTCAGCGGGCAAAAGGCGCACAGTCTACGTGATTCGCGATCAAGGGCAATGCAAATCGTTGCGTCTAGGTACTTTAGTCCTGCCCGGCACGTCCATGCGTTGTCTCGCCCGACTCAATCATCGCGACTCACGAAGGCGCGTGCGTCAACGCGGCAAACCTGCTCTGCCGAACTTTGCACAGCGAATGATCGGCCAAGAATATTGTCGACAAAGTGCCACTGCCCTGAAACCGATTGCGGCGTCAGCGTCAACTCCGTCCAGCCTCTACGTGAAGTGTCTAGGTCGACAATTTCAGGACTCGCCGCCCGCAATGCTTCAGCAACTGTGGCACTCGGCAGGGGCAGGTAAGATTCCAGCCCGGGGCTAGTGATGCCTGGCGTTCCGAACTCAACACCGACGGCGCGGCCGGCGTCATCTTTCAGATCAAACATCCAAGCATTATGGGTATCACCCGCCAGCATCACTGGATTCACCGCGTGTGCTCGCAGATCAGCAAATAGACGTTCTCGGGCGGCGGGGTAGCCGTCCCACGCATCTAAATTTAAAGGCAGTTGCTCTCCCGCCAAGTTCTGCAGACGCCGCAGAAATCCCTTTAGCCGAGCCGGCATATCGCCTGTCGGCCACTGCTCAGCGCTAAAGGACGGCATGCCAACTTTGCCCACCAGCACTTGCTGACCCAGTATTTGCCAGGGCACACCTCGCGCTTTACTTTTTCGCAGTTGCGCTGCCAGCCATTGCTCCTGATCGCGGCCCAGCATAGTACGCGCAGAATCCAACAACAGCGGTCGAAAGGCCTCTGTGTCTGGCAGGTAAGACCAATCTTCGGGTAACGTCTCAGCCGTCAGGTCTTTAACTACCTGATAGTCCCGCATGGCAACGACCCCTTCAGCGCGAACCTCGAAAGGCAAGTTGAATTGCTCAATATTAGCTGGAGGGTTGACTGTACCTATCAGCGCTTCGCTCACCTCAACCGGATTGTTAGGATTGCTGATATCATAGTAAACCTGTAGATGCTGCATATCTTGCGTGTACACCAACCCACGATCACGACCGTGCAGACGGGTATCAAGCATCATCAGGTCTGCTAAATCGCCGATCTCGAAATGGCGAAAAATTGGTGCTTGATGTCCCAGGTCAGTGGTTCGGATGGGCAACCACTCATGATAAGCGCGACGCGCCTGTTGCATCCGAAGCGTAAAACTTCCCTCATCATCAGAATGGTTCTCCGCACCACTTTGCCACGTGTTGTTCGCCAGCTCATGATCATCCCAAACACACACAAACGGGTGCCTGGCATGCACTGCCTGCAGATCAGGGTCGGTACGATATAAGCCATAGCGCATACGATAATCTTCCAGGCTTAGAATCTCATGATCGGGCTGCACATGACGGCCTAATTCTTTCAGCGCCACCGGGCTTGCGTAAATGCCTTCAGCGTACTCGTAAATATAGTCACCTAGATGTAACACCAAGTCGAGATCTGTGGCCGCCATATGTTTGTAGGCATTAAAATATCCCTGTGGATAGTTTGAGCATGAAGCCACACCGATCCGATATTGCTCTACCTTGCCAACCGGCAAGGTCCGCGTTTGACCAACGACACTGCTGACCTCGTCACTCATGAACCGATAAAAGTAACCTTGCCCAGGCTGCAACCCATCGGCATCAACTTTTACGGTGTAGTCAGATTCCTGCGATGCACTTGCAGTGCCTTCTGCAACGATCCGGCTAAAATCTACATCCGTTGCCACTTGCCACTTAACGCTAACTTGTTGATGCAGCCCAGCGCCTGGAATAACTCGCGTCCAAAGAATAACCCGATCCGACAACGGATCACCGCTGGCCACACCATGAGTAAAGTGAGCTTTGGATGCCGCCTGCACAGCAAAGCCGCGCAGTGACAGCACGCCGAGACTGGCACTTAGCCCAATTAACACTTGCCGACGATGTAAAGGTGAACCTGACATATCAAACCCCTAAAAGATATCGAGCAACAGACTACAGAACTCGTGCGAAGAAATGGTAAAGGCCAGATAGGAAAAAGATAAATTATGTGATGCGGAGTTCCCACCAACAACCAGAATTTACTTCCCCTTAACATTATCGTCTACCAATTAATGTTTTCTTTCGTAAAAATTTACCTTCGAGGACTAGATTGTGCGTCGTTCGGAAGGGGCGAACACATTTATTATTATCATATTGGGGATTTTTAATGTTCAAGCACAAAGCACCAAACAGCGTTGCGACTTACATCGCACCAATTCTTATCGGTTGGTCATGCACCGCACTCGCCATGGAAGAAATCGTGGTGACTGCTCAAAAGCGTGAGCAAGCCATCACCGACGTACCGGTAACTATGGACGTCATTAGCGGCGACTTCCTTGATCGCACTAACACAACCGAACTCGACGAGCTTTCACGACTCTTGCCTAATGTTGTCATCCAAGAGCAAGCTGTCAGCCTGCCTTCATTCAGTATTCGCGGCATCACTGACGACACGGCGTCGGTTTCATCAACGCCACGCATCTCAGTTTATCAAGATGGTTTCGATATCAGCAAGAAAACTGTATCCAGCGCCGCCCTGTTTGACGTCGAACGCATTGAGGTACTTAAAGGGCCACAACCTACCCTCTTTGGTGTTGCTGCCGCGAACGGCGCCATCAGCATCTTGTCTCGCAAGCCAGGCAAAGAATTTGCCGCCAATGGCCGAATAGCCACCAACACTCAAAATGGCATCGAATTTCAAGGTGTGGTGAACGCGCCCATCAATGAAAACTTCAGCTTTCGGCTTGCATCACTGGTTCGTGAACAAGATGGTGTCGTTGACAATCAGGCCTGCGCGCCTGATTCATTTAACCCTTCGGGTCAAATTGAAGACAATAACGGCAACCGACAAGACTGTGCCGGCGGCACGCTAAACGGCGTGTCGGTACAAGCTTTTCGTGCCAGCTTACTCGCAGACTTCGATGACCTGAATGTTACCTTGCGCCTTGCGCAAGAATACAATGACCAGCCCGGCATCAGTTTCAAGAGCGGCTCTATCGCGCCGCGCAATGGTGACACCAGCCCTTTCAGCGATGCTGAACTTGGTTTCGGCTCTTTGCTGGGTATAGAGCGCGACCTACAAAGCATTGACCTGACGGTGAACTACCTTTTGACAGACAATATTGAACTGAGCTTTGATACCTTCCATAAAGAAGTTGACTTGACCGAGAACTTTGACGCTGATGGTTCCGCCTTAAGAATTCAGGACGCCTACTTCAAAAATGACACTAGGATCTATGGCGCAAGCACCCGCGCAGTCTTCTCTGTCGGTGAAGACTTCACTGGTTTTGTTGGCCTTTCATACAACCGCGACAAGTCGATTCTGCCTTACACAGTTCTTGTTGATCCTTATGTCCGCGGCGTATTCGATGCAACGAAAGCCAACCTAGAGGCATTGAATCCAAATATTCCGCTCAACCAGAATATTGCAACAACGGCTTCAGAGGCAGACATCAAAGTTGTTCGCGACCAACTAGTAGCCGCCTTGTTCAATGCTGACGGCTCACCTGTTTCAGACCCTAGCTTTCCAAGCTTTGCCAGCCAAGGACCATTTGTATTTGAGGCAGACCTCGAAATTACCTCGATGGTAGCCGAGGGCACCTACGCGGTTACTGATGATATTGATGTCACCGCAGGTTTGCGCTTTATCGACGAGACCCGCCTGACAAGAAACTTCCTTGTGTTTGAGGCCGAAGAGAGCTTCACGGCGACGTTGCCACGACTTGCGGTTAATTACGCCTACAATGAAAATACTTCGCTGTACTTCAACTATGCCGAGGGGCGCCGTTCACCGGTGGTTGATCCAAACTTCGGTAACACTATTATTACCGCGGCAGAGACAGTCGATAGTTATGATCTTGGTCTGAAATATTTCAGCGACCGGGTATATGCCACCGTGTCGGTGTTCGCCTCTAATTACTCGAACTATCAGCAGAGCTTCACAGACGCAGTGACACTGCAAAGCAACACCGTTACCGTTGGTGACTCAAATATGTCTGGTATTGAAGGCATGGTCAGTGTGGACGTCGATGCCAGCTTGAATGTCGCTGTCAGCCTTGGATTACTCGACGCCAAGTTCGCCGATACCGCCAGTGATGGCAGCGCATTTGACTACGCCGGCAATCAGTTTCGACTGGCACCCGAGGTCAGTGGCTCACTAAGTGTTAACAAGACATTTAGCGTAGCTAACTGGGCTGTCGATGTGAACTGGGTCACTGCCTACCAATCAGAAGTATTCTTCGAAAGCAGCAACTATCCTGGTCTGTCCCAAGATGCCTATTGGATAACTGACGCGTCGATCAAGCTCAGTCCAGCATCTAACCGGTGGTCTGTTGAATTGTTTGCGGACAATTTGTTCGACGAAGAATTCCTGATAGATGCCGGCAACACGGGTGGCGGATTAGGTATACCCACCTTTGTTAGAGGCAACCCTGTTATCGGCGGCCTGCGCCTGTATGCAGAAATGTAAGCAACACAAAATCTAGCGCTATACTCACCATAACAGTAACAAGCCCCGCGCCAGATGCTGACAAAACATCACAGCATCTGGCCGGTAGGCTGACACATTAAACGCAAGCGACAAACCTTTTTATCCTCGTAGCAACCTCTTTTCAGTAGTTTCTCTGCAGTCGTTAACGCCACGCTACCGACCTCACAAGCGAACAGCGTTGATTACTCACGTAATGTTATTGGGTTTCGCCCATCACTTGGCAGGGTGTCTTCCTACCCGCCAGATATAAAGTGGTTGTATCTATCGGTCGTCGGTCCGATGGCCCGTAACGTCGAAGACTGCGCGCTGTTTATGGCAGCAATTGCTGGCCCCAATGCCCGCGTTCCCATTGCCCTCAACGCTTCTGGCGCCGATTTTCTTGTCCCACTGCAGCGTATCTTCAAAGGCACGCGGATCGCGCTTTACTATGATGTTAATGGGCAGTTGCCCATCGCCAGCAGTGAATACGTGTTTCAGCAACTGGGTTGCGACGTTGAGCATCAACTCCCAGACTTTACCGCTGCCGACTCGGCATTCAAGACCCTGCGAGCCTGGTCGATGGCCACAACCCATAGCCAACGTCTGAAAAAACATCGGGCGCTGAACAAAGATTCACTGATCTGGAATATCGAACAAGGCATGTTACTTCGCGGGTCAGACATCGCTGCGGCAGAACAGCAGCGCAGTCGATTTTTTCAACGTGTCAGCGACTTTAGGCAAACCCATGAGCTTCTGGTACTACCCATGTCCCAGGTTAGGCCGTTTGATGCCACGCTGGAATATCCAGCAGACACTGAAGGCGTACCGATGAACGCCTATATTGACTGGCTGAAGTCCTGCTACTACCTGTCGACCATCGATCCGGGCGCGCTCGGTCGCCTGCGGGTTCACCCCTGAGGGCTTGCCTGTCTGTGTGCAGATCGTTGGGCGACGTCAAGCACATTTTAGCGTACTGCAGTTGGCTTATGCATTTCAGCAAGCAACGCTGCATGGTCAAAAACGACCGAGTCAGCGCTAGCCTAGTGCGGTACGCCAAATAAAAATCATATCACTTCAGGTTTTTGATGCAGGCAAGTACTTCAGCCTGATAGGCCTTGCCTCGTTCGTTGAACAAGTCCAATACATGCAATGATGTTGGCACAAAACCGAAACCCACCCGATGCTGCGGATGCCATTGAAACAGTGATCCGCCTAACCCCATCCAACCGAAGAAACCTTCCCTGCCGGCATTAAAGGCCTTGTGGATTTTCGAGCTCGCCTCAGTAGACTCCTCAAAGAACGCGACCCCTCCCTGAGTAAAGGTGTTGCGTGCAAACCCCATGTCGGCCTCAACCGGCTCTCCATGCATGGCATCCCAAGCAGACCGACTCATATACTCGGTACCATCGAACGTGCCGCCGGCCGCCATCATAGCCGCGATTTTTGCTAACCCCCGAGCAGAACAACTCGCATTCGCCGAGGGGGTTTCACCCATAGCAACCGCCGGCTCGTTGAAAAACGAAACCTTCCCCATACCCTTAAAGGGTGGCGGCTTACCGAACGATGTGCCCTTGCGCATAGCAGGTAAAATTGTCAGCAGACGAACCACAAGCTCAAAAAAATTATGGAATACTTTACGATTGAGAAATTTCGGTTTCAGACTATGCAGAAAATGGGCGCCAACCCCTAGGGCCTCGACGTCGACCCTGCGCGCCAGCTCACTTTCGTTGACACCAATAACAGCATCAGCACCCAAAGGCTCACTGATATCTTGACGCAAAAACTCACCCATCGTGCGACCTTCTGGGTCTACCCGGCGGAACACCTCATTAGCAATCCAGCCGCGGGTTACCGCGTGGTACTCCCGAGTGCTACCACCGGCTTCACGATAGCTTTGTTTGTGCGCCTCAATCAGGCGGCCAATAGTGTTATCCTTGATCTTGTCCGTCAGCAAATCGTCAGGCTCAATAGACACATCAAACGCCGCTAAACCCGCTTCATGGCGCATGAGCCCAGCCACTGTCAAATCACCTTTGCCGTTTTCAGCAAATGCTGGCCAGTAATGTGCAATCTTTTGGTTGTATTCCAGCAAACCCTTACTCACCAGTGACGCCAGCGCAATAGCTTCAAGGCTCTTGCCGCTACTGAAGATGTTCACCAAAGAATCAGCTGAAAAGTCCCCGCCGCCCGCTGTAGATGCCCACAAGTCAACAACCTTTACATCATTATGATAGACGCATAGCTGCGTATGACGCTCAGCTGAGGTCTGCATGTTATGCATGTACAGTGCTTTGACCGACTCAAACCCCGGTGCCACACTGCCTTCAACGGTCATTTTCGCGCTGGAATCGTTGCTCATCTTATCGCCTTTGTTTTGGGGTCTTCAGTGAAGGCCGGAGTGTACGCGAATCCTTAGGGCATATCATTCTTACATCCAGCGTGCCCGAGACTCGGCGACCAGCGCACCTATTCTTGCCTTCGCTTGCGTCAAAACTGCGCTCGAAACAAACTCAAAACGCTGCACGTCAGCACCATTCCAAACCAGCAGAGTCGACGCCCCGTGCAGTCTCAACAGTGGGCCTTGCCGTAAGTCCATCATCTGCACTTTGGTGTACGGCACATAGGTATAGCGACACCCCAGCAAGCCCTGCCGTAGTACCATCCAGTGCGCACTAAACGCGTAGCCCGATCGATACCAAAGGCCAGTGAACAAACTCGCCAACACCGGTATCGGAAACAAGGCGTAAGCTGCTGTCGGCAGCTCTGCCGTTAGCACAGGCACGACTACCATCGCGGTTAACGGCACACCCCAACCCAGCGTTCGCCAGACAATGCGCATTGGGCTAGCCCGACACCAATTGACAGCATCAATATGCAGCAGCGCCTTTAGTTCGTTCAGTTCAGTGACGGTGAGCACGGGTATCTCAAAACCGCCCGCACCTGATGATCTCGGGTCGGCGACCTCATTGGTTTGATGCAAGCGCATGGTATAGCGCTGCAATAACCTTGCAATAGGGCCTTGAAAGATTTCAACACTTTGCAGTTTATGATGTTTAAAGCTCCGCTGGACCTTATTCAACAGGCCCGCCCGATACTGCAGGCGATCGCCCGTAACGACCAATTGGTAATCCCAGTATTTCAAGACCGCAAGCACGATAGACCCACCGTATAACAAAATCATTCCGCTGACCGCTACACTTATCGTGACCAGTACCGCGCTCGCGAATGACTGCTTTAGCGACGTTGAAATAGATTCACGCAACGCGTCTATGCCCACAAAGTTACCAAGTTGCTGCAGCATATCTGGCGATTGGCCCACCAACGCTGAGCCGATCATCAAGACGTAAATGAGACCGTTATGCATCAAGCCGAAACGAATCACCGCTGCTAGCCCAAGGCTCAACTCATAGCTTATTCGCGCAGGCCGCGGTGATGTAGTTGATGGTGTCGCGGCAAAATTATCTTCACGCTCAGCGCTCGTAGACTGTGCATTCCTCGACGCTTCATTGACACCAAGGTCTTCGGTCTGCTGTGAAAGGTGGTAGTCCTTAATCGCTTCGGCAAGCGACAGATGAATACCGGGGATTTCAATCTCTTGCGCCTTACTACCAGCACTTTCCAAACCCACTGTCCACAGATCGAAGGGTCGAAAATAGAAACTCTGCTGCAGGTTAGCTTCCTGCACCCGGTCAAAATTCAGCGTTAGGCGTTTTCGACTTATGACACCACTACGTATTTGAATCTTGTCTTCATCAAAACTGAATCGGAAAAACCAATAGTTCAATATCGCGGACAATATAAACAGGGCAACGAGCACTGGCACGACATAAACAACCAGCAGGTCGCGACTGCTTTCAAGAAAGACAATGCCCGCCAAGACCGGCCAAAGGTTGACCATTCCCCTAACACCTTTCAGCAAGTGATAGATGATGGATACAGGCGAACTACGATGCCACGTGTCTGGGGCCATTAGTCAACCACCGGGCCCTCGTCACCAGGCTCCTCCAAATTAATCGCACTAAGAATTTCCGCTTTGAGTTTATGCGCGACGCTGTAAGGCAAGCCTGGCACGTGAAGGTCTGAGCCAGAGGTGCCCGCCGTAAACACCCGTAAGGTGCCCAACGCGAACAGCCGTTCAATGGGGTTCTGACTCACTTCAATGTGTTGAATACGATTAAACGATACAGACACGTCATGCCGAAACAAATAGCCTTTTACAAGATTAATATCGAGATGCCTCACCCGGTACTTTAAATGCCTTGCCCGCTTAGAAGACCAGAAAAAACCAAACCATATAAAACTCGTTAGCAATATGGACGCCAGTAAAAAAACTACGTTGAAGGCAAACGGAATACTCCCCGCTCGAAATACTAGCGCCAAGACAGCCAGAAACGGACTATGCACTAGCATCACGTTCAAGCGCAGAGTCGTTACATAGCGCGGCGCGGGCGTTTGCCAAAGCGCACCTGACAGATCATCTTCATCGCCCAACCCGTTAATCTCCTGTTCCAAAATGCATCGCTAAGCCTAAATGCAAAGTATTCAATAGTAAGTCTTAGACCGTCAACCTTAGCCTGTCAGCCTTGAGCCTTTAGATAGGCTCGCAGCGTAATATAGTCTGCATTGAATTTACGAATGCCTTCGCTGAGTTTCTCTGTCGCCATGGCATCCTCATTCATGTGCCAGCGGAAGTCTTGCTCACCCATAGATACCTTAATTAACGGCAACGCTTTTGCGGTATTCACATCAAGACGCGTCGTCAGCGGCGCATCGCTGGCGCTGAGCGTTTCAAGCAGTGCCGGGCTAATTGTTAGACGATCACAACCACTTAAGGCGAGAATCTCATCAATATTCCGAAAGCTAGCCCCCATCACAACAGTCTGATAATCAAATTTCTTGTAGTACTGATAAATGGCTTTGACAGATAGCACACCGGGATCGGTCTCAGCGGTGTATTCCAGACCCGTGCTGGCTTTATGCCAGTCGAGAATGCGGCCCACAAACGGCGAAATTAGAAACACACCCGCTTCGGCGCAGGCTACTGCTTGCGCAAAGCCAAACAGCAGCGTCAAGTTGCAGTTGACACCCTCACGCTCCAGCACCTCGGCCGCCTTAATGCCTTCCCAGGTGGAAGCAATTTTGATCAACACTCTAGACTGATCAATACCCTCTGCTTCGTACAAGGCAATAATTCGACGCGCCTTATCGAGAGTCGCCTGAGTGTTAAAAGACAGATGTGCGTCTACTTCTGTCGACACTCGGCCGGGAATATGCCGCAGCAACTCAACACCAAAATTTATGCTGAGCCGGTCCATGGCCGACGTCAACCAATCGTCGCCACTACGCGACTTGCCCCACACAATGGCCTCATCCACCAACGGGCGGTACTGCGGCATCTGCGCAGCATTTAGCAGCAGTGACGGATTGGTCGTGGCATCTTCAGGCTGATATTGCTTGATAGACTCAATATCACCCGTGTCGGCAACGACCGTGGTGACTCGCTTGAGTTGTTCCAATTGCGACGACATGGTGCATTCCTGTATGTTGGTGTAGTTTCTCGCACAAGCCAGTCTACTGAATTACGCGGCGATATACTTGTCGGTTGCCACAATCGGCGTCGACACGAGCCTTTGACTCGCGATCATTCAGCGCACGTTTTTGTTAGCTGTTAGTTATTTCGCCGCAAAAACAGTCGATCTGCTACTTTCTGTGAGACCGCAAAAGCGTAGACTAAAACATGCGCTGGGACGATAACGAACAACTAACCGCGAGCGCTAGACCATGACGATTCGAGTAGACCCAAACACCGGACTAAAGATCTTCAACACCCGAGCCGCACAAGCGACGGATAAGATCGCAGGTAAAGGCTATTCTCTGACTTCAGACTTGGCCCTAAAAACGCTGCCCGAACCACCACCTGGCGCTGTATTCAACGCCGATGAGCAGGCGCGCTATCGTGACTTTAAAGAGGCCCGACGCGGCGCGGCAGACTACATCAGCATGGAAGGCGAGTTCAGCAAGTACCTTGAAGACGCCTATTCAGCCGACCCTATCCCCAGAGACGCGCTGACCGACAACTGTGAAATATTGGTCGTGGGCGCCGGCTTTGCCGGCTTGCTGCTTTGGTACAAACTCCGCGCGGCAGGCTTTACGGATGTGCGCTTCTGCGAAAAAGGTGGCGATGTGGGTGGCACATGGTACTGGAATCGCTACCCGGGCATAGCCTGCGACGTTGAAGCCTACAGCTACCTGCCACTACTTGAAGAGATGGGCTACATCCCTACCATGAAGTTCGCTTCAGGATTCGAGATCATGGAGTACTGCCAGCGCATGGCAGAAAAATTCGACTTCTACGATCACTGCCTGTTTCACACCACAGTGGAGAGCACTGACTGGGATGAGACCGCCGGTCGCTGGACGGTCAGCACCGACCGCGACGACACCATCAAGGCACGCTTTGTGATCCTTGCGAATGGCATTTTGACGACGCCTAAACTGGCACGCATTGAGGGCATGGAAACGTTTAAAGGCGACGCCTTTCATACCTCACGCTGGAATTACCACGTCGACCTGAAAGATAAAAAAGTCGGCATTATCGGCACCGGCGCCACCGCCGTGCAGGTAGTGCCAGAGCTGGCGAAAATCGCCAAATCACTACATGTCTTCCAGCGCACGCCTTCCTCTATCGACGTACGTGATCAACGCGCAACGACAGACGAAGAGGTCCACACGTGGACCAACGAGCCAGGCTGGGCTAAAGCAAGGCGCGCCCGCTTTGCAAAAATCTCTGCCGGCCGCACGGCCATGAAAGCCAACGATGATTATCTAGCTGGCAAAGTTAAGGACTTTAAGGAGCGCAAGCAACACGCTCAGGAATTGTCCCCGCAAGCCCTTATCGATAAGCAACTCGACACTAATTTCCGCATCATGGAGCAGATACGTGCACGGGTCGATGCCATCGTCGAAGACCCCGCAACTGCCGAGGCACTCAAACCCTACTACCCCTATGGCTGTAAACGCCCGACGTTTCATGACGAGTATCTACCGACCTTTAACTTGCCCCATGTCAGCCTCGTTGATACCGCGCCCCGTGGTGTCGCCAAAATTGATGCAGCGGGGGTCATCCATGATGGCCAGCACTACCCGCTGGACGTTTTGATTTATGCCACAGGCTTTCAATGGATGGCGACGGCAACCTTTAACATGATCAAAGGCCGAGACGGTCAAACGCTGAATGAGAAATGGCAAACCCAAGGCACAAAAACGTTTCTTGGCATCCACAGCCAAGGATTTCCCAATCTGTTTGTGGTCTCCGGTCCACAGGGCGGCGGCGGCAGCTTTAATTTCACCAATGCCATTGAAGAACACGCGGACTACATAATCTGGATGCTAGAAACGCTACGCGACCAAGGCGCTAACCGAGTTGACGTCACCAGCGTCGCTGAAAACGAGTATGCCGAGCACTGCCGCGACGCTGATATCGTGAGCGCACCCCTGCG
>JBLHVI010000075.1:0-15663 GCA_047630175.1 Candidatus Azotimanducaceae bacterium
TATGCCAACTCGAAGCTATAGCGTTTAGAAGAGCGCCAATCTAGCATTAGTCGGCGACAATTGCATCGTCGTCACCTGCGTTATGGCCGCTGCCCAGCGTCTCCACGGTCGGTCCAGTGGATGCGGCAGATTGATACGTACTACTAGGATTTTCCCGCCCCTTTATTCTGACTGTGTCACGGTGCTGTGGTAACGGAGTCGGCACCCTGCAAGACAGTAGATTAGCGGCCCTAACGTTCATTCTAAACATGCTTCATGTGATACTTTTACTTTCTAGAAATATACGCTTTGTCATGCCCATACTGATAATGCCGAGCGCGTCATATTGACAAACGTCTGCTTAGGCGATGATTCGCAACCTGCATTCTGTGGAAACTTTATGGCGAGTGAATTTCTCCACTGCCGGCTGCGGAATAATCTGAATACTATTCGTCTCTGCGGGAGTTTTGGCAATCCAGCAAACTACGAATTATTGGCTTAAAGACTATGTTGTTCGAAACCGTGAGTGCCTACTATCAGGCTGACAAACCAAAGAACCCATTCTGGCTTTACGGAACAAGTTGCCATAACTAAGACGTTGAAAAATTATATCGACTCACCACATACAATGAATGGGCTATCTGAGAAAAATGCGGGCAATATACGACGCGGATGTTCCATCACGATACTCGAAAAACACACGAACCTTGTCTGGTAGGAGATGCTCTACATGACTATGCAAAAGTTACTGCTTGCCTTCCTGTCTCATTTTCAGTGATACGTGCAATTTTTCTCGAAATATCCATGTTATCACCCACTCGCCTAGGACTGAACACAGGTGCTTCGGCTGAGATTGAATTCAGTACTGCCTTGAGAAAGCGCTCTATCTTGGACAAGTCAAATCCTGAAAGCAAAATTGCCTTGAAGGCGTTAACTCAAACTCGGAACTTCAGCGCAAAACAGCTAAGCAGTCGAGGGCAGATAAGGAGCAGATTAGTTAGCTGGAAAAGGCGTTACGACGAATAAAGAGAGCACTTGCAGAGGCCGCAGCGTTACTAGCGTTGCAATTTAGCCCTCGCTCTTTAGTCTGGCGCTTCAATCTGAGGTTGATAATTTGGATCCCGTGATAGCCAAACAGCAAGCACGGCTATACACGTTGCTAAAGCACCGACTTCTATCAATCCTTCTTCGACAAATGGCGCAACGGCGATAGTCCCTAATGCTGTCGTAGCCATAATAAGTAGAATGATGAGTGCTGACCCTCGAGATTCGTTTTCGCCTGCGGCATGCAATGCGTTAAAGAAACCTGCAGGACCTCTGATCCCCAAGCCTGAATTGACGCATATGAAAAGCAACCAAAGCACCGCGATCGGTGGGTTGCTAATAAAACCCAAACAAAATATCCCGACGCAGCCAAATGCAGTCAATGAAGTCCCAGCGAGGATCGTATTCACACTGCCAAATTTATCGATAATGTGATGTGACGTGTTCGCTGTAACGACGAAAAACGAAATGCCCAATACTTGCATCATGATGAAGTCAGATAGTTCACCATCTAACGCGTGTATCACTACAGTAGGTGCTGCGAAAACAATGATTAACAACGCGCCCAAAGTAAAGGCCTGGCTGAGGGCATGGCGCATGAAATTTCCATCACCGAGTAAGGCTATGTATCCGTCAGTAGAGCGGTTTGAAACACCAAATTGCAGGCGCGTTTTACCTGCAAAGATCCAAATCAACCCTAAGCAGAGCGCGATAATGCTCGTCAAGTAAAAAGAGGATTTCCAATCCAAAATTGCGAGAAGCCATGCTCCCAGTATTGGAGCCAACGCAGGCGCTAAAGACTCAATACTGCCGATACGACCAAGCGCCGCAACGGCATCTGTGTGTTCGTACATAGATTTAATCATCACTGGCGCCAAGACAGCAGGCCCTGCAGCAATCAATCCCTGAATGAAGCGCATGAGCGATAGCTCAACTAGGCTTGATGCAAAGGTCGCAAGGAATGACAAAAGGGCGTAACCCAGCAAAGAAAAAATTAGTAATTTTCCGATCTCAACACGGGTTGCTAATTCACCGTAAATCAAAAGACCAATGCCGGTGCCGCCCGCAAACGCCGCGAGGACAAATTGCGCTGTTTGCAAATCGCCGCCTAGCGCAGCAGGCAGGCTCGGGATAGCGGGAAGTACAAGGTCGGTACCTGCGAGACCTATTACGGTGCCCAGAGCAATGAGAATAAAGGTCGAAGTTTTAGAGAACACGCATTCAGCCGGTTTATATTGTTGAAAAGGTAATTTCGAAATGAGTCTGACTTCGCTTGCAAGGCTATTTAGCCTCTAGCTGCCTACTTTTCAAAATTCTGGGTGGGCGAGTATACATTTAAATTGTGCTGTCAGAGTAGCCTAGCGGGTACTTGCATATTATTTCGTTTTCATACCAGTGCCACAGACCAGACAACACACAACAGGTGCTTCGTTGACATCGCCTAAATCCACAAGAATTGGTGTAGTTGCATCACTCGGAACTCAAGCCAAAGCCCGATAAGGCGCCGAGTTGGGGTCGTCGCCACCTGCATCGTCAGCAAATCATGGAATCAGCATCAAATTACAGAGTAGGCGTATTGGCATAAAAGAATGGCATCAAGAAAATGCCAATCAGCAGCTTGAATTAGCGCCTTCCCTCCGTGACATGAAAAACGAGGCTCTCAATCCCATCAATCTACACTCATTGCGGCCACCGTCCCCCGCTGACAAAAGTCTAGTTCAGCAGATTTCCCTCGCGGTACTGTTTAATAGTCAGCGACAGACATCTGGGCTTTACCTGCAAAAAATTAGTCCAACTCAGGCGCATGCCCGACCGCTCTGACTTGATAAAAGTCCAAACAACTATTGTAAGTCTAATTAATGTAATCACCTTTTCTGTACAGTGCTGGCCGTGGCTTTTATGCTAACAGTCGTTGCTCAGGTGTTACTTGTTGCAGCGACATCCAAACTTTCTTTGTAGCGACTCATGAGATATTCACCCGCAAGCATGGCCTCGTATTTCGCGGGCGTTTCGGCGCTGGCACAGCTTGGAATACATTGCAGCGACGCGTGATAGTCCATGTCGAAAAAAAGCACCAATGAAAATCGTTCTTGGTTAGGTAGGCTTAGCACGCGGTGTACACCGCTGCGGTAAATATCGTTTGTCCAGCGCTGTAACATGTCACCCACATTGACAATAAAGCTCTCGGGTATTATCGGCACGTCAAGCCACTCACCTTCATTAGTTTTAACTTGCAGGCCGGGATTTCCATCTCCGGCGACTAGCGTTAAGGCGCCCCAATCTGTATGCGCACCCACGCCATGCTGATTACTTTGAGCCTCAGCTGGTCGCGGCGGGTACCACGCGAGCTTTAAGCTAGCAATGGGCAGAGTTGCGCGCTCGTCAAAGTAATCTAACGGTAATTCTAAATTCATCGCAATCAGCCGCAACAGATGCTTGCTCAGAGCTATCGTTGTTGCTTGATACTGCTGCATCGTCTCCCGCCATTTCTCCAACCCGATAGGCCAAGGGTTGGGGCCATACATCGGCGTTTTGGCTTGCACCAGCGGATGCTCTTCATCAACTTCCAAGCCCAGCATAATAAATTCGCTTAGGTCTGGTGGAGTGCCGTAATCTAACGCCTGCAGGCCTGCTGGAAAGTAGCCACGATCATCAATTTCGTGCGCCTTCCACGAAGCCATTTTTTCGGTAGCCGACATACGGAAAAAACGTTGTGACTGGGCAAATGTTTGTTGCAGCAACACAGGCGATACGTCGTGCCCTTTGAGTACGAAAAAACCGGTGTCGCGGCACGCCAAATCAATCAGGTCGCATTGCTGCTGCTGGCTGTGGTTTTTCAAGTCAATAACAGGGATGCGCATCGCGGCTACCTCTAGTGTTTTTGGAAAGACATCGCAGACAGCTTACCCATTTTTCAATGTTGGGCTCTCACTCGATCACTGTTACCAAGACCTCGCCCACCCGCATGCTACTCGACCCACCGCCACGCATCAACTTTGTCAAATCAGAGGCCCCAAATCCTCCGGCCAGTTATACCCGCCGACAGCCAACTATTGCTATGTCCTACACACGTGATGCAGCCAGAGCAGTCCTGTCAGCATATGGCCAATCTGCCAGCGACTTTCGCAAACAAGCGAGGGGCTTATTAAACGATAAAGTTAACCCTTTCTTTTACGCTGACCTTAATGCTACCGCGCCAACTTCTTGCGTTACCTCTGCGACCATAGTCAGCTGCTTTTCAAGATACTTAGCTATCTCGAGCATCGCAAATTGATTGGCTTGTGCTTCTGCGTCTGAGTTGTAGTTAGTATTAGTATTCACATCGTAAGCGTAGCTGTTGCCCTGCGCATCTTGGATAGCCTCAATTCCAGCAATCTGAATATTATTCTGTTGCAGAAAGGCCTCATACCTCCCGATAAACTCGGGGCGGTAGTTCGTTAGCACTTCAAACTTGGTTTTGAGCTCGCCCGTTGGGCAGAACATATCTTCAATTGAGCAAGCATCTGCAGGGCACAATTCGAAACCTGCAGACGTGTCTACCTTTACGGCGTACAAGAACTTCCCACCAATGAATTCATGGCGAATGATAAAAGGCTCTGGTGATTGTATGTATTGCTGTACCAGCGTAATACCATCGACAGGTTCATCGAAATTCGGACCATCAACATAGTTTTGCAATTCCTCAATAGAATGGAAAAGATACACGCCCTGTCCTTTGCCGGCTCGATTGTGCTTAGTGATGAACGACGGCGTATTTAGCCGCTGGGCAGCAGCAATAATATGCGGCTTTCCGACTGCAACGAGTGTTCTAGGCGTGGCGATGCCAGCTATATTTAACGCCGTATATTGATTGACCTTGCTGACTTCGAGTCTTAGCGCGCGTGTACCATTGATCACGGTGCGCCCATGCCGCTCTAACCAGGCGATGACGGCTTCAGTAAACTCAGGTGCAAATCGATGATTTCGAGTGTGCGACGAAGCACTAATGCGGTTGTAGAACACGCCTTGAGGTGGCTCGATGGATAAATCGATCAAGCCCTCATCTAAATGCCAAAGCTCATAGGGAAGATGAAGCTCATCTAAGCGCTTTTGCAGATGAATCGTCCATTCGTTGTTCTCATGCAGTACAAATATTTTGCCCATTACTTATCGCTTATTTATCATAGTTAGACTATTTGCTCGCCTGACTTATCTAGTATGTGAGGCACACGATACGCTAAGCGATCGCCGGTAAACCTCGCTTCTTTTCATCGACAAAAACACTAGGCGAGATCAAGAAGTTGTTTGCTAGAGTACGTATAGGTTGAAGAATCTATTTTTGAGATCGCGCATAGTTTATCAGCTATTTGTTGCCCGGCTTTAGCTCAAAATCTACTAAGCAAATGCTCAAAGCATCACTACGTCTAACCCGTTATCAATCGATTACCGGTCACGACGTACTCAGCGGTGCTTCTGCTTTCCCGAATTGTCTGCTTGAGCTATCTGCTTGAGCTGTCTGCTTGAGCTGTCTGCTTGAGCTGTCTGCTTGAGCTGTCTGCTGAGCTGTCTACTTGAACAATCTCCTTAAGCGGTTCCCCGGACTATCCAGAGTGGGTCAGCTCCCTCGGGTGATCTATCGATGAAGGAGATATCCTTCAGACCTCCTCCACCGTGCATATAGGTCATAACCAACTGACAGCGCTTCGTCGGGCTGAGTGACTGAAAGGCAGCAATCGCTTTTGTCGGGAACAGCCGATGCGACATTGCCACAAGACATTGACCACCCGGCTTAAGAACACGTGCAATCTCTGCAAACACATCGAAAGGGTTTGTTAGATATTGAATTGAAACAACAATCATTACCGCATCAAAGCTCTCATCCTTATAAGGCAAACGTGGATTGTCGTTTAGGTTTTGCACAGTCCAATCGGTGAGTTTTGGGTTGATCGCGAGTTCTTCGGCATTCATTCCAAGGCCACTGACTCGCTCATAAACGACCGATTCAGGCAGGTGCGAAATCCAAGATGACATTAAATCCAGTAAACTCCCGCCTGGGCCCAGCACTTCTTCGTAGTATGCGGTGATTGCTTGAATCGTTGCATCATCAATATGCGTTGTTAAACGCGGCACTTGATAGAACAACTCGTCAGGTGATTCATCCTGACGCCTGAAAAACGCTTCTGGCAGTTCATTACTCATAGACTTTCAGCCGTTACTTAAATTATGTCGATCCGATCTCTACTACGACCCTTTACAAGTTTTTAGGCTTGCGCCACATCTTTTACGGCAACATTTTATTCCAGCCTTCTTTTACGTGATGCACAAGGTAAACTGAGGCCAGCTCAAACAATGTCACGAACGCTGTTTCACAGAACAGTGACTAAAACAGTGCCTAGATAAGGTTTTCTAAGGATCTCAGGTGCCAGCCAGTAATACACTATCTAAAAGCGCCTAAGTCATCTACAAACTCAACCACGGCTGAATCAACGGGCACCTACCTATGCGCTCCATCCATTACACTGCCAATCAGTCGATCACTACCCTCAACATGATTGACTACCAAGAAAATCGCAACGTCACGATGTCTTAAGTGTGAGCGATCGTCATACCTAACAATCCTTCTGCGAATGCGCTTCATAATTGCTGCTTTTCGTAAAAACGGTAGAGGTCTTCCCAATGCGAGTGGCAATGATGCCAGAACAGCCGCATGTTATGGTGCTATCTGAACGATTAGAACCGTTGACGACAGCGAGTTACCCACTATCTCCATACCACCACAGCGACCACAGTGACTCCTCGACCTTGTGTCGCCCATACCCGGAGCAGCGGCGACTATGTGAATCCGCTCGTGAATCTATTGTCCCTCACAGGAAATAATGATTATTCAATGGCCTGCGGCACAACGGGGACTACGGTAAAGGTCTATAAGTTTGCATGTCAGCTTGGCACAAACCTTGTGACACTTGTCGCTGCTGCTCAGCTTTCTTGCGCGCATAACTGAGCCGATATAACTGCATTGTCCTGACTTTCGAGCTTGCTCGCGCTTGATTTTTTAAGGCTTGCTCCCGATAAGATCCGCCATCACCTTCCGGCTTAAATTACTTTTATTGAGTCCTGATATCTGGCATCGTTACTTCTAGGTTTTTTTGGCATTCCCCCATCAGCATTTCTGGCCGGAGAAAAAGAGTAGGCGCTTACCGACAGCTCGCCTCTTCTATCGTGCTAGATGATTCGCTGCAAATCAAAATCCCAAGGAGATAATCGATGTTTCAGGAGCAGGTTGTTTGGATAACGGGAGCATCTTCCGGTATTGGCGAGGCACTTGCCGTTGAAATGGTTGCTGCTGGCGCCAAGCTGATATTGTCAGCGAGGCGAGAGGCCGAACTCATGCGGGTAAAAGCTGCCTGCGTAAGCGCCGGCGCTAATGCGGATGATGTCTTTGTTTTAACCCTCGACGTTACTGACGAAACCTCAATGGCAGAAAAGGTCGGTGCAGCGCACCAGAAGTGGGGCCGTATTGATATGCTGCTTAATAATGCCGGCATCTCCCAGCGATCACTGTGCGTTGACACTGACATGGCCACTTACCGCAAGCTGTTCGATGTTGATGTTTTTGGTCAAATTGCGCTGACCAAGCAGGTGTTGCCGATCATGATTGAACAAGGCGCTGGTCATCTCGCTGTTACCGCTTCAGTTGCCGGCAAAATTGGCGCATCTCAGCGCACCGGTTATTGCGCGGCCAAACATGCAATGATGGGCTTTTTTGATGCTCTGCGCACCGAAGTTAGTCGCCACGGCATTAAAGTCACAACAATTACGCCGGGTTTTATTCGTACAGCCGTGTCGGAAAATGCGCTTAACGGCGACGGCTCCGCTTTTGGTGAAATGGATAAGAACATTGCAACCGGCATGGATGTAACCCAATGTGCAAAAGTAATTATGCAGGGATTTAAGAAGGGCAAGTATGAGATCCCTGTTGGCGAAGGCATAGAAATGCATGCGCTATTGTTAAAGCGCTTTTTCCCAAACCGCCTTTTCAAAATGATTGACAAAATGGGCTAGGCGCCATTTATGCCTCCACGCTTCATTGCACGGTAATCCTTAGCGAGGACGCTCTAAAAAATTGCGCAAGCACACCTAATAATTACTGTTCCAAGCTCGAATCTCTCGACAAAGCATGCCTTGCAGCAGTAGCCTGTCTTAAAAAAGAGGAAATAATCGTGCCTGACTATCAAGAGATTCAATACGTTATCGACGGTCCTGTCGCAACCATCATCATGAACCGGCCCGACCAGTTCAACGCATTAACTGACCTTACGCAGGCAGAGATTCGCCACGCGTTAAATCAATCAGAAGAGAATACCGACGTGATCGGTACCGTTCTGACTGGCGCGGGCCGCGGTTTCTGCGCCGGCGTCGACATGAATGCGTTGGGCTCGATGAGCGAAGCAGGCGAACGCACCACGGCAAACTTTGACCACCTGCGAGCGAACCCCGGCAATCCTGACGGCGACCCTAACTATCAAGCATCTCCGACCTATTTTCTCGGCTTACAAAAACCCCTCATTGCCGCCATCAATGGCGCGGCCGCTGGACTCGGCTTCAGTTATGCCACTTTCTGTGACATGCGCTTTATGGACCGTACAGCCAAACTGGTCACCTCTTTTGCACCCCGCGGGTTAATTGCCGAGCATGGCACTAGTTGGATGCTGCCGCGCATTGTCGGACCTTCAAATGCACTCGATATGGTCTGGAGCTCACGCCGCATTGACGGTGAGGAAGCTTTCCGCATGGGTTATGCCAACCGGCTTTGTGAGCCGGGCACCTGTTGCAGTGAGGCTCAACAGTATTTGCGCGATATCGCCGGCACCTCAGCACCTGTTTCTATTATGATGATGAAGCGCCAGATCTATAAACACCTAAACCGGGAATTAGGCGAGGCGATGGCAGAGTCCACCCGTTGGATGGATGAGAGTCTGGCGCGCGATGACTTTAAAGAGGGCGTCGCATCATTTGTCGAAAAGCGAGCACCCCATTTTTCAACGTTAAACGTCACTAAAGGTGCAAGTAATTGACTATTCAACTACGCCAGATTTGCCTTGTTGCAGGAAAACTCAAACCAGTCATTGAAGACTTAACCGCCATCCTTGGTATCAATGTTTGCTACGTCGATGCTGGTGTGGCTGCGTTCGGACTAGAAAATGCCTTGATGCCAGTTGGCCGAAACTTTCTTGAGGTGGTTGCTCCAATACAGAACGTAACGGCGGCTGGTCGTTACTTGGAACGTCGTGCAGGCGACGGTGGCTACATGGTGATCACACAAGCAGACAGCCGAGAGACACAACTGGCGGCAAGGCAGCGGGCACTCGACAGTGGAGTGCGGATCGCCCATGAAATAGAACGTGACGGCTGGCATTTGACGCAGTTGCATCCGCGGGATCTCGAGGCAGCATTCCTTGAACTGGAATCAGATCAGCACAATGACTTTGACGGCTATTGGATGCCCGTAGGTGGCCTCGGTTGGGAAGAGAAAGTAAAGCAAGATGTCACCATCGATATTGTTGGCGTTGAACTACAGGCAGAAGACCCGGCATCGCTTGCGGCCAAATGGGCACACATTGTTGGCACAGAATGTACTGTCGATGATGACAATATCACGGTTCCCCTCGACAACGTGACCTTGCGCTTTGTTGCCTTGCGCGACGATCGTGGACCGGGTCTATCCGGGCTCCACATTCGGGTCGCCGATCGGACCGCGATCCTTAATGAAGCAACACGACGGGGCTGTTATATATCTGACGATCAAGTAATAATTTGCGGGACCCGGTTTTATCTGGAAAATTCTTGAAGAAAACACATCGGCTAGCGTAGAAGAATAGATTCAATAATGACTATCAATCGCCACCAAATCGCCAAGCCTGTGACTCAAAACGATTTTTCACAACTTATGCAAAAATTCTGTGTTTTTTGTTGGATGACGAAGAATTCTATTCAGCTCAGTGCTCGCCAAAGAGTGCTATTCTTTTTCCAGTAGCGATTGAAGTCACCAGGGAAGGTAAAAATCACCTTGAACCGATTTTTCGTTAAACCGCGCTTAATGTCGGCGCCTGTGAAAACAATATATTGCACGCAATACTGTCATCAGAGCGTGATCAAAACAGTCAGATTCTAGCTAAACCGACAGCAACCATATTTGCCAAGAGTCGTATCATGCAAGGAATGATGCCGTGTTTGATCAACGTCAGGCTTCACCAACGCACGATCGATTACGACAACCACTTACGTAGTAGTTGACTGTGAGTTCCCAGAAAATGACTTATACTCTGCGTTAAGTACTCTCTGATATTTGATGTCTCAGATATTCCCCTACCAAGATGCCCGCTCATGCAATTCAACGGGGCAACCATCAGCCTATGTTTTTTTTGCACACAGAATATGCAGCGACATATGCCATATAGATAAATGACTGAGCATTGATGAAAAATTACGGTCATTCCTTGGCGTCACTTCGAACCGAAGTTACGGATAAAGAAATTGGAACACTGCCTAAACGTGATCACATGACTAAAACTCACACTTGTCTTGACCGTAAACTATCCTAGAAGTCGGTACAAAGATCGTCCCTCTGTCATTTCTTGGATCATTAACGGGGACTCAGCTGTTAATTGATAGGCTAGCCAACTGGCAATTCAGCGATTAACGTTGCCATTTTCTTGCGCGTCACTGCGTCAGGCAGTTCTCCATAGGCGGCACCGATATTGTCCAGCATGTTCCTAGCTTTGCTCGTTGCGGGAGTGACGCAGGTAACACCAGGATGCGAGACGATGTACTTGAGAAAAAATTTGCCCCAACTATCGATATCAAATTCCTGCGCCCATTCGGGTAACGCTAAACCTTTCACTCTTGAAAACAAACGGCTTCGTCCGAATGGTGCGTAGATCAACGTGGCGATTCCGAGCTCTTGAGCCAATGGCAGTATCTTATCGGCCGCATCCTGATTGTCGATGGCATAATCGACGCCAATAAAGTCTAGCGGGTAGTCTCTCATCGCTTTTTCTAGAACGGGGTAGTTGACCCCACGTGTCGACGTCACCCCGATATAGCGGATTTTCGCGTCTTGTTTCAACTCCTGAAGGATCGGAACTTGTGTTGCAAGGTCACCGAGGTTATGTACTTGTACTAGATCGATCACCTTTTTGCCGGCATACCCAAACGAATCAGAGATTTGTGCGCGAGCACGCTCTGGATCAGCTAAGCCACCACCGCGACCGGCAACGTTAAGTTTGGTAGCCCAAAAAATTTTGTCAGTTAGCCCCGACCTCTGCAGAATTTGACCCGCTACTTCTTCAGAAGCTCCATAGCTCGGCGCGGTGTCGAATACCGACCCGCCATTTTCGATCAGTGTTTTCAAGACCTTTTGTAAAGCAGAGATGTCATCGCTTTGTGCGACTTTTCTAAACGTTGCTGAACTACCAAGTCCGACGACCGGCAGCTTTTCGCCTGTCTTTGGGATTGCGCGAGTGATGAGATTGCTACTTTCAAAGGCCTGCAACAAGCTGGCAGGCAGCGCGCACGCGGCGCCCAACAAAGCAGTATTTTTTAGGTAAGCGCGTCGTGTCAGCATAAAATAGTGTTCTCTTCGGCATCAGTCTCAAAAGGTTTGCAGCATGATGCTCATATTCGCTTGATGTTGAGCCGAGTAATGCTAGCGCCGCTGGCCCTCCCAAGACTACAACAATTCCCGCCACTCAGCGAGTGTATCGAAAACATACAACATTAAATCTAGCAATGACTACGGAGGGATCACTAACAACACTGCGTAGCACAAGCATCAGGAGGCGGGCCAAGCGCTTCGCCACTTCACCCGCACACCCATCATCACTCTCGCTAAATAAACCTGTTTTTTTGATGTTTGACCTTACTTGTCGTTGAATTATTTTCTTCGCTGCGATAAACATTAAGCGTGTTAGATCACCTTGGTTTGGGCGGTCAACATCTTCGTTGCTGGATGAATAGTGTTTGCATCCTGATTGAAGAAAAATGTCCCCCGAAGATATTGCGCAAGCGTCCTAGGTGCGCGTGGCTGGACATCAGAATATCGTGTAGGCAGGAAACCAATAATCATCTAACGGGCGACGTAATAGGTGTGAGTCACTGCTCGTTAAATTTCTGTCATTTGTGTTAGGAAGGAATTGATTGGACCATCTTGATGGGGGCTAATTTTGAAACTTTTGAATTCAACCACAAGGGCCTTGCCCAGTTATTTTCTACTCGCAGTGTCGTAACTTGCCCGACGTGTGTGTAACAGCACATTTTCCCCAAGCCCTGAAAGTTTATATTCGAAGGTATTTGCATTTTGCACCAACGGCCATATGGCCGCCAAACGCATCGTATGTCTTATTCTTCCGATCTTCAATCCAAAGAACCGCTCCTGACGCATCAGCGCAGCCGCTTTAAATGAATCGTTAACCTAAAAATTACTAATCAAAAGCGTAAAAACCTAAAGCCCTTTTCACGAGAACCCAACGAAGTTAGCGTATATTCACCGGGATACACCCGAAGCCTCTATGAGCGCCGCAGCATATTCGAGTAGGTTGCTGTCTACATAATCTGACACCTCATCGCATTCAATTTATCTTCAAGGGTTAGCTATACAAGGCGCACGACGAATGGTTCACAAATCTCGACCTCCTTGGGCAATAATATAATCAGGCTGCGCTGTTTAATAATTCTTTGCTGCCGACATTGATATTCTGTATTTTGTCGATGACACCTTTAATTTTAATTACATTCCGAGTCATGCCCGTGGAGAAACTTCTTAGCAAAGGTGCCACAGCGTTGTGACCGAAAATTCAATATAGCCGTGAATAAAAAACTGACTACCAACATGTTAGAAGGTGCTAAATGGTGATTAATAACAAAATCTCACCAAGCAAGGCATAAATTGAAGGCTTCGTTGAGGCTGGCCCAGACGGCTCAATTTATATGCTGAACAGGCTCAAGTTCATAGAAAAAGCTAAATTCAAGGACGGTCGTAGTGCTAACCTGACCGGTGCCCCGGCGTATGCACTGTATGGGGCGGCTATTCGCGAGATGTTGATTAGCCACGGAGGCGGCAACATGTTCAATGCGAAGGTAGGGCGCTTAGTAACTGATAAATAGCTTAAGTTCAATTGGCACAGACGGCGCGTGCTCAGTCACGGCATTGAAGAACAACTACAGCTTTTCGCGTACTAACCACAGCAAAGCTGCATTCAACAAGGCTAACAGTTAGCAGCGGTTAGTTAACATAAACAGCTGTCTTTGCAGTTTCAACCAGCCGGACGAAGGCCGGGGGTTTGATATTTCTTTAGGGCGTCACCAAGCCCAGAAATTACATATAACCTGCAACTAAACAGGCACCCCGGTTGGAAAACAAACAGGCCGTCACATAAACGAACTACTCGGCAATTTTCAGAACAATTTTTCCTCGCACCTTACCTTGTTCAAGAAGTTGGTGCGCTTGCGATGCTTCGCTAAGGGGAAAGGTCTTCCAAATTTTGGGTGCGATTTCTCCATTCGCTAACAGTTCGAAGAGCGCGGCTAGATCTTCCTTGAACCAAGTCGGTTGCCCGGCGCGCAAATCAGTAATGGAATAGAATTCTGCAGACCTACCTTGAGTTGGAAACCAGCTCCAGCGAAGTTGGAGCCATTTCCATTTCAAAAACTCTTTGATAATTTGAAATGAATCACCCGCTTGTGAACTTAAGGATTTCGAGTAGAAGCCGTAAGTAATCAATCTTCCGCCTGGTTTTAGCGTCGAATAAGAGCGTTTGAAATTATCAATACTGACCGCGTCGAAGACGACATCCACGCCCTTATTTTCGGTAGCCGCCATGACTTTTTCAACGAAATCTTCGGTTTTATAGTCAATTGGCGTGACGCCTAAATCTGCGACGAAATCTTGTTTCGCCGTTGAAGCGGTGCCAAACATCGTTAAACCAGCGGCTTTGCCGATCTGCGCGAGCGCGGTACCAACGGCGCCGCTGGCACCATGGATCAACACGGATTGTCCTGCTTTAAGATCGGCTACTCGGTGTAACATCTGATAAGCCGTGGTGTATGACAGAACAAGGCTAACAGCCTCGACCGCATCGAGGTTGTTTGGTACCGGCACAAGCGATTCTATCGGACGTACAGTGTATTGGGTATAAGCGCCGTATACCGTTAAATCCGCCACCTTTTGTCCTATGGCAAATCCTTCGACTCCCGGGCCCAATTTATCGACTACACCGACTAAGTCGTATCCGGGACTAAAGGGGAACTCAACATTAACGCCAACATAGACGCCTTTACGGACCATTGTGTCGGTAAAAGAAACACCGGCCGCTAAAACTTTTATCCTGACCTCGCCCGCGCCAGGTTCCGGCAGTATCGCTTGCTCGACAAGCTGCATAACATTGGGAGGGCCGTACTCGTTGATCACAATTTGCTGGTAAGCACGCGCGTGCACAGCGCTTAGTGTTAGCAGAAAGATTGCGACAACCTTCAGCACTAGCAACTTTCCCAGTGCTTTTGTTAACATTTTCTTGATCATGGTCTTCACCCCATTGAAAAATTAACATCTTCGGTACAGGAAACGTCTTTGTTCGGGTTCGATCAAAATTTTGTTACGTATGCTCCTCAAAACAAAGGCGAAATTGGTGACTTAATTCATACAGCTGTTGCATGTCGTTCAATTTAAATTTTTTTGAAAAACGCTTAATACCAATATCTATTAGCGCACTCGCTTGTTGATGCGCACTGCGTCCTTGTTCGGTGATCACAATTGTTTTTTTTCGCGCGTCTTGGCGACGAATTTGTAACTCAACAAAGCCTTTTTTCGTAAGTTGACTGATTACTTGGCTCATGGCTGAAAGACTAACGTGAAAATTGCGCGCTATTTCACTGGCTGTCTCGTTCGCATTGGTGGTGAAAATAAGGTGATTGAGTAATTTGAATTGTGTTGGAGGCAAGTCTGCGGGTAGCCGGACTTTCAAAATAGCATCCATGCGTTCCTGAATTATCGCCATCTCTCTAAAGACGGCGATAGTGCGATTGAAACCGTCCATTTAATTAGGCTTCTTAATTGTTAAGGTACTTAACAATATGGATTGCGGCGGCTGATAACAAGAGAAATCTCAAAGGAGGTTCTATTGCGTTTTAGATGCTCGTCTCGGTTAACGCGGCGACTCCGTCTGAGCCTCGCTGCGAACACGAGATCAACCCAGTCTCGCTATCCATAGCGAGCCGCTCAAACGATCTTTAAAGACACCTCTATTCGAAGATGCCTTAATCGTGAAATCCAGCCTATCGGCTACTCATAAAGCCAACCCGTCTTACTGGGCGAGTTAATCAACATGGTCCAACCCTCGAATAACAACAACCAATCGTTAGATTCTCGTAGTGGTAAACGAGCGTACTTTTAAGCCCATAGCGTCGGCGAACGATTCAAGGTATTCCCATGCCGACTTCACGAAGCCGTTAAAAGTCTGGAAGTTCCGTTGTCGACGACATAGTCTTGGTCAGAGTAGTCTTGGTCAGAGTAGTCTTGGTCAGAGCAGTCTTGGTCAGAATAATTTTTTGGAGGATTGAATGAATATTTTTAGTACACCTTGCTTAGTTGCCAGCACGCTATTGCTC
>JBLHVI010000076.1:0-15469 GCA_047630175.1 Candidatus Azotimanducaceae bacterium
GCCTCATCGAGCCAGGTGTCGGTTCGTAGTACTGACTGACGTTGCTTTGAGGCTAAGTCTTCGGCAGTCTTTTGGGCGCGATCAAAGGCCATTTTTGCCGCGATCTGACCTTTCTCAGGATGTTCCTGCAGCGCGTAAGTGATGCCTTTCTTGATGATATTTTGCCCATAACGCACCATCAGGTCATCCTCCAGCGAGGCGAAGATACGAGTTGAACCTGGATCGCCCTGACGCCCACAACGACCAATCAACTGTCGGTCGATACGTCCTGAATCGTTACGCTCAGCGATGATGACATGCAAGCCCCCCAGACCGGCAACCTTCGGCGAAAGCTTTATGTCAGTGCCGCGACCCGCCATATTGGTGGCGATGGTCACTGTACGCTCGCCTCCTGCCTCGGCCACAATCGTCGCCTCCTCGGCATGGTTGACCGCATTCAATAGTCGATACGGCAACCGACGTTCGGCAAGGCGCAAAGCGATTTCTTCACTGCTTTTAACACTCTTGGTACCCACTAGCACCGGGCGGCCCGTCTCGCGGACAGCAATAATTTCGGCCGCTATTGCCTGCCACTTACTCTCGGAATCAACAAAGTGACTGGGCTCCCAACTTTCCCGGACCACCGGTCGATTAGGCGGGATTGTCATGACAGGCAAACCATAGATATGCCAGAACTCACCTGAGGCTTCTTTAGCGGTACCCGTCATACCCGACAGGCGTCGAAAGACTCGGAAAAAACGCTGGAAACTCAGACGCGCTAGGGTTTCAGTAGGATCCGTTAGGGCTAACCCTTCTTTCGATTCAACCGCCTGGTGTAAACCATTACCCCAAGAACGGTTATGCATGAGTCGACCGGTGAATTCATCAACGATCACAATCTTATTGTCCTCCAACACGTAGTGCTGATTAAGCTTGTAGAATTCACGCGCAATGATTGCCTGGCGCATTATTTCTTCACGCCGACTAGTACCCCGCCAGATGCCAGGCAGTCGCGTCGACAACTCAGCAAGGCGCTCGTAACCTTCATCGGTGAAGGTGATCTCGCGATATTTCTCATCCACCGTGAAATCTGTCTTGGCCTCGAAGATGGAGACCTGCGCATGGGCAGCCTCAGCCGCCTCTACTAGCCATTTATTTTCTTGGCGCGCAGAGATAATCAACGGCGTCACGGCTTCATCCACCATGACACTATCAGCTTCATCAATAATAGCAGTGTCGATGCCGCGCAAAACCATCGCCTCATCTAATCGTCGATAAGGCTCCATGATCTCGCGCAGCAAACGCCGCTGAGGATGATACAAAGCACCTAACTTGATGCGATCTCGGAGAAAATCAGCCAACAACTCTTTACTCGTGGTGTACACGACATCTGCGCGATAAATAGACTGGCGCTGGCGCTCTTCCATCTGACCAATAACGGCACCAACGCTAACGCCACATGCCTCATAAAATTCGGAAAAGCCTGTTGCATCACGACCCGCGAGATATTCGTTAGTCGTGAGGATATGGCACGGCCGCCCTGTCCAACCCGCCAGTACACCGGCGAGCGTGGCTGTCAGGCTCTTGCCTTCACCCGTACGCATCTCAGCCAGATAACCACTATCTAATGCCAAAGCGCACATGGCCTGCACAGGAAAAGGCCGCATGCCCAGAGTGCGATCAGCCATTTCCACAAGCAACGCTAACGCGGCATCAACCTGTTCAGGTAACAAAGGTTTCTGGCGGCGAAACAGGGTTTGCATATCGGCAAGACGTGCCTTGAGCTTATGCTCAGAAAGGTTTCGATGTTGCTTGGCCTGGACATGAACCCCAGCGCCACGGGCAAACATCAACTCACGCAGACTTTCACGCCGCTGATAGACACCCATCAAATAGTCAACACCCGCATCCAAACCAGCGCTAACTTTATTAGGCTTTATAACAGTCGTTTTACGGTAGTCCAGACTTGGTAAGGTCACAGCTGGTAACGTTCCTGCAACAGCTGCCGCAATTCACGGTACAACTGCCAGAGCAATGGCTGAGGCTCGAGACTCAAGCGCAATCTGCCGGATTGACCATGCAGAAGATTCATATCCGTTGCGGGCACATCAGCTTTGATCAAAAAGAACGGTTCCGCGCTACGCAGTCCCGATTCATCTTTGCTGCTGGTCATGACCTCACCACCTGCCAGCCAGCTTAACGCAGCCGACGGTAATTGCTCGGACTGATAGGGAACAATGCGTAGATTCGTCACCTCAAGATTGTGTCCTGCCCGACCGGACAACCGCACCTCGGCAAGATGAATCTCATCGATAAATAGATTCGCAGCCTCGTCCTGCTGCACCACTGCGATAAACTCAAACTCGTCGGGGTTGTAAAGCAATCCCAGTTGACTGCCGCGCGGTAGCCAAGCACCAATTTGGTCCGTCATCTCCGGCGCGACCCACAAGCCATCACTGGTTGCTACCACTAACAGTGCCTGCTCACTGATGCGCAAGTCTGCCAATTGCTTCTCAATCACATTGCGTCGTTGACGTAACGGCGCTAAATCGCTGGAGCGCTCACTGCTAGCCCACTGTTCCGTGGCCCGAATCTGTGCTAGCTGCGCACTTAAGGTTCTTATACTGTTCTGAATATCCCAGTCGTACAGACGTATCAGCGCATCACCTTTTTTCACCAGCGTGCCGCTGCCTGCAAGCACTTCGGTCACCACACCACCGGCTTCACTGGCGACATAAGAAAAATCTGCTGATTCAATTATTCCTGGTGCACGAAATCGATTCGGCAATGGGATAATCGCTGTGAGTAGTATCACAGCCAAAATCAGACCCGTTGTGACACCGATGGCCCGATTCCGGGTACGCTCCAGACGAGGGCTGGTGGCGAGATACTTAACGAGTTTATAAGGCGGCACTAACAACCAAGTCACTGCAAGAATAGCCACCATGATCAGTCCGAGCAGCAGATACTTGTCTGCAACAAACAGGATAATGCCAGCAAAGACGACAACTCTATAGGCACCACTCAGGGCACCATACGAGGTGAGCCAAATATGTTCTTTACGATTGTCCGCCACTTCGACGATCTGTTTGATACCGTACAAATGCTTTTCGAATAGGTACGCCCAGTGTCGTCTCGCACGTGTGTATAGGTTCGGTAAGTCAGCGATGTCCGACAATATATAGTAGCCGTCAAACTTCAGTAGTGGATTCGCGTTAAAAACCACGGTTGAGATCGATGCCACAAACATCATGTTGTAAGCTACGCTGTGCACGACGCCAGTACCGGTCGCGGCCCATACGAACACAGCCAACGCAGCAATAAAAATTTCCGTAATCATGCCCGCTCCGCCAACAAACGCGCGATGCCAGCGGCTGCGAAATGACCAACTAGAGGTTGCATCCATATACGGCAAAGGCGTAAAGACGAGCAACATCACTCCAAGGGTATGTACCTCACCCCCATAGTGGCGGCACACCAGCGCATGGCCGATCTCGTGCAACGACTTAATAAACACCATACCCAAATACAGCAATAACAGGTTATCCGGCGCCAATACGCCTTCAGCCTGCTCCAAAACCCGCTCACTGTTATCAATGGCGACCTTAATACCGAGACTCACCACACCAAACCACAACAAAGCACCAATCCAGCTAAACATCCACTTGGTAAAAGGCAGCACGTGACGCAAGACCCTATCCGGGTCAAATAACGGAATACGAATAAACATAATGGCCATGAGCTTAGATTTCAGCTCACGTTCTTTGCGCTGTCGATAGCGTTCAAAGAACTGCTCCGAGTCCGAAGGCGTGTCGTAGAACAGCAGGTTCGCATAGTGCAGCTGAGTTAACAGTCGAATGGCTTCTTCCTGCCCCGGCGCCCCTTCTGGGTCGCGCTCCAGACTTTCGAGCCAGACTTCTTCTATCGTATGGTCACTGCGCAGCCGAGCGATAAATTCGTAGGCAGCCGGGCGCAGGCGAAAAAACTGATTGTTGAAGGAATCATGTAACACATACCAGTATTCACCGCGAAATTTCTGGCGTTGACTGTCAACAGTAGGTCGCAGAGCTGCCTTGACGCCAGCTACCCGATGCCATGACTCGCTGAAAGTTGGCACAACTACGCTCATCGCAGAGACTCCGTCACACTACCACCACAATAACATGCGGAAGAAATCCATCGTGCGATGGGTCAGAATCCAGAGTACATTGCGATCACCCACATTTACCTTGGCGATACCACTCATGCCAGGCCGCCACCAAGGAGCAATCTCCGCCGCAAGCTCGCCTTTGAGCACAAAGACATTACCATCCGCCTTCGTCACCGCGGCTGGATCGATCTCACTGATAAGCACATCGAAGGTATCGGCAGGTCGACTAACAAAGGCGATCTGGCCGATGGCTTGTAGCGAGACTTCATGAACATCGCGCTCAGGCAGATCTATCTCAACGTACATGCTGCTGATATCAGCAACCTTGAACAGGATGTCGCCTTTACGAACGGGTGCACCGAGCATCTCTTTGAGATCACCTTCCACCACGATGCCGTCAAAAGGCGCAACCAGACGTGCATTGTTAATATGATAACGCTCTCTCGCCAGCTGTGATTCAGCTTGGGCCATCAGCGCTTGGGCAATACGCATGTCTGCCAGTTGACTTTGCGCCCGGGCCTTTTCCATTTCTCGGCTATAGCGTGAGATATCGGCCAGCGCCATCGCTTCTGACAATACTAATTCGCGTGTATCAAGGTTTAGCAGCACATCACCTTTGGTGACACGATCGCCGATCTCGACATTGACATCATTGACATAGCCATCGATAGGCGCAGGAATAAATGCCACCTCATCGGTACGCAAGATAAAGGGTGCTTCGACGCGGTACTCCAACGAGCCAAACAATAAAAATGCCAGCAAAAGTGCACCCACGAAACCCAACGCCTTAGCGAAGGTATTATCGACGCCAACGAGGCCAACCAACTTGTCTTTCATCCAACTTTTGAAACGCGCGCCGATCCACCGATCATAACGTTTGAGTTGGTATAGGTGCCGACTGGATTGATCGACTAAGAGACGTATGCCCCGAATCTCATCCAGACTGAAGGCTCTGTTTTGACGTTCGATCGTCACCACACCTATATTCTCTCGATCGAGCCGAATAGGCAGACTAACCAGATTACCGGGCCCCTGCTCCACGCCGTAAGCATCGTGATCACGGCCTACATAAGTAGACTCATCCGGCGCTGGCCAGACGATTTCTTCGTCTTGGTCGAAGGCTTCTTCCATCGCCGCTTCAAGACGCTGAACAGCGTCCATTTTTTTCTCAAATTTTTCCATATGGCTGATGGCAAGCACTCGCACATAAGCACCTTCGAGCCAACCTAGACTCACCCGATCACAATCGTGGCGACTGGCTAATTCATTGCAGAAGGTCATCGCCGCACTCATAAACCGATCGCACTCGTTGAGCACCGTCATCAGGTCGATGGCATCAGCAAACTGCACAACATCTGTACGCGCTTGTTTAAGCATACGTGAGAATTGATAGAAGGTAGGAATATCAGCCAGCAGTCGAAGTTTCTCCACAAGCTCCTGGATGTCTCCACCCGGCATCTGCTGATAACCGAATACGAGGGATACTGCCGGCTGGTCTTCGCCCAGATCGAGATAGTAACCCAACAGTAACGCCATGTTACCGGCCTCGTCAGACTCAACCACGATTTCTTCCACCAGACACTGCTCGGCAACTGCCAATGTCGGTTGCATCAGCGCAGCCTTAGTATCCAATTTCATCATGCCACGCGGCCAGACCGCCATAGGTCGCCAGCCTATTTCTTCATCTGGCTTGCTGAGAATAACGACCTGTTGACAGAGCGTATAGTTACCAAGCATATCCAGTAATTTCGGCCAGAAGGCGCCTGGAGCACCGTCGAAGTAACGCAGTTCACGAAACGCCTTAAGGTGCTCCTGGGTATTACGTTGGGTTTCGATCATGCTCATGACGTAGGGATACTCGCGCCGTCACTTGGCTGTTGGGGACCTATGCTATCAGTGCGTTCTGTGGGATAGATAGACACATAACCTGGCATACCTTGGCGAACTTCGCCTGCGTCATTTTCGAATTCAATTTTGACTCGCAACAAGCCACTGGCTGGATCTACAACAGGTGCCACAAACACGACGGTGCCAACACTCCGCCAACGACTGAAGCCGGCCTTAATCTCAATAGGTAGTGTCGTGCCGTTCTCAAGGGTTCTACCGGCTGGTTCCTCAACATTACAAATCAGAAAACCTTGGGATACATCAACCAGCTTAACCATGGGTTGATTCGCTTCGCTAATCTCACCCTCGTTGAGCATGATATCAACGATAGTACCTGCGAACGGTGCTCTAAGGGTGCGACGCGCCAAGTTGGCCAGTGACAAACGATATTCAACATCTTCGCGCTTTTCCATACTCAACAGGCGTTCGTATTCCGCCGCCGACGTTTTGCTTTCCAGCTCTGTCTTCTTCAGATCTTCTCGGCTGACCGACCCCGTAGAATCGAACAAGCTTTGAGTTGATGCCAGTATTTGATTGATCATTTCACTCTGGCTTAGCGCTGAACTCAGCTGCGAACGATCATCCAAGACCAGTTTACGTCGCTCAACCTCTAGCACTTCTAGAACGTTATCCAGTTCGACCAGCACCGTACCGGCTTTCACAGACCGACCTTCGCGATGTTTAATGTCGGTAATTCTGCCTGAGACGGCAAAGCTCAACACTGCTTCTTGGCGCGGTTCGGTAACGCAAGAATACTCTTCTGCAGCGACCGGCAGACAAAGCCCAGCTAGCAGCGTGACGATGCTACGCGTGAATGTTGGTCGCAAGCATGGGAGCCGTCGATTGACTACCGAACAACTTAACTTAATCATTATTACTCCAGGCTGAACTGTTGTAGCAGCGTGCCGTCAGCCAGGCTTATACCAATTAGCGCTTTCTGTAGGTTTGCTTTGCTTTGCAGCGCAATTTCAAGGGTCTGGTTGATGCGTTCTTCTAGATCCAGCAAATCACGGCTATTGCTCTGCCCAGCCTCAAAACGCGCCAGCTCAACTTGCAGCAAGCGTTCATTGGTGCTCGAGACACTGACCAGTTCATCGACCTGCAATTTGGCGGTCAGCAGGTTACTGAGCGCAGTATCGATACTGTTATGTAGGCTCATCTCTGCTGCTTGAACTTCCAACAGAGCCTGATGTTTGCGGTATGTAGCAGCTGACAGCTCACTCTTGGCCTTACGATCGCCAAGCAACATCATCTTGAATTCAAGACCCACGTACGTTGTCTCATGTTCGCGAGTGTTCAAATCATCCCAAGAGCTTGATAGATTTCTGTCTAAACCATTGAGACCGTAGCTGGCAACCAAATCTAGCTGCGGCAAGCGAGAATTACTGGCGAACTGAATTCTGACATCTTCCTTCTGGGCTCTCAGCAAACTTGCCAAATACTCTGGGCGATGGTTAAACGCTGCGATTAATATAGCCTTACGATCAGGGTTTTCTACGAACAAACTGAGGTTGGCGTCGCCATCAATTTTTAAGTTTTCTTGATCATCTAGACCAACAACAAAACTTTTCAGACGGTTTTTTGCCTGCACCATAGACTGCCTTGCCGCATACATCTGAACGCGCCGCTCGGCAACCGCCGACTCTGCTGTCAATACATCGACGTTTGAACTCCGACCCAAACGATTACGCGCACGCTCGTCCTCAAGCACTGACTCGACAATCGCGACAGAGCGGAGACGCAGCGCCAATGTCTCATCTGCCAGATATAAATCCCAGTACGCTAGCGCAGCATTGGATACAGATTCAAACAGTGACAGACGGTAGGTTTGGCGCGCAATTTCCTGTTCCTTTTCGGCCACGGTAATGGGCGCTTCAACCACCGATCGACCGCCCGCGCCTTTCAGCAATGGCTGAGTGAATGACAGTCCCACGTAGGACCGACTTTCTTCGCCACTAATAGGTGATGGTTGAATATTGTTATCCAAATCACGATTAGTAAAGGATACCTTTACCTGGCCACCCGTGGGCACCATGCCTTCGACACCGACGCTGTAGGCGTTGTTCTGCTCAATAAATTCTGGTGAAAAGGCGCGTCGAAATTCTTCTTCAGTCGTGTTGGGCGTGTTGCTATCGGTGTACCTGTACGTGGCAATAACTGCTGGCTCGTACATACTCTTTGCACTGTTGACCCCCGCGCGTGAAATCTCCCATTCCATACGCTGGTAATTAATACGGTCGTTGTTTTGCGCAACCAGAGCGACAAAGTCACCCAGTGACAATGATAAACTCGTTAACGTCACAGTGTTTCGGGTTGACGAAGGAATAGCAAAATCGAATGAGGAATCTGTTTCACCGGAACTCGCTGCATCATCATCGTCTGAAGCGCTAAAGAATCCGGTCACCGTGCCCATCATGCGCCGAACCCGCCCGGGCTCATCTACAACATCAACAACAGGCGGTGTGATGGTATACGCTGCTGTCTGGTCTTCTAAGTCTGCGATTTCATCGGTTACGCCGTCATCAGATAGCGTGTCGTAAGTCATTTCAGCACCGGCCAACACGTCTGCCACTGGTTCACCTTCTGTTTCAGCGTTGTCACCCAGCGTGACTTGATCCGAATCTAAGATCTCACGTTCTACAAAACCTTCAACGACGGTATTATCAATCGCGACTTCTTCAGTACCCGTTTCTTTAGCGACAACAGACGCGACATCCGCCACTTCGTCATCACTTGAACGATGAAAGATGCCTGTCACGGCACCCATAAAACGACTGACACGCCCTGGTTTCTCAGCAACTATCTCTGCAGTCATGACGGCAGCGTCTGCGGCATCTGTCGCTGAGTCGTCTGACTGCTGTCCAACATCTTCACTCTGATCAACAATGGCGACATCGTTCTCATCACTCACTGTTTCATTAGTCACGGTCTCTTCGCTGTATGACCCGTTGCTTAGGGCCTCTTCCCTAAACGCCTCTTCACTGAAAGCTTCTACAGCGACGGTTTCTTCAACGTCCTCATCGATCATGTTGCCATCAACAAGCGTGTCATCGGTCGCTGCCGCTACAGTCAACGCTCCCACTGCTGCTGCATCAACATCTATCACGTCATCAGCGACGAGCACTGCCTGACTAAATTCTTCAATTTCTGGGTTTGTAGTTACGTCAGCCGAGCTCTCTCCAGATACGGAGGACTCAAAAACGGGGGATTCAATAACCACATCGACCGCAGAAACCTCATCGACAGCAAGTGCAATGTCTGCCGCATCGTCATTGCGTGAACGATCAAAGATGCCAGACATAAACCGTCGAACTCGACTTGGCCTCTTAGCTACGGCCGTTGTCGTCGCCTTAGCAGCCACTTCGTCTGACTGCGCAACTTCGGACGGCAATGCCTCTAACGGCTGTTCAACATACATATTCTCGTCGAGCGTGCTTCCATAAGAACCCGTGACATCGTTCGAGCCAGCAACAGCTGGCGAAACATACTTGTAATCGTTCACTCTGGAAGCTTCCCGTTCAGCCCCGAAGAAAAACACCATTGGTTGCTTTGGTGCTGCACTTGTGAGCGTTACAATGCTTTCCGTCGCCGCACTGAGATCAGCTGCTAGCGCCCCAATAACTATTGCTAGTACGGTTTTTGTCGCGCCTTTACTAACTGATTTCATACCAACAACTTCCGATTACCACATCTGCTTAAACAATGATGTTCGCAGCCTAATGCACATTTATCCTGTAACAACGCCTAAAAACGCGGTACAACGTATTTCGCTCCCCGAAAACAGCAGACCACACAACCATATTCTTATGGCGGCTCAGCCAACGGCATGGCAGCATAACGAGATCACACGCAGATTGCTCAAGTATTTTAGGTCATCGGCAGACGAAATAGAGACCCGCAAGCAGCAATCTAATTACTCGACGCTAATTCTTCTTCGCTGACGAAGAACAACTTGTTGAGGTAGACCTCTTCATCATTCGCGGTGAGAATCAACATACTGGGCCGCAACTCCTCAGTAGGAGCGCTAGGATCTGCAATCTCTCCCTCAGCGGGCGCATTAACAGGCACGAGCTCTTCGTTAATGATGACAAACCCCCGGAAGGGTTCAGCGTCAGCACTGTTGCCACCACCTAGGCCACCCTCACCAATACTCAACGTCATCTCGTAGGCGTTTCGTCCATCTGTCGCCTCAGTGAGGCGGCCGTCAATCTGAGTCAGCGACGACAAGATAATGCCTTCAATATCCGCACTGCGGAGCCGGTTAGGGGGCGGGAGTGGCTGCACATTTGCCGGCGCCAGCAACAACTCACCCGAATCGTTGGCCGAACGTACATCAATTACGTCAGCCGCAGTAATCGATGCGCTAACCCCGAAGTCACCAAAATTAGCGACAGTCACATCGACAGTCAGCATTGATATCGTCCCCCCGGAGAGCGTCGGCTGCCAGAACCCAGTCGCCGACTCAAAATTCGCCTCGTCGCTACTGCTAACGAACACCAGTCCATCAGGGAGAATCAATAGCACCTGCGCTCTGACGCTGTCAGCGGCGGTGCGAGCGCTAGTATCGGCAAGTTGCACTGTCAATGTCAGCGTATCGCCGGTTAGCGGCGTCTGATTACTGGTCGCGAGCGACAATTCAAGGTCAGCTTCGCGTTCACCCAATCGTATCGTAACAACCGCGTTATCTGACGAGGTTGCACTGTCCTCGATGGTGTAGTTAAACGTATCTGTTGCTAACACACCTAAGGGCGGCACATAGGTTAGTTGATCATCGGTGGCGTCGTCCGGCGTCCCCATGTCATCATTGGCGACGCGACCACCGAGGAGCGTCACGACATCGAATTCAGTGATAGTAATCGTATCGTTTTCCGCATCCCGGTCATTCGCCAACACCGGCAGAGAAATTGCCGTGCCGGGCGCTACCGCATAGAAATCATCACCGGCAACTGGCCCGGGATTGTTGCTGATACTGAAGAACGTCAGGTTTGCTTCATCCTGATTGACCCAAGACCCCAGTACCGCTTCCAGTGGTGCTGCCCGAAAGTAAAGGGTTGTAGCCTCCATTCTGACATTGCGCTCGACACCAGTGTCGGTTTCGAGCCAAATCAAATCAAGATTACGATCGGTTCTGTAATCGCCCCGTAACTCGATATTACCTATGGATTGCACCGACTGCCCCAGATCATAGCCGCGACCACTGCCCGTAAGAGCGACACTCACGACGTTATAGCTACCTTGGCTGGCAAACTCACCTACCAGCAAAAAATATTCGTTCTCGTGCAGGACCAAAAGCACCTCAGTACCCGCCAGACTACCAAAAAAGATACCGTTGTCGGCAAAGCCGCGGTCAGCAATGGGTACATCTTCTTCAGCAACAACAGGCGCTGTAACGCCTCCACCACCGCCACAAGCTGATAGTCCCATCAATAAAACGACAGACAAGATTAGATAATTCAGTAATTTCAGGGGGATGACCAGCCTGCGCGACAGTCTATCCACCATACAATCTTGCTCGCGCCGCACAATCGCGTTTACAAACACGTTGGTGTATCCAAATATTTAGAAAGTGCGGATACTAACCCGCACTAGCCGTCAGGCCAAACCTATTCGGCGTAAGTGGCAATGTTATAGCCTAGTCAACGACCAAAACGTTTTCGTGATTCGACCACAAAAAAGCGCACCGCTTGCTTGCGGTGATGATCAGCTACGCCGTCTGGATTTAATACCCATGTAATCTTAGTCACGGCGAGATTGAAGCTTCGCTCACTGAACGACCTGTTGCCATTAGCTGTCCCGCAATTCATCTCTGGCGAAATTGATTCGGTTGATTTTATGCACGTCAATTAAATGCAAGCATCAGGGTTGCCTCACTACACTCTTTGATGCTTTGATTCTTTGATTCTTTGATTTTTGTCTGCACGCTTCATAACCTATCACGCCAAACCTATTAGCTGCTGCTGGCAATGCCAGGCACGACAAAAAGACACCTGCCCCGGTACGCAATACGCTGCACGCAGACACGAGCATACTTCGTGATCGGTTTTTACGAGGCACACCCTCGCTTTTTTGTGAAAGCTTGTTGAACGACATTGTCGCCAAATAGAAGCATCCGTCAAATCGGAGGAGGCTAATCCTGCCTTGACGCTAACCCCATTGAGTTCGTGTAGCGCGGACGACGTCGCGAAAATCAATCGCAATACGTAAACAAATCTTTATTTTTTGGACTAAATCTTTACTACATGCCTTTATTCGCAGCTTTTGACTTTACGCTAAATTAAACAGCCATTGGTATGCTCGCAATCTGGTTCATAGCGATAACTTAAAGGGTAGTAGACGAATGAAGAAAGTGATAAAGGGCGTATTTATAACAACGTTTCTCCTCGGGCTGGTAACAGGGTGTGACGACGGCAGCGATGGCGTTACTGGCCCTGCTGGCCCTGCGGGTGCCGTTGGTGTGGCAGGTGCTGATGCAACCAGTCAGCGGGTATCTTTGTCCTTCATTGGCCGCGCCAGAAATCCTGACTCCCTATTTGACAATAGTGCCGCCGAAGTCACGCGATACGATCCTGCCAGTCAGCGGGCTTTTGTCGTGAATGCACAATCCGGCAACATAGATATCTTTTCCATGGCGGCGCCTGCGTCACCCACACTATCGGCTACATTAGACGTGGCTGCGGACGTGGCTGCGGCCATAACCTCAATCGGCAGCGCGGCTGAACTGGGTGCTGCTAACAGTGTTGATGTCAACACCAGCAGTAATACAGTCGCTGTTGCGATAGAAGCTTCACCGAAGCAAGCAAATGGCTACGTCGCTTTTTACCAAGCCTCAGACGGCCTGTTCCTGGCAGCAGTGGAAGTTGGCGCACTCCCCGACATGTTGACCTATACACCGGATGGCACTCGCGTGATTGTCGCTAATGAAGGAGAGCCCAACGGGGCTTACACGGTAGACCCAGAAGGTACCATCAGCATTATTGACGTTACTGGCGGCGCAAGCACGGTAACCGCAGCAAACGTGACAACAGTTTCCTTTGGTGCATTTAACGGCTCTGACATGGGTGATGTGCGCATTTTTGGTCCTGGCGCAACCGTCGCTCAAGATCTTGAACCTGAATATATTGCGGTTTCCGCCGACAGTGCCACTGCCTGGGTTTCACTGCAGGAAAACAATGCTATTGCTGAAATTGACATCGCCACAGGAACGGCAACTGCGGTCTGGGCTATGGGCTTCAAGAACCACCGTCTGGTCGGTAACGAGCTTGACGCCGGCGATAAGGATGACACGATCAGTATCCGCAGCTGGCCCATCTTCAGCATGTATATGCCCGATGCGATTGTAGCCTATGAAGTCAACGGCAAGCGCTACTTGGTAACGGCGAACGAAGGTGATGCGCGCGAGTACTTCGATGACAGCATCACTGATTCAGCAGCCTGCACAGCGGCAGGTGGCTTTGATTTTGATGACGACGACGGCTGCCTGATTTTTATCGATGAGTTCGATATAGAAGATGCCCTCGCCGCCGGCGCTACTATTGATTTGCCGGACGCTGATGTGGCGAACTTCCTAGTCGATTCAAACTTCGACGGCGTCGTAGATGAAGCCGATCTCAACACGGATGCGAGCTTGTCACGCTATGCGATGACTATCACCCTTGGCTCAACCGGCACATGTGACTATTCAAACGGGTCTATTGCTGGCTGTAACTTTGAAGCAATCTATGGTTATGGCGGAAGGTCTTTCTCAATTTTTGACGCAGACAGCCGGCAAATTGTGTTTGATTCAGGCAGTGATTTTGAGGTGATCACCGCACAGCGCCTCGGCATCAACTTCAACAGCGACAATGATGAAAATGGTAGCGGTGACTCGCGTAGTGATGCAAAAGGACCGGAGCCAGAGGGCATTACTTTAGGGACCATAAACGGCAAGACTTACGCGTTTATAGGTCTTGAAAGAGTTGGCGGAGTTATGGTGTATGATATCTCAAGCCCAGAGAATGCCGAGTTTGTGCAGTACATTACATCTCGTGACTTCACTATTTCTGATGTGTCCGACCCTACGGTCGCCGACGACATTGACCTCGGTCCTGAGGGCATCGAGTTTATCGCTGCTAGTGACAGCCCCAATGGCAAGGCGCTGTTACTCGTGAGTAACGAAGTGAGTGGCACACTCGCAGTATTTGAGATCAACATCGACTAGAGCAAGAGCGATTCCATTATCAATCTGGATTTCGAAAAATGTCAAAAAGAGCCTTCGCCTAAAACATTTAGACGAAGGCTTGTTGATCTCAGCAAAGGGGGTCTGCTGACATCAATCCCCTGAATCGTTTAGCTGGCTGAATATAGTCTTCACCGTTATCGCTCCTACTACACTGGCACCCTTGTCAAGAAACTTGGTCAATCTAAAAGCGCATTTCCACCCCGCCATTGATAACAACTCCATCAAGGGGCGCATAAATGTCGTTAAAACTTGGAGTGGCAAGTGAACCGGTAAATAGCTGCTCGTAACGTGTCTGGCGTGTATCTGTAAAATTTTTAAAATTTTTATATAACGACAAGTCATCGCTAAACACCTTTTCCATCATCAGCCCAAATATCCAGTAGTCGCGACTCATCCTGCCATCGTTAAGCGCTTGCGAGCTGAAGTAATAGGCTTCCAAACCTATACGCAGATCGTCTTCGCGCTCATAGACCAACACAGTGTTAAAGCGGTCTTGAGGAATTAATGGCGACTCGCTGACTAAGCCGTCTTGGTGCTCTCGCACATCTGCATCTGTGTAGCCGAGAAAAAGCTTTATGTATTCCCAGCGCCAGGCAACATTGATTTCTGTGCCACGGCTGTCCAAATAGTCTACGAGCTGTCGATAGACGAACTGATCCCTACCCTCTTCAACTAAGCTCAAGGGATCGTCCACTCTGGTGTAGAACAACAGCCAATTAATGTTCAACGATAAGTCATTGCCTAATTCAAACAACCGATTTACGTCGATATTAACCCCAGCTGAGCGCTCCGCATCAAGCGCATCTTGATCAAAAGCCAATACGCCTTGATACTGTCGCATCTCCGCTTCTTCTGTGAAAAGTGTTGGTTCTTTGTAACCCAGCTCTCCGCCTACTCGCACTGTTGTGTCTGGTGATAACGTATAAAGAAATGAAAGTTTAGGTAAAATAAAATGTCCGTAGTCAGACGTCTCGTCCCCTCTTAGACCGCCTTCCAAAAGCACTCTATCTGTTAGATAAAATGATCCTTGACCGAAAACACCAATAGTTCTGCTGCTAAAATCATTCCTTAATGTGGGCGGCGCCACATTGTTCTGTTCAAACTCTTCTGTCCAAAGATTAACGCCTGCTACCCAGTCGAAAGCACGGACCTGTGTATTGTACTTTCGATATTTTGAATAATATCTGCAAGCCACAACTGCTCATTGATATTTAATTGATCTACATCAAGTCGGA
>JBLHVI010000077.1:0-15349 GCA_047630175.1 Candidatus Azotimanducaceae bacterium
CAGCCCTGAGCGGGTAGACAGCCCTGAGCGGTCAAACAGCCCTGAGCGGGTAGACAGCCCTGAGCGGTCAAACAGCCCTGAATGATTATCGGGTCCGCTAGCTAAGACATCGGGCATAGTAAATTGACAAAAAAATAATGGATGTAAGAAACAACGGTGCAGCGATGGCCGGCGCACCGCAGCCGGTTGAAAGCAAGAGCGTAAAAAATTCCCCAAGTTGCCGCTGTCATACAAGCCCTTGAACCCAGCGGTTCAAGGCGGTGGCCTCTAACAGGCTACAGGCGTTCCGGAAGACCGGACATGCACATTTGCCATGAAAAAAGACCTCCTGGCAAGCGCTTAAAGGGTTTAGGACATGAAGACTGGCGCACAACCCAGGGAATCTAGATTGTAGTATATCGTAGTTTTAGCTCAGCGATTAATAGATTTAAGACGAAGCAGTGCTTGATCGAGTTTGACGGTCAAATGATCGATCTCTGAAACTTGAGTATCGATAACATTGTTAGTTTTTTGGCTCTCAAGTAAATATTCGTTGGCAATATTTAGGGCCGCCATCACCGCAATGCGATCGAGCCCGAGAATCGCTGAACCGTGCTTGATCTCGCGCATTTTTTGATCGACATGCTGGGCCGATTGCCGCAGTGCTGCGACTTCTTCGGGTTTACAGCTCACCTGATAGTCTTTATCCAATATAGAGACAGTGACTGTCTGAACGTTACTCATGAATTTGGGTTCGCAGTTTTAAGTTCACAGATTAGGGCTCACTAGATCGATTTGTTGTTAGTTTGCAACGGCTGGCGGCGCCTGTTGACTCGATTCGCAACGAAAGTGCTCAACAGGTCCTCGTTCGAACGACCAGATAGCCGTTGCTCACGAGGCCCTCAACCGGTTTCCTAGTCCTGATCCAGTGCTTTGAGGCGCATGATCATTGCCTCGACTTTGGTCTTTGCTAGTTCGTTTTTCTCAAGCAGCCGGGCGCGTTCAGTCTGCCAGTTTGCCTGATTGTCCGACATCATATCCTGTTTGCGCTCAAGTTCGTCCATGAGCTGGATTAATTCGTCAATTTTGGTTTCGAGGTCTTTTATTTCCAACGGTGTGCCACCAAATTGTTGCGTCGTTTGATACTATAGAGGCAGCGCTTGGGCAAGGTCAATGTGACTCTGACGACGCTAATGACGTAAACCCTTTAGTTGAGTTGAGCCTGATGACCCAGTCGACCGTAAGTTACATACGTTTGATCGCCTGTTTACGAAGCTTAGGTGTCCCGCAGGGGGGCTCGGAAGTACACGGTTTAATCACCGGATTGCTCGCGGCGGGTGCCAAAATGAAAGCTTCGATGGTACTCGATATGCTCGCTGAATGGCTAGAGACCAGCATCGACGGGGCTGAGCAGGCAGTGTTGCTGCAGGTCTATGAAGAAATCTCAGCGAGCCTGCAGGATGGCGACCTGGGCTTCGAACCACTGCTTCCAGATGATGATGAGCCTGTTGCCGAACGCACGTCGGCACTGGGTCAATGGTGTAGTGGGTTTTTAGCAGGGTTTGGTCTCGCAGGACGCTTCCAAGATGCAGACTTGAGCGATGATTTACGCGAGTTGCTCACAGACTTAGGTAGGATAGCCAGTCTGGATGAGGAGATTCCTAATGATGAAGACAACGAAACCGACTTGGTTGAGATTGTCGAGTATGTGCGTATGTCAGCCATGTTAATTTTTACAGAATGTTTAGCCAGCGCGGTCCATTAACAACGTTGTGCGCTGACAGCGCTTAAACCAGTGCGTGCGATCCTATGCAATAAAGAGCTTGGAAAAAATCGAGTCGTGTCTGGCAGGTTAGGCAGGACAACAGAATAAGGTGGCGCTCGCGATAGGGCGTAAACCGACGTATCAGTGTGGAGCAGCATGAAAGCAAGTCCGACGATATCGCTGAAAGAGTTCAGTCGACGACGACAAGAATTGATGGCCATGATGGAAGCCGACAGTATCGCGATTCTGCCTGGCGCCAAACGCGTGTCTCGCAATCGAGATATTGATTATCCATTTCGTCAAGACAGTGACTTTCATTACCTGTGTGGATTTGCAGAACCTGACGCGGTACTCGTGCTGGTACCAGGTCGAAGCCATGGCGAAATCATCCTGTTTTGTCGCGAGCGTGATTTCGAGGAAGAGCGCCTGCATGGTGCCATAACGGGTCCCGAGCGTGCCGTGCAGTTATACGGGTTGGATGATGGATTCCCGATTAGTGACATTGATGACATCCTGCCCGGTTTGATCGAGGGTAAAGCACGGCTATATTACGGCATGGGCGCGCACGCTGAATTCGACGCTCAGATCATCGGATGGGTCAATCGCATTTCCACCAATCAGCAGTCCGGTAGTCGACCACCGGGAGAGCTTGCCCATCTGGGTCAGCACATGGATGAACTAAGGCTTTTTAAGAGCGCTCAGGAAATTCATATGATGCGCCATGCGGCAAGTGCCACAGCAGATGGCCATCTGCGACTGATGCGCGAAATGGCGCCCGGGTTGCGTGAGTATCAACTTGAGGCTGAGCTGGCGCATGGCTTCATTCGTGCCGGGGCAAGATCAACAGCCTATCCTTCGATTATCGGTGCTGGCGACAATGCCAACATTCTCCATTACACACAGAATAACGATACCATCAAAGCAGGCGACCTTGTGCTGGTAGATGCGGGTGCTGAATATGAATGTTATGCGGCAGATGTGACCCGTACTCTGCCTGCTAATGGTCGTTTTAGTCCCGCTCAAGCAGAGATCTATAATATTGTTTTAGCAGCGCAGTTGGCTGCTATTGATGAAGTTAAGCCCGGCAATCATTGGAATCAGCCACATGAAGCTGCAGTGCGTGTGTTGACTCAGGGACTGGTTGAGCTAGGTCTGCTGGTGGGCGAAGTCGACGAGCTGATCTTATCTGGGGCCTACAAGAAATTTTATATGCACCGCACTGGCCATTGGCTTGGGCTCGATGTTCATGATGTTGGTGAGTACCAAATTGATGGCCAATGGCGAGTATTTGAGCCCGGCATGGTCACAACGATTGAGCCTGGTTTATATATTGCTGCGTCTCTCAACGAGGTGCCGGCGCGTTATCGTGGTATGGGTGTGCGTATTGAAGATGATGTCCTAGTCACTCGACAGGGCCATGAAGTTTTGACCCTGATGATTCCTAAAACTGTTGCAGACGTGGAGCGAGCAATGGCAGAGCGAGCAGCCTGATGATTGAATTCCCAACAGAAGTTGATGTCCTTGTGGTCGGCGGCGGCCTGGTAGGGCTGACGCTGGTGAATGCACTGAAAGGTTCCCGATTGAGCGTGGCGGTGATTGATAGCCAGCCTGCCCCTCAGGGGCCTACAAAATCTGCTGAGCCGGCGGAGTCTGATGGCGCCGGGGGCAACAGTTTCTTCTTGAACTCAGGCGTCAGCCCGAGGGTTAGTGCGATTAATCTGGCGTCAGAAAACCTGCTAAAACGCCTTGGCGCTTGGCCAGCTGTTTTAGAGCACCGGCAGGCATATACCGGAATGCGGGTCTGGGACAGTCGTGGTACGGCGTCTATCGAATTCGATGCGGCGATGACAACGTCGGATCATTTGGGCACGTTGGTCGAAAACGCAGCGTTGACGCATTCTCTTTATCAGCAAGCCGAGATAAACGTCGGCTATGGCCTCGGTTTAGAGGCAGTTGACGTTTTGGAAGACGGCTACTTAGCTGTCTTGACGGATGGCACGAAGGTGCAAACACGCTTGCTGGTGGGTGCCGATGGCGGTGCCTCTTTGGTGCGGCAACTAACGAGCCTGAAGGTCACCGAATGGAGCTATGCGCAGCAGGCGTTGGTGACGACCATTGAAACGGAGCATGCGCATCAAGGTATTGCGCGTCAATGCTTTACGCCCATTGGCGCCCTCGCGTTGTTACCGCTGGCTAATCCCCGTTGGTGCTCCGTAGTCTGGTCGACTGACGAGGCGCCGGAATTGCTGGCGTTAGATGATGAGCAGATGTGCCGACGTCTGACGCTGGCGTCTGAGGCCGTGCTTGGCGACGTGTTGGCAGTGGATCGTCGTCAGGCATATCCCTTACAACAGCGTCACGCGTTACGTTATGTTAAACCTGGCCTGGCATTGATTGGCGATGCCGCCCATACCATTCATCCCCTCGCAGGACAGGGCGCCAATCTGGGGCTGGCAGATGCACAGGCGCTGGCGAAAGAGCTGCAGCAATGCCGATTTGATGGCGGTTCGCCTGGCGATATTGACCGCCTGCGACGCTATCAGCGATCTCGACAACCTGCAAATCTGTTGATGACCGCGGTGATGGAAGGCTTCAAACGTTTGTTCAATAGCAGTGATCCCGGCGTCAACTGGTTGCGCAACATGGGTATGTCGATGCTTAACAAGCAGGGCACGTTTAAGGCGATGGTAGCCCGATTAGCAAGTGGCGTCTGAAACAACACGTATGCAACGGTTATTTGAACGTTTCACCGTTGTCCCTGTGTGGGGAGAAAAGCTAGAATAGCGTCTCAATTCAGCGAGATCAATTGCCTGTCGGGGTTAATGGGTCGCAATTGCGTTAGCGCAATGGCCGGCAGGCACACAGCTTGAACCGGCCCTAAATTGTTTTTTATTGAGTCGCCGGCGGTCAGACGCTGATGCTCACCCTATTTTGATGGTTAAGAAGGTGCAGGCAAATGGTAGAGTTTTCAGGGGATTTACACTACGCGAAGAGTCACGAATGGGTGCGTATCGAGGACGATGGCACCGTCACGGTGGGCATCTCAGATCACGCGCAAGAAGCTCTGGGAGATGTGGTGTTTGTCGAGCTACCAGAAATAGATGCTGACATCGAAGCCGGTGCAGAAGCGGGAGTGGTTGAGTCCGTAAAAGCCGCATCAGATATCTATGCGCCAATAAGTGGCACTGTTATCGCAACGAATTCAATCCTTGAAGATACGCCGGAAACCGTCAACACTGCCCCTTACGTTGATGGTTGGTTTTTCAAAATGCAGCCCTCAAATCTTGAAGAAGTCCAGCAACTGATGGACGTCAACGCCTATCAAGCGTTTTGTGAAAGTGAGGATCATTGAGCCTGAGTTCGCTCACATCAGCTGACAATGTTATTGCGTGCGTTTGGACTGCAAGCTGATAAGTTGAGCCAGGTCATCGAGTAGATGGGGCAAAGCCGCCAGTAATAGCGATAGCCGAGCGCGATCATCGGTAGTGATAGCCTCGGCGCCGGCATTGAGCTCTGCCTCCTGCAACGTGATTCGCAAGGCATCTATCGTGGCGTTGCCATTTGCTGTAGCGAGAGCGGTTAGGTTGACCGGTTCGAACAGCGTCAACGTTAGGCCCCTTAGTTCTGCCGCCAGAAGCTGCTGGCGCGTGGCGCTATATTCGCCATGGCCAACGTCCAACGCTATCAAGCGTTCATTGTCATCGATAACTTGCAACGCGGCCCGGCGCAGGTGCTGCACGATTGATAAAGCAAGTCCCAGCATGACGCGTTGCGCCTCCGCCGTGTTGCTTTCGAGGCTCGAGTATCCGGCTTCATTCATCGCAAAGAGGCTGGCAAGGTCTAGATTGATTTGTTCAGCGATAATACGCAGCGCATTCCTGCGTCGTAAAATAATCTCACGCCTTAGTCCGTCAGTTAGTTCGCTCTGTCGCTCGTCTGTGCTTGCATGCCTAAATTCGTTGTCTAATTTAGGGGCATCGGTATCCAAAATTTGGAAGTCTGTTAGGTCTCGAGCGAAGATCAGATATTCTAGTGCGTGAAAACCGATGCTTACTTCTTGTGCGTCAGTGAAGCCATGTTGCTCCTGTAGTGACGCGGAGGTCATGGGCACATTAATATCGCTAATGATGCCGCTTCCGGGGTGCGCGTCTAGCGAATCTAGATAACCGGGCTCGATAGGCCAAGCGTCGAGTTGATATTGCAGTCTATTTGCGGTCAGGCTGATGTCGCTGTCGAGGCTAATAAAGGCTGGTAGCGGCAAGTTAGAGAGGTCTGCATAAGCACTGTGAGCTTTCAGCCAGGCTGCTTGTACGTGGGCGTGTTGAGTAGCGTTTGGCGCCTGCAGAAACTGCTCAATGGAAAGCCTTAGCGCTTCGGCAAAAATAATACTTTTGCGACTTTCGGTGTTAACAAGTTTCTGCAGCGGTCCGAGATCTATATTAATCGCAGCGGCGTGATCGGTTTGTCCAGCCGGTTGGACGGTGACCGAAGTGTCGGCTTGCTCAGAGCAGGCGGCCAAGCAAAACAGAGTGCCGATGCAAAGCCCGATAGCCGGTTGTCGCAGTTGCAGAGTTCGTTCTGAGGGGTGCACTAGTCTCGTAAGCTGATAATTGGCCATTGGCGCCTTTCTGCGATGTCTCGTAAACGCGAATCCGGATCGACGGCTACAGGATGATCCACAAGTTCCAACAGCGGCAGATCATTGGCCGAGTCAGAGTAAAAATGACTGCCTTGCAGGTTGAACTGCGTCTCTGCCAACCAAGCATTTAAGCGGGTGACCTTGCCGATACCGAAGCTCGGGACGCCCACAAGTTCGCCCGTATAGCGACCATCGACGAGTTCGGCCACTGGCGCGATCAAATCAGCGATGCCAAGGCGCTCAACGATAGGCGCAGTAACGAATTCGAGCGTGGCGGTAATCACAAGCAGTGTGTCGCCTGCTTGTCTATGTTGCTCAATTAAGTGGGTGGCCTTGTCTAGCATCAGCGGCATAATATGCTGTTCAAGAAAATCTTGTCGTGTAGCTTCAAGCAGTGCCGTAGGATGTAGTGCCAACGCGGCGCAGGCAAAACGATAGTAGGCATCAGCATCGAGCTCACCGCGTTTGTATTGCGCGTAGAACGCATCATTTTGGGCGCGATGGTCAGCGGTCGCCAAGCCACGGTTGATCATGAACTCTCCCCAGGCATGATCGCTATCGCCTGCAATCAGTGTTTCATCCAGATCAAATATAGCGAGTGCCACGACGAGTCCCCAAAACAATTAATTAAGTAGACAGTTTAACGTGATTCAACGCCATGAGGCAGGCTAATTATGCGGGTTGATTGCCCATTGGGTTGGATTCAGACACAATAAATGCCTTTTTGTTGAATAACTCAGGTTCCTTCGATTGATTGATGCAGATGGTTATCGACCTAACGTCGGGATGATTGTGGCGAATCCCCAGGGGCAAGTGCTGTGGGCGCGGCGCGTCGGACAACAGGCCTGGCAGTTTCCTCAGGGTGGTATCCAGGACCGTGAGTCGCCCGAAGAGGCGTTATTCCGTGAACTTAATGAAGAGATCGGTCTATTACCGAACCAAGTTCAGATTGTCGGGTGTACGCGAGGCTGGTTACGCTACAAGCTGCCGCGACGCCTACTGAGACAGAAAGCCAGTCATTTTGTTGGTCAGAAGCAAAAGTGGTTTTTGCTCAAAATGTTGGCTGATGACGAGGCGATTTCCTTTACGCACTCCGATACGCCAGAGTTCGATTTTTGGCAGTGGGTCACTTACTGGTATCCACTGGGTCAGGTGGTGCAGTTTAAAAAAGATGTCTACCGGCGCGCCATGAAGGAACTAGTGCCACACCTGTCGCGATGTATACCCTAACCTTCAGTCAGGGCGAGGCTCTGTATGCTTGATATTCTTCGTCGCGTCATTCAGGAGGTCAATGCTGCCCGGGATCTGGGTACTGCGCTCGATATCATTGTTGAACGCATACAAGAAGCAATGGGCACTCAAGTGTGTAGCGTTTACCTGCTTAACGAAGATCGTGATCGTTATGTGTTTATGGCGAACCGTGGCCTCAACGCAAGTGCCGTGGGGAAAGCGAGTCTGGGGATCGGTGAAGGCCTAGTGGGTTATGTCGGTGAGCGGGCCGAGCCTGTTAATCTTCAAGACGCGGCTAAACACAGGCGTTACCATTATCTGGAGGAAGTTGGCGAAGAGCCATTTAACGCTTTCTTGGGGGTTCCCATTATCCATCACCGACGAGTACTCGGCGTTTTGGTGGTGCAGCAGCGTCTGGCGCGCCGCTATGATGAAAGTGAAGAGGCCTTTTTAATTACGTTGTCGGCCCAGCTGGCAGGCGTCATTGCGCATGCGCGAGCGACGGGTTCACTGTCGGTGTCGGCAACCACCAGAGAATCAACAGCGAGTCGTTTTCAAGGAAAAGCGGGAGCGCCGGGAGTTGCCATCGGTACGGCCACGGTAATTTATCCCGAGGCTGAATTACATACGGTGCCGGATCGTCAGACTGCAAATATTAAAGGTGAGACGGTACTATTCCAACTGGCGATTGAGGAGACCCGGGCAGAGATTCGCACCATGAGCGATAAGTTGTCAGATCGTTTGCGGCCGGAAGACCTAGGACTGTTTGAGGCTTACCTGCATATGCTCGACGATACCGCGATCACGGGCGAGGTGGTGGAATTGATCGCCGCCGGCCAATGGGCTCAAGGCGCATTGCGAACTGTCATTGAGTCTCATGTCGCGAGTTTTCAAGCCATGGAAGATGATTATCTGCGCGAACGCGGTACCGACGTGCTGGATTTAGGTCGGCGGGTGCTGGCCAAACTACAAAGCCGCGAGGAGCGACGCATCACGTATCCTGCCGATACGATTTTGGTAGGTGCTGAATTAACGCCAGCCATGTTTGCCGATGTGCCCCGTGACCGACTCTTGGGACTGGTCTCGGTCAAAGGTTCGGGTAGCTCCCATGTGGCGATTTTGGCGAAAGCGATGGGTATTCCCACCGTCATGGGCATAGAGGATTTACCAATTCATTTGCTCGATGGTAAGCCTTTAATTGTCGATGGCTTTGACGGTTGCGTAATTTCTCATCCGGGTGCTGACCAATTGGCGTTTTACCGCAATGTGTTGAAGGAAGAAGAGGCCCTGACAGAGGGCTTGGAAGAGCTGAAAGATAAGCCCTGTGTTAGTCTCGACGGTCATCGCGTGCGTTTGTGGGTGAATACTGGATTGATGACAGATGCTTCCCGCTCCTTAGATAGGGGCGCTGAAGGGGTGGGTCTGTATCGTACTGAGGTTCATTTCATGCTCAATGATCGGTTTCCCACCGAGGAAGAGCAAAAAGAAATCTATCGCGAGCATTTGAAAGCCTTTGCGCCGCGTAATGTCACTATGCGGACATTAGATATTGGCGGCGACAAGGCGTTGAGCTACTTTCCAATCAAAGAAGAGAACCCGTTTTTGGGCTGGCGTGGTATTCGCGTCACGCTTGACCATCCAGAGATTTTTCTGTCCCAGGTTCGAGCGATGATTCGGGCGAACGAAGGCGTTGATGCCTACCTGCGAATTATGTTGCCGATGATTAGCAGCGTGTCTGAGGTTGATGAAGCCAAACGCCTTATCGACCAGTGCTATGCTGAGATTATCGAAGAAGGTGCGAAGGTCGCGATGCCTGCTGTAGGGGTCATGATCGAGGTGCCCGCTGCGGTTTATCAGGCGCGAGATATTATCAAGCGTGTTGATTTCCTGTCGGTGGGCAGCAACGACCTTATTCAATATATGCTGGCCGTAGACCGTAACAATTCTAGGGTCGCAGAGTTATACCAAGAGTTTCACCCCGCGGTACTGCATGCGTTAAAGCATGTGGTTGATGCGGCACATGCTGAGAAAAAAGGTTTAGGTATCTGTGGCGAGATGGCGGGCAACCCAGCGGCGGCGATTTTACTTATGGCGATGGGTTACGATGTTTTGTCCATGAATTCGACGAATTTGTTGACGGTAAAATGGGCCGTGCGAAGTTTTGAGTTGAGTAAAGCCAAACGCATCCTCAGCAAAGTGTTGAAAATGGATAATGCCCACCAGATTAAAACCTATGTCGACGATCAGATGCGGCAGGCAGGGCTTGGCCGCATCGTTCGGTCGCGGCCATCAGTTTAGCTGGCGCATTGCCTATCGCTAGGCGGTCACGTACATGACTCGCTGATCCCGCGCGCGCTCAACGATCGGTAGTGATGTCGAAAAAAGCGCTGCTAGACGGCTCGCCGTGGGGCAAAAATGACCGCTCCTCAAACACTATTTGATTCTTGTGCATGATTTTGACGACTGTCGAGGCGCTGGTGCCGTAACTGTCGGATTCAATAAAGCGCGCCGAAAAGGCTCTGTCATCGCCGCGGTTAGCTAACAGATTGAACAGTGCCGGGGTACTAAAGCCCGACTGCCCAACCTCGCCTAAGTCAGCGCGTCCACTGTTAACCTTTGGCCAGTTGCAATCAAGCAGCTGGTTGCTTAGTCCGTAGTAGCCTGCCGTCAGGCGTTGGGCCTGGGCGCCGCGGTTACTGTAGTAATAGATGTCCTGGCCATCATCAATGAGTAGATTGAAGCCGCGATATTGATCTACGTGGGGCCGGATGCGTTCGATGTAGTCGATGCAAGATTCGGTCGAGCGCAAGAAATCTGCTGTTAGAGCACCGCGGCTTAAAGGTGGTACCGGTTCAACGGGCGTTTCGCGAAAGTTGGTGACCGCGGCAAAGCGTCCGCGGCGATTAACCCCAAGCCAAGTGCCGCCCGCTTGTAAATCGCGGCCTGCCAGCACTTCTGGCGCGGCGCTCCAGAACGCCGGGCGGGCAGTGGGCCGTGCATAGAGTTCATCACGATTGGCAGCGACCACCATGCGATGTTCTGCGTCTGGAGAAATACAAAATAAAATCAAACACATAGGAGAATTTCGTAGGATCAAGAAATTGCGAGTTTATCATCGCCGCGGGTTACTGGATAATGCTAAGCCAAATCATATTGAATGTAAGTCGACGCCTATGTGGCACTATCCCGAATTCGATCCTATCCTGGTTAGCCTAGGTCCCGTCAGCATCCACTGGTATGCCCTGAGCTATTTGGTGGGTATCGGTATTGTCTGGTGGTCTCTGGGCCGTCGATCGCGGGCCTACAGTCTAGGTTGGAGTGATGAGCAGACCTCTGACATGATTTTCTATGGCGTGCTGGGTGTTATTCTCGGCGGTCGAATAGGGTATATGCTGTTCTACGGGTGGCAGGGTTTAGCCGCTGATCCCCTCAGCCTGTTTCGAGTTTGGCAAGGCGGTATGTCATTCCATGGCGGCTTGTTGGGTGTTCTGACGGCGATGTATGTGTTTGGTCGACATGTCGGCCGTGGGTTTTTTGCCGTCACAGATTTTATTGCGCCAAGCATTCCTATCGCCCTAGGGTGTGGGCGTATTGGCAACTTTATTAACGGCGAATTGCCTGGTCGCGTGACAGATGTTCCTTGGGCGGCAATTTATCCCGGTGATTTGGTGGGTCGCCATCCCTCGAGTTTATATCAGGCATTTTCTGAGGGTGTATTGTTATTTAGCCTGCTTTGGCTTTTCACTCGCCGCCCTCGACCGATCATGGCGGTGTCGGGCGTGTTCCTCATTGGTTATGGTGGCCTGCGGTTTTGTACTGAATTTTTCCGCGAACCTGATCGCCATTTGATGTTTATTGCCTTCGAATGGATGACAATGGGTCAACTTCTGTCGCTCCCCATGATTGCATTGGGTGTCGGCTTCTTGATTTACAGCTACCGAAAAGAGACAGTCTGAATTTATTATGATAATAAAACCGAGAATAAAAGGCTTTTTATGCACCACCGCTCATCCCTTGGGGTGTGAGATGGACGTCAAGCAGCAGATTGTGCATGTGCGGCAGGCCGATGCCATAGAGGATGGGCCAAAACGTGTATTGGTGATCGGATCCTCGGGCGGTTACGGGCTGGCATCGCGCATCAGCGCGGCATTTGGCTGCGGTGCTGCGACTATTGGTGTTTTCTTTGAGCGTCCGGCGGTGAAGAATCGTACGGCCTCGCCAGGCTGGTACAAGTCTGCTGCCTTCACTCGGCAGGCAGCAGAAGTCGGTCTTTATGCGACTAATTTAAATGGCGATGCGTTCTCAGCAGAGCTTAAGCAAGCCACTATCGACGTGATCAAGCAGGATTTGGGTCAGGTAGACATGGTCGTTTATTCGCTGGCAGCGCCGGCACGCCAGCTGCCAGATGGCAGCCTGGTGCGTAGTACCTTAAAACCAATCGGTGAGCCGTTTGAGGGTTCAACTATCGACTTGAACTCTGGTGAACTGCGTTCTGTTAGCTTGGAGCCAGCGTCTCAGGAAGAAGTTAACGATACAGTGAAGGTTATGGGTGGCCAAGACTGGGAGCTTTGGATGGCAGCGCTGCTTGAGGCTGGGGTTCTAGCGCCAGGCTGCCTAACGACGAATTACACGTATCTCGGCAGCGAAGTCACTTGGCCTATTTACTATCACGGCACTATTGGTAAAGCCAAAGAAGACCTTGATCGAGCCGCTAAAGCGTTGCAGGCTCCTATGGCCACCGTTAATGGTCAGGCCTACGTGGCCGTGATGAAAGGTGTGATGACTCAGGCAGCATCCGCAATCCCGGGTATGTCGGTGTATTTATCATTGTTGTTCAAGGTGATGAAGGCCAAGGAGACCCACGAAGGCTGTATCGAGCAAACTACTCGGCTGTTCAAAAATTTGTTTGTCGATGCGGCGCTGCAGATGGACCAAGAGGGTCGCTTGCGCATGGATGACTGGGAGTTAATGGAGGATGTGCAGGCGTTTGTTAAGCAAAATTGGTCGAAGGTATCAGCGGACAATCTGATGGATATTACGGATTTTGCTGGTTACCGGCAGGCATATTTGCAGATGCACGGATTTGACTTTGACGGTGTGGACTATGACGCTGAGGTTGAGCCCGGGGTTCCCATGACGTTGGCTTACGGTAGCTAGGTGGCCGAGACTACCCTGGTTTGGTGCATAGGTCCTGCTAAAAAGCCAACGTTGGCCAACATGTCCGGCATTTCTTCCCAATGAGTTTGTTGTTGATCTCACAGTAATCGGTGGTAGTGGCTTACATGTCATGTCGCCGTTGTGACTTGGCTCCTATGATCCGGGTTGATCTACTAGGTTCATGATTAAGCCCTACTATCTGACTCGTATGATTTATCTGCCTCGGGTGGTGGCCTACGGGTTGGCCTGCCTAGTCACAGCAAGCCAGGGGCCTGCGACGATTGCCTTGCCCACCTGGTTGTTTCTACTGAGCTTGTGTATTTATCCACATGTCGCCTATCGGTTCGCTTTACAGCGAGTCTGCGCAGCCGATAGCACTGTTGATTCGCTGCAACTTGATGCTGTGTTTGTTGGCATGTTAATTATGGCGAATGAGTTTCACCTGTTTGCTTCGACGAGTTTCATTGCTGCCCTTGCCATGAGCACGCTGCTGATAGGGACTTTTCAAGCCCTGTGCAAGCAGATCTTAATTGTTGGTTTGGTCACAACCCTAGGGTTTTGGCTGACGGACTTTAACGCAGTGATAGCGTCCCCGAGCGTTCAGGACTGGACCAGCGCCTTTGCAGTAACAGTCTATGGCGCTATGGTGGCCGGGCTGGGTTATCGAGTAACCCGGCAACTCGGCCAAGCGCGTAAACAACTTGTATCCCATCAAGCCAGCATAGCCGGTTTGGCTCGGCGCCTTGGTCGTTACATTTCGCCCCAAGTCTACGTTAGTTTGGTGGCTAACGAGGAGGAAGTGACTAGGCGAAAATGCCTGACGGTCTGCTTTTCGGATATGGAAGGCTTTACCACTTTGATGGACTCGCTGCCGGAAGAAGCAGTGACGCAGCTGCTTAACGAATATCTTGATACCATGGCGGGCATCGCCCTTGAATTTGGCGGCACCGTCGACAAATTTATGGGCGATGGCATGATGGTATTCTTCGGCGACCCGCTAACGCAGGGCAGGCAAGCTGACGCGCTGGCGTGTGTGCGGATGGCCCTGGCCATGCAGGATCAGTTGCTAGTCATGCGTGCTCGTTGGCAGACAGGCGGCATCTTCAGTGATATTCATATGCGCATCGGCATTCATACCGGTGACTGCGCGGTGGGCAACTTCGGCTCGGCTCAGCGTATGGATTACACGGCGATTGGCAGTGTTGTCAATATCGCCAGTCGCCTCGAGGGGCGGGCAACGCAGGATAGTGTCTTGATCTCTACCGATACGTTCGATGAGGTCGGTGGCCTGATTACCTGTCAGGCACGCAGTACGATCAAGCTTAAAGGTATACGCCGTGCCGTTCATGCTTACACGGTTGTAGGTGATGGTCTACTCCAAAGCGTCGCTGTTGATGTTTGAGCTGCGGGGTCTAATTGTTGATGGGGAAGATGGTGGACTATTCGGCCTGAAACAATCCTCCCCGGCCGCGGCCATGATGTATACTCAAATATTTGCCAGTACTCTTTGGATTTTCAATGACCGATGCACTTTACAACTCGACGTTTCTCAAAGCTTGTCGCGGCGAGAAGACTGATTACACACCGATTTGGCTGAACCGTCAGGCCGGCCGCTACATGCCAGAATATCATCAGGTAAAGGGTAATACGCCGAGCCTAGATTTTTTTAAGACACCTGAGCTGGCAGCTCGAGTGACGTGCGATGCCCAGCGCATCCTGGGCGTTGATGCCGCGATCATGTTTGCTGACTTACTGCCGATTCTCGAGCCCATGGGTATGAGTCTCGATTATATTCCCGGCGTCGGCCCGCAGTTTGCCAACCCCGTGCGCACTGGCGCTGATATTGATGCTCTGCGGGTTGATCCTGCCGCGCAAACTATGCCTTATATCGATGCGGTTATTCAGCTGATCCGAGCAGAGTTACCTGCTGATATTCCTTTGATCGGCTTTGGTGGCGCGCCTTTTACGCTGGCTTCCTACGCCATCGAGGGCAAAGGGTCACGCAACTATATTCACGTTAAACAGATGATGTATGGCGATACAGGTGCTTGGCATGCACTGATGGAGAAGATTACCGACACCGTCATCGACTATATGAATTACCAGATCGATAGTGGAGTCCAGGCCGTGCAGCTGTTCGACAGTTGGGTGGGGTGCTTGTCTCTGGCCGATTACGAAGAGTACGTGTTCAGTCATACCCAGCGGATGCTACAGGCTATTTCTGGCAGAGTGCCAGTGATTCATTTTGGGACAGGCAATCCAGCACTGGCGCCGTTGATGGCAAAAGCGGGGGGCGATGTGCTGGCTTTGGACTGGCGCACGCCGTTAATGGAAACCTGGAATAAAACAGGCGTCACCGCAGTGCAGGGAAATATGGACCCCATTGTTTTGTGTGCCGACCGCGCATCGGTAGAGCGCAAAGCCGGCGAAGTGCTGGCCGAGGTTGACGGTCGCCCCGGTCATATTTTCAACCTAGGTCACGGCATTATCCCAGAAACCCCGGTTGATAACGTTAAGGCCCTAGTGGACTACGTCCACGGTTATCCAATCTAGGTGGACTACGTCCACGGTTATCCAAT
>JBLHVI010000078.1:0-15134 GCA_047630175.1 Candidatus Azotimanducaceae bacterium
CACTTGATCTGATCAACGATGGCCAAACGATGACTTGGCCACAGGTAGAGCGTATTCGTATTTGTACCGCTGTCAGTCGATGTCTTGACGAGTTGCTAATCAAGATGGATGGCACCATTCGCTGATGCACGTTACTCACATTAGGCTGTGATCGTCTTCTCGAAATCTTAACTATTACGAGTCAACGATAGCCCAGCGTTGGTGTAGGGTCGAAAAGGACACTCGAACATGGCCAACTTGGGGCTTTTTGTAACCCCCGAACCGCTATCGTAGAGAGCGTAAAAGGGGCGAACTAGGACGACGAAATTACGCAAATTGCTCGCGTAACGCTTGCTTGGTTTACTGGGCTTCCGGATCTTATCGGTCTTTTAATTAACATCGGTGGTGTGTGGATCCATTTTCTATCTGAGGCCAGACTCTGGAATTGCGCATGCGCCAACCAATTGTCGGCGGAGCAACTCAGACGTGTTGGCGAGACGGCTTAGACCATCGATACAGAACACTAGAAAGCTGTCATCGTTATTAACATTAACTGTGACTTCGGGTTGAACCGCATGTTCTTGGTACATCGGGAAAATGCATAAACTATGCCTAAAAATATATCGCGACGGACAAGCAGCGATAGATTGGCTATCTGATGTAAATGACTGCGAGGTGACCATCTATTACCCTTCGGTCACCTTTGATATCACTCCCGCACTTTACAGGTCAGGCGCAATACGCGCAGCACTGGCTTGCTCAAACGCGTGGGCTAAACCAACTAAGTGAGCATCTGACATGTGCGCGCCGAAGAAACTTAGACCTACTGGCAAATCCTCAACAAAGCCTGCCGGCACGGTGACTGCAGGATAACCTGCAACAGCCGCCAAGCTAGAACTAGAAATACCACCAGACTGGTCGCCATTGATATGATCAGTGAGCCAGGCAGGGCCACCCGATGGTGCGATAATAGCATCGAGTTGATGCAACTGCAGCGTCTCGTTAATACCCAGCTGAGCAATGGTTTTACTGGTAAGCAACGCGTCAATATACGCTTGCTCGGTCAACGGCCCTTTAGTCTGCGCTAAGGTAAAAATATCCTGACCGAAGATAGGCATAGCAACTGCGCTGTGACGTTCATTGTAGGCGATCACGCCCGCTAAGTTGCGCACTGTCGTCCCAGTCCCCGGCTCAATATCCTCAAGATAAGCATTCAGGTCAGCCTTGAACTCATAAAGCAGCACCTCGTATTCGGCATCGCCCAAGCCCTCTCTTGAAATCGATATATCGTCAACGATAACAGCACCCTGCTGACGTAGTAACGCAAGACTTTTCGTAAGTATTTGCTCTACATCCTCGTTAGTACCAGCGCCACTGTAGTCGCGTAATACGCCAATACGTTGCCCTTGCAACGAGGCGCCATCTAAAGCTGCCAATACATCGGGCACTTGATGAGGAAACAATGGTGCAGTGACATCCTCACGGTCTTCACCGATCATAGCTGCATAAAGTATTGCCGCGTCGCGCACGGTGCGCCCCATCGGTCCCGCTGTATCTTGAGAATGTGCAATTGGTATGATGCCCCGACGCGACACTAGACCCAGACTTGGCTTGATACCAACAATACCATTCTTACTCGACGGACATATGATCGAACCGTCTGTTTCGGTGCCTACAGCGACACTCGCCAGCCCCGCCGCTACTGCGACGGCTGAACCGCTGGAGGAACCACAAGGATTCCGTTGAAGATCATAGGGATTATGTGTCTGGCCCCCGAGGCTACTCCAGCCACTGGAGGAATCATCAGAACGAAAATTTGCCCACTCACTTAGATTAGTTTTACCGAGAATTACAGCACCTGCAGCGCGTAATCGTTGAACAATAAACGCATCGGCAGCAGCATGATGATCTTTCAGGGCATCCGAGCCCGCGGTCGTAGCCATTTGATCGTGCGTGTCGATGTTGGCTTTCAGCAACACAGGAATACCGTGTAAAAGGCCACGCAGTTGGCCTAAGTTTCGTTCCTTGTCACGGTCACCAGCGATCTTTAACGCATCAGGATTCAACTCAATGACGGCATTCAAAGTAGGACCTTGCTGGTCCAGCCGCGCAATCCTGTCTAAGTAAAATTGCGTTAACGCCGTGGCTGTTAATTCGCCCGCCTCCATTTGCGCTTGCAGGGTGACCACATCAGTTTCAGCGTAATTCATAATGTGAACCTCAGCCACTGGCTGGCACGCTGCCAGCAAAATCATACAAAGTGCCACACATGATACTCGAACCATGACAACGTCTTCCCTTGCTTAAATCTACATCAATTATATCTATCCCAAGCAACGATAGCATTGATAGATCGCCGATGACGCTGTTTTGAAACGCATTACACGCGGAGGATTGTTCGTCATTTTTTTTGTATTGGCGTACTTGACCTTGTTATCAGGGATGCGACACCAGCGTGCGATTCGATTGCAGCTGCAAGCGCCCAGTCCTTGTCAGTAACTTGGTTGCCTACGTCGTGGGTAGTCAATTTAATATGCACTCGATTGTAGACGTTCGACCAATTCGGATGGTGCTGATGCGTCTCTGCTAATTCTGCGACTAACGTCATAAAGGCAAATGCCTGCTTAAAGTCCTTGAAGATAAGATCTGCCTGCAACGCGTTATCTTGTTCTCGCCACATAGTCACTGATTTCAATATTACTAACCTCTAAATTGTTGGCATTTAAAACACTGCTGGCCTTAGCTTAAGGTACTACACCCAGTCAACGTAGACCACTTGAGTAACATGTGGCTGTTTCGACCGGAGCAAGCTACGGCGATAATGCAGCTAGGCATCAACGTTACCTGCTTGCACTTATAAGCGCCAAGTATGCACGCGATAAAAGCAAAGAACATCGCAAAAAAGTCGAAAAAAAATCAAAAAAAAGGTGCCGACGGCACCTTTTTTTATCTCCAACCTTTTTAGAGGCCGGCATGTCACTAAAACTGCATTAGATTTTGTACTGAAACCGACCGTACCAAAAGGCACCGCTGATACCGAAAGGCGAATACTGGCTATAAGTATTACCCAACACCAACGCACTGTTAGAACCCGTGTTATTAACGTCAGTCGCTTTCTGACCGCTGTTGTTGAAAACGTTGTTTCCACCAACCAGAATGCTGGCATTCTCGTTAATGTCGTAGGCTACTTCTAAGTCGAGCAACATTTCAGCATCGAAAACCGCATTGCTACCAAAGACGTCATTTTCAAAGCTGTCGAACCACTCATCATAATAGCTAACACGTGCGAGAAACCTCCATGAATCTATCATGTGATTACCCGAAAGATTCCAACGCGTATCAGGTGTCGTCTCTTCGATCTGGCGAATGCGCGCCGCACCAATAGTCGCCGCGTTGAAACCCGTGACCTCAGTACGCGTGTTGTTATATGCCAAATTCCAATTGGTAAGTCCACCTAACCACTCAGTTTCAGTCGAAACAATGATATCAAAACCACGGGTATTGGTGTCGAAGTCATTGGTAAAGAAGCGAAACTGCGTCAGATCACCAGCACCTGGTACGCCGTCTGCAATCAATTGCGCGATTTGGGCTGGCGTCAAAGTTACTTCAGACGACAGGTTGAGTCGATCTTCAACATCGATATCAAAAAAGTCAACGGTGACATCAAACGCGCCAATAGTCAGGTACGCACCCAACGTCAGGTTAGTTGAATCTTCCGCTTCCAGTGGCTTACTGCCGTTCGCGAGTGCGACCGGGTTCGTAGCCGGAATCGTACCATTGTTCACTAGCACGCCGCCGGTTAATTCCGTTGAGGTGTTTGAGGCGTTCGACTGACCTGGTGTCGGTGCCTTAAAGCCTGTACCGTAAGTGCCCCGAACACCGAAGTCCTCGTTGAAGCTGTAGTTGGCGCCAATTTTGTAGTTCGTTGTGGTACCAAAGTCATCGAAGTCTTCGAAACGCAACGCAGCTTGTATCAGCAAGTCATCCGTAACATCAAAGTCGCCTTCGACGTAAACGGCATAGTTCGCACGATCAAATGCGCCAGAGGTTACAGCCGGGAAACCCGGGAAACCATTAGATGACGTACTAAATCCTTGCGTACCTAAAGGACCGGCCGTGTAGGACTCTACCTGCCCGGCGCCGATAGTAAATTCTTCGTTGCGGTATTCTGCGCCAAACGCCAGATTGACCGTTTCACTCACGGAATAAGTGAAATCTGCCGCCAGATTGGTGTCTGTTTGTTCGTAATAGCCTGGATCAAAATCTCGTGGCGTATTGGGCCCAAGACTCGCGTTGACAGTATTATTAATAAAGAAGTCAGCTTTGCTGTTACCGTAATAAGCACTTACATCCCAGCCCAAACCATTATCAAGTTCGCCCTTCAAACCTAACAGCAACGCATCGTCAGTAACTTCACCACCAAAACGCGGCGTAAAACCACCCGGAATTGTTTCCTGAAACGAGAAGCAATTTGGGTCCGCAACAATCGCAGCGAATGCTGTTGGGTCTGGCGTCACGCCCGTCAATGTCACGACCGGGCAAGCGATGCCATCAGTCGGGGTCAGATCGCCAACCATTAAGGTTGCACCATCATCATTACTGTAAACGCCACCCCGATTCGTTGGGTTACGAAAGAAAAAGCCACCATCAACATCCTTCGAGTTATGGTTCGCGTAACCGTAAAGTTCCGCACCGCCTAAGTCGAAACCGAAATTAGCAAAAAGCTTCAAATCGTCATCGACGATAGGACGACCCCAAATCATGGCTGGTGCCGGTACGCCCGTATAACCAGCGTCGATAAGGCCCTGGGCATCAGCCCGCTGTTCCGATCGACTCGTGGCTTCAGAACTACCAAACTGGCCGGTCAGATTTAAAAAACCATTGTCACCGAGGGCGAAGCCGTAGTTAGCAGCAATAGTCTGTTGCTCGCCGTCACCTTCAGAATACTGACCATAGCGCACTTCAAAGGAACCGCCTTCACTGGCATCTTTAAGATTGAAGTTGAGCACACCAGCAATAGCATCAGAACCATACTGAGCTGCAGCACCATCTCGCAACACCTCTACACTTTTAAGTGCCAGAGCAGGAATAGCTGAGGTATCAGCACCTTGTGAACCATTAGAAATACCATTGCCTAACCAGGTAATTACCGCCGCCCGATGCCGACGCTTACCGTTGACCAGCACCAGCGCATGATCTGGCGCTAAACCGCGTAAGTTGGCAGGGCGTACCAGCGTTGCCGCGTCACTGATAGGTTGATCGCTAACGTTGTACGACGGAATGGCGTTACGAAGTAAGTTGCTAATGTCTGTATCGCCCTGATTGGCGAAGTCATCACCGGAGAATACGTCGACAGGTGCTGGTGATTCCGTCGTCGAGCGTGCTTTAGCGCGGCTACCCGTAACCACAACCTCTTCAATAGTCGTATCTGCAGCATAGGCTAACTGTGGTACGCTCATTTGGGCAGCGATAATCGCAGCAGCCAGAGCGGTGAGTTTGTACAAGGGTTTAGACATTATCGGTCTCTCCGGAGAATAATTAACTGCATCGTGACGTGAAAAAACATGAGCGCACAGCAAAGGCGCATTAAACTTAGCCAATAGCCAATACTGCATTAAAAAGGTGCATATTATGCCCTCATCCCGATATTACTTTTTTTAGTATTAAAATGATACTTATTATAAATCGCTTGTGAATACCGTCATACATCGTTTGACAGACTTCTCCAGCGCAACAAAAACTCACGCGAGAACAGGTTCATAATGAAGATTGAGACTACGCAAATCACCGACCCTTCAGTGAGTTGCTCGACATGCCTTGCCTGCTGTTGCCGCCTAGAAGTTTTGCTCATTACAGATACAGGCGTGCCTGCAAGGTATATACAGACCGACGAATGGGGCGGTGAAACCATGCAGCGGCTAGCTGACGGTTGGTGCGCAGCGCTAGATCGACAAACGCATTTGTGTACGATTTATGCGCTGCGACCTTGGGTATGCCGGTCCTTCGAGACAGGGTCGACGGACTGTTTGAACGAACGAAGTGAGCACCACATTTAATGACACAGATCAATCAACCTATTGTTATTATTGGCCTGACTAACCCCAAAACCCCGGAAAACATCGGCGCGGTGATGCGCGCTGCGGGTTGTTTTGGTGCTCATGAAGTGCGCTACACAGGGGCACGCTATGCGCGAGCCGCGCGCTTTAGTACCGACACTCGCAGTATGAGCCAAGATATACCCTTAACAGGTGTTGAAAATTTGCTCGATACTGTTCCCGCGAACACGCGCATCGTTTGCGTGGAACTCGTTGAAGGGGCTATCGCCCTTTCTGCTTTTGAGCATCCGACGCGCGCGATTTACGTTTTTGGTCCGGAAGACGGGAGCCTACACCAAGACGATATCAACCGTGCCGACGCGGTTGTCTACATTCCTACACGTGGCTGCTTAAACCTCGCCGCTACTGTTAACATTGTGCTGTTCGATCGTCAGGCAAAAGCGGGTTTGCCAAGCAGGGACGATCAGCTGATACGCGACAATCGCGACACGAACAATCGCCTGAAGGTGCCGTGATTTAAATTTTTAAGCCGCACCAAGAATGTGGCACCCATACAAAGGCAGCGCCACAGACAAAGAGCAAGGCTTAACTCGCTGCAAATTTAGCGAGTCGCTGGCTGATCAGTACATGCGCTTCCGCCATGATCCGATCAACGAGTTCCTGTACGGATGGGATGTCGTAAACTAAACCCGCGACCATGCCACAAGACCAGGCGCCCACATCCATATCACCTTCAGTCATGACCCGTGGATAAACACCGGCGACTTCCTCTGCAATGTCAGCAAATTTAAGCTCTGCACCCATTCTTTTCTCTTTTTCTAGCAAACGCTCAACTGCAACATTATTGAGCACGCGCTCGGTATTTCGCAGCGGCCGCATGACTAGTCGGGTGTCCAACTCGGAGGCAGCCAAAATGGCCTGTTTAACATTTTCATGCACCGGCGCCTCTTTCGTTGCAATAAATCGTGTCCCCATATTCATGCCTTCAGCACCCATAGCTAGCGCCGCCACTAGAGAACGTGCATCTGCCATGCCGCCAGACGCCACGAACGGTATCTCGAGCTCGTCGGCAGCTCGGGGCAGTAGAATAAAGTTAGGAATGTCATCTTCCCCGGGATGACCACCGCACTCAAAGCCATCTACCGATACTGCATCGCAACCAATAGATTGTGCCTTGAGCGCGTGGCGAACCGCGGTACATTTATGAATAACCTTGATGTCAGCAGCCTTCAAAGCCGGCAGCCACTTGGCGGGGTTATTGCCCGCGGTCTCAACCACCTTGACGCCACTGTCAATGATAGCCTGCACGAGGCCGGGATAGTCCGGAGGCGTCACTGACGGCAAAAACGTTAAATTCACACCAAAAGGCTTATCCGTCATAGTCTTACAGCGGGCGATTTCTGCCGCGAGCTTTTCTGGAGTACCTTGGGTCAAACCAGTAATAATGCCGAGGCCACCCGCATTGGAGACAGCCGCGGCCATTTCAGCCAGCCCAACATAATGCATGCCGCCTTGAATAATTGGATGCTCAATGCCAAACATTTCAGTAATTCGTGTTTTCATGGATATTCTCTTCCTTTCATTAGTCTTATAAGTTTCTGCGGCAGACTATAAATGACTTTGGGACCTATTGCACAGACCTCTCAATACAACAGACCATCAGGCTCTCTCGCACTGCTGCTAATCCTTTGTAGCGACCTGCAAACGGCAATCATCTTGCGGATCACAGAATCCAGTTACGCCTAGATCGCGCTCAGCGCCTTGGTGACGAACGCACGCCGCCAAAGACAAGCTATGCGGATGGCACTGCTATTTGGTAATGTCTCGATCAATGACCGCACCACCAACCGGTTGAATTATTGGCAATAGCGGCAGTTGTGATTGGCTTTTTTGCCTCTCCAGATCTCCCCCTTTGACTCACGAATTTGCTGCTCTGCGACGCCAACTGATACTCGCCTTGTGGGTGTAACCGTTGTCGATGTGCCCAGCATTGGTGCCGCAGTGCGGGTTACGCGGCGCATCATTTGTGGGCTTATAACTGGGCATGTCCGGCGCGTCCTATCTGCATCAAAAAATAGTAATACCGTGAGTCTGACACCTGTTAAAGCAGGCGTATTCAAGCAGGTCTATTAAAGCAGGTGCATTAAAGCAGGTGCATTAAAGCAAGTGCATTAAAGCAAGTGCATTAAAGCAAGTGCATTAAAGCAGCTTGTGTTAGGCCGTGAGCCCGCGGTACACCTTTGAGAGTTCGCCCGGCAGACCGTCAATATCTTTGATCACCATATACTGCTGGTCGGGGCACATTTCGCGCAGGTAGTCATGCCCAGACGGATCAACCGTCAGGCAAAATACCGAAATTCCTTGCTGGCGAGCCTCAGCCAGCGCTCTGGTGGTATCTTTGATACCATAAATGCGGCTGTTGCGATCCTTGCCATAATCAAAGTCTTGCGGGTAGCCGTCGCTGAGAATAATCAGCGCTTTGATGCGCGATTCAGTTGCCAACAATTGCTGACTTGCATGACGTATGGCCGGCCCCATGCGCGTGCTACGACAGGGCTTGATACCACCAATCTTATTTTTGACCTTGCGGTTATAGTTTTCCGTAAAGTCTTTGTGGATAAAGTATTCTACCTGCTCACGACCATAGCCTGAGAAACCACATATCGCATAGTTATCGCCTAGATCCTGCAATGCTTCAGCCATAAGAAGCACCGCCTCTTTTTCAAGATCAATGATGCGCTTAGCCTTGGTCGTCGTCTGCTCCGGATGAGCCGCATTGTAATCTCGCAAGTAATCATCACTGTCAGGATCAATCCAAACAGGCGCTACAGCGGCAGCATTAGGATCAGGCATCGGGTCATCCGTCGACGCACTCATATCTAGCAGGAATAATGCCGACACATCACGAATTTTGCGCTGCTTTTGAACGTATATGCGCTCTTCTGGACTTAAACCAGCCCGCCGATCGACAATCGCTTCGATCGCTTTCTCCATGTCTAACTCTTCACCATCAACCTGACCCCGCACTTTTGCGAGCATCTCTGGCCGCAGCATACTCAACTGACGCCGCACCTTGGCACTGAGCCGTTGCAGTGCTGGTAAAGCATCATCGACGAAGGCCGCGTCTTCATCAACATCCTTTATTTCATATAGGGTACACCAGCGGCGCCGATAGTCGTCAATTACAAAATCCCATTCATCGTAGCGAAATACTTGAGCACGATCGGGCGACGTGCGACCTGCTAGCAAGGCTTGCAACGTTGCCTCGTCACCCGCTGCCGCTTCAGCTTCATCAGACGGCTTTATTGCTTCATCAGGCCGCCGATCCATTTCCTTCATCAGCATCCCGGCGCTTTCCAGCTCACCCTGTTTGATATCATCTATTTCGACATCACCTGGGTTGAGCATAATGCTAAGCCCTAAAGACTCGGCATCATCTTCCAACAACTCAATGTCATCGTCTTCCATAAGACCAAGCTGAAGATTAACGCTGACAGTATCTGGCTCAATTACGCCGCGAAAATTGACAGCTGGTGGCACCTCAAGTCCGACTTTTGGCTTAACCAGCAGTGGACACGTTAAGGTAATGATTTCATAACTGGCGCTCACGGCAGTCATGGTATCGAAGATACTGGCATCCGTTGAACGTAGCCCGATCATTATGTCGCGTAAGGATTCTATGGGTGTTACGAGCTCGGCGCTTGCGGACCCAACAGCACCGTCAAGGCTGGTAAGAACCATCGATTCAAACATTTTCCCTGATACCGTCTGCATAACAACATCACCACGACGTTGCAATGCGTCTGCCTTTAGCCATGCCAACTCACCTTCAATGCCCCGATAAGCTTGACCTAGCTGCCAGTCAATTCGAGCGTCTTCTAATAACTGGAACAGTAACGCTGCCAACGCCGGATGACCAAAGTGACGGTAGAAAGCTGTAAAAGCCAAGGGACTGTCTTCGAAGCGGAAGTCAAAAGTACCAAATTCATAGAAACCTAACTGGTGCAACAAAGCGACTTTGTAAAAGCGAAAGTTTTCTGCCTCGGTGGCATAATCGCACGCTACCACCGGCAGTAAAATGACGTTACCGTCAGTACTGGCTAAATTCTCTCCATCAAGTTCATCCTGGCTCACTAGCCTGAGTCTTGAGCCGACAAAAGCCTCCGTATAGAACTGTAGCATGCGCTGGCAGTCTGCCAGATACACCTGGCCTTGTAGGCGCTGCAGGCATTGTGTTGAACGAGCCGACTCAAGACCTAAGTACGCCTGAGCCGAGGCGGGTTGGTTGACGACCATACCGAGCCCTTCCTGAATCCAGTCCAGCAATATCCTGTTTTTCATCATCGGCAATTGGGGTACTACCGCCAACAATGTTGAAGCCAAAAGCACATCGTCGAGTTGCTCAAGCAGCAACAACAGATTGTCCCGCTCTTGAGATGCAAGACCCGCTATCGCTACAACCAACTGATCGAGAAAATCTGACACAGGTGTTGACTTTCCTGCATAACAAAGCAGCCGCTGACCTAGCCTAGCGTGTTGCGCAGCGCTAAGCACAGCGATCAGCTGTGGTTGAACTCGTAAGTAATCCGCGGCAGAAACGCTTGAACAATCGTGCAGCTCTCGCACGTATGCCCACGATACATCCGTTGGAGTCTTGCTAAAGCTGAGAAATTGCAATATGCCATCACGCTCGCCGATCACCACGTCATCGGCGATACCTAGCCAGTGATTCAGATTTTGCTGCGTATCAGTGATCGCAAAAGCGAAGGCCGTCTTAAAATAGCTGCCGACTAGGTTCGCTGCGTGGGTGTATTTATCCGTCAGACGTACCGCAGTAGCTTCAATACTGGATCGCCGCTCTACAACATTCTTAGCTAACAGTTCTTGTATGCCGCCTAAATAACTAACGCAGGGCTCGACGGAAAATCCGCATAAAGATAATCCATATCGCCCAACGCCCAACAACAAGTCGTTGCCACCATGAGCAACCAAACTATGACTTATTTGCAGGTAACAGTCGGTGGTCTCCCAACCATGCCATCCTGATGTTGCCATTGAATGACAGATATCTGCCCAAGCGGTCAACACGTCGTTATCGACCTTCCTCTGCCGTAACGTTGCTGACGCCGACTCAAAAGAAGCTGCAGTCGTAATACTAAGCTTAGCTAACTCTGATGCCACTTGCGGGATAGCAACCATCAGTGGCTTGATGCATCCGGAAAAATCGTTGTTACCAACTCTGCAATGGCGCGCTGAACATCAGCATCATCCGAAACGGCACGGCATACTGCCACCTCGCAGGCCCGAGTTGGAGCAACTCCTCGCACCATTAGTTGGCCCGCATAAACCAGCAAACGCGTACTCACGCCCTCATCAAAACCATGATGCCTTAGGTGCCGCACCTTGCTACCGAGCATCGCGAGCTCACTTGCTAACGAAATGTCAACGCCACTTTCATGAGCAATTATAATCGCTTCTTTATCGGGGTCTGGGTAATCAAAATCTATCGCAATAAAACGCTGCCGAGTACTAGGCTTGAGATCTTTCAGCACGTTTTGATACCCCGGATTATAAGATATCACCAACAAGAAATTTTCGTGCGCACTAAGAATTGTACCCATTTTCTCAACAGGTAATATACGCCTATGATCTGTCAAAGCATGTATCAACACGGTTGAATCTTTGCGCGCCTCGACGATCTCATCTAAGTAACAGATAGCGCCTTGTTTAACCGCACGCGACAATGGTCCGTCTTGCCAAACCGTCGCGTCACTCTGGAGCAAAAACCGACCAACAAGATCTGTCGCACTTAAATCCTCGTGACACGCAACTGTCTGAAGCGGCACGTCTACTGCTTGCCGCGCGGTGTCAGATTGATCACCGCGATACAAACGGTGGGCCATGTATTCAACAAATCGCGTCTTACCACAACCGGTTGGACCTTTCAGCAGTATTGGCAAGCGTTGCTCGTAGGCCGCAAGAAATATCTCAACTTCGTCTCCCAGTGGCAAATAGTAAGGGGCATCTACCCCAGTAGTGGTCGACTCAATGTGGGCGCTGGTATTCAGGATATCTACCTCCTCAAAAAATTGACGGCTTTAGAGCCACTGATGCTATTAATAAGACTACTGTCCGGTAATGAGACTACTGTCCGGTCCAGTTCGGGGGCCTTTTTTCCAAAAATGCCGCGACCCCTTCCGCATAGTCTGGTTCGCGCATCATGCTGCTTACCAGCGCTTCACTTTCGATGACCGCAGGCGCTAAATCACGATGCAGGTCCGTGTAAACCTGACGCTTAGACTCACGCAAAGATGCAGGCGAGACCGACTTGATCATCTGCAACGCATACTCACGTGTCGCTTGCAGCAACTTATCGGGATCAACAATATGATTAATTAAACCCATTTCATGCGCTTCTTCGGTGAAGAATACGCGACTGGTGAATAACAGATCATTAGCCCGCGCCAGGCCGATCATTTTTGGCAACAGCCATGACAGGCCAAATTCTGCTGGCAGGTTGAGTTTGCCGTGCGCCGTAGTGAGCTTAACGCCCGGCACTGCAAAGCGGATATCCGCATAGCACGCCAACACTAAACCTATCCCTGCGGCAGGCCCATTTATCGCTGCGATTACCGGCTTAGTCAAGCCAAAATGATAGGCGAAATTGGCATCGAAAGCTGGCAACTTACCATAGCCAGGTTGGGCGAGCGTATCTGGCGTACCGGGGTCATAGCCGCCTTTCTTAATGTGCCCCTCCAACGCTTGGGTATCTGCGCCGACGCAAAATCCGCGACCCTCTCCCGTGACGATGATCGCACGCACCTCGATATCCTCCTCAGCCTGCAGCAAAGCCCAGCGATACTCCGTGTGCATGCGCCCAGTCCAAGCATTCATCCGGTGCGGGCGATTGAGAGTAATGGTCGCCAGCCCCGCTTCGACAGCGTATTGAACCGCTTTGAGTTCCATTCAACTTTCCTCTGTGTACTTCGGTTCTAATCCAAGCGCCTGCGTTAGTTTATGCAGGGGTCCTTGTATCTTTGGTATTTGTTGGAATCTAACATATATCCACCTGTCTGTGTCCTTGACGAAGACTTACGGCCCACAGGGAAATCTCTAACACCCTTTGCTATATGAATTGTCGTATGAATTGTCGTATGAATTGTTACACTGGGCCCATGCGATTTTTTTTGCTCGTCTTTATAATTGTGCCAGTCATTGAGATGTTTATCCTCATCAGGGTCGGCAGTATGATTGGCGCGTTGCCAACTATAGCCCTCGTTGTGCTGACTGCTACGGTTGGCGTATGGCTGCTGAAGCGCGAGGGCTTGGCGACCTTGGCGCGCTTGCAGAACAAAATAGCGAGTGGAGAAATTCCCGGCAAAGAACTGCTCGAAGGGGTTATGCTCATTATTGGCGGCGCTCTGCTGCTCACGCCCGGTTTCGTGACAGATGCCGTCGGCTTTGTTTGCTTGCTCCCTGGCCTACGAGGGCCATTAGCGGTCTGGTTACTGAAACACACGCAGTTCATGCAAGGCGGCTTTCAAATGGGCGCTGGTCGAGCCGGTGGGTCGTTTACGTTTCAAGGCCGCACCTTTGAGGGACAATCAACTGATTCACCTTTTGACAGCGCTGTTGATAGCACGCTTAATCGACCGCGGGCGCATGGCCCAGAAGCGTTAGTCAGCCCTGTTGAAGATCAAACTCCTGATGATTATTCAGCTGCCGGGCAGCATGCCGCTGATAACCCTCCACGAACTATTGATGGTGACTTCGAGGACCTAGACCCGCCACAGGACTCAAAACCGTGAGGCACGTTGCTATTTTTGCCCCCCCTTGTAACGCAGCATGTGGCCCAACCTATTGGCCGCCTGTATGAACCAAGACCAGATTATCGATTACATTGAGCAGTTCTGGGAAACGGATATCATCGATCGTCTCGCTGAATACATCAAAACCCCCAACAAATCGCCGATGTTCGACACGGACTGGCAGACCAATGGCCATATGCGCGAGGCCATGACCCATGTTATGGACTGGGTCGCTGAACAACGGATCCCGGGGCTTGAAATGGCGTTGCACCAACTGCCCGACCGCACACCAACACTGTCGCTAGGGTACCTAGGCGAACAACTCGGCACGGTCTTGATCTATGATCATCTCGACAAACAGTCCGAAGCAGCGGTTGGCCTGAAGGACTAGCACCCTAGGTGCCGACACGCCGCGACGATAAGCTTTATGGTCGTGGCGGTCCTGATGACGGCTACGCAGTTTATTCAGCAATTGCGGCCATTAAAGCCCTGCGCGAACAGGCACTGCCGTCGCCTCGGGTGGTTATTTTGATTGAAGCTTCAGAGGAAAGCGGCAGCCCCGACCTACCCGTCTACGTGCAGTCATTGTCGAGTCGCGTAGGCACGCCTGGGCTGGTTATTGCCCTTGATTCTACCTGTGGCAACTACGATCAACTGTGGGTTACTACTTCTTTGCGCGGCATGCTGATTGGCAAAAACCCAACGCGGGCTGGCACGCACCTGAAACCAGTCCTGCCCTAGGGCTGCCCTACAGAAAGCTTCACAAGCCTATTTCGGGGCACCTGCAGTGTATCTTGATTACGGTGGCGCATTGCGTTCATGGCGTTCTTCGCACGTCATCATCCAGACGCCCAGTTCGTCGTTACTGGTGTGCGGGGTCAACATTCTAACGCCCACGGGCCCAATGAATTCCTACCTATTGCCACTGCAAAAAAGATCACAGCTTGCGTTGCCAGTTTGCTGCATGACTGGGGCCAGCACTGAGGATTCAGTGGTCACGGTGCGGGCTGTCACTAACGCGCTGCGAGCTGCAGGATAAGCGCTGGATTGCGCCCCAACCACCACAGCCGCGATAAGGAACAAGCCGCGACAAACATTAGCGCCACCGTCAAGCCCGTCCAGAACCCATACGCACCCAGCGGTTCGCCAAGCCAGCCAAACCCCAACACAACAGCCACCGGCAGCCCCACCAGCCAATAACCCACCAATGTAAATATCAACGGTAGGCGGGTGTCTTTGTAGCCGCGTAAAGCACCCATGGTCGTAGCCTGGACGTTATCGAATAGTTGAA
>JBLHVI010000079.1:0-15096 GCA_047630175.1 Candidatus Azotimanducaceae bacterium
AAGGTCATGGGTGCCAGCACTCTGCAAATCATCAAGCTGTTGATTTGGCAGTTTTCCAAGCCAGTGATTTGGGGATTGTTGTTTGCGCTACCGCTGACGTATTTGGTCTCGGGTTTATATCTGGATTCTTTTGCCGACCGCCTAGCCTATCGAGAACTTCTGATTCTGATAGCGGGTGGTTTGTCGGTGATATTCGCCTGGGCAATTGTGGCGGTGCACGCGATACGTATCGCACGGCTAAACCCAATCCATGCCCTACGCTACGAGTAGCTACGAGCTCCGGGGTCGGAGTGCCACTCTGACCCCGGAGCTCCTCAGCTTTCCCAACTGCATTGCCTCGCGGAGCATCACATGATCAACGTAAACCTTCGGCGCTCGGGACAGGTCTTTGGCACCCTGTGTTGTATCGCGATTCTTGGCATGATCGCCGTTAGTCTTTCGATGATGGATATGGGTGCGGGAAGAGAAGTGGGAAGGCTGTTAGGGTCTTCCACCACAGTCGAGCCTGTTAGTAGATAGTGCATCCAAATCCAGCCTGCCGGATTGTTAGCCTTTACGGAGCGGTGTAGGGTTACCGTGATGTTTGACACAGTGTTCTGGTCAACCTAAACAGGCGTCTTTCATTTGAGATATTTCAAACTTCACGAGTGACATATCGCCATTGTTCGAGTGAAACCTTTGCTGGTTGCGATACCCCGTAACCCACGAGCCAAAACAGAGTTGTTAGATTATTAACTACAGGCGACCGCAGCACAGGTAAGGCGTCACTGCTATTAGCTGCACAATGCTGAGCGCCGGCAATCCACTGGCGAATCCTAATTCGGCGCATCACTCCCAAGCCCTGCGGCGACTCGAACGCGATAACGGTAGCATGACGTTGAGTTGTGCGGCGGCCGAAAGAAACAGGCGCGCTGGTCATGAAAGCAATTGAGATCGCCGCGGCTGCGCTGACGTCGGATGCGAAGACGGCGGGTGAAACAAACGCTTTCCTTTGGCAACAAGCCGATGCGTTGGTGCACCTTACGCAAGCCTTTATCAAAGGTGGTGATAGTAATAGCAGCACTGCTGATCACTACCAGGTTATGTTGCGCGTCGATGAATCTGCTTTGCGGGATGATGGCGGCAAGAGTGGTCTCGCCGCCCATGAAGCGCGCGTTGCTAGCCCGCGATAAACCTTGTCGTTTTCTTGGCTGCAGCCGTGATAAATGGTTAGATGCGCAGCACGTTATGCATTGGGCCGGCGGCGGCGAAACCAGTATGGAAAACATCCAGCTGCTTTACTCTCCCCATCACACGGTACTAGACGAGGGCGGTTTTACTATTCAGAAAAACTTCACGGATGAATGGTGCTTTCGCAATGGTGATGGCAAGGCCTTACCCGAGCTTCCATCCCCTCGGTATTCAAATCCATCACGTGATGGGTGTCCCGCACCGAAGAGATTTCATGCCTCTGATAAAAATCGAGAAAATCAAAGATCGTAAGGGTAAGCTTTTTGGCCGCCCACTTTCGGTCTAGCCCATTAGTTTTAGTGACACGGGGTTCCATAGCTCGTAATGTTATCGGTGTTGTTGCAGCCTTAAGCTTTTGAGTGGTTTAAGTGCTGTGATTAAGCCCTTAAGCAACATTATTTTCGATACACCAAAAGTAGCAAGCGGACTAGCGCGTAACGTTATCGGCAAGCTGTGATGGCTGGGTGCACCCTGCAGTAAGTGGCGTATATCGTCAGCGAGCTATGTTGTTTGCATGACCTTGTGTGTCAGGTTGTGTCGCCATTAGACCCTTTGATTGTAAGGGCTTGTGCTGCGAATACACCTAAACCCCTGTTTTCGTAAGTAATTGCATTTTTGGCACGAATATCGCTCCTTGATCCATCATTAACACAGTTCGCTCAGCGAGGCCGCCAGACATGACTAACTCGACCGACAACGTTATTTATATACATGGAGCGCAAACGCAATCTCGACGCAGGCACATCAGAACAAACGTCAGTGGGCGAGTTGTCGCACAAGTACTGAAGGCGGACGACCCAGGACTGGTGGGGCATACCTTTCACTCAAGCATCGTTGAGATTTCGCGTTGTGGCATGCGCCTGATGGCAGCGATACCGTTAGATGGATGTACGCTGGACCTTTTCGTCAAGATCGACGGATTGTCACGAACGATGCTGCTGAAGACCGAGGTACGCTGGGTGAGTCAGGAAGACTCCGGTGACTATATGAATGGCGCGGAGATCTGCGATACGTCCACGTCAGATACCGACGCGTGGTACGACTTTCAGCGCGACCTTAAGAGCCAGAGCCACTAAGGCAGTCATTCCCGCTATATCTGCACCTCCCCCCTCAATTTCTGCTGAGCCGCTCATAAAGTTCGGATCTGTACCTCCACGCCGCCACTGTGTAGTATGACGACCACGTTAAATGGGAGAAGTCGGCATGTCCGAGGCAACAGTCGTAACAGCAGGAACCACGCCGAAAGTCGTGGATGTCTACATCAACGGTGGGTTCCGGCAGAGCGCCGCGACAGAGACTATTGACGTCACTGATCCCGCGACCCAGGCAGTAATCGCCCGCGCGCCGATGACGACAATGGCCGAAGTTGACGAGGCGGTAGCCGCTGCTCAGGCGGCATTTTTGCTGTGGCGGCGGGTGCCAGCACCGGAACGTGCGCGCATCATGATGAAGTATCAGATGCTGCTGAAAGACAAGCACGATGAAATTGCCGAGATCCTTGCACATGAAACGGGTAAAACCTTTGCTGACGCTCAGGGTGATGTCTGGCGTGGTATTGAGGTGGTCGAGCAAGCGTGTAACGTGCCTGCCATGATGATGGGTGAGACGTCTGAAAATGTCGCCCGGGGCATTGATACCTACAGTTTGATTCAACCCATCGGGGTTTGCGTTGGCATTACGCCGTTCAACTTTCCTGCGATGATTCCGATGTGGATGTTCCCTATGGCAGTAGCCTGCGGTAACACTTTTGTGCTTAAGCCCTCAGAGCAGGACCCCATGACGCCAAACCGGTTGGTGGAATTGTTCTATGAAGCTGGTTTCCCGCGAGATCTGGTGCAGGTTGTGCACGGTGGGCGAGAGCAGGTTGATGCCTTAATTACGCATGCCGATACCCGCGCTATTTCCTTTGTTGGTTCCGTCCCCGTTGGTCAACATGTCTATCGTCTTGGCACAGACCACTTGAAGCGGGTTCAATGTATGGCTGGCGCCAAGAATCATATGGTGATTATGCCTGATGCGAACAAAGCCCAAGTTGTTAGCGCGCTAGTAGGCTCGTCAGTCGGTGCGGCAGGCCAGCGTTGTATGGCAATTAGTGTCGCTGTGTTTGTTGGCGATGCCGTCAAAATGATCGATGATGTGCGGGCGGCTATGGCTGATGTTAAGCCCGGCGCTTGGAATGACGACAAGGCTGGTTACGGTCCGCAGATCAGTCCCGAGGCGAAGCAGCGAATTCTTGGCTATATCAAAAAAGGTAAGGACGAGGGGGCTAACTGTTTGCTCGACGGTAGCGACTGTACGGTAGAGGGTTTGCCTGATGGAAACTTCGTGGGCCCAACATTGTTTAGTGATGTCAGCCGTGACATGACCATTTATAAAGAAGAAATCTTCGGTCCAGTACTGGTGACCATGCCCGCCGCCACGTTGGACGAAGCGATTAACGTCATTAATGAAAATCCTTACGGTAACGGTGTCTCGATCTTCACCGCCAGTGGTGGCGCTGCGCGTAAGTTCCAAAGTGAAATCGAGGTGGGCCAAGTGGGTATTAATATTCCTATTCCAGTGCCATTGCCGTTCTTTTCCTTCACTGGTTGGAAAAATTCGTTCTACGGAGACCATCACGCCTATGGTAAGCAGGCGATACGCTTTTACACGGAAACGAAGACTATTACTGCGCGCTGGTTTGATGATGACGCCGTTGTGTCGTCAAATATGACGATCACTCTGAAATAGTCGAGTGAGTTCATGAACTTCGACCTTACGGATGACCAGTTGGCCTATCAGCAGGCAGCGCGAGCTTTCTCTGACAAGGCTATGGCGCCTCATGCAGCGGCTTGGGACGAGGGCAAGGTGTTCCCCAAGGCGGTGATCGCGAGTGCTGGTGAAATGGGGTTTTGTGGTTTGTATTGCCCCGAAGCGGTTGGTGGTCTGGGCTTACCGCGGCTCGATTCGTCGATTATTCTTGAGCAGCTTGCGATGGGCTGCACGTCCACCACGGCGTTCATCTCGATCCATAATATGGCGACTTGGATGATTGCAGAATTTGGTGACGAGCAGACCAAAGATACGTTCTGTCCTGACCTGATCAGCGGCCAGCACCTTGCCAGCTATTGCCTGACAGAAGCCGGTGCAGGCTCTGATGCCGGCTCCCTGCGTACGCGTGCTGAGCAAGACGGTGATCATTATGTGGTCAATGGCGCTAAGATGTTCATCTCCGGCGCGGGTGAAACCGACGTTTTGGTAGCGATGGTGCGCACGGCAGACACGGGCTCAAAAGGTATTAGTTGCCTGGTGATACCGGCTGATACGGCGGGCATAACTTACGGTAAAAACTTACAAAAAATGGGCTGGCATAGTCAGCCCACAAAAGAGATCATCTTCGACCAGGTGCGTGTGCCAATGGCCAATCGTCTGGGTAACGAGGGCGATGGTTTCAAGATCGCCATGAAAGGCCTCGATGGTGGCCGCATCAATATTGCTACCTGCTCCATCGGTACGGCGCAGGCCGCAGTCAATCGTAGTCAGGCTTATATGCTCGAGCGGCAACAGTTCGGTGCGCCTCTGGCGAGCTTTCAGGCACTGCAGTTTAAGCTGGCCGATATGGTAACTGAGTTGGTAGCAGCCCGTCAGATGGTGCGTCTGGCAGCATTCAAGGTAGATCAAGCCGATCCCCAAGCCAGCGTGTATTCAGCCATGGCGAAGCGCTTTGCCACCGATATAGGCTTCGAGGTGTGTAATCAGGCTCTGCAAATACATGGTGGCTATGGTTATATGCAGGAATATCCACTGGAGCGCTACCTTCGCGACACCCGGGTTCATCAGATACTTGAAGGCACGAACGAGATTATGCGTCTGATTGTTTCTAGGCACTTGCTGACTCAGGCAGACATTGAAGGTGTTCAGTAGCGTCGGCACGGTCACCGGTTTCAACAAAAAATGAGAGAGTCCCTATGACAGACAAATTGTTAATTGAGATCAAGGGCCATACCGCACTGATCACCATTAATAATCCAGCCGCCAACACCTGGGATGCTGAAAACCTAACAGCCTTGCGGGATCTGATTGGTGAGCTGAATGTTAACGATGACATTTACTCGTTGGTAATCACCGGGGCTGGTGAGAAATTCTTTTCTGCTGGCGCTGATCTAAAAATGTTTGCCTCGGGAGATCCAGAGGTTGCACGCGACTTGGCAAATAAATTTGGTGCAGCCTTCGAGGCCCTAGCAAGCTTTCGTGGCGTCTCCATTGCGGCGATTAATGGTTATGCCATGGGCGGCGGGTTAGAGTGTGCGATGGCCTGCGATATTCGGATCGCCGAGGCGCAAGCGATCATGGCGTTGCCTGAGGCAACCGTTGGCCTGTTGCCTGCCGGTCTAGGCACTCAGCACCTGTCGTGGATCGTTGGCGAGGGTTGGGCCAAGCGGATGATTCTATGTGGCGAGCGAGTCGATGCGGCGACAGCGGCGCGCATTGGTTTAGTAGAGGAGGTGGTTGATATGGGCGAGTCGGTAGCGGCCGCCTTGGCCATGGCCGCCAAGGTGGAAGCGCAAAGCCCTACCAGTGTTAGCGCCTGCAAGCGTCTAATCCAGGCGGCACGTTCGGGAAATATGACTGACGCCTACGAGGCTGAACGCGACGCCTTCGTGCAACTGTTTGGTACCCAAGATCAGGCAGAGGGCGTTAATGCCTTCTTAGAGAAGCGTAAACCGCAATGGACGAATAGTTAGCTGATGCCTCCTCCCGTTGTGTTTGATCTGGTGCCGACCCAGCAAGGTCGTACCCTAGGCGTTGTCACTCTGAATACGCCAGTGACACTCAATAGCCTGACCCTCGAGATGATCGATTTGATGACGCCGCAGTTGATTGCTTGGCGTGATGATGACGAGGTCGTCATGGTGCTGTTTCAAAGTGTTAGCGATAAGGCATTTTGTGCGGGCGGTGATATACAAGCACTGTATCAGTCAATGCAGGACCATCCGGGTGGCCCAAATCCTTACGCCGAGTCTTTTTTTGAGCGCGAGTATCAATTGGACTACATCATTCATACGTACCCAAAGCCGACGCTTGTATGGGGGCATGGCATTGTGATGGGTGGCGGTCTGGGAATTCTTGGTGGCTGTAGCCACCGTATCGGTACGCCCACGACTCGCATAGCATTGCCCGAGATTACCATTGGCTTATTCCCCGATGCGGGGGCGACTTGGTTTCTTGGGCGTATGCCGCGCCATTGGGCTTATTTTATCGCCTGGACCGGTTGCCAGCTTAATGCCCAAGACGGCAAGTATGTGGGTCTGATAGATTATCTTATACCGATCGAGAAGCAGCCGGCGGTACTTGAACAGCTAACGATTGCCAACTGGCGATCAGATTCTAACGCGAACAAGCAGCAACTGGATGAAATGCTGGGCGCTTTTGAAACCTCAGCAGGTAGCTTTCCTGTGTCGGCGTTGATAAGTCATGAGACAGAAATCACATCCCTGATGGCCGATGCCTTGGCTGCTGAAAATTCTGCAGCAGCTTTCGCTCTGGCAATGGGTAGCTATAGTGCGAAAAAACCTGACGATAAATTCATGGTGCGTGCTGCCAGCGGCATCAACAATGGCTCGCCAACCACGGCCCAGATTATTTACGAGCAAATTAAACGCGCGCCTGATCTGTCGCTGGCCCAAGCGTTTCAGTTGGAGTTGGTGATTGCGGTGCAGTGTAGTCGCCACCCAGATTTCACCGAGGGTGTGCGTGCGTTGTTAATCGATAAAGACAATCGGCCAGCCTGGCGTTATGAGGATTTGCAGGCTGTTCCGTCGGCTTGGGTCGATGAGCATTTCACCGCGCCTTGGCCGGTAAATCCTTTGATAGACCTGGATATGTAGTATTTTTGTAACGTCACCTATATTAAATGTCACCTATTTTTAAGGTCACCTGCAGGAGATCGCTATGACAACGATTGGATTTATTGGGTTAGGGAATATGGGCGGGCCCATGGCAGCTAATTTAATGCAAGCAGGACATGCCGTGAAGGTGTTTGATTTGGTCCCTGCGGCGCTGGAAAATCTCGCCAGCCAAGGGGCTGTGGCCTGTGTCAATGCTCTGGAGGCCACCGTGGATGTTGATGTGCTAATCTCTATGTTGCCAGCATCGATACATGTCGAGACTTTGTATCTTGGTGAGAAAGGCATATTGCCGCACATTGCCGCGTCGACGCTGGTGATTGATTGCAGCACGATTGCGCCGTCTTCTGCTCAAAAAGTCTCAGCGGCGGCGCTTGAGCGCGGTGTTGAGATGTTAGATGCGCCGGTGTCCGGTGGGGTGGGTGGTGCCGTGGGTGGTACGTTAACGTTCATTGTCGGCGGTACTGTAGAAGGCTTAGCACGGGCTCAGCCCCTGTTTGAAGTGATGGGTAAGAATATATTTCACGCGGGTGCGGCAGGCGCCGGGCAAGTCGCAAAAATTTGCAACAATATGTTGCTATCAGTGTTGATGACGGGGACGGCTGAGGCGCTGCAGTTAGGGGTCGACAATGGACTTGACCCGGCGGTACTGTCAGAGATTATGCGTAAGAGTTCCGGCGGTAATTGGGCGCTGGAGGTCTACAATCCTTATCCCGGCGTGATGCCGGGAGTGCCCGCATCAAAGGAATATGAAGGCGGGTTTTTGGTGGATTTGATGATTAAAGACTTGGGTCTGGCGATGGAGGCTGCGCTAGAGAGGGGCGCAGCGATACCCATGGGATCATTGGCGCGTAACTTATATGTCAGCCATAGCAAAGAAGGCTTTGGGCGAAAGGACTTCTCCAGCATTCAGACCGTTTTTAATAAAGTCCCGTCGAGTGATTAGCATTGGATAGATAATCAATAGACGATTCGCCGGCGTTCAGCAGCACGCCTTCCATCATGTAAGGGCTGCCCTCGCGGCGCTGATATCCCTGAGTAGTTCGCTGTCATCTGCCTCGATAAGGTCGATGTTAATCCCCAAGTTTTCAAAGGCGTGAATTTTTGACCAGTCCATTTTTGCGTAAGGATGATCGGTGCGACTGTAAGTATGTAGATTGGCGACCATAACCACATCGACATAGTCGGCTTTGGGTACAACCCGCGTGAATTGGCGACACTGCGCGGGCACGTCAAGCAACTCCGGGGGAAACTCCCAAGCCTTCAAGATCATGCGCCCCAGGTCGGGGTGCAATTCCTCGCAGACCTTGTCGATTAACGCGCCATCCCAATCATGATCATCTGCCCAAGTGAGGATCGGCAGCTTGCCAATCTCATGCACCAAGCCCCCCAAGGTTGCTTGGTCAGGGCTGAGTTTTGTGAAATGACGACACAACACGTGTGACAAGCTAGCCACTTCGGTGCTGTGTTCCCAGGTTTGGCGTAGACGATCATCAACGGCCTCGGAAGTTGCCTGGAACAATTGTTCCATAGCAATACCAATGGCTAAATTGCTTGCATAATTAATGCCCATACGACTGATCGCCATCTGCAGGTCGTCTACAGTCTGTAGGCCCCGTACCAGAGGGCTGTTGGCCACCCTAATAATTCGCGCCGTGAGTGCCGCATCATTGCCGATGATCGTTGCTATGCTTTTAGCATCAACGTTTTCGTTGTTGGCCTCTTCCCTCAGTCGGATGGCGACCTCGGGCATGGTCGGCAGCATGAGTTCGTCGTTATTTATCGCCTCGAGAATTTCGTCGCGTATAGCTTCAATCTTTGGATGCATAGGGTTTATGGCTGCCCGGGTCTGGAAGGTGGGAAAAATAGCGCTCCATTAGTTATAGCTTACAGGCAGGATTGTTCAAGACACGATGATGAAGTCCTTTTAAAGGCAGTGCCCCGAAGACCAGTTTGATAGTTAGCTGACGGGGGAAAGGGCCAGTTTTTCGCCGCTGCTGAGTTGAAACGTGGTGTCCGTGCCGGCGATCGAGGTAACCGCTAAAAACTCTTGGCCGACACTTGCAACGATTTTGCCCAGTGTTGAGCCTGTTGCAGAGATAATGAGGTCCCCGGGTTTTACCTGATGCGTCGCTTGGCCACGGTGCAGTTTTCGCTTGAGTTGACCACGGTATTGCATGCGAGCAACAATTTCTTGCCCCAAATAGCAGCCTTTCTTAAAGCTAATGCCGTCAAAATTCTGCAGATTGAGCATTTGCGGAATATATTCTTCAACGCTCGTAATATCTAGCCACACAAGGCCAGCCGCAAGTTCTGCCTGGTGCCAGGCATTTAGCTGGGTCTGGTCTGGGGTTATGGAAGGGCTCTGAGTCGACCAGCACTCTTGGCGCTCACCTGCGGTATCAATGGCCACCATGAGGGCTCCCTCAGGCACATCAAAAGCGCCTGTGTGGCCATAGCAATGATAGGATGTTGATTCATCAATCAACTCGGCCTTGGAAAAAACGATATATTTTTTCAGAAAAGCAATAGTGGGTGCGACCAAGCTGTGATGCATGCGCAGCAAAAAACCGGCTTCGATAGCTGCGATTCGGTAGTTGGCCAGCATGCGCCCTTGAATATTGCAGGTCGCGCCGATACCCGGGCTACCGGGCGTTACGGTGGCAAGATCACAGGTGCTATAACCCTGTAGGAATTTCAAAGCATCGCGGCCAGTAATTGCCAAGAAGCCAAACTCAGGTAAGTGGATTACATTTTTCATGGCATCTATTCTACATCCTTGCCCGTAACAAGCGGTATAATTTTACTAACCCCGCCCTTATTAAACTCATCGAAACCTAAAACTATGGCAGAAAATCTAGAACTTAACCGTATGCGCTGGCGCAGTCGACGTGGCATGTTGGAACTCGACCTGCTGCTACTGCCATTTTTTGATGAGATGTATCTCAGCGTTGATACTGAAAAACAGCTTAGCTTTCAAAAGCTGCTGGAGCAAGATGACCCCGATTTGCTTGAGTGGTTTAGCCAGAAGTCTCGGCCTGATGATGCAGGTATGGCGGCGCTGGTTGATTTTATGCTCGCCAGAGTCCAGCCGCCCGCAAATCCCGACGCCTAGCCTTGGCATGCCCTCGCCGTTGGAAACCCAGCAGTTACTGATTCGCTGTTGCTCGTCGTGGTGGTATTGCGGCCTCACCACTGGACTTCATCTGGCAGCAATATTGGGCTTAAGCCTGTCGGGCTTGTCTCGCTATTGGGTTCTTGCCGGTGGCTGCGCGCTGCTCGTATCTTGGGGCGCAAATTTATGGTCTGAGGGTCTGCGTCGAACGGCAGGCGCAATCATTGAGCTGCAATTGACAGACACGGGCTGGCAATTGAGGTTGCGTTCAGGGGAGCGACTGGCAGTGGATTTGTTCCCTGAGGTGGTGCTGCTACCTTGGCTCGTAGTGTTGCGCTTCAAAAGCTGCGAACTAAGGCCAAGGCGCCTAGCGTTAGCGCTGTTCCCCGACAGCGTTGCAGGACAGGGGTTGCGTCATCTGCGTGCGTTACTGAGGGTTTACAGCCCTCAACCATAGTTCGGTGGAATCAAAATAGTGTCTCTCTGGGTTGACTGCAGCGCCGGATAATCGAGGGTATAGTGCAGCCCGCGACTTTCCTTGCGTTGAATTGCGGACTGTATTATCAGGTCGGCCACTGTGATTAGGTTGCGCAGTTCTAACAAGTCGTTACTGATTTTATAGTTGCTGTAATATTCGCCGACTTCTTGGTCGAGCAGGCGCACCCGACGACGGGCGCGCTGCAGTCTTTTGTCAGTTCGCACGATGCCAACATAGTCCCACATGAATCGTCTCAGCTCGTCCCAGTTGTGTGCGATCACAACATCTTCATCAGAATCGGTGACCTGAGAATCATCCCAAGCAGGAATCGTCAGGCGTGAAGAAGTGCCCGCTTCTTGCTGCTGAATATGTTCGGCCGCCGCGCCGGCAAATACCATGCACTCCAGCAAAGAATTACTAGCCATGCGATTGGCGCCATGTAAGCCGGTAAAGCTTGCTTCGCCGACGGCATATAAATTGGGTATGTCCGTGGCTCCATGAATATCTGTTTTGATTCCCCCGCATGTGTAATGGGCGGCGGGCACAACGGGAATGGGCTGCTGCGTGATGTCTATGCCTAATTCAAGGCACCGGGCGTAGATGGTTGGGAAGTGTGCTGTGATAAAGTCTTTGCCCTTGTGGGTAATATCTAGATACACGCAATCGCAACCTAGCCGTTTCATTTCGTGGTCGATAGCTCTGGCGACGATGTCTCTAGGCGCCAGTTCCTCGCGCTCGTCAAAGTCCTGCATAAAGCGCGTGCCATCTTCCAGCACTAGACGGGCTCCCTCGCCACGCAGGGCCTCGCTGATGAGGAAGGATTTCGCTAGAGGGTGGTATAGGCAGGTCGGATGGAACTGATTGAATTCCATGTTGCCAACTCGACAGCCGGCTCGCCATGCCATTGCTATGCCGTCTCCGGAGGCTGTATCAGGGTTGCTTGTGTAGAGGTAGACTTTGCTAGCACCGCCGGTTGCTAGTACCACGAAGCGGGCCTGAAATATCTCGACTTCTTGGGTCTCAAGATTTAGCACGTAAGCGCCGATACACTGCTTGCCCGGTTGGCCGATCATGTCAGCCGTAATTAAGTCCACCGCGGCATAGCGTTCGAATAAGGTGATGTTTGTTTGCTCACGCACTTGCGTTGCCAAGGTGTTACCAATTTCCCAGCCTGTCGCGTCAGCTGCATGAATGACGCGTCGATGACTGTGGCCTCCCTCTTGCGTCAGGTGGAACTCCTGCCGACCGTTGAGCTGTGTCTCGACGTCGAACTTAACGCCCAGGTCGACTAGCCATTGAATGACGGCTGGGCTTTGCTCAACCGTATACTTCACTACATCTTCATGGCACAAGCCGGCGCCGGCCACTAACGTGTCCTGAATGTGCGAATCGACGCTGTCATACTCGTCAAGGACCGCCGCTACGCCGCCTTGGGCGTAGTATGTAGAGCCTTCGCTCGAGACATCTTTGCAGAGCAGCGCTACTTGATAAGTTTGACTCAGCTTTAGCGCTAAGGTCATGCCTGCTGCGCCGCCACCGATTATTAGGACATCATGCTGATGAGATTTAGCACTCAATATCGTCTACCTTTTGTGTTCATAAAATTCCGGCCTTTTGCTCGCGCATCAGGTAGTGGCATATTATTTACCGAGATACGCCTATCTCTACCTGTCAGATGTTAACATTCGTAATTTCGATTGCATATTTCTGTTAGGTAACAGATTTGAAAGACGCACAGACGTCTACAGTGCAAGGCCCATGCGGGTCTGAAGAGATAAAGTCCTAATTTTAAAGAATAGGTTGGTAGAGCGAACTTATGCAGAAGACTGGTGTCTATATGATATGAGTCGTTCGCTGGCCGTGAATTCAAAGCCGTGACGGGAGCGCCGGTGAAACCTCAAGTAGAGACAGATCGGCAGCTGGTCGAAAGAGTTCAGCGTGGTGATAAGAGAGCCTATGACCTATTGGTGCTGAAGTATCAGCATCGTATCGTAGGGCTTGTTAGTCGCTATATGAGAGACCAAGACGAGGTTCTCGACGTAACACAAGAGGCGTTTATTAAGGCCTACCGGGCGTTGCCAGGCTTTCGAGGAGAAAGCGCGTTTTATACCTGGCTTTACAGGATAGCGATAAATACCGCTAAAAATTACTTGGTCTCTCGCTCAAGGAGGCCGCCGGACACAGATATCGATGTTGATCAAGGCGATTCGCACGAGGGCTCAATTGCGCTGAGCGACATAGAGAATCCAGAAAATCGCCTCGCGGGAGACCAGCTTGAGGCAGTGGTCTACAAGGCAATTGACGATTTACCGGAGGAACTGAAGGTTGCGGTGACGTTGCGAGAATTCGAAGGGCTCAGTTATGAAGAAATTGCCGGGATTATGGAATGCCCTGTGGGTACGATTAGGTCAAGAATTTTTCGAGCTCGAGAAGCAATTGAAAAGAAAATAGAGGCGCTCGGCTAGACCAGAGTAACAATAAAAATAAGAATTGATATTTGATACTAAAATCAACGATGCAAAACCAAAGCCGTAAAGGTTTGCGAAAGTTTGCGAAAAAACCATTTAAGGTGTGAATCTGTGACGAACGAAATAAATGAGACATTGTCAGCTTGGATCGATGATGAGGCCAGTGAAATAGAGATACACCGGCTGCTCAGGCACTGCGACGCCGATGATTCGGTGCTGCAAACCGGCCTAGGGTACCAGCACGCGCGTGCGCTGGCTCACGGTGACGCGGGGCCCAGCCTTGAGCGGCACTTGGCATTGCAGCAGCGTATCAGTGCTGCGATCGACGCTGACGAGGTCACCCATGCTGACAATCGCGGCCTAGGCAAGCTCAGCAATGTAACAAGGCTATCTTCGAGATTACCCGTTACTGCGTCGAGTTGGGCCAAACCGGCGGGCGGGCTGGCGCTCGCGGCATCGTTGGTTGTGGCGGTATTTTTAGGGCTGCAGCCCGGTCAGGTTGATACGCTTGAATCAGCGGCTAGCAGTCCCGCAAGCGCTATAACGGGACCTGTTAGTGCGCAGACGGTCGGTACTCAATCTGGTCAGTCTGCTTTGCAGGAAGGTTCAGGTGTCAATTATGGCGGTAACCCCGTCTATCAATTCGACAAGCAGCTGGCAAATGACCAGACTGATCTTAAGGCCCTTGACGAGGACAAGCAGCGGCAATTGCGTGCCTATCTTCGCCAGCATGACCAGATGGCGCGAATGAACCCCAATGCACGTACCGTCATTTATGATGTGCCCGAGGGCACTGAATCGCGGAAGAAATAAGGTAGATCGAAGACCATGCTGCCAGCGAAATTTTACATAATGCGCACTTGCGTCGCGCGTGCACTGCTGCTGCTTTTCGCCGTAGGCGTGCACGGGCAGGTTTTAGCCCTAGATGCTGTTGGTGCCGAGGTTCGCGACACTGGGCAACCGGATGAAGCGGGTCTGTGGTTACAAAAAATGGGTGATGCGCTGCGACATGAATCCTACGAGGGTATATTTACCTACATGCGGGGTTACCAGTTTGATACTGTGCAGGTAGCTCACGAGTTCAGAGACGGGCAGGAATTCGAGCGGCTTTCACACCTCAACGGAGCGCCCAGAGAGTTGATTCGTGCAGGTGAAGACGTCGTTTGCAATCACGGTAGCGGCTCTGATATCGACATGGATCATGAAAACCTGATGGGCCCATTTACCCGAAGCTTCAGTAAGAAACTCAGTCGTGATCAGTCCTTTTACCAGTTTTCAGTGCTGGGTTCCGACCGCATTGCTGGCCGCGCCGCCGTGGTATTAGGCATTGCGCCTAAAAATAATGACCGATATGGTTATCGCCTCTGGCTTGATCGTCAAACAGGGCTGTTGCTGCAGTCACACTTGGTTAACGCTGGTCGCATTCTTGAAGCGTTCCAGTTCTCTCGCATTGATATTGGTAACGAAATTAATCAGCAGTCGCTGGCTAGTACGCTGGGTGATGACCGGATACAGCATCAATTAGCGATTGCTACTGTGCCATCACGTAATGAGTCGACGCGGCAACAACCGCCTGGATGGAGAGTTGCTTGGTTGCCAAGAGGTTTTCGCGCAGTCACCAGCCCGACGCAGGACCGAGTGCTCTATACCGATGGTTTAGCGACTTTTTCGGTGATCGTTGAACGCCCGGGCACGTCAAAACTTGGCGAGCTCGAGACCCATATGGGTGGTACTGTGGTGATTACCCGCCGTCTTAAAGGATCTGCTCAACAAATCACCGTCGTTGGTGAAGTGCCTGTGGACACTGCCAAGCGAGTCGCCGAATCTGTTGAGCCGATAATTTATTAGGTCAGCACAACGTACGACTACAATCCCTAGACTTTATTCGACCGACCTTATTCGACCGACCTTATTCGACCG
>JBLHVI010000080.1:0-15079 GCA_047630175.1 Candidatus Azotimanducaceae bacterium
TGTGGCTGCCAATTGTAGCGCCAAATCGCTCGGGGCGGCATGGAGGCAAGCACAGATTCAATGCGGCGACCGGATTGCAGACCGTACTTGGTGCCTCGGTCAATGGCTAGATTGAACTCCGCATAGCGACCACGTCGGTAGAGCATAAAATCTTCCTCTCGTGGTCCGAACGGGGTGTCTTTGCGACCCTCGAGAATAGGTTGATAGGCGGGCAAAATGTGGTCTCCGATACTGCGTACCATGGCGAAGCTTTCATCGAAACCGCCTTGCGTCCAATCATCAAAGAACACACCCCCAACGCCACGAGCTTCTTGACGGTGACCTAGGTAGAAATAGTCATCGCACCATTGTTTTAGACGCGGATATACCGCTGCGCCAAAAGGCTCGCAGGCTTGGCTCGCCGTTCGATGCCAATGCACTACGTCCTCTTCAAAGGCATAGTAAGGGGTCAGATCAAAACCGCCGCCAAAGTACCAGTTTGTCTCATCGACAAGGAAAAACCGCAGATTGGCATGAAAGGTAGGCACGTAGGGGTTGCGCGGGTGCATGATCATAGAGATCGCCGCTGCTTCAAAGCCTTTTCCAGCCAGGTGCGGGTTGCGCTCGCTGGCAGCAGCAGGCAATTGCGCACCAACGCTGTAGCTAAACTGCACTGCTCCGCGCTCAATGTGCGGGCCGCCGTCCAGGACACGCGGCCTGGAATGAGAACCATTATCGCCTTGAATATCTTCGACACTAAATCCTGAGCCGCCATCGATAGCCGCAAGGGTCTCGCATAACTTGGCCTGCAAATTAAAGAAGTACGCTTTAACCGGTGCCATTGCCCCGAGGGAAAGGCTCGGGTTTGATTCGCCGGTAGGCTGGTTAATCATGGAATGTAGCCTTATCTCATCATTTTCAAAGGCAACAGTATAGCATAGGGCTTCGCCGTGACATGCCAGCCAGTGGCCGGCTGATCCAATCAGCCATAGCATCTGTACAACAATAATTACTATAATGCTTAAATTACGTTAATACCCTGAGGACGCAGTTATGGATCTTAGTTTCAGCCAGGCAGATTTTGAATTTCAACAGACCGTACGCGATTGGATAGCAGCCAATTACCCCGAAGAAATGAAACGACGACATAACCGCACGGCCAACGGTCACCTGACGAAAGAAGATCATATCTATTGGCAGCAAGCCCTGTACAAGCAAGGGTGGGCGGGTCTCGATTGGCCAGCAGAATTTGGCGGTCCCGAGTTCACACCAACTCAGCGCTATCTCTACGACTTGGAAATGGCAGCAGCAGGAACATTAGGCGTTTTGCCTTTTGGTCAGTCTATGGTGGCACCGGTGATTATGAAGTTCGGCACCCAAGCTCAGCAGGAACAATATCTGCCAGACATTCTCTCCAGCAAGGTTTGGTGGTGTCAGGGTTACTCTGAGCCAGGCGCTGGTTCTGATCTCGCATCACTACGCACCAGTGCTGTCCGTGAAGGTGACCATTATGTTGTTAATGGCACCAAGACTTGGAACACGTTAGGCCAGTATGCCGATATGATCTTCTGTCTGGTACGCACCAGCAATGAGGATATTCGTCAGATGGGTATCTCATTCCTTTTGATCGACATGAACACACCGGGTGTTGACGTACAGCCTATTGTCACTATTGATGTGCCCGCTGACGGCTTTCAAGAAATTAACATGGTTCATTTCACCGATGTGAAAGTACCGGTTGAAAACCTGATAGGCGAGGAGGGCAAGGGCTGGACCTACGCCAAGTACCTACTTGAATTCGAACGTGGCAATGCTTATTCACACGGGCTTAAGGCCAGTCTTAACTCAATCAGAATGATCGCTGCAGCAGAACAAAGCAGTGCTGGCATAGCGTTACTAGAAGACCCTGATTTTCAGCGCAAGCTAGTGGAAGCTGAGATAGCAATACAAGCCATGGAATTCACCGAGTTGAGAATACTCAGTAGCTTGGCAACAGGTAAAAACGTCGGCCCAGAATCGTCACTGCTTAAGTGTCGGGGCACAGAGTTGCAACAGATGCTGACGGAATTGACGCTCGAAGCCGTCGGTAACTACAGCATGCCGTTTGATAATACCGGACCCATCAAAGGACTCAACAATGAGCCTATTGGTCCTGACTATGCTGCTGTCGCCGCACCGCAGTACTTCAATACTCGCAAAGTCTCGATTTATGCCGGCTCTAACGAGATCCAGCGTAACATCATGGCAAAGATGGTACTCGGGCTTTAAGGACAGGAGACATAGCAAATCAGCCGCCATACTTTATGGTGGTTGATTTACTAACCTAAAAACTTTTTACAAACGTTGAATAATAGTCTCAGACTCAGTCACCAGTGCGGCCATCAACGACGCGATATCATTTTCTTGTAGCATACCAATGCCTTGTCCAGCCCACATCGCTAGAAAATCGGGATTATCTTGCAACTGCGCCTCACGACGTAGCGCTTGCGTCACCGAATATTGCAAAGGGTAGGGTAGTAACGTCTCATTCAAAGCATCGATCTCATCGATATAGCGGTTTCGCAAGCCTCGTGCAGGTTTACCAGATAACGCCTTAGTCACCACTAGGTCATCAGCCTGAGATGACATTAACTTCTCCCGCCAGACCCCCGCAATAGGCGCCTCACGGCACCCGAGAAAGGCCGTACCCATTTGTGCAGCACTAGCACCCAGTGCTAAAGCGGCCACTACGCCACGCGCGTCCATAATGCCACCGGCAGCAATCACCGGTATCTTTACGGCATCTACGATTTGTGGCACTAACGCCATAGTGCCAATGAGCGCCTGCTGATAGTTACCTAGAAAAGTACCCCTGTGACCTCCGGCCTCAGAACCCTGAGCGATAATTGCATCGACGCCACGATCTGCAAGAACTCGCGCTTCATCGACGGTGGTCGCACTGCATAGCACACGGCTACCTGCCTGATGGATTTTTGCGACGGTCTCAGCGTCGACACCGAAATGAAAGCTGATCACCGGTACCTGTTCCTCAAGCAACACAGCCAATTGGTCCGCGACGGGTCCAAACAAGAGGCTGGGTTCAGGCACAGCGCCTAGCGCCAATTCAGCATGATAACCCTCCAGTTTGTTCCTGAATTTTGGCCCTATGGAGGCATCTGACCACTGCTCGGTTTCAGCAGCAAATACGTTAACCTGATAGGGACGGTCAGATGCAGCATTGATCTGGCGCACCATGGAGCGCAACGCGTCGGGCTTTATTCCCGCCGCACCCAAGCCGCCCAAGCCGCCGGCTTGGTTCATACGAACGACCATATCCACATTAGTGGCACCGGCCATCGGGGCTAACAAGATCGGATGTTCAAAGCCGAAAAGATCTAAAAGGCGACGATTACGCCAGTTCATAAGCCATTTTCCTAGGCCACATCACTGAGTCGCTTGCTGTTGAAACGCTGTTCTGCAATCTGGTCTGCCATTTGATGAAAGGGTATACCTTGATCTACCGCTGAACCAAAAATATTCAGCAACGTGTCAAAGATACCATCTATATGCCTGGTCGCATCGGCCTGAACATAGCCAAGGCGTTCGTGATAAATATCAATGATACCACCGGCATTGATCACGTAGTCGGGGGCGTAAATTTTGCCCATGCTAAACAATTTACCACCCGCAGCGCTGTCGGCTAACTGATTGTTAGCAGCACCGGCAATTAGCGGCGCTTTTATTTCGTCGAGGCTCTCAAGCGTGAGAATACCACCCAGCGCGCAGGGTGCAAACACATCTACATCCGCTTGATGAATCGTTGCATTATCGACCACCGTTACGTCCTGGTGTTGACCCAATTGCTCCGTCGCGGCGCTGTAAAGGTCAGCGATCATAACCTGCGCACCCGCATTATGTAGCAACTCGACCAGTTGTCGGCCAACATTACCAACACCCTGCACCGCGACTTTAACGCCGGCGAGATTGTCAGTGCCAAAGCGGAAACGAACCGCGGCCCGAATACCCACAAATACACCATACGCTGTTGAGGGTGAAGGATCGCCGCTGACGGTAGACCCATCGCTCAATAGCTTGCCATTGACACCCGCTACGTACGGGGTCATGGACCCCATCATCTGCAGGTCAGCGACACTGGTCCCCGAATCCTCGGCAGTAACATACGCGCCATCAAGACTGTTAACAAACCGCCCCATAGCGTGCAGTAGCGCGGGCGTCTTGATGGTAGCAGAATCACCAACGATCACCGCTTTGCCCCCGCCGAGAGGCAGGTTGGAAATCGCTGACTTGTAGGTCATACCGCGAGATAAACGCAGTACATCCTTAATTGCCAAATCCTCGGACACATACGGCCAAATCCGACAGCCTCCCAGCGCCTCGCCAAGGTTGCGGTTGTGAATACCGATATAGGCCTGCAATCCTGTGTCGTCATCGGTGCAACGCAGCACCCGCTCGTGACCTGCAAAGTCTTCATACTCTTCAACATCTAACGTTTTGATCAACATACTTGTACCTTTAATTTGTACACTTGCCATTGTTCGTATAGCGCCTGCGGTCCAGCGGTGCATATCAGGCCGCCCTTGGATCCACCAGCTTCACTGCCTCGGTTTTAGCGTCAAGTTGCAGCAGCAGCGTGTCTCGCATGCCCCTTGCGCGCTGTATGCTTTGCTCCTTGACATGTCCAAAACCGCGAATATGTTCTGGTAGCGCAATGAGCCCCAATACCGTTGCGATATTATCCTGTTCCAATTTCATCACACATTGCTTAACCAGCGCTTCGTACTCCTTAATCTGCTGACGCTCTAGGCGTCGATCTAGGGTATAACCAAAAGGATCAAAGGCGGTGCCGCGCAAGAAACGCAAAGGTGCCAGCAACTTGAACATAGGCAGCATCCAGCCTCCAAACGTCATTTTGCGCGGCAATCCTGTGTGCTTGTCTCGTGGTGCAATTAGCGGCGGTGCAAGGTGGAACTTAAGTGAGTAGTTTCCTTCGAACTGCTCGTCTAACAGCGCCTTGAAAGTGCCGTCAGTATAGAGCCGCGCAACTTCGTACTCATCCTTGTAAGCCAGCAGCTTAAAATAGTTTTGTGCCAGCTTGATCAATAAAGTCTCGTTATTAATGTCTTTTTCCAACATCGAGGCCTGACACTCACGCACCAGTGCTTCGTAACGGTCAGCCAGCGCGTCATTCTGATAAGACTTCAAAACGGCCCGGCGATCTGCAAGGACCGCATCCAGCGTATCAAGTCGAGTAACTTGCTCAGCCTTAACCGCGCTAAAACTAGGGTTCACGGCCAACCGGCGACCCAAGTTGAACGCGGTCAGATTCTCGCTAACTGACGCGCCGTTCAACTCGATGGCTTTGGCAATGGCCTCGGATGAAATAGGAATCAGGCCCAATTGCCATGCGTAACCTGCCAGTAAAATATTGGCGGCGATCGTACTGCCGAGCAATTGCTCTGCGGCACCGGTGGCATTGATAAAATGAGCACGTTTAAGGCCGACGCTTTCTTCCACCAGACTTCGCATGGATTGCGCCGGAAACACGCTGTCTGGATTCCTAGTAAACTCTGCCGTCATGGCTGCATGGTCATTTACAATGGCGTAGGCCGCGTTATTTTCAACTTTTACCAAACAATCGTTGGAAGCCGCCACCACTAAATCACAACCAATAATCAACTGCGCACCGCCGGCAGCTATACGCGCGGCATGGACTTGCTCTGGTTTGTTGGCAATTTGGACATGAGTGATAACTGCACCAAACTTCTGCGCCAAGCCTGTCATATCTAAAACCGATGCACCTTTTTCTTCCAAATGCGCGGCGGTCCCTAAAATAGCACCCAGTGTAGTGACACCAGTGCCGCCCACGCCAGCAAGAACAATCCCATATGGCTCGTCAGTCGCGGGTAGGGTGGGCATCGGCAGGTCACTGACATCTGCGTCAAATAATTCCGCCTTAGGCTTGCGTAGCTGTCCGCCTTCGACCGTAACGAAACTTGGGCAGAAGCCCTTCACACAGCTCATATCTTTGTTACACGACGACTGTTCGATCTTGCGCTTACGGCCGTATTCTGTCTCATCGGGTGTCACCGACAGACAATTCGACGCCAGCCCACAATCGCCACAGCCTTCACACACGGCGGTATTGATCACCGGCCGCACCAACGGGTCGAGCATCTCGCCTTTCTTGCGTCGACGGCGTTTTTCAGCGGCGCACGTCTGATCAAAAATAAGAATTGAAGTGCCGGTGAACTCGCGCAACTCGCACTGCACCGCGTCCAGGTCATCACGATGATCAAAGCTTGTACCAACAGGAAATTCGCGACGTTCATATTTATCTATGTCATCACTAACCACAGCGATACGCTGCACGCCCTCAGAGCGCACCTGATGACCCATTTGCGGCACGCTGAGTTGCCCGTCAACCGGCTGGCCGCCGGTCATAGCGACCGCGTCGTTGTAGAGTATTTTGTACGTGATGTTGTGGCCAGAGGCGATGGCCGCACGAATGGCTAACAGACCAGAGTGAAAATAAGTGCCATCCCCTAGGTTCTGAAAGACGTGCTTTGTCTCGGTAAAAGGGGCCTGCCCAATCCACGTGGCACCTTCACCTCCCATCTGAGTAAACGTGTCAGTCTCTCGGTCCATCCAGGTAGCCATGTAATGGCAACCGATACCGCCCATGGCGCGACTGCCCTCAGGCACACGAGTTGACGTGTTGTGAGGACACCCTGAGCAAAAATGCGGTACTCGCTCAATCAGGTCTTTAGGGCGGTTCAGGTAGTTTTCTTTTTCAGTAAGAAAATTAAGGCGCTGTTGAATTCGCTCGCTGTTGTAAAAGCGAGCGATACGGCCAGCGATTACCCGGGCGATGATAGCCGGGGTTAACTCACCAGTGGCGGGCAGCAACCAACGGCCCTGATCATCGTGCTTGCCTACCACCACCGGGCGAATATCCGTTTGCCAGTTATATAGCTGGCTAGTCAGCTGATCTTCAATCAACCCGCGTTTTTCCTCGACCACGATGACCTCATCGAGACCCTTAGCAAAATCGCGTACGGCCGTCGGCTCTAACGGCCAAGGCATGCCGACTTTTAAAACGCGCAGGCCTATCGCGCTCGCAAGCGTGTCGTCGATGCCCAGATCATCCAGCGCCTGCATCACATCAAGCCATGACTTGCCCGTTGAGACGATACCGAGGCGCGGCGTCGATGTATCGAGGGTAATGCGGTTTAGCCGATTAACCCGCGCAAAGGCTAATGCCGCGTCGAGCTTGGCATTGTGCAATCGCAACTCCTGCTCCAGAGGCTTGTCGGGCCAACGGGCATGAAGGTCGGTGTCAGGAATATCAGGATAGACTATTTGAATTCGACGCATATCTATGTCGGTAGAGAAGGACGCGTCAACAGTCTCAGCAATGGTTTTCAATGCAACCCAACAACCGCTGAAGCGAGACATCGCCCAGCCATACAAACCAAAATCGATAATTTCCTGCACCCCTGCCGGATTCAGCACAGGTATCATTGCATCAACGAAAGCATACTCAGTTTGATGGGGCAGGGTAGACGATTTGCAGCCGTGATCATCTCCAGCAATGGCGAGAACACCGCCGAACTTTGAGGTGCCCGCATGGTTCGCGTGCTTAAATACATCACCGGAACGATCAACGCCAGGGCCCTTGCCATACCACATGGCGAAAACGCCATCGTACTTTGCGCCTTCAAATATATTCACCTGCTGGGAGCCCCAAACCGAGGTCGCTGCAAGGTCTTCATTGACACCCGGCTGGAAGTAAATATTGTGCGCGTGTAAAAATTTCTGAGCCTGCCAGAGCGTCTTATCTAGTCCACCCAACGGTGAGCCACGATAGCCGGATATAAAACCCGCAGTATTTAAGCCAAGCGCCCGATCACGCTCCTGCTGCAGCATGGGCAATCTCGCCAACGCCTGACTGCCCGTGATAAACACGCGCCCCGTTTGCTGCACATATTTGTCGTCTAGCTTCATGGTTTTGACCACCATAACCAACCTCCCCGCAGATAGAACCAACTCGGACCCGCATCGACGAATGCCGACGTGGTGGCGCACGCAATGTTATTGGCGAATGATGCCAGTACGGACATGCTGTTTCGGATAAGGTCTGCGCAGACGGTTGCGACACCTGTGCGTGTCTGCGCGCTTAACTAAGGGGCGACAAAGAAAACCGTAGCGATAACGAAAAGAGGAACGAAAAGAGGAACGAAGAACGACGCGAGTAAAAATGCGGCGAAAAAAAACCAGAACGTACGCTTGGAGTGACAGGTACAAAATCATAACGTGGTTCCTCAACACAGGATCGCTGTGCATAAAAAGGCGGTATTCAAACGGATTTTGCTGTCAGGGATCGCCCTTCAGCGTCATCTTTATATCTAAATCACCCGGTAGGGCAGTTGTATCTTATCAAGACTCAATCATTAGGCAAACTGTAAAATACTTAGCATGCGGTCTTGCTGCCCTATGACTATAGGCAGCCGGCAGTCTATGCAGACCGCAAATTCTCACCAACTTCGTTACGACGGCGCACAGCGACTGGCGGCAAGGGGCTTTGCGTCAACGACTTGGCAACTTGGTCTGGCAACCCAAGCATCCGCAGAATATGACGAGTCGCTTCAGCCATCGCCGAACGACCTAAGCGCCCGCGGCGAATCTCCTGATTCACGTGCCTGACCATGCCGAGGATAAGACTCTGGGTAAAAATAACGTCCTCTGCCTTGAAACGCCCGGCCTTCACTCCCCGTTGAATATCTGCCAGCAACTGCTCCTCGTCTTGATGCAACAAATAGTCGCCCGATAAACCCGAGTAGGCTAGGAACGTATTCCATTCCTGATTATCCTGCGCTTGGGCAAAGCAATATTGCAGCGTAAACGCCATGACCGTGGCTGGATCTGTAAGGGGCTCACGGAGTTTATTCAGGTTAGCGGTGAACTGACCGCGAATCTCCTCAAGCACCGCTTCGAACGCCATCGGTTTCGTTTCAAAATAATTATAAAAGGTCCCTAAGCCGACATCAGCCGCATCGGTAATATCCTGAATGGAAATTTTTTCATGGCCACGACTGAAGACCAGCTTTCTTGCCGCATTGACGAGCGCTGCACGCGTTCTCTCGCGCTTCCGATTAGTTCGCTTGGTATCATTCATTGTCATGCCATTCCTGCATAGGTCGATGAGTCGACTGCTGTTGATCAGTATCGGTAGCTAATATTAATTCTTCCAAAATTACATTCGACTTCAGGCTTTCACAAGTCAGCGCGTCGCGGTACTCTTGGTCGCAGATTTTACGACATGTATTATGCTGTCGTCTGCTACGTGCGAGGCTAACAGCACACTATGGGCTAAAACTGAATATAAAATGGAAATATTCAACAACCATTGAGACCGTATGCATAAGTGCTGCTCAACACCTGAATCATGGTTGTCAAGTATACCTAATATGTATATAAAACATAGGCCTATCATCGCAAACTCAAGTCAATTGTGAATTCAACTTATGAATTTTGAATACAGCGACGAACAACGCTCTATAAAGCGAGCCATTGAGCAAATTTGTGACGGCTTCGATGCCGACTACTGGCTCGCACGCGATACGGATGGGATCTTTCCTGATGAATTTGTAAGTGCGGTTACGGCCGGCGGCTGGCTGGGTATCGCCATGCCTCAAGCTTATGGTGGCGCCGGGTTGGGCATTACCGAAGCCGCAATCATGGCGCATACGATTGCACGATCTGGCGCGGGAATGACCGGCGCTTCTGCGGTTCACCTTAATCTATTCGGACCAAACCCCATTGTTGTGTTTGGCTCTGATGAGCAAAAAGAACGACTTCTGCCGCCCTTAATCCGCGGCGAGGATCGTGCTTGCTTTGGTGTCACGGAACCTGACGCGGGCCTCAATACTACGCAACTCACGACCCGTGCCCGGCGAGACGGGGATCACTATGTCATCAACGGCCGCAAGCTGTGGACCACAACGGCACAGACCGCAAACAAAATACTGCTGATCGTTCGTACACGTGACCTTGCAGATTGTCATAAACCCACCGAAGGCCTTAGCCTGTTCTACACCGACCTGAATCGTGAGCAGATAGAGGTACGCGCCATTGAAAAAATGGGCCGCAAGGCCGTCGATTCAAATGCCTTGTTTATCGACGACCTGATTGTCCCTGTGGCGGATCGTATTGGCGAAGAAGGGCAGGGTTGGAAGTATCTGCTGCATGGTCTAAACCCAGAGCGTATTCTCATCGCTGCCGAAGCGGTAGGCTTAGGCCAGGCTGCCCTAGAAAGGGCCAGTCAATATGCAAAAGAACGGGTAGTCTTTGGCCGCAGTATTGGCAAAAACCAGGGGATTCAACACCCACTCGCTGAAAACTGGATGGCACTAGAGGCTGCGAACCTAATGGTGCAGAAAGCTGCCAGCCTTTACGATGCAGGCAAACCCTGCGGCGCTGAGGCTAACAGCGCGAAGTACCTTGCCGCGGAAGCTGGGCTGCAGGCTTGCCAGCGAGCGGTGCTTACCCACGGCGGCATGGGGTATGCCAAGGAATATCATGTTGAACGTTATCTGCGAGAGATTATGATTCCGGTCATCGCACCCATCAGCCAGGAATTGATCAAGTCGTACATCGCCGAGCAAGTACTAGGACAGGCAAAAAGCTACTAGGGCGAGGCTAGCTTGCGCCGCCACTCGACCCGTAAATCTTAGAAACCTTGCTCCGCTCGTCGCGCGGCCATTTCCAGACGTCGAGCTTCTAGCTCAGCTAAGCGTGCTAGCTCAGCTACAGCTAGCGCCTTGGCCTCAGCTTCTCGCGCCAGCTGTAGCGTTCGATCAGCCACGGCTTTCTCGGCAATCAGATGTGTCTGGAGGCGCTCGGCATTATGAACGCGACGAGACTCTGCCGAATCATGTACGGACAGGGTTAGAACTCCACCGCGCTGTAAAACGGACATCGACATGCCCTGAACCGATATAACGGAATGCTGACTCGTGTGCTTCAAGAACCGCCCAAATATCACGCGTAATGCGTCATCAAGTAACTTCTTTTGGCTCGACAGTGCTACCGCGGTGCCTTTAATTTTTAAGCTCGCGATCATAGGCAATAGTTTTGGTGACACGACAATACTGTAATCGCCATCACCCAGCCCCCGCAGTGGCCGCGGTGGGACAAAGGCAACGGCCTCACCGGGCGTGGCCCGAAAATTCACTCGCCGCCCGAACGACAAACCAAAGGCAGGCCCCTCCTGCCGGCTAATAACAGCAAATTGGTCGGCAAAACTCATGATCTGCGCCTCTTCAGGGGTAAGTCCTGACCGTGGTGTGGCAGTATATTTGTCTCGCAGAGACATATTGCGTTGCTGCAGATAGGCTTCCATACCGCTAATGTGAATGTATTCTAAGGTACCTGTCTGCTCTTTCTGACTGACACGAATGATGTTTTCACCATCACTAAATTGCCGCTGGGCGTTATCCAATAAGGTAGGCTCACCATATTTACGCGTCAGAATCGCAATCACTTCTGGCATATCACGGCGAATCTGAGCGACGACCCAGACGGGCTTGTTATTGAAGTCGACATAGCTGCGATATTGATGTTCAGCCCCTGCGAGCAAAACGGGTAGAGCGACCGGCTGAACTTGGACAGCAGACATTAAAAAGGTTGACGAGGGATGCGTATAGACGAGGCCGGCAGGTAGGGGTGGTGGCGCCTGCCAGTCTGGTAATCCTCTCGTGATGCCTGGGTCGAGTGGCTGATCAAACTCAATACCAAATGCGCCATTGATCTGCGCTATTTCCCGCGGGCTGATGATTTCTGAATCAGTCTCTGGCGCGGCGGCATTCTCATCTGTCGGCGTGATGGCTGGCTTAATGACGGGGTTCACTGGGGACGGCAGACGCGTTGTTGTAATCTCTTGCCAGTCCTCCGCGGCCGATAACGTCAGTGGCGCGCTAAGCGCCAGCCATAGGACGAAAAACAGCGTCTGAGACTGCCTTCGCGCTGGCATCACGTCTAATGCAGGCCGGCTTAGCACAACTTATAACCAAGCTGCTTTGAGCGACGTTGGCACTCGCGCAGGATGTTGGTGCAGGCCACTGCGTAGCCGGGTGCCGGATTACGAACGCCATTACATTTATCAGCGCTCTGTGCCAGCATCTGTGCATTGATTGCGCGCAGCTCACTGTCCGCCGGTGAGCAGCTGACAAGCAGCACGGCAATAGTGACCATCGCCATATGACGACAGGTTGTGTGTATGAAGACAGCTATGTTCATAGGGGCAAACATCGGAGTGAGGTTCTTACTACATCAGTGTAGTCGGTCAGAGAAAACCGGCTGGCGTTAGCCCTTGATTAATTCTACGGTGTTTATTCTGGTGGCGGTTGGCGTCTGGCCATCAATTTACGAATAATCTGGTCAGTGCCTTCTTTCACCCCTCTAACAACCCCACCTTTGTGGTACTCGTCAATCAACAGATCTTCAAGCTGCTTAACGTAGGTGTTCGAAGACACCTTATCGAGGTTGTTCGAAATGCTTGGATTGCCGGCGTCTGCTTGCAACGAATTATGTGTTGGAGCATGCATCGCTTCAGTATGCTCAAACAAATTGATGAACTGATCCGTCCGCAGGCCAAACTGCATCAAGCGCCGCAAGTACCGATGCGGATCAGTGGGCGACAGAACCGCACCCGCTAGCGCAAGAATGATGGACAGAGGGCTGAGCAACAAGTCACGCAGACCATCCAACGCGAGCTTACCTTGAAACACCACGACATCACGTAGGAGACGCCAGTAGGGCGAATGCGCGTCTGCCGAAAACGATTCATCTGTTTTTTTATCCATGCGCTTACTCAATAGCCTCGTTGTCGATTGCACTGACTAGCTGACATCATCGAATTTGCTAGAATTGCATGTGAACACAAATCCTTCAACTACACTTATTTGAATCATCCAGTAGATCTGGTGTGTTGCCAAGAAGCAGTGACGGTTTATTTATGAGTGCTATTGCTTTACCTCATGGATTTTCAATCCATTATGATATCACAGACAGCTACATGCGAGACGCTATGCAGTCTGTGCCGTTTGCTGTCTCAGTGGTTGGCATTGACGATACTCAGTTCTTAGTCGCTGACCAGCTCAGTAAATTCGAAGGTATCAACTTTGACGCGGGCATTTTGCTCGACACTTCTTGTGCGCCGCTCGACCTGCCAGACAACGTTATCTCACTTGTGGTTGAACACGGCGAGGCCTTTACCGCCCGGCTAGTCGGCCTGATCACGGCGCTTAACGAAGGGCACAAACAAACCATCTTGAATTTGCAACGTAGCTCGTTTCGCAAGCTTGACGATGTAGTAATGGGTATCGAGGAGACCATCGTCTGGACTGACCAACAGTTCGCTATTATCTCAGCTACCCGCGGGGCCTTAGACCTCTTCAGTGAGCCCGTGCACAAACTGGTAGGCCGCAATTTCCTCACCGTGATGAATTGTGATGAGGACGACACAGACACCATGCTAGCTAAGCGGGCAGCAATCAATACCCCCGAGAAAGTTGAGATTCAGGGCAAACGCGTCGACGGTCAAAAATGCTGGCTGAGGGTTGGCATCAGGGCAGTCAGTGGCAAACGTTACCAATTGAACCTGATCGACATCACGTCGCAGAAAGCAGCCGACAAGCGCTTTATACAGTTGTCCAACTATGACCCTATGACGGGCCTGGCGAACCGCGGCTTACTCTTTGAGTTCCTGCAGCATGCTATGGCCCGCTCGAAACGCAGCAACAGCTCCGTTGCCCTGCTGCTACTGGATCTTGCTCACTTCAACCAGGTCAGCGACGAGACTGGCGTGCAACTCGGCGACGGTTTGATAACCAGTGCAGCTGAACGCATAAAGCAACTACTCCGTGACCAAGATATGCTAGCGCGCTGGGGAGGTGACGAACTCGCCATTGTGCTCGAAGATATTGAGTCGCCAGAAGTTGCCAGCCGCCTAGCGCAGCGAATCATCTCCATAATGTCGAATCCGTTCGTCATGGACGACAAGGATCACTATGTCTCACCCAGTATCGGTATCGCGGTGTACCCCGAAGCGGACGAGACAATTAACGGTCTGATTCAAGCCGCTGACACGGCGATGTTCGAGGCCAAGAAATTCGAGGGCCACAACACCTACAGATTTTATGCGGTCAAACTCCAGGAAGAGGAAGAGGAGCGCGCCCAGATTGAGAAGATGCTACGCAGAGCGCTCGATAACGGTGAATTCAGTCTGATGTATCAGCCTAAAGTGTCGGTAAAGGCTGAAAAAGTCATCGGCTTTGAGGCGCTGCTACGCTGGCAGCATCCAGAATGGGACAATATCAGCCCGGGCATCTACATACCGATTGCCGAGGAATGCGGCTTAATCAGTCAAATCGGCGACTGGGTGCTTCGCCAAGCGTGTACAAAAATGGCGTCGTGGCAGGCCAAGTATCCGCAAATGGCGGACTGTACGATCGCTGTTAACGTCTCCGCAAAGCAGCTAACTGATACCTTCTTTGCGAGTCGGGTAGCGTCAATTCTCGCTGATGCAAAACTACCACGCACCAAGCTGGAAATTGAGCTAACGGAGTCATCCGTCATGGAAGACCCGGAGGAGGGTATCCGTATCTTGCAGAAGCTACACGAGTTGGGCGTAAAGATCTCAATCGACGATTTTGGTACCGGCCACTCGTCCCTCAGCTACCTGCGGAAATTACCGATCGACTGCGTCAAAATTGACCGCAGCTTTGTCTTAGGAATCGGCAATGACCAGTCTTCAGAATCAATTATCCATGCCATCTTGGTCATGTCTTCAAAGATGGGCTTAACCAATGTTGCAGAGGGTATTGAGACGCCTGAGCAGCTACGCTTTTTCGATGACACCCCCTGTGACATTATTCAGGGTTATATTTTCAGCAAACCGCTGACAGAAATGGAAGTTGATGCGCTGTTCGGCGGCCCGCAGCCAGCTTTACGAGAACGCTTCGAAGAAGTTCTACTTCCTAGGAACCCCCTAAATATCGCAAGCCCTAGTATAAAGCACCTTAACTAGAATCATTAGATT
>JBLHVI010000081.1:0-14792 GCA_047630175.1 Candidatus Azotimanducaceae bacterium
TGCGTACCGACTTAAAATATTCGTTGGACGCAAGATTGATTACTGATTTGTTGCGGTGACCTGTTAGTTCTGTATTCAACGCCTGAGTAATCGTGTCGCCCCAGAACCCGTAAAGATCTTTGTTGTCGCCGGTTGAAACACGGCTGCCCATTTCCAAGCGATAGGGCTGGATCAGATCCAGCGGCTTTAGGACGCCATACAGGCCTGAAAGTATACGCAGGCTTTTCTGTGCAAAGGTAAAGTCACGTTGAGAGTAGCTGTCCGCGTCAAGGCCGACATACACATCACCACGAAACGCTAAGATTGCCTGACGAGCATTGTCAGGCGTGAACGGTAATTGCCATTGTTCAAAGCGTTCTGAATTGAGTTCGCCTAACTTGGGACTGATGCGCATTAGTTTTGATAAGTCGTCGGCTGAATGGTCGCGCATGACATCAACTAGCTGGGCAGATTCTTTGAGGAAATCAGGCGTCGTGACCTGGCTAGTAGCCAGTGGTCGATCAAAATCAAGGGTTTTCGCAGGGGAAATTAACGTTAGCATGGACACTTAAACAGATCAGGGAAAGATGTGAAATCATACTTGATTTGTGCCGTTCAGGCGAGCCTCAAACGCCCAATGGATGATACTGTGCCGCAATTAGACAACGACCACGCGATAGCGCAGAATTAAGATTTTCGGTGTGAGTGCGAGAGTCATCTCGAAGTCCGCCAGTTCGGGGAGCCAGTGGGATGAAAAATCCGTTAAAGCGTTGGGATGTATTTTTAACGTTGCTGTTGTTGTTGATCACGATTCCCGCCGAACGCTACGAGTGGTTCTCGCTGCTCGAAGACCAAACCATCTCTTTCCGACATATATTACGTACCAGTTTCGGTGACCCAGCAGAAACGTCCCTGCGTGATGAAATTATGATTGTAGCGCTTGATGAGGGGCTGTACGAAGAGTATGGCAGCTTTCCTTTTAGGCGTACCGACCTTGGCGAGATAGCCGCTCGCCTGTCGCAGTTTGGCGCGAAAGTTGTCGCCCTCGACTTTTTGATGGATTTTCGGAGTTCCTATAACGAGGACGAGCCCACCGCAGCAATGCTCGCAGAAGCCGGTAATGTGTTGTTGGTGTCCTTCGCCATATTTGACGATGATAAGTTTGTACGCCTGACCTATCCTACCGAAGTGCTAAATGCGACAAGCCGCTCGGGTTATTCCAACCTGCAATCTACCAGTGCTCTAGGGGATAATCTTGCACGTTTGCGGGTCTATGATGAGATCACTGGCAATCGTGATGGCTGGCCGTTCGCGCTGCAGATTCTCTCTATGTACTGGGACGCAGAGCCCGAGCTAAGCGGGAACCGGCTGACGATGGGTGAGTATCTTGATGTGCCGGTTGACCAGTTTGGTGATATCTATATCGATTTTCCGCGGCTTGACTCTGGCACCCAGTACCTGAGTCAGGGCCAAGCGGGCTTTTCGGCTCAGGAGATTCTCGGTATGGAGGATCTTGAGGAAGACGAGATCGAAGAATATCGGTACATTTTCAAAGACAAGATCGTGCTGATCGGTGATACCTGGGAGGTTACCCACGACAGGTTCAACACGCCAGTGGGCCCCGCTTATGGCGTCGAGATCATTGCCGACACGGTGAGCACGCTTTTAAATGGTGCGCCCTTGCGTCCAGCCAGCGTCGTCGTTGAATCCTTGGTGACAGCGGCCCTCCTGATATTGCTATTGTCGACCAGTGCATTAAGTTCGCTTGGTTTGCGGCTACTGCTGATGCTAGGTATTTTTTCTGCTTATATAAGCGCCGCGAGTTTTGCGTATGTCAGCTTCGGCTTAGCGATATCTATGAGCTATGCGTTGCTGGCCGGTATTATGGCCATGATTTTTGTCAGCCTTCGTCAATACATGCTCACTGAGCAACGCCAGCTGAATATCATGGCAGACTCTGTCGAGAGCAATCGTATGCTCGGGCTGGCCTACCAGGGTCAGGGCCAGCTTGATGCGGCATTTGAAAAATTCCGTTACGGCCCGGCGGCGCCAGCTGGCTATGAAATGTTGTATAACCTCGGGCTGGACTTCGAGCGTAAACGCCAGTTTAACAAAGCCTTGGCGAGTTATGAGGTCATCAGTCAAACCGAGCCTGACTATCGTGACATTGTTAAGCGGATCAAACGCTGCCAGACCGTCGATGAAGCGCTAATGAACAGCGGAGGCACCGGTCCGGGTCTGCTGAACAATACGCTCGTGAATGATGACGGCTCGGTGGAAAAACCAACGCTGGGTCGCTACCAGATTGACAAGGTGCTGGGTCAGGGTGCCATGGGTGTTGTGTATCTTGGCAAAGACCCAAAAATCAACCGCGCTGTGGCCATCAAGACCCTTGGACTGTCAAATGAATTCAGTGGTGCTGAGCTTACGGAGGTCAAAGAGCGCTTTTTTCGTGAAGCTGAGTCCGCAGGCCGCCTTAATCACCCAAATATCGTCGCTATCTATGATGCCGGAGAAGAGAGCGATCTGGCTTATATCGCGATGGAGCTACTCAAGGGTCGTGACCTTGACGACCATATTACGCGTGAGACGTTGTTACCATTGGCAGAAATTCTTGAACTGGGCATTGCTTGTGCCGAGGCCCTTGATTATGCCCATGAGCAGAAAGTCGTGCATCGCGATATTAAGCCCTCCAACATTATGTACGACCGCGACAACAAGATGCCAAAGATCACCGACTTTGGTATCGCCAGAATCACCGACGCGAGTAAAACGCGTACCGGCACGGTGCTCGGCACGCCAAACTATATGTCGCCAGAACAATGCATGGGTCGCAAGGTTGATGGTCGTTCAGACTTGTTTTCCCTAGGCGTCGTGCTCTACCAGTTATGCTCCGGCAGCTTGCCGTTTAAGGGCGATTCGATGGCGACATTGATGTATGCCATCGTCCATGACGCGCCGGTGGATATTAAGCAGGTGAGACCCGATATACCGGCAACCTTACGCAAAGTGATTCATAATGCCATGGGCAGAAAGCCAGATAAGCGTTACCAGACCGGGAAAAAACTGGCGGCCCACCTGCGCGTCTGTGCCGAGCGAATGGCGGCGGAAGGCGAGGCTGACTCGGTATGAGCCTACGCGGTAAATTAGAGATTGTCAGTCAGACCGATGTTGGCCAGGTACGTGATCATAACGAGGATTTCGTACGTTTTGATGACACTGCAGGTGTCGCCGTATTAGCGGATGGTATGGGCGGCATGAACGCAGGCGAAGTCGCCAGTTCTATGACGGTTCTGTTGTTGATGGACCTTCTGGTAGCCTTTGGTTGTGGTGGCGAGGCGCTCGTTAATGAGCTGGCAGCACGTGATGTGAGGGTTTTAGATTTAAAAGCTCAGGAATTAGCTGCGCTGGAGAATGCGCGGCCACTGCCCGTCAGAGTTGTGCAGCATGCCATAGAGAAAGCTAATCAATCGGTATTTCATGTTTCCCAGACCCAGCCCCAATGTCAGGGTATGGGCACTACTGTGGTTGTTGGCTTGTTTTATGACAACAAGATGGTAGTGGGTCATCTGGGTGATTCTAGGGTCTATCGATACCGTGACCAGCGACTCGAACAGGTGACTCAGGACCATAGTTTAGTCCAAGAATTACTCGATAAGGGATTGGTAACACCCGCCGAGGCCCGGGTATCAAACAAGAAGAATGTAGTGACGCGGGCGCTGGGTGTGGCGCATAAAGTTGAGGTGGAGGTGCACGAGCACAAAACCCTGCCGGGTGACATCTATCTGCTGTGCTCAGACGGATTGACTGATCTGGTGACGGACGAGGATATCGAGGCAAGCTTGCAAGAATTGGGGGGCAATCTGGGTCTCGCCACGGGTCACCTGGTCAATCTCGCTAATGCCAGTGGGGGCAAGGACAATATCTCGATTATTCTTGTCCGTGTACGCAAGCCCTATCCTGCTAAGGTGGGTATGATAGAAAAAATTGTTAGCTGGTTTGAGTAAACGAAAGTTTGGAACACGTATTTATGTCGCTGAAAATAGTTCTTCTTAAAGATACCAAGCCAACAGACGAGTTTGTCTTTAATCAGCCGCTGGTGACCATCGGCCGGCGCGGCGAATCTGATGTACCCATCAAGGATCCCGCCGTTAGCGGAGCCCATGCGCAAATTGTGTGTGTAGATGGCAGCTACACGATAAACGATCTCGCGAGTACTAACGGGGTATATGTCGGCGGTCGTCGAGTTGAGCAGCAAAAAATCAAGCATAATGACCTGATTACTATTGGCGAACACCTACTGCACGTTATTATTTCTGCGACACTCAAAGCTCCGCTTAAGCACGCATCTGCTTATCTGCTTGTGGTTAAGGGCGGTACCCCGGGAGCGCGCATCGCTCTGCAAACAGGCCTGACCACCGTGGGCGAACCCGGCATTCAAGTCGCCGCGGTGTCGAAGCGCCCCCAAGGACATTTTATAATCCACGTAGACGGTGGCAAAGACAGAAGCCGTGTCCCCATGGTCAACGGCGAGCCAACGGGTTTCAAGTCACGCAAGCTCGAGCCCGGGGACACCATAGATATTGCTGGCGTGCTGATGGAGTACCGGCTGCAGTAAAAGGATTGTTCTGCGTCATTAAAAAGTCAAAAAAAAAGCGGCAAATTGATGTCAGGGGGGGTATTTATCTGCCTTACCCGCACAAGCGGTCTTAAGTGCTGACCGGCGGTAATTTGCAAAAACTCATTGAGGCGCAGGGTGTTTTAATGGGTTATGCTTGCAATGCAATGTAACGCTGTGGCATGTAAGGCGAACACACACGTCCGTGAACAACGGTATTGATGGAGCAAGGTGGAATGAATCTTAAGCAAATAGGTCTGTTGATGCTTGTTGGCGCGGTAATGTCAACCTTTTCGGGTATCGCGAGTGCGGGCGCCCCCGTGGCTAAACTCGTGCAGGTAGAGGGTGACGTTGAATACTCTCGAAACGGTACTGACTGGAAGCCCGTTACGCGCACCAAGTATTTGTTTGAGGGCTATAAGATCAAGACTGGTCCCAATGGCTCAGGTAAGGTGATTAACCAGACAACGGGCATGACCCGTAACTTGGGTGCGGCGTCTGAGATTGCCGTCGTCACTGGCGGCGTCGAACTCATCGACGGCAACCTGACTAAACCTACGAAGGACACAGGCAGTATTTTTGAAGGCCTGTCTAACAAGTTCGCTACTGCCCAGCGTTACACCACAGTGCGGCGTTCTGTGACCAAGGCTGATGATGGCCAGTGCGATAGCAAGGTCAGAACCATTCGTGAGGTAGTCGTGTCATCGGCGCACCCAGACCTTGTCTGGCGTAATGCATGTCCTGAGTTTTCATATCGGATTGTGATTGACGGTGAACCCCATGATATCGCCGCACAGTCTACTGCAGAAATGATTCGCTACACGATTACCGATGTCGAGCCGGGTGAGTACAGCTACCATGTCGAGGTGCTGGACAAAGATGGTACGGTTTACATCCCTCGTGGCGAGTCAACGTTTATCTGGCTTGACAGCAAAGACGAGAAAGAGATGATGTCGAAAGTTGACAGTGTGGAAGACGATATCTTCATTGCGGCCAGCATGCTCGAAGAGCGACTGATGTATATCGCTGCGATGGATAAGTATCGCGATTATTTCAATGAAAATCCTGATGATAATGACATGCGTCCGCTGTTGATCCAATCCTATCAGGGTCTAAAGTTGAGTAATCTGCGGGCTAGTGAAGCGCGGTTGTACAACGCATCTTTGGAAGGTAATTACTGATTTACTTTTCATTTTTGTCGCTAACCGACGCTGATTGATTATCACTGCCCGCGGGGGTCTGAAAAGACGCCCGCGGGTTTTTTGTTTCCGTAGCTAGTTTCTGAAAGTAGACGAGTAGCATTATGGGTAGTAGCACACGGTACGATCTTCTCAGTATTTTGATGATTTTTCTGTTGGCGGGTATCTTTGAATACAAAGAATCTTTTTCCCTCGTGGAAGACGAGACTTTGTCGTACCGACATTTACTGCGTAGCTACAATGCAGCGCCGGAACTGACGGCTGCCATTGATGATGTCGTAATTGTGTATACGGACGAGGCATTTTACGAAGATTACGACATGTATCCGCTGCGACGGGTCGACTTGTCGACGATCATTACCCGACTAGCGAGGATGGACGCGAAAGTCATCGGCGTCGATATGCTGCTCGATTTTAAGAGTGCTTATGGTGAGGATCCCTCAGTAGAAGCAGCCTTCGAAGAAGCGGGCAATGTGTTATTGGTGTCCCAAGCAGACATTGGCTCGGATGGTTATCGAGGTATGAACCTGGCCATCGATCGATTCAACAAGTCTACCACTCACGGTTATACCAATATTTCTGCCAATAGTGCCATTTCTGAAAGCATTGTGCGCCTGCGAGTTTTTGACGATATCGCTGCAACAGGAGAATGGCCCTATGCAGTGCGCGCTGTCGCAGACCTTCTGGATGTTGAGCCGACGCTGGAGGCGGGCATCTTGAGAATAGGCGAGCTTACTATTCCACTCGATCAATTTGGTGATCTTTATATTGATTATCCACGCATGCCGTCCAATGGTGCCGGCGGTACAGCACGACTCCATGACGTCATTGGCCTGCCAGCTTCAGAGATATTATTTCTGGACGAAGAGGAGCTTGAAGAACTCAGTTTTCTAGTAGCAGGCAAAATCGTATTGATCGGAGAGGTCGCCGAAGTCGCCCACGATGAGTTTGAGACCCCGGTAGGTAATGTCTATGGGGTTTCGATTATTGCCAGTACCATTGGCACATTGCTGAAGCAGGCGCCCCTGCGGCCGGCAGCGGTCTGGATTGAGTGTTTGGTCTTGTTATTGTTGATGCTGGCGTTGCTGGGAACGCGATTAATGGATAAGCCCCTGCCACGTAATCTTGTTAGTTTAGGTATTGTCGGAATTTTCCTGTTCGTTACCTTCGGGGCATACCTCTGGTGGGGGCTTGTTTTGTCAGTAAGTTATGGTTTGATTGCTGCTCTGCTGTCTATCATCTTGATCAACGGTCGCTACTATCTCGCCGAGATGGGGCAAAAAGCGCTTATTCGTGATGCCTTTGGCCAGTACCTGTCGCCCAAGGTCGTGGCCGACCTTGTGAAAGACCCAGACAAATTGGCACTTGGTGGTGAGGAGCGCGAGATGACGGCGTTCTTTTCCGATATCGCTGGCTTTTCGAGCTTCTCGGAGAAGATGACACCGACGGAGCTCGTTAATGCGCTCAATGATTATCTGACAGAAATGTGCAAGATTATTGTTGAGTACGAGGGCACCGTCGACAAATTTGAAGGTGATGCGATTATTGCGTTCTGGGGTGCTCCCTCAATACAGGAGGACCATGCGCTGCAGGCATGTTACGCCAGCATCGACATGCAAAAGTCGATCAAGATCATTGACGCGCGTTTTGTCGCTGAGGGGCGGCCAAAGATAGCGGTACGTATGGGACTTAATACAGGCCTCATGGTGGTGGGCAACATGGGATCGGCGCAACGAATGGATTACACCATTATGGGTGATTCGGTCAATTTAGCCTCACGTCTAGAGGGCGCTAACAAAGCCTATGGCTCAGACATCATGATCTCAGAGATGACTTACGACAAGGTCCGTGACGGCGTCGATGTCAGAGAGCTAGACACGCTGCGAGTTGTGGGTAAGAACGAGCCCATCAAAGTCTTTGAGCTGCTTGAGCGCAAGGGTGAAAGCTCAGAACCGTTGGCCAACCTTACCGCAGCTTTCGAGTTGGCGCTGGAACATTACAAGCAGCGCGACTATGCCAAGGCCCTGGCCGGCTTTACGGCGTGCGTTGAAATGATGCCGGAGGACCGCCCTAGTCAAGTCTATTGTAAGCGCTGTGCCGCGTATCTTGAGAATCCGCCAGCGGATGACTGGGACGGTGTGTTTAACTTAACGGAAAAAGGTTAAGCCACCTCAGTGCACATACCAACATGGTCGCCAAGCTGTTCGCGCACTGAAGTCAACACCTGGTTTCGATTGGGCAGCTGATGTGGCCTTTGCGGGAAATGGTCGAGATACGCGTAAACACACAAGCGCATCATCTCCATGGTTTCGCGATCGGTAAAAAGTCGGACGCGGCACTGGGTATGAATTCTGTTCAGCTGTTGGTACAAGTCCATGAGCGTTAGTCTCCTAATGTTCCCATCATCCATGTGGGATATGGCGTTAATTGAAACGCCTGCATTGAGACTAGTAGAGATCTAAAGGATTGCCAAATATTAGGTTGAAGAGCAATTTGTTTGATGACTTTTGGTTCAATAGCTTTTAATTTAACAGCCCAAAGTTCAACAATTTTTAGGGTAAAAAGAGGGTAATTAGATATGTCAGTGCTCGACACTATACAAACAAAACTAGACAGCGAACTGGCGCTGCAGCACCTTGAGGTGATTAATGAAAGCGCCAGCCATAATGTGCCCGTCGGGTCAGAGTCGCATTTTAAGGTGGTGCTGGTGGCCGAGGCATTTGAGTCGGTGCGCCTGCTGCAGCGCCATCGCCAAATCAACAAGATCCTGGCGGTCGAGTTGGCAGGCCCCGTGCACGCATTGGCGATTCATGCCTATACGCTGACCGAGTGGCAGGCCCGCCATGGTGATGCGCCGCTTTCGCCGCCGTGTCTTGGTGGAAGCCGCCACGGCTGAGAATCCCGTCCTAAAATACCTAACTTATCTGCACGATACGATATGGGCTGCTATGCTTTAGCGACAGATGTCTGTTGCTTGCGCGTCAGGTACGTGTCCCTATTTTATGTCTGCATAGGACGGAATGAGAGATTTGAAAATTTGAAAATTTTGATCGTCGATGACCAGGCATCTAATCGAGTGCTGTTATCCTATTTATTACAGGATGATGGTCATCAGGTCGAGGAAGCGAGTAATGGTGAAGAGGCCATTGCCAAATACCGATTCTCGTTACCCGACCTCGTATTGATGGATGTCATGATGCCTGGTAAAGACGGCTACGAAGTTGCTGCCGAACTAAAGCTCGACTCTAAAGTGCATGTGCCGATCATCTTTTTAACGGCTCTGAGCGATGATTTGTCGCTGTCAAAATGCATTGAATGTGGCGGTGACGACTTTCTGACCAAGCCGGTTAATGAGGTGTTGTTGGCCGCAAAAATTAAGGCGCACGAACGTGTGCGTGATCTCAACAGTCAGCTGACTGAGAAGAACCGGGAGTTAGAGAAGCTGCACGGGCTGCTGCGCGAGGAGCACGATCTTGCCGAATTCGTTTTCGAAAAAGCCATTTCCAGCCAGTCAAAACACCCGAACGTGCAACACTACCTGTCTGGCATGTCTAGCTTCAGCGGTGATGTTGTGCTGTTGGAGGCCTCAAAGCGAGACACGCTGTTTGTGCTGCTCGGAGACTTCACCGGCCATGGCTTGCCAGCTGCTTTGAGTGCCTTGCCTGTCAAGCAGGCGTTTACTTTTCTGGTTAACGAGGGTCGGTCGCTGGCGGAAATTGCCAGCTACTTGAATCATTCTCTGTATGAATACTTACCATCACAAATGTTCTGTGCGGCGTCGATTATTGAGTTTGACCCGCAAAAAAAGTTGCTGGAGTATTGGCACGGTGGCTTGCCCGACATGTTGGTGCTCGACACGCGTGGGCTGATTCGTCAATCAATTAAATCAACCCATCTGGCGCTCGGTGTGGTGGCCGAGAAATTCTTTAACGCCGACACTGCATTTATCCATCTGGCGGACAATGAGCGTCTGCTAGTTTACAGCGACGGTATTACCGATTGTTGTGACGTCGACGGTGAGATGCTTGGTGAAGATCGCTTTGAGGCCATGCTGGATGGCCACGTTGATAATGCGTTGTTGTTCGACAGCGTTGTTGAGCGCGTCTTGCAATTTGGTGCGGGGCGTCCTCAAGATGACGACATGTCAATACTTGAGATCGCCGCGACAGTGCCCCCATGAAGTTCTATGGGAGTCTGCTAAAAGCGTCTTTTTAAGCGCGTCTTTTTAAGAGCCTCTGCTTAAGTAGTTAGCCCTGTTTAATCGGGTTATAATCCATCAGTGACTAGTCAATCCCCCCACTTACGCCATTATCATCATCAGCAACGTGACTTTCAGGTGCTGATCAAGCGGAGTCGTCGAAAGACGCTGGCGATCCATATTTTGCGCACAATGCAGGTAGAGGTGCGTGCGCCCCTGCATTGCCCCGTAGCTGAGATTGAGCGTTTCCTAGACATGCGTCTCGACTGGATTGTCAGTTCTCTTGCACACATCGCCAGTCAGCCGCTAATGCCCGAGCCTGCCTTCTGTGAGGGTGAGTGGCACGACTACCTCGGTATACCACATCAATTGCAACTGGTGCGTGGTAAGCCCGATACCGTACTCATGAATGACGGACATTTACTGGTGCGATGTGCAAACCCCGGCGATGGCCAGCAGGTGCAGCGCTTGCTCGAACGTTTCTGGCGACAGCGCGCACCAGGCATATTTGCGCAGCAGATAGGTGCCAGTCAGCAGCGCTTTGCGGCATGGCCCGCCGTTGGCGAGTTGCGCGTCCGTAAAATGAAAGCGCGTTGGGGCAGTTGCTCACGTTCGGGAGACGTATGTTTGAACTCGCTACTGGTGCAAAAAGCGCCTGTGGTTATTGACCTCGTGGTGACTCACGAGTTGTGTCACCTCACACATTTTGCACACAACAAGGCTTTCTATGGGTTAATGGATACGGTCATGCCGGCATGGCGCGAGTATGATGTACTGCTTAATCAGCCATCTTGGCGGGCTGCGTTGTAGCAGCGCTACTACAAAGGGGTCACCATGGGCTGTAGATAGGGCCAGATGCCATCCAGCATAAGCTGTTGAGCCTCGGGCCGCGGATGTATACCATCACGCTGCATGAGGCTTTCATCGGTGGCAACACCGTTCAGCAGAAAGGGTACTACGTTGATGTCAAACTTGGCGGCGGCGGCACTGAACACAGACTCAAAAGCACTGGTGTAGCGGCGGCCATAATTGGGCGGTAGCACCATGCCGATTAATAGGACCCGCGCGCCGCTGGCCCGCGACAGACGAATCATCTCGTCGATGTTAGTGCGAATGTTATCAATGGGGTAGCCGCGTAGGCCATCGTTACCGCCGAGTTCAATTACCACGATATTTGGTTGGTGCAGAGCGAGGGTTTTCGGTAACCTTATAAGTCCGCCGTCAGTGGTCTCACCACTGACACTGGCGTTAACAACCTCAAAGCCGGCAGTCTTAATATCAGGCTGCTGGGCCAGTAAATGTACCCAGCCCTGGTTTTCTTCCATACCGTAGGCCGCACTGATACTGTCCCCAAAGACCAAAAGGGTGCTTTCGCTCGTATAAGCGTTCGAGCAGAACAGCACGATGGACACTCTCAACAGGTAGGTGAACGTGGCGGCGACATCAAAAGTTATGATCAAGACGGTAAACCTCGGTAAAACGGTGGTTACTTCAGAAGGAAATCTGACCATCTTGAGAGGGATTGACATTGAAATCAAGCAATCTGAGTCGGTGGCCATTGTCGGCGCATCAGGCTCCGGCAAGACGACATTGCTAAGCTTGCTTGCTGGTCTCGACACGCCCACTGGTGGCGAGATCTACCTAGGCGGTGAAGAGATCACGGCTTTTGATGAGGAACAGCGGGCCATGATGCGCGGCAAGATGGTAGGTTTTGTATTTCAGACCTTTCAGTTGCTTGGCAGCCTGACAGCGATCGAGAATGTGATGTTGCCCGCTGAGCTCAAGCGTGATCCGCAAGCAGAGTCTAAAGGTCGTGAACTTCTCAAACGCGTTGGTCTTGAACACCGCATGCATCACTACCCGCGCCAACTATCTGGTGGTGAGCAGCAACGAGTGGCGATTGCTCGGGCTTTTGCGTCGTCGGCGGAGATCCTGTTTGCAGATGAGCCAACGGGCAACCTCGACTCTGCTACGGGTGGCACTATTATTGATTTGATCTTCGAGTTGAACCGCGAATTTGGCACAACCCTCGTGTTGGTGACCCACGACTTGCGCTTGGCAGAACGCTGCGACCGTGCCATTCAGATCGCGTCGGGTGAGTTGGTGGCAGACATACTAGAGTGCCCGATGGATGCACGATCGGGGCTTAGCGGATGAATCCAGCGCTGGCGTTGAAGTTACTCTGGCGCGACTGGCGTTCCGGTGAGCTGACGTTACTGCTGGCGTCGCTCATTGTGGCGGTCAGTACGGTCACCACCATCACCCTGTTTGTCGATCGCTTGCAGCAGGCGCTGGTGCGGGAGTCGGCCAGCTTTTTGGCGGCAGACCTCGTCATTGCCAGCAGTGGCACTATCAGCGCTGAAATTCTCCAAGATGCTACAGCCCGCGGCTTGCAGCGGGCAGAGACGCTGGAGTTCTTGTCCATGGTATTTGCCGCTGACCGGGCCCAGTTTGCCTCAGTGAAAGCGGTGAACACAGCTTATCCCTTGCGCGGCAAACTTATTGTAGCGGATGAACCCTTTGTGCAGGGTCGTGTCTCTGAAGGCGGCCCGAAGGTGGGCGAGATCTGGCTGGAAAGCCGCCTGCTGCCCGCTCTGGGCGTCCAAGCAGGCGATATGCTTGAGATTGGTGTGGCGAACCTAAAAGTGGGCAAGGTGTTGATCAAGGAGCCCGATCGCGGCGGCGGGTTTAACAGCGTCGGTCCTCGCGTGTTGATGAATATGGCAGACGTGGCAGGCACCGACGTTGTGCAACCCGGATCGCGTTTGAGTTACCGGTATTTGTTTGCGGGTGACCGAGAGTCGCTGGCAGATTTTTCTGTGTGGGTGAAACCACAGCTCGATGAAGACGCTCGGCTGTTTGGCGTTAAGGACGGTACTGAGCGCATTGGTAGCGCGCTGGCGCGGGCGGAGCGATTTCTGCTGCTGGGTGGGCTTCTCGGGGTATTGCTGGCGGGGGTCGCTATTGCTTTGTCTGCGCAGCGCTACTCGCTGCGGCACTATGATCATGTGGCGATTATGAAAACGCTCGGGGCGAGCCCGGGGAATATTGACAGCCTGTTTCTGGTGATTTTTGTCACAGTAGGGCTGTTTTCTACCTTAGTGGGCAGTGTCATTGGTTTCGGCGCTCAGTCCTTAATCGCGTCGATTCTGGCGCCGTTTATCCCGATTGAGCTGCCTAGTCCTGGCTGGCGGCCTATCTGGCTAGGACTTGTCACAGGCATGGTTTGTTTGCTGAGTTTCGCGTTACCGCCATTGCTGAAGTTGCGGGCGACAGAACCTGCGCGGGTCATTCGACGTGATCTGGCGCCGACCAATCTCAATGATCGGCTTACTTATGGCGCAGCCCTGCTGGGTACTATCGGGCTGATGTGGTGGTACAGCCAGGATTTGTGGCTAACCGGCCTGTTGTTTTCCGGTGGTGCGGTGGCCGTTGCAGTTCTGGGGGTGGTGGCTTATGCACTGCTGCGTTCGAGTCGTGCCCTAGGTATGCAGGCTGGTAGTGCTTGGCGTTTGGCGTTGGCAGGTATGCAACGCCGGGGACAGGAGAACACCCTGCAAATTCTTGTTTTTGGCTTGGCGATCATGCTGCTGTTGATATTATTTTTGGTGCGTACAGCACTCATCGATGAATGGCAGGCGCAGATCCCTGCAGATGCACCGAACCATTTTGCCTTAAATATTGCGCCTCGAGACGTCGAACCTATCGCAGCAATGCTGTCGGCCAATCAGATTAATAGCCAGCCCTTGTACCCGATGATTCGGGGACGCATTAGCGTTGTTAACGGCGTGCCGGCGAAGGACTACGACGATGCGCGTGAGCGTCAGCAGGCGCAAGCGTCTGAAGCGCAGCGCGACGATGGACCTCGCAGCAATTCAGGGCGAAATCTCACATGGTCTGCAACGCTGCCGGCTGAGAACGAGATTGTTGCCGGTGATTGGTGGCCTGCAGACTATCAGGGCGAGGCGATGGTCTCGCTGGAAGAAGAGCTAGCCAACAGCAATGGCTTGTTGGTCGGCGACGAGCTGGAATTTACTATTCAGGGGCGGGGCCTGAAGGCCCGGGTGGCAAGCATTCGCACTGTGTCTTGGGACAATATGCAGCCCAATTTTTATATTATCTTCTCGCCCGGCGCGTTGGTGGATTTCCCGTCGACGTTTATGACCAGTTTCTATTTGAGCCGCGATCAGAAACTTTTTCTGAATGACTTGATTCGTGCTCACCCCACGATGACGGTTATTGAGGTGGACGCTATCATTGAGCAGATTCAGACCATCATTAGCCAGGTGACCTTGGCTATCGAGTTGGTACTGGTACTTATTATGGTGGCCGGTGGCATGGTCCTGCTGGCCAGTATTCAAGCCAGCATGGACGAGCGTTTCCAGCAGCACGCGATTCTTCGTACTCTGGGGGCCAGCCAGCGATTAGTGATGGGCAGTCTCGTGATTGAATTTTGCATGCTCGGACTGTTTGCCGGCGTGTTGGCAACAGTCGGCGCCGAGATCACCGTGTTTGCGCTACAAACCCAGGTGTTTAACTTAAGTTACGCGCCTAACCCGTTGCTGTGGTTGATGGGGCCCATGATCGGTGCACTGCTTATTGGAACGATCGGTACTGTCGCAACGCGCAAGGTAGTGCGCACCTCGCCGACTATCGTTCTGCGTGACCTGACCTAAGCCTAAGCCTAGGGCTCTGGGTGCCAACTGCCGTCTGGGTTACGACGGATCCACAGCTGTGAAAACCAGTAAAAACGTTCGGTGTTGGCGACTGGCATGGTGCAGTTATAGCGAGACCTGCC
>JBLHVI010000082.1:0-14574 GCA_047630175.1 Candidatus Azotimanducaceae bacterium
GCAAGATGATGGGTGTCCGGATCTAACAATGGCAAGATGGTGGGTGTCCGGATCTAACAAACAGCAAGATGGTGGGTGTCCGGATCTAACAAACAGCAAGATGGTGGGTGTCCGGATCTAACAGTGGGTGTCCGGATCTAACATCCGGATCTAACAACCATAACAATCGGCTAGTACGTATGTCCTAGTTATTGGTCAATACAACGCACAACTTCAAAAGCGAGGCGTGCAGCTAGCTTTGCGGTTCTGTGGTCAATGTCCCAGGGCGGACTGAGTTCGGCAATGTCTGCCATCACCCAACGGGTGCCAGTCTGCTGACACTCAACAGCCAACCAGTGCAGCGTGTCGATGATGGTGTGCGGCATGATACCGATGGCTGCCGGCGCACTAACGCCGGGGGCGATAGCGGCAGGCAGCACATCAAGACAGATCGTCACATACAAATAATCCACGTCACCCAAGAATTTTCGGAGCAGTGGCCGTATTGTCTCGTTAGTGCTATTCAAGTCGGTGGTATAAACGACCTTGTGGGCGGTCGCCACGTCAAACAGCGCACGGGTGTTACCGGTCTCGGCGATACCGATACAGGCATATTTGAAAGGCTGTTTGGTTTGCTCACAATGCTCGGCAACCTGGCGAAACGGTGTGCCAGAACTGGTGTCTGGCGCTGGTTGGCGCAAATCAAAGTGGGCGTCAAAGTTAATGATACCGATGGTCCCTTGGTTTGCAGCGCCCGCACTATCAACCCATTGCCTGACGCCCTGATAACTTGCCCAGCCGATTTCATGGCCGCCGCCTAGGCCCAGCACGAAGTGACCCTGCTGTAACAATTTGCTCACCTCGTCGGCATAACGTTGTTGCCCATGCGCCAGATCGGCATCCACGGTCACGTTGCCGGCATCATACAAAAATTTGGTAGCATGCCATGCTTGGTTGGCCATGGCCCGTCGTAATGCCATTGGGCCTTGTTGCGCGCCGGCGCGACCCTTGTTGCGTCTCACACCAAGGTCTGAAGCCAGACCCAGCAAGGCAACACTCGGTTCAGCGGGGACGGTGAATTGCACCACCTGATGCCAACGATACCCAGCTATGCCATCCTCGGCGTCTACTCGCCCCTCCCAGTCTAAAGGATCTGTCGGTTCAAACATCGTGGTGAACCTTCTGGTTCATCAAAGGAGCCCCTGTCACAACTCCACGGTTTAATCGTAGTATGCCCGCTTGCCAGATGTGACTGGGCTGATGGAAGTTAATCGCATAAGACAACTCGGCGGGATGACTGATATCCCACAACAGCAGATCGGCATCCATACCCGCGACCAGCAGCCCCTTGCGTTCAAGACCCAGGGCCAGCGCACCGTGACGAGTGGCACCACGCAGACTCTCTTCAGGTGTCATGCCGAAGAGCACACACGCTTGGTTCATAGCCAGCAATAGAGAGGCCATAGGCGCGGTGCCGGGATTGAGATCAGTTGCTACAGCCATCTTCACACCCTGTGCGCGCAGCGCATCAATGGGTGGCTTGCGCGTCTCATGCAGAAAATAATAGGCGGCTGGCAATATCACAGCAATCGTATTGTGTTGTTTCAACACCGGGACATCTTCCGGCGCAAGATACTCAAGGTGATCAACCGAAAGCGCGCCATACTCGGCCGCGAGCACCGCGCCCTTTAGGTCACTGAGCTGTTCAACGTGAGCCTTAATCGCCAGCCCATGCGCTTTTGCCTGCACAAAAACTTGCTGACATTGCGCGGGTGTAAAACCAATGCCCTCACAAAATACGTCGACAGAGGTGGCGAGGCCTTGCTCAGCGATTAGCGGTATCATAGCGGCGCAAACATAATCGATATAGGCATCTGCCGAATCTTTAAACTCGACCGGCAGTGCATGAGCACCGAGAAATGTTCGGCAAACCGTCGCCGGCAACTGCTGCGCGAGTTGTTCGCCTACACGCAGCATCTTGACCTCAGTGGCAAGGTCGAGTCCGTAGCCCGACTTGACTTCGAACGTAGTCACACCCTCTGCCAACAGCCGGCCGGCACGCGCCATCGCCGTGCTGAGTAATTCGGCCTCACTCGCCGCACGGGTCGCGTTAACAGTGCTGACGATACCCCCGCCTTGCCGAGCAATTTGTTCGTAGTCGACACCCTGCAGGCGCTGCTCAAATTCTTCCGCCCGGTTACCGCCAAATATTAGATGCGTGTGACAGTCGACCAGCCCCGGTGTTACCCAGCGTTGTTCGCCGTTGAGCACCTGCCGAGCAGCAAAGGCCGGCGCGTCAGCGGCAACACCGACATACAACAAAGTACTACCCGTTATGGCGATGATACCGTCGAGAATCTGTCCATAAGGCGCACCGTTGTCGCTAAAGGATGCAATGCGTATATCGGTGATGAGCCAATCACAAGGTACCGTCATGGCGATGCTCCCAAAGAAGTAATTGCGCGAGTCTAGTTGTATATACCTGTATATACAACTAGGATGAAGAAACGCTAACGTGGCCGCTGCCCGTCGGCCGACATTGTTCAATGACTTAACGACGTGACAAGACCTATGACCAAACCTGTTTATGCAGCGATCAAGGAACACTTGCTTGAGGCGATCGAACAAGGCGACCTGAAGCCCGGCGATCAAGTAGCGTCCGAGAATCAACTAGCGCTGCAATTCGGCGTCAGCCGTATGACCGCACGGCGCTCTCTTATTGATCTGTCAGATGCCGGTTTTGTCATTCGCACTCAGGGTGTTGGCACCTTCGTCGCGGACACGCGGCCGATGAGCTCCCTGTTGAAAATACGCAGTATTGATCTGGAGATTAAAGCCCGTGGTCACGTTTACACAAGCGAAGTTTTACGCCTTGAATCGGTGCCAGCAACAGACTTTCAGGCAAAAAGCCTAGGCCTTGAACCCGACGCAGGAATCTATCGTTCGGTCATTGTCCACAAAGAAAACGGCTTGCCCGTGCAACTCGAAGACCGCTTGGTGAACGCCGTGCTAATTCCAGATTACATCAGGCAAGATTTCACGCATATGACACCCAGCGCCTATCTGAGCCGTATCGCGCCCTTAACCGAGGCAGACCATATTGTCGAGGCTGTGACTGTCTCGGCGGCCATCGCAGCGCAGCTCAGCATTGAGATTAGCGAGCCCTGCTTGAAAGTGAGCCGCCGAACCTTTGCCCGCCGCGGGATCGTCAGTCTCGCTGAACTGATTCACCCGGGGTCACGCTACCGCCTCGGCGGCCATTTGGACTTTACCTAACTCGGCGCCGCTCAACCACGCGCGGCAACAAATCGCAGCTACCAGAACAGACTAGGACAGCCACCATGACAACAAACACCAACCGACTTGATAAGACCCGCAGCATTAAGGCCGCGACCGGCACGCAACTGACCGCCAAAAGCTGGATGACCGAGGCGCCGCTGCGCATGTTGATGAACAATCTGGATGCCGAGGTGGCTGAGCACCCGCAGAGCCTCGTAGTTTATGGCGGCATTGGTCGCGCTGCGCGCAACTGGGCTTGCTATGACAAGATCGTTGAGGTTTTGACCCGCCTCGAGCTCGACGAAACACTACTTGTGCAGAGCGGCAAGCCCGTCGGCGTGTTCAAAACACACGAGAACGCCCCCCGCGTGATTATAGCTAACTCCAACCTTGTGCCTCACTGGGCCACCTGGTCACATTTCAACGAACTCGATAAACAGGGTTTGATGATGTACGGCCAGATGACGGCCGGCTCATGGATCTATATTGGTTCGCAAGGCATTGTCCAAGGCACCTACGAAACCTTCGTGAGTGTTGCTCGCAAACATTTCGACGGCAAGGCTCAAGGCAAATGGGTGTTAACCGGCGGGCTCGGGGGCATGGGTGGCGCCCAGCCCCTTGCTGCTACTATGGCAGGCTTTTGCCTGTTAGCCATCGAGGTCGACGAGACCCGCATTGATGCGCGATTAGCGAATCGGTATCTCGACCATAAAGCTCATGATTTGAATGAAGCGCTGGCGATGATTGATGCAGCAATTCTTGCGGGCGAGGCGGTTTCTGTCGGCCTGTTAGGGAATGCGGCCGATATTTTCCCTGAATTGGTGGCCCGCGGTATCACTCCAGATGTGGTTACTGACCAAACCAGCGCCCATGACCCATTGAATGGTTACCTGCCCCAAGGTTGGAGCCTTGAGCAGGCACAACAGCAACGCATCGAGGACGAGGCGTGGGTAGTCAAGGCTGCCAAAGACTCTATGGCGGTGCAAGTCCGGGCGATGCTCGACCTTCAAGCCATGGGTGCCGCGACCCTGGACTACGGCAACAACATTCGGCAAATGGCCTTAGAGATGGGTGTCGACAACGCCTTCGACTTCCCCGGTTTTGTGCCGGCCTACATCCGACCCTTGTTTTGCGAGGGCATAGGGCCATTTCGGTGGGTTGCCTTGAGCGGCGACCCTGAAGACATTTACAAAACAGACGCCAAGGTTAAGGAGTTGATTCCTGACAATCCACAGTTACATCGCTGGTTAGACATGGCACGCGAGCGCATTGCCTTTCAGGGGTTGCCCGCTCGGATCTGCTGGGTAGGGCTCAAAGACCGCGCGCTACTAGGCCTAGCGTTCAATGAGATGGTTAGAACTGGCGAGCTCAGCGCGCCCATCGTTATCGGTCGTGATCATTTAGACTCAGGCTCTGTGGCGTCACCCAACCGCGAAACTGAAGACATGCTTGACGGCTCTGACGCAGTATCTGACTGGCCGATGTTGAACGCCTTGTTAAACACCGCCGGCGGAGCCACCTGGGTTAGCCTGCACCATGGTGGCGGCGTTGGCATGGGCTTCAGCCAACACGCGGGCATGGTAATTGTGTGTGATGGCAGCGATGAGGCAGCGGTGCGTGTTGGCCGCGTACTACACAATGATCCTGCTACCGGAGTGATGCGCCATGCCGACGCCGGCTATGACCTAGCCATCGACTGCGCACGGGAAAATGATCTAGACCTACCCATGATCTAGTCCACAGCCCCTCACCTACGTCTTCTAACCCATGCCCCAACAAGACCGAGAGTGTTTGATGAAAACGATTAACATAAAGCCCGGCACAATGAGCCTCGACGATCTTCGCCTGATCCATAACGAGGCCGTACACATAACGCTGGATGCGCAATGCCATGCGGGCATTCACCGCGCCGCCCGAGTGGTCGCAGATGTGATTAAGGAAAACCGCACGGTTTACGGCATCAACACTGGCTTTGGCCTGCTCGCAAACACGAAAATACAACCCCACGAACTTGAAACCCTGCAACGCAGTATTGTCTTGTCGCACGCTGCCGGCATTGGCGCCTTCATGTCAGAGGCCACCGTTAGACTGCTGATGGTGCTCAAGGTCAACTCATTGGCGCGGGGCTATTCCGGTATCCGACTAGTAGTGATTGAAGCCGTGTTGCAAATGATCAACAGTGAGGTTTATCCGGCGATCCCGCAGAAGGGCTCGGTCGGTGCTTCTGGCGATCTGGCGCCACTAGCACACTTAAGCGCAGTACTGCTCGGCGAGGGTGAAGCATTGTATCGAGGTGAGCGGATCTCAGCCAGTCGCGCTCTTGAGATCTGCGACCTGGCCCCTATTACCCTGGCACCGAAAGAAGGTCTGGCATTGCTCAACGGCACGCAGGCGTCCACCGCATTTGCACTGCAGGGCCTGTTCGCAGCTGAAACTTGTTTGCATGCCGCAACGATTATCGGCGCCTTGTCGGTTGAGGCGGCCCAAGCCTCTCGCGCGCCTTTTGATGCACGCATACATACCGCACGCGGGCACCAAGCACAGATAGACATGGCCACAGCCTACAGGGAACTGCTCGATCATTCTGAAATTGAGCATTCCCATGAAGATTGCGAAAAGGTGCAGGACCCCTACTCGCTCCGCTGTCAGCCACAGGTTATGGGGGCTTGCTTACAACAAATGCGCTTCGCGGCTAGCGTCCTGCTCACCGAGGCTAACGGCGTATCTGACAACCCGTTGATTTTTGTTGAAGAGGGCGACATTCTATCTGGGGGTAATTTCCACGCCGAGCCGGTGGCCTTTGCTGCTGACGGACTTGCTCTGGCTCTTGCCGAGATCGGGTCGATATCCGAGCGTCGCACCGCGCTGCTGATCGACGCAAGCCTCAGCGGTCTGCCACCTTTTTTGGTGGATAACGGCGGCGTCAATTCAGGATTTATGATCGCTCAGGTGACTGCTGCTGCATTAGCCAGTGAAAACAAGTCACTCGCCAGCCCCGCATCCATCGACTCCATTCCTACTTCCGCAAATCAGGAAGACCATGTCTCTATGGCAACATTTGCAGGACGTCGCCTAAAGGATATTTTCGACAATGTTGCTGGCATCCTCGCAATCGAATGGTTAGCGGCCTGTCAGGGCGTCGATTTTCGACAACCTTTACGCACCAGCGACGTGCTCGAGCACGCCAAACAAATACTGCGCAACGAAGTGAGCTTCTACGACAAGGACCGGTACTTCTCCCCTGATATTGAAAAAGCATGCGCGCTTATTCAAAGCAATGCGTTGAACAGTTTGCTGGGACCTCATCTACTGCCACTGTAAGCTAGATTGGGGCCCGCTTGCAGCTCTTGCCCGACAGACTAGTGCGACTCTAGAAGGGGCAACCACAACGCACAATCACATCTTTTTTTGCAATCTTAGAATTTTTTGCCCAACTAGGCGCATTTATAAACTCACGGTCGACATAGTACTCCTGAGTACCACTAATCGATCGCTCGAGGATGGCATGAGTCAAACTCGCCACAAAAATCTAGCATTCGAGAAAAATTCGATGAAATCAAAGTGCCGGACCAGCGATGCGAACACAAACTGATTGCAGGATCTGGCGCAATAAATCAATTAACCGCTGCCTAAGCTTCTGCGTCACGACCCACGATAACTTTACCAAGAACAGGGTTGCCTTCAGATTACCTTATGCCTCCCGAGTCACAAGACACGGCGTCTAAGGATCTGCATTTATCTCACTCCTTTGAATTGAAGGTCATGCACAATTCTTTACTTTGTCCTTAGCACCTTCTGCAATCTCGGCTTTACCTGACTCGTATCAAACTCGCCACAAACTTCTAAATCCATAACTAAGGTAGCTTAGAGCTCCGACATACGAAGTCGAATAGTCCGTCCAAAATCATTTTCTCCCTGCTCGTAAATTGAGTTTTCAGATTCAGCAACACACTACTGACTCACACTTGATAAAGACAGCATGAGCTTCATTCGAGGCAAATAATTAAAAACCTCGACAGCACTGGCTTTAGTCATTCGAACAGCCCTTCGCATGCACTTTCGCCTAAAGTGCGCACAAGCAACATTGATATCTTCAGCCTAACGTCACACAGCGTCAGGCACAGGCGACACCGCAAGCTACCGCGCATAGCGATTCACACCAAAATGAATGGCTAATCACAACACTTTCCTGCGGAGAACAACGTTTTTCTCAATAGCTTGCCACGCCATGGAAGAGATATTTATTCTCGCCGCTGCGCCCTATGAAATTGACTAACATCAGTGTGCACAACGAGCTCCGATGGCATGCGTCGATGATTGAGATCAACGCTGACTTAAAAGCCCTTGATATCGCTATCTAAGCAAGAAAAAGTCAAACGCATTACCGACAAATCATCAAGCCTAGCAACGACTAAGCAGCGAATATTTTAGTCAAACAGCAAACAGCCACACGACTCACATTTGGTAAGACCTTAACAACGCAAAATATCGCTTGGTTAAGTTCAACTAACAGCTTTTCGTTGATCTTTGCCTGCTTTAACCGCAATATCAATTTTCTTCAAGACCATAACGAGAGTGATACTACGTCCCTACATTAGAATCAATAATATGAGAGCCGTAACCGCAAAACATGAATCACTACCCGATGGCTATAGACTGACCTCAACAGCAGGCGGCGGGCAACCTTTGACCGTAACGATGCATAAGTGCTCTCACGTTAAAAGCATATCTCAGCAATGACTTTAGCAACTGATTAAATGCAGTGTCACATTGAACAAAAGCCAGTTTCCTAGTAATTGAATGTTTGACTATGCGTGCATCTTGACAGCCAGAAAGCAGGCTTTCATTTTCGACCAAGACTGAGGGATAGCAGCGCCTCAAAGTATTATTTATGGATACGCGCCGATAATGTCGACTATAAATCACACCGTTTATATCTCATGCTTGTGGATACTTATACTTGGATGGGCGCCAGTCTCAACAGCCTTTGCATCCCCTGTGGTTTCTGTCCATCCGGGTGAAGACTTCTCCGCAAACCTATCAGCATTTATTTCTTATAGAAAACTCGCAACAAATGAAAAAATCACCAATGATTCTTTTACTTCAGAACTACAGTCATTTGAAGCCGATTACGTGGGTTTTGGTCGGGCAGACCAAGCTATATTGTTTGTATTGGATGTTGAGAATAAAGGAAATGAAAAAGGTGAATGGATACTAGGCACTGGCAGAGTCGCCGTTTTACGAATTGAGTTCTATGAGATTATTGACGATAAGGTTATTCGCCATATCGATAATTTAGACCCCAATACTATCGGAACACATTTAGAAAATTATCATAGTCATAGTTACCCATTTTCATTAAAAGCTTATGAAAAAAGACGCTTGGCCATCGTGTTTCAAGGTTCGAATATTAGTTTATTATTTCCGACGATAAAAACCGCCGTGAATCATCAAAAAATGATTGATAAACATTTTTTAACAACAGCAGTAGCATCTACTGCAACTCTTGTTTTAATAATCGTCAACCTTTGTTTGTTTTTGCTGACAAGAAATTCCGCTTTTTGTTATTTTGCTTTAGCAGAGTTTGCTTTTGTTTATCAAGCTCTGCATTTAGCGAATTACACATCTATTTATCTGTTCAACCCTGACTTCGAATTGGCAGGATTTTTTTCGGCTTTAGCGTGTCTTATTTTTTCAATTTCCTCAATTCGCTTCGCTCAGGTGTTTTTAAAAATAAAGGCATCTTGGCCGGGACTCAACGTATTTCTCAATGGCTTCTTAGTGCTGTCATTTATAGTGCTTATTTACGTTATTGCCGAGAGGTTTATAGATTCAGTGAGCGCACGTGATGCTTTGATGCTCAGCGTTCTAGTCTCGGTTGTTGCCAGTCTTATCCTGCCCTTTATAGGTGTTTGGGGGGCAAGACGTTTTGGTTGGTACTATGTTCCTCTGATGATTTCTTGGGTCATTTTTGGCAGCTTTATTGTATTTTACACGTTGGCCTCAATGTCACTTATAGACGGCGCGCACTCTATCAGATATTGGTATAGTGGCATTGGATTTATTGAGGCGTTTTTTATTACTATATCTGTTGCTTTAGACATTCGTTTAATTCAGAACAAAGAGATGGCTGCCGAGAAAAAATATCAAAAAGAGCTAGCTGAAAAATTGGACTTCATGATCAAAACAAATAATCTCACTTTGACCAAGAACATTGCTTTGCAAAATCTTGCTGACAAAGGACGATTGATGTTGGCAGCTGGACATGATGCGCGAAATTTTTTAGGCGGACTACATTATGTCGGAAAAGCGATTCAACAGACCAAAGATATTGGCAAAGCTAATCTTTTAGGGAAGGATGTTCTAGATTCGACTGAACTGTTAGGCAGCACATTGTCCACGGTTATTTACAGCGCATCGAGCGGTTTAACGACTGATGATGTATTAACCATCGAAATGATTAAGGTTGACTCGATTATGAGCTCTTTGATGATGACTTATGGGCAAAGCGCTAAGGAACACGGGCAGATTTTGGCTTATAGGTCTAATGTTACTTATGTGCTGGGTGACAACACACTTTTGATGCGAATTCTGGGTAATTTTGTTTCTAACGCTATTAAATATGGCCAGCAAGGCAAGATTCTTGTGACCGCAAGATTTACAACGATGGCTGTCGTTTTTTCTGTTTTTGATCAGTCTGGAGGTATTCTGAAAGATAACCTTAAGCAGTTAATGGGCGAGCGTGGTGAGCGATTGAGACTAGATCAAAATGTCGCTGGTGTTGGATCTGGACTGAGGATATGTAGGAACCTCGCTCAGCAGATCGGCGCTACACTGAACGCGAGATCTACCTTTGGCAAAGGCAGTGTTTTTGAAATCACGTTGCCACATGAGCAAACTTTGTATTCTCCAGCAAGCATTATCTTTTTATCTCTGCAAATGATGTCAGACTCTTGCCAAGAAGCTTTAGAAGAAAGACTCAATGTGGTGACGTTAGATCAGCTAACCGCTCGACCGCATATAGATTTAATATTCTTTAGACCACAGGATTACGCAAATATCCCTAATGAGTTAAAGCGTGATGATAACGTTATGAAAATATTGGTTACCAATGATGGTTCTATTGAGTTTAGGGGAGAATGGACCGATCGAGTCAATATGTTTGTATCCTTTCCGCTGAACGAAAGCCTAGTGATGATGGCTGTGTCGCGGTTATTGAAAAATAACGAGGAGATAACAAATCAATAGTTTAATTGTTGATGACCATCAACTTATTGCATCTAGCTTGTCGGCCATACTTTTATCTAGACAGGAAATTAGCACTTGCGAAATCGCAGGGTCAGCGGCAGAAGTCAGTGAGAAATTGTTGCTAAAGTCTTTTGACCTAGTGCTACTAGATATCAACTTACCCGATGGCAGAGGTGTTGATCTCATAGACTTAGTAAGACAGTTTAATGAACAAGTAAAGATAGTCGCCATGTCAGGAAACATGGCCTCGTCACTAATTGCTGAATTGAAGTCTCACCGTGTAGATGGTTTCTACGATAAGGGTGATTCTTCAGAGGAGTTTGCGCGGGTATTGGATCAAGTGCTCAGCGATGCGAGTGACGTCATGTCGAGTAAAGTTCAAATCTTAAATAGCGAAGCTGAAGCGCATCACCTATCAAGAAGACAGCTCGAGGTATTGCACTACCTCGTCGATGGGCTGACCAATAAAGAAATTTCGTTTCAACAGGGCCTCAGTCAGGCTACGGTTGCATTTCATCTCGCAGAACTGAGGAAGAAACTTAATTGTAAAACATCTCGCGAGATTCTTATTGTCGCCCGTCAGCGAGGGATTATCAGCTGAAACGTTGACTATCTGATCAACAGAAAACTAATGCAGACCCAATATTTATTGGGGTTCTTTTCCAACTTAAAATCCTCATACTTACCAACCTCAGCGGTGCGCCATCGTTATCTCTACGCTTATTACATCGGGTCAGAGAACCGATCCAGTGAAGGCTATTCAGAAAATATTTACAACAGTTTCAGCACTTTCTTATCGAGAATTGAGGGTCGCCGCAAGACATTCAAATATTCGTTAAATTCTGGAGTAAATATGTACTCGAAACCTATGCTTGTCTTTCTACTCGGTTGTACGGTTACCATTCCCACTTTCGCAGAAGTACCAAATACATTTGTTGAGGGTGAGCCAGCGGTCGCTGATGATGTTAATGCAAACTTCACAGCATTGGATGCCGCTATTGAAATAAACAAAGAGGCGATCGTCAATATCACATTAACCGCTGGCACGCCGGGGGAAAATGGTGCGCCTGGCATAAATGGTGCGCAGGGCCAAACGGGTGAACAGGGAGTGCAGGGCGAACAGGGATTAGCGGGGGTACAGGGAACGCAAGGCGAACAAGGTGTTCCGGGTCAAGCAGGTGAGCGCGGGCTGCAAGGCGAAGCAGGGGCTCCGGGGCTCGCGGGTGAGCGTGGGCTGCAAGGCGAACAGGGAGTTCAAGGTGAACCAGGATTAACCCCTATAGAACTTGATGCTTTTGTGAGTAGCATCAACAGCGTTGATCAAGAAGTTACTGATTTGCAGTCGCAGGTGCAATCAATCGTTGCAAATGACCTGCCTCTTCAGCTGACCAATCAGGTCCTTATTGACCTTGACTTAAACGGCGTTAATGCAAGTGGCAGTGACTTCACAGGTTCAACCATTGGCAGCAGTCTGACACTGCCTGTAGGGATTCCTGTCGAAGATCTCACCTATCTCGACATTGATATATCTGACTTTACGTCGAGCGTGCTAGCCAATTCTAATTTCGTTGGTGCAAACATCACGGATACGCTTTTCCTCGCTTCAAATCTACGCAACGCAAATTTTACAGGCGCCACGTTGACGTCTACCCTTACGAACGTCACTACGGATTACGCGACCTCTACAAGCTTTGGTAGCGCCGATCTTGCCTTTAGTCAGTTTGACGGCGCCATTATGGATAGCGCTTCCTTCACTGGGGCATATGGTCTTTTAGCCTCTTTCGACGGCGCCACGATGACTAACACATTTGCTAGCACTGCCAACTTTTTTGCAGCTAGCTTTGACGGGGTACAATTTAATAACGCCGGCTTCAACTTTACTGAGTTGGGTGGTGCCGTGTTTGACAATACAAGGGGCTCCGTGAGGATGCATGGTGTCAACATGCAGTTTGGCTCTTTTGTAAATGCAGATCTTGATAAAATCGGCGCCATTCGCAGTAACTTTAGCTTTGTTGATTTTACTGGGTCCGATTTTAGCACCCTTGACGGTGAGCCGAATAATTTCATGCCGCATTCAACGTTTCTGAACGCAACGGCAGTTGGTACAAACTTTACGCGTTCCTTTTTATCCGCAGCAGAGTTTGATGGGGCAAATATCACGGATGCAATTTTTGATTTAACGTACATGCCCGATGCAAATTTTATTGGAACGCAACTGCCAAATGCGAGTTTTGCAGAAGCAACGCTGGCATCAGCTCTATTCGTTCATGCCAACCTGACCAATGCAGATTTTTCACAAGCCAACTTGTCAGGCGCTGAGTTTATTCAATCCGAGGTTGATAGCACAGATTTTAGCAATGCAGATCTCACTGACGCTACTTTTACGGGCATTGACCTGTCGGTTGCCATTTTCAACGGCACCACTTGCCCGGACGGTAGTAATTCTGACAACGCAGACAATGCTGGCACATGCGCGAATGCACTCATTACTGGCGTCACCGATAACGGCTTTGATCTCAGCAATACGGACCTCACGCTTAGCTACAATGTCGGTAAGAACCTCAGTCAAGTCAATTTCGACGGTGCTGTATTAACAGCCAGTGAGTTTCACGGCAGTTCAATGGCCAGAGCGACTCTCAGCAATGTCTATGGTATTCCGGCAATGCACCCAGACGGTTTTCTTCTCGTTCCGGGCTTCGTTGGTGCAAACCTAACCCAGACATCCTTGGTTGACGCGACACTTTTGGCGGTAGATTTTTCGAGCGCCATTCTTTCGGGCGCTAACTTAAGTAACAGCAATTTCTCCTTCGCTGATGATGGTGAAGAGTTTCATGCAGGCAGCCGTTTTCTCAGTGCGAATTTAGATAACGCACAGGTCGGCAATACTAATTTCACAGAGGCTGGACTATATGGTGCAAGCTTAAAGCAATTGTATTTTGACGAGGTCGATTTTGCTGCGCCGAATTTCACGCGTGCGGAACTCGTCGATGCCAGCGTTATGCAAAGTCATCTCCCTGGCGCAATATTTAGTCTAAGTAACTTGATAGGCGCCAGTTTTTATCAGGCAAACCTGGCGGGAGCGGATTTAACCGGCGCTAGAGCAGAACGGGCAAACTTCACGCAGGCAAATCTAACGGGCGCATCGTTGGTTGGTGTAAGCATGAACTCAGCGGTACTTGTAGATACCGACTTGAGAGACGTCCAGATGGGACTTTTTGATCATCCAGATGGATTTCAATCAAATACAAGTTTTTCGAGTGCCAACATGAATCGGGCACTCATTGGCAGCACCGATTTTAGCGGCGTCGATATGCGAAACGTCAATTTGATGGATGTTTACTATGACGAATCCGTCGAAGTCGGCCCCGTTTTTAATCAGGCATCGCTGACCTACGCAACATTGACCAACAACCATTTGGTTAATGCCCAGTTTCGTAATAGTGATTTAATCGGCGCTAACTTCTTTAGAACGAACCTTTCAAACGCAGACTTCAGTAACGCCCAACTTCAGGACGCGAACCTAATGCATGCGGACCTAACAGGTACTAACTTTACCAATGCAAACCTGCGCGGTGCAAAATTTCTTGAAACTGATATGTCACAAGCTATTTTCGCCCAAACTACCTGCCCAGACGGCAGCTTCTCTGACAACAATATAGGGCAGATATGTACGGCTAGCCTGGCGCTCATGGCCAACGATAATGTTAGTTTCGATTCGCAGGACTTATCTTTTAGTTATCAGGGAGGTGAAGACCTTAGCAACGTGAGCTTCAATGCAGCGACACTGAACGCTGCAAACCTTATCGGTATTACAGCTGTGCAAAGTGATTTCGCTGACGCGACAGGCACGCCCGCTGTGAATGTCGACGGATTCACTCAAGTTTCCGAATTTTCTGGTGCTAACCTGACGCAGGCTAGCTTTAACAATGCCCAGCTACCCGCAACTATATTTATCGGTTCAATTTTGATTCAGGCGAATCTTAATGGAGCAGATTTCTCGGCGGTAGATGATGGAGCGGCATTTTATCGATCTTCATTTACGGGTGCTCAGCTTATGCATGCGCAAAT
>JBLHVI010000083.1:0-14462 GCA_047630175.1 Candidatus Azotimanducaceae bacterium
ACAACAAAGTGGCTCCCCGACTTGGACTCGAACCAAGGACCCAATGATTAACAGTCATTTGCTCTACCAACTGAGCTATCGGGGAATAACGAAGGCGAGATTGTATAGAGGCTTCCGGTGTCGGTCAATGTCTAACTGGCGTAAAAATCGTTGCTCGATATATAAAGCATCCGCGCCCGTCTCCGGCCTGTGTGTTGTGTCGAGATAGGTTACTATGTCCTGCTCGATTCAATGTAGCCGCGACCATGACCCGTAATATCGTTCCCATCAAATCCGACCTGTTCAAGGTCGTCTCCGAATATCAGCCCGCCGGTGATCAACCTGCTGCCATTGAGAAGCTGGTGGAGGGCATTGAATCCGGTCTCGCCTCTCAAACCTTGCTCGGCGTTACGGGTTCGGGCAAGACCTTTACCGTTGCCAATGTCATTGAGCGTATTCAGCGCCCAACCTTGGTCATGGCGCCCAACAAAACGTTGGCGGCGCAGCTGTACGGTGAATTCAAAGAGTTTTTTCCTAACAATGCTGTCGAGTATTTCGTGTCGTATTACGATTATTACCAGCCCGAGGCTTACGTGCCCTCGTCAGATACCTATATCGAGAAAGACTCCGCCATCAACGAACATATCGAGCAGATGCGCCTGTCGGCCACCAAAGCCTTGCTGGAGCGGCCAGACGCGATTGTCGTGGCCTCGGTGTCATCGATCTATGGTCTGGGAGATCCTGGTGCTTACCTAAAAATGGTGATGCACCTAGACCGGGGTGACCATGTAGACCAGCGCTGGTTGTTGCGCCGTTTGGCAGAACTGCAGTACACCCGCAATGAAACCGAGTTGCGCCGCGCGTCATACCGAGTGCGAGGTGATGTGATTGATGTGTTCCCTGCAGAATCTGACCGTGATGCCATTCGCATCGAGCTGTTTGATGAGGAAATAGAGAGCCTGTCATTCTTTGATCCTCTTACGGGCGAAGTTATTCGGCGTGTGCCACGGGTGACTATTTTCCCCAAGTCTCACTATGTGACGCCGCGTGAAACCATGGAGGCTGCTATCGACAAGATCCGTGATGAGCTGGATCACCGACTGCGATTCCTTAAGGAAAATAATCGCCTAGTAGAGGCTCAGCGCCTAGAGCAGCGTACCCGTTACGATTTGGAAATGATTAAGGAGCTGGGTTACTGCAACGGTATCGAAAACTATTCACGCTATTTATCGGGTCGCGCTCCTGGCGAGCCGCCGCCGACGCTATACGACTATTTGCCAGACGATGCCCTGCTTATTGTCGACGAGTCCCACGTCAGCATCTCCCAAATTGGTGCCATGTATAAAGGTGACCGGTCCCGCAAAGAGACCCTAGTTGAGTTTGGCTTTCGTCTGCCTAGCGCACTGGATAACCGACCTTTGCGGTTTGACGAGTGGGAAAAGATCGCACCGCAGATGATTTTCGTGTCCGCCACGCCGGGTAATTACGAGGCGGAGCATGCGGGGCAGACAGTCGACCAAGTGGTGCGACCCACTGGTTTATTGGACCCCATTATAGAAGTTAGGCCCGCGCAAACTCAGGTGGATAACGTGCTTGGTGAGATTCGGATTCGCGCCGCTAAGGACGAGCGGGTGCTGATCACGACGCTTACTAAGCGTATGGCAGAGGACCTCACTGATTTCCTTGATGACAATGGTGTGCGGGTGCGTTACTTGCACTCGGATATTGATACTGTTGAGCGCGTTGAGATTATTCGCGACTTGCGCCTCGGTGAATTCGATGTGCTGGTGGGTATTAACCTGCTGCGCGAGGGCCTAGATATGCCTGAAGTATCGCTCGTGGCGATTCTTGACAGTGATAAGGAAGGCTTCCTGCGCTCTGAGCGTTCTCTTATACAAACTATCGGTCGAGCCGCGCGGAATCTTGAGGGGAGGGCGATCCTGTATGCAGATCGCATCACCGACTCTATGCGCCGCGCGATTGATGAAACAGAGCGCCGCCGCGAAAAGCAGCAGGCGCATAACCTGAAAAATAACATTACTCCCGTCGGTGTGCGGCGCATGGTCACGGATATTATGGAAGGTGCCCGGAATTCCGCGCGTGCGAAACGCCACAAAATTGCGGAGGGTAAAGGGTCCTATAAGATTGATGGCATGAGTCAGGGTGAGGTTGAGAAGCAAATCACGATATTGGAAAAAGAAATGTTCCAGGCCGCCAAGAACTTAGCCTTCGAGGAAGCTGCGCACTTGCGTGACCAGATTGAAGAGCTTCGTCAGCAGTTTGTGAGAAGTTAGGATGGTCGTGACAGGCGCGGAGATGCCACAACGTGCAGTGCATGCGGGTTGCCGAGCCCGATGTTGACATTGTTGCTCAAGCCGACTGTTGTCGTGGCGATGGTTCTGGCCTTGCTGCTGAGTATTGGCTTGTATGCGTTGTATCATCATTTCGCGAGGCGCTATGGGCTAATAGATGTGGCAACTTGGCGCAGCGCCCATGTGGCATCGGTGCCTACTGGCGCGGGTATCGTGATTATGCTGGTCGCACTGCCGCTGCTGGCGCTGTTGCTGTCCTGGGGGGCGGCACTTGTTTTAAGCGTTGCAAGTTTTGGTACGTTATTAGCGGTGCTCGGCTTTGTCGATGATCATCGCCCGCTGCCTGTAGCGATGAGGCTATTTGCACAGGCTTTTAGTGCCGTCGGCGTGTTCCTCTGCCTTGAAGTCAGCGTTGTGCCGCTAACGGGCGATGGTCGTTATTATCTTGCAGGCGTGGGTTTGTTAGTGCCTTTCATAGGTTTGGTGTGGGTGATAAACGTGCATAATTTTATGGATGGGCTGGATGGTTTTGCTGCATTGCAAGCGCTGTGTTTTTTGATTCCGGCGGCTGTGCTGTTTCAGCACTATGGTCGTGTTGACGTCATGTTCTTGGCGCTCGCCGTCGCGGTTCCTGTGATCGCCTTCTTGTTCTGGAATTTGCCACCCGGACGATTATTTATGGGAGATGCTGGTGCTATCTTTTTGGGCTTTATTATAGCGCTGCTGATGTTGGTGGGCTGGCAAATATCATGGCCGCTGTTCATCGCCCTAGTGATGCTGTACGCACTGTTTTTGGTTGATGCGACGTGCACGATCGTTTGGCGGTTGCAGCGTGGCGAAAACTGCTTCGCTGCGCATCGTGCCCACCTTTTCCAGCGCTTGGCTCGGCGCCGCGGCACACCTTGGGTGCTGAAAACGCTATTGTTGATTAATTTAGGCTGGCTATTGCCGCTGGCGGCGCTAGTCATAACGGAATATATTTTGCCGCTGGTCGGCTTATTCATAGCGTGTGCGCCTTTGATCGTTGGCTATGTTCGCTGGCATGAAGTGGACGCCGTTATCATCGATTAGAAATCAACCAATAGAAATCGCGCGATAAGGCGCGTGAGCCTACTGGCAACGAAAGATATTTCCTGCTAAATTACGCGCGCTTGGCCAAGCTGTCATTTGGCCAACTCAGAATGCGCCCAAGTAGGTGGCAAGTTCTTTGTTAGTAAGCGTAGTACGAAGAGCGTTTGGGAGTGTAGCTCAGTTGGTTAGAGCATCGCCTCGACAAGGCGAGGGTCGACGGTTCGAATCCGTCCACTCCCACCAAACGCATGGTTTTCGCCTCCGGCGAACACAAGCGTTCCGACGGGTGTTAGCGTGCTAATGCTGACAGGGGATCTCACCGTATAGAGATCAACCGTTTGGAAAGTGGAAGTTGCTGTTTTACCACGGTCAGTTATCACACTGGCTCCAATTCAAAAATGTGAACTAAGCTTACCCAACAAGCGCCAGCTAAAACCCCCCAAGTGGCCTCTAGTACCGGTCACCACTGATGAAGGAAACACCCCAATGCCAACCATCACACTTCCCGACGGCAACCAAAAACAATTTGACCACCCCGTCACTATCCACCAAATAGCCGAATCCATAGGTCCAGGCCTCGCTAAAGCAGCCTTGGGCGGTAAAATCGGCGACGACATCGTCGATACGTCGTATACCATTGACGAAGACTCCTTGATCTCAATCATCACCGCAAAAGACGACGACGGCCTCGAGATTCTGCGCCATTCCTGCGCTCACCTTATGGCCCAAGCGGTGCAACAGCTCTTCCCTACCGCGCAAGTCACCATCGGCCCAGTCATTGAAGATGGATTCTTTTATGACTTCGCCTTTGAGCGTCCGTTCACCCCGGAAGATCTGATAAAAATCGAAAAGAAAATGACCGAGCTGTCTCGCCAAAACCAGCCTGTCAGCCGTTCTGTGATGTCCAGAGACGAGGCTGTAGAGTTCTTCCGTGAAAAAGGCGAGAACTACAAGGTTGAAATCATCGAAAGCATACCTTCGAATCAGGCATTGTCGTTCTACCAACAAGGCGATTTTATTGACCTTTGTCGCGGCCCTCATGTGCCCGCCACTGGCAAGCTGCAAGCGTTCAAGCTTACTAAGGTGGCTGGCGCCTACTGGCGCGGCGACTCAAAAAACGCCATGTTGCAACGTATTTATGGGACCTGCTGGGCCGACAAAAAGGCGCTGAAGGAATATTTGCATCGCCTCGAAGAAGCAGAAAAGCGCGATCATCGCAAGCTCGGCAAGAAATTCGATCTGTTCCACACGCAGGAAGAAGCGCCGGGTATGGTGTTCTGGCATCCCAAGGGCTGGCAGATTTGGCAGACTATTGAACAATATATTCGAGACGTGCAAAAGCAGCACAATTATCAGGAGATTCGTACTCCCCAAATGGTGGATATGAGCCTGTGGGAGCGTTCTGGCCACGCCGATAAATTCGGCGACGGCATGTTCTCGGTGCATACGGACAACCGCCATTACGCCATCAAGCCTATGAACTGCCCGTGTCACGTGCAGGTATTCAACCAAGGTCTGAAAAGCTACCGCGACCTGCCCATTCGTCTAGCAGAATTTGGCAGTTGTCACCGTGACGAGCCTTCGGGTACATTGCAAGGCATTATGCGGGTCCGAGCCTTTGTCCAAGACGACGGCCACATATTTTGCGCCGAGTCTCAAATACAAGCAGAAGTTATCGATTTTATTGACGTAATCCAAGCTGTCTACAAGGATTTCGGGTTTGATGAAATTCTCATCAAGCTATCGACTCGACCAGAGCAGCGTGTCGGTAGCGATGCTGACTGGGACAAGGCGGAAGCCGCTCTCGCCACCGCACTGGATACAAAGGGTTTGGATTGGGCACTATTACCCGGTGAAGGCGCCTTCTACGGTCCCAAGATCGAATTTTCCCTGAAAGACTGCATTGGTCGTGTCTGGCAGTGTGGCACCATTCAGGTCGATTTTTCCATGCCAGGCCGTCTAGACGCACAGTTTGTTGCTGAAGATGGTTCGCGGCAGGTTCCCGTTATGTTGCATCGAGCGATGCTGGGTTCGTTCGAGCGCTTCATTGGTATTCTTATCGAGAACTTTGCGGGTGAAATGCCGCCATGGCTTGCGCCCGTGCAGGCCGTTGTGCTCAACATTACTGATAGTCAGGCGGGCTACTGCAACAACGTGCTCAGTGCCTTGAAAGCAAAGGGCTATCGGGTAGAGTCTGACTTGAGAAACGAAAAGATAGGTTTTAAGATTCGCGAACATACCATTCAGCGCGTGCCTTACCTAATTGTTGTTGGTGATCGAGAGGTCGAAAATGCTGAAATTGCAGTACGTGCCCGCAATGGCGACGACCTAGGCACGATGTCTGTAGACGCTTTTTCGCAGCTATTGCAAAATGAAGTGGAAAAAAAGGGAAGAGTTGCCTGATTTTGGGTATACTCGCCGGCTCTAACCGTAGAGGAGAAACGGAATTAAGAAAAGTGATTCGAAAAAGTCTCGTATAAACGACGAAATCGACGCCAAAACCGTACGTTTGATCGGTGCTGACGGCGAGCAAGTAGGCGTAGTGTCTATCGCGGATGCGCTCGATGCAGCAGTGGCAGTGAAGCTCGATTTAGTCGAGATAGCGCCAGACGCTGACCCTATCGTATGCAAAATCCTTGACTATGGTAAGCATGTATTCGAGGCTAAAAAAGACAAGGCTGCGGCGAAGAAGAAACAACGTCGCACCCAAGTAAAAGAAATGAAGTTTAGACCAGGCACGGAAGATGGAGACTATCAGGTAAAACTACGCAACCTGACACGTTTTCTTGAAGACGGGGATAAAGCCAAAGTTACCTTGAGGTTTAGAGGTCGCGAGATGGCACACCAAGAGCTCGGCATGGAGCTATTGAAGCGAATCGAAGAAGATTTAGTGGAAATGGCCGTGGTTGAACTCCATCCAAAGATGGAAGGTCGTCAATTGACGATGGTGTTAGCCCCAAAAGGTAAGAAGAAGGGTACCCAGGCACCAGCCTGAGCCCTTGACAGAAATGTTTGTCTGACCCGCGTGACGCACACGTAAGCCATCTTGATTGCTGAGATGGCTTTTTGTTGTGAGTAGCGCTGAGATGGTTCGATAGATTTTCTTAACCTATTAGATGCATCGATAAAGAAAAGATGCTCAATTGCGGAGTTACGAAAATGCCCAAGCTAAAGAAATGCACTGGTGCAGCCAAGCGGTTTAAGAAAACCGGTAATGGTTATAAGCACCGACAAGCACAACGCGCTCATATCCTGACAAAGAAGAGCACCAAGCGTAAACGTCACCTGCGTGGTATGAAGATGGTCGCCGCCAGTGATGTCCCGTTGATTAAACGGATGCTAGGTCACTAGATACAAGAGCTGCCGCGTTAGATCTTATTAATTGAGATACGCGCAACTCACAACATCTTGCAAATATGCCACGCAGAACAGGGTTCGATTAGCACCAATGGCGACACGCCATGCTAGCGGCACCAGCACTGCAAGAACAGATTTGCATCTTTGAATATTAGGAGTAAGAAATGCCCAGAGTAAAACGCGGCGTCCAAGCGCACAATCGCCACAAGAAAATTCTAAAACTCGCGAAAGGCTATTACGGCGCAAGAAGCCGAGTCTATCGCGTTGCTAAGCAGGCAGTTACTAAAGCCGGCCAATATGCTTATCGAGACCGTAAAGTTAAAAAACGTACCTTTCGCGGTTTATGGATCCAGCGCATTAACGCAGCGGCACGTGAATGTGGACTGTCATACAGCCGCATGATCCATGGCCTAAGCGTCGCCGGTATCGAGATTGACCGTCGCGTACTAGCTGACCTTGCGGTACATGAAAAAGAAGCTTTTGCCGCGCTGGCGGAAAAAGCCAAAGAGGCCGTCGCTGCTGCGGCGTGACCCACGGTTGTTCGCCACTGATCGCTATTAGATCGGTGGCGAGCAGGCAACCGGTTGCATCTTCACTAGATGATGTTTGTGAATCAGTTGTCAAACAACAATGGGTAACCACTAGCTGTATAGAAAAAGCGGTTTAGACAAGCGGGAGAACGAAGCGACTGCTGATGACTGGTTATTGGCAGCAGCGTTTAGGATTCAATCCGAGTGGTGAGTGCTCTATAGCTGCTTCACGCTGATGCCTGCTGCCAACGGGAAGCTTAACGCTTCTATCTCTCTTCGATGTCTCGCGCTCTTTCAATTCTGCTTATCCGCGTCGCGGTCTACGCCGCTGCATTTGTAACATGAAACTGAAAAAGCCTATGTCTAATCTGACCACCATTACCCAACAAGCCAGTGCGGCAATCGAAGGCTCAGCAGATTCGGCTGCGCTGGACCTTGTGCGCGTGAAATACCTCGGTAAAAAAGGCGAACTCACGGACTTATTAAAAGCTCTCGGTAAGTTGCCCGCAGACGAGCGACCCGCAGCCGGTGCTGAGATTAATGTCGCCAAGCAAGCTGTGCAGGAGCAGATTAACGCCCGTAAGACGCTACTCGACGATGCCGCCATTGCTGTACGACTAGCATCGGAGACCATTGATGTGACGCTACCCGGTCGGGGCGTTGACGTGGGTGGTCTGCATCCGGTGACTATGGTGCTGCAGCGCATTGAAAGTTTTTTCCGCAGCGTCGGGTATGACGTGGTGGAGGGCCCCGAGATCGAAGATGACTACCATAACTTCGAAGCGCTTAATATTCCTCAACATCACCCCGCCCGGGCGATGCACGATACCTTTTACTTCAACCCGAATTTATTGCTGCGTACCCACACCTCACCGGTGCAGGTGCGCACCATGGAGAATCGCGAACCGCCGTTTCGGATAATTTGTCCTGGGCGTGTTTACCGCGTTGACTCCGATCTTACCCACACACCCATGTTCCATCAGGTAGAAGGGTTGTTAATCGACAAGACTTCTAGTTTCGCGGATCTCAAAGGCACCATTATTGAGTTTCTGCAGGTGTTCTTTGAAAAAGAACTGAAAGTGCGTTTCCGTCCCTCTTACTTCCCCTTCACCGAACCGTCGGCTGAGGTCGATGTGCAGTGCGTGCATTGTGCGGGTAATGGCTGTCGTGTGTGTAGCAACACCGGCTGGCTAGAAGTGATGGGTGCTGGCATGGTTCACCCACGCGTACTCGAATACTCAGGTATTAACCCGGATGAATATAGCGGTTTTGCTTTTGGTATGGGCCCTGACAGGCTGGCTATGCTGCGCTATGGGGTGGACGACTTGCGTCTGTATTTCGACAACGATCTGCGATTCTTGCAACAATTTAACTAGCGCGCTTTTTATAAGCTTTTTTCTAAGCTCGAAATGAGGATGCCACATTGAAATTCAGCGAAGCCTGGTTGCGAGAATTCGTTAACCCGCCCCTGACTACCCAAGAACTAATTGATCAGCTCACGATGGCAGGCCTTGAAGTGGATGGCTTTGAAGCTGTCGCCGCGCGCTTCACTCAGGTAGTCGTGGCCGAAATTCTGGCAACATCTCCCCATCCCGATGCCGATAAACTTAAAGTCTGCCGAGTCAATGCGGGTGAGGAAGAAGTTCAAATCGTTTGTGGCGCTGCTAACGCGCGCGCTGGTATCAAAGTGCCGCTAGCTCGGCTGGGCGCGAGGCTGGAAGATTTTAAAATTAAGAAAGCCAAGCTGCGCGGCGTCGAGTCTTTCGGCATGTTGTGTTCCGAGCGCGAGTTAGGTTTGAGCGAAAGTCACGAAGGGTTGATGGAGTTGCCTTTTGATGCGCCGGTGGGTGCTGATGTGCGCTCATTCCTTCAACTCGACGACGCCATGATAGACCTTGACCTGACCCCTAACCGCAGTGATTGCCTAGGCATGGTCGGTTTGGCGCGTGAGACAGGCGTGATTAATGGCCTAGATGTGCTGTCACTTGACGTGGCGGCAGTGCCAGCGACGCATGATAAAACTTTTAATGTTAGCTTAAATGCTGCCGAGGCCTGCCCACGGTTTGTCGGTCGCGTGATTACCGGTATTCGTCTGGATGCCCAAACGCCGCTGTGGATGGTTGAAAAGCTTCGCCGTAGCGGCGTACGCAGCATCGATCCTGTGGTCGATGTCACCAACTACGTAATGCTCGAATTGGGCCAGCCCATGCACGCCTACGACCTGGATCGATTGCAGGGTGAAATCAATGTGCGCGTGTCAACTGTTGATGAAACCGTGACGCTGCTCGACGGCCAAGACATCAAATTGCTCGCTGACACGTTGTTGATTACTGATCAATCTGGTCCCATCGGCATCGCAGGCATCATGGGCGGCCTGAGCACGTCTGTGACTGCGAAGACAACGAACATCTTTTTTGAAAGTGCCTTCTTCGCGCCCATGGCCATCGTTGGTCGCGCACGGGCCTATGGCATGAACACCGATGCCTCGCACCGTTTCGAGCGGGGCGTAGACTGGCAGGGCCAGGTTCGCGCCATCGAGCGGGCCACGGCCTTGTTGCTGAAGATTGCCGGCGGCGAGCCTGGCCCTACAGTAGACACCGCGAATCTTCAAAATTTACCTGCGATCAATGAGGTCACCCTGCGTGGGAACCGCATTGAACGTCTACTGGGTGTTGTTATCGCCGACACGCAAGTGGACGAGATACTCAAGCGCCTTGGTTTTGAAAACGAACGACGCGTTGTTGACAGCCATCCGGTATGGCAGGTGAGGGCACCGTCGCATCGCTTTGATATTGCTATCGAGGCTGATCTCATCGAAGAGATCAGCCGCGTGTATGGCTACAATAACTTGCCCATACGAACGCCACGGGCGCGCCTAGTTATGGCGCCGATTCATGAAGACCGGCTGGATGTGAACCGCATTAAAGATCAGCTGGTGTCATTGGGCTACCAAGAAGCCATTACCTATAGTTTTGTTGAACCGAAGATGCAGGCGATCATCGATCCGCAGCAGTCACCTATAAGTCTCGCCAACCCTATTTCTGCTGAAATGGCGGTGATGCGTACCACACTGTGGTCTGGCCTGTTGAAAGCGCTGATTTACAACACCAATCGCCAGCAAAACCGTATCCGGCTGTTCGAAACCGGTCTGCGTTTTCGCCAGCAGCCTGGCCAGAACGAACTGCTGATGGAGAATATTCAGCAGGAGCGTATGTTGGCCGGCGTGGCCTGTGGGCCGAGGTACCCAGAAAGCTGGGCGGTCAAAGCCACAGCCATTGATTTTTACGACGTTAAGGCGGATGTAGAAGCAATTCTCGATCTTACGGGCATGCCCGAAGAGTTTAGCTTTTCAGCCGCAGAGTGCGACGCCTTGCACCCTGGCCAGTGTGCGGGAATCTACCGCAGCGGTAATCTGGTTGGGTATGTGGGCTTGCTTGATCCTCGTGCACAACAGGCGTTAGACCTCGATCAACCGGTATTTCTGTTCGAGCTAGCCCTGCAAGGCCTACAAGCGAAACGCTTACCAAACGCCGCACCCCTGTCGCGCTTTCCCGAAGTGCGACGTGATATAGCTATCATAGTCGATGTAGGCGTACACGCCGCAGAAATCAACGCCTGCGTGGCACAGGCCGCGGATGAGACCTTTCGCAACCTAAAGCTGTTTGACGTGTATCAGGGCAAAGGTATTGATCCTAATAGAAAAAGTATCGCTCTGGGCTTGACCTTCCAGCACGTATCGCGCACTCTTACTGATGAGGAAATCAGCGTTTCGATGAATGAGATCGTGGCAGCGCTGGAAACTAAACTGACAGCGAGTTTAAGGAATTAGGTGACATGACGGCGTTAACGAAAGCTGAGATGGCTGAAAAGCTTTTCGAAGAGCTCGGCTTAAATAAGCGTGAGGCCAAAGAGGTCGTCGAACTTTTTTTTGAAGAAGTGCGTGCGTCCTTAGAAGATAACGAACAGGTCAAGCTCTCAGGTTTCGGTAATTTCGATCTGCGTGACAAGAGCCAACGCCCTGGCAGAAACCCCAAGACCGGTGAAGAAATCCCGATTACTGCACGGCGCGTGGTGACATTCCGCCCCGGACAAAAACTCAAAGCCAGAGTGGAAGCGTATGCTGGACCCAGACCATAACGCCGAATTACCGACGATACCCGGTAAACGCTATTTCACCATAGGTGAAGTCAGTGGGTTGTGCGCTGTCAAGCCGCATGTGTTGCGTTATTGGGAGCAGGAATTCACTCAACTTAAGCCGGTAAAACGCCGTGGTAATCGTCGCTATTATCAGCGCCAAGATGTGTTGATGATCCGGCAGATTCGCTCGCTGTTGTATGACCAAGGCTTTACTATTGGTGGCGCACGCCAGCGGTTGTCGGGCGATGATCAGGTAGAAGACAACACCCAATATAAGCAGATAATTCATCAGATGATTGCAGAGTTGGAAGACGTGTTAGAGGTGTTGAAGCAGTAGTTGGTATAAGCCTCGCGATCTAATTATGAATGGGGTAGACTGCGCGTCGATTGCGGCAAAGCGCTTTGTTAGGGGTGTTTACTGCCAAATTCTAAAGTTTTTAAGTAGTCGGGGCGTAGCGCAGCCTGGTAGCGCACCACACTGGGGGTGTGGGGGTCGTAGGTTCAAATCCTGCCGCCCCGACCATTTAAAAGCTAGCAACCACAAAGGTTGTAAAGTAAAGGCCATCTGTTGATGGCTTTTTTTCGACCAAAATTTGACCAGACAACAAGCACCCTACACTCAACATGGGTATAGTTGACTATTTGGCGCAATGTCCGCATAGGTTACCCCTTATATGATACGAAAATGTCTCTTTCCGGCTGCAGGCTATGGCACGCGTTTCCTTCCCGCAACAAAAGCCATGCCAAAAGAAATGCTGCCTATCGTCAACAAGCCTCTTATCCAATACGGCGTGGAAGAGGCCATTGAGGCCGGTCTAAAGAACATTGGTTTTGTTTCCGGCCGCGGTAAGCGGGCGATCGAAGATCATTTTGATATCTCTTACGAGCTGGAACACCAAATCATGGGAACCAGTAAAGAAACGCTTTTGCATGAGATCCGAGATGTTATCAGCCAGTGTACGTTCTCCTACACGCGCCAGACCGAAATGAAAGGTCTTGGCCACGCGATTTTGACGGGCGAAAACTTAATTGGTCGTGAGCCTTTCGCTGTGTTGCTAGCAGACGACCTGTGCATGAACCCCGATGAGGGCGTTCTGTCTCAAATGGTTAAACTCTATAACGAACACCACTGCACCATCGTTGCCCTTGAAGAAGTCCCTGCGAGCGAGACTCACAAATACGGTATCGTCGCTGGTCATGAAATTGAGCCTGGCTTGATGCGCATCGATGAAATGATCGAGAAGCCAGATCCTAGTGAGGCCCCATCAAACTTGGCGATCATTGGTCGCTATATCTTGACCCCGGACATCTTCGATATCCTGCGCGCCACACAAGCTGGGCGCGGCGGCGAGATTCAAATCACCGATGCGTTGGCCGAACAAGCGAAGCAGGGAAGGGTGCTGGGATATAAATTCAAAGGCCGGCGCTTTGACTGTGGTAGCGTCGAAGGCTTTGTTGAAGCAACAAATTATGTGTTTAATAATACCTTCGCTGCGGCACAGCAATAAGTGCTTATGCCGGTCTAATGTAACTGACTGTCTATGTCTTGTAGGATAAATAACAGGTTCGCGTCTGCCACTAATCACGCAGGGTCTTATGAATCGTAAAGGTATTATTCTAGCGGGGGGGTCTGGTAGTCGCCTGCATCCGCTGACCATGTCCATCAGTAAGCAACTGCTGCCGGTTTACGACAAGCCGATGATCTACTACCCCCTTTCAACACTGATGCTAGCCGGTATTCGGGATATCCTACTGATTTCTACCCCGCGTGATCTTCCGGCATTTCAGTCGCTACTCGGTGATGGTAGCAAGTGGGGTGTTGCTATCACTTATGCTGAGCAGCCAAGCCCAGATGGCCTCGCGCAGGCCTTTATCATCGGCGAAAAATTCATAGGTAATTCTCCCGTCTGCCTGATACTTGGCGACAATATCTTCTACGCGCAGGGTATTTCTGCGAAGCTACGTACCGCCGCTGCTCAATCAGTTGGTGCAACCGTGTTCGGCTATAACGTGAGTAATCCGCAGGACTATGGCGTGGTTGAATTTAATAAGACAGGTGATGTTGTCAGCCTAGAAGAAAAGCCCCTGAAGCCCAAATCGCGCTTTGCCGTTACGGGTTTGTACTTTTATGACAACCAGGTGATCGACATCGCTAAAGGCCTGCTGCCGTCACCGCGGGGTGAGCTTGAGATAACTGACGTTAACAAGGCCTACCTGGCGCAGGGTCAGCTACAGGTGGAATTATTTTCACGGGGTACTGCATGGCTGGATACCGGTCAGCAACAAAGTCTGCTGGATGCCGCAAATTTTGTTCGCATCGTTGAAGAGCGGCAAGGTCAAAAAATCGCCTGTCCGGAAGAGATCTCCTATCGCCTAGGTTATATCAACCATGATCAGCTGGTCGTGCTGGCGCAACCTTTGCTCAAAAGCGGTTATGGTGAATACCTACTAGGCTTAGAAAAACAGTAAAAGGTCCATCGCAAGATGAAACGAATTAATAGTCCCATTAAAGACCTTCAGATCTTTGAGCCCACGACGTTTGGTGACGAGCGGGGTTTTTTTATGGAAACTTTTCGTGCCGAATGGTTTCCCGGTTACAGTTTTGTGCAAGACAACCACAGCAAATCTGTTGGCGGTACCCTGCGCGGTATGCACTATCAGCTGAACCAGCCCCAGGGAAAGTTTGTGCGTGTGACCGATGGCGAGGTCTATGATGTGGCCCTAGATTTACGCAGGTCATCTAAGACTTTTGGTCAGTGGTATGGCACGACGCTGAGTAGTGAAAACAAACGCCTGCTCTGGGTGCCACCGGGTTTTGCGCACGGCTTTATGGTGACGTCGAAAACGGCAGAGTTCCAGTACAAGTGCACCGCCTATTACGCGCCAGTTGATGAGCAAACTATTGTCTGGAATGATCCAGCATTAGCCATCGATTGGCCCCTAGCCGATACAGCTCCGTTATTGTCGGCCAAGGATGAGCAAGGCGTTGCCTTCAGTGATGCGGTGTACTATGACTGATGTGCTTGTACTAGGTCGCACGGGACAGTTATCACAATGTTTGCAAGCATCAGCACCA
>JBLHVI010000084.1:0-14383 GCA_047630175.1 Candidatus Azotimanducaceae bacterium
GCGGGCGCATCCTCGTGACTTTCGGCAACTGTCGCAAATGCACTGGCACAGAAGTTAACCTGACTGGTGGTCACCCACGCCTGGGACACAGGTTGGGCCTCGAAGTCACACGCAAAATCCGTAGGGGCGCCCTGCAAGGCATACTGACCCCAGACAGTATCGATCTCTGCACGCACCGCATCGATAGTGCCACTGTCAGACACAAGTAGCAGCCTTGGATTACTGCCGGCAACGTGCGCCTGCAAGGACTGCAAATCTGCCACTAGCTGATCAAGGTTGGCGGGATCATCCAGCGCATTGTCTAGCTGCTTGAGTTGCTCAATACCGGCCAAACCTGTCAGTTCATGATTTAGTCGTGACACAAGTCTGACGTGACTGCTTGCCGCGGTCATGGCCAACGTGTGTCCGCTGCCAGTGATGCCGCCCTGGCGTCTGACACGCATTTGTTTAATAATTTCTCGAACTCTGGATTTTTCGTCAAAACGTGGCTGTAACAGCGTCTCTTTAAGTAAACTAATCATCGCCGCACTTTTCGGATTCAACGTTCGACTCGACAGTGTTAAATGCGCCAACAACCGCTCTGGATTGTTGATATCACCTCTCACCGAGGTATAGGCGCTGATCCCACCAGTCTGGCCGTGCTGCAGATGCTGGGTTGCCATATAGTCACGATCAGCAGAGCCGACCTCAGTAATCAAGTTCGTGTAAATTGGCAGCAAACGGACTAAGTTGGCAGGCAACCTCGGGACATCCAAGACTATTTGGTGATAAGTCAGACCATTTGTGCCCGCTTCATAGTCCGTCAGATTTAACCCCTGGGCCAGCTGCCTAAGCTGTCCCTTTGGCGCGTCGGTACTCGACGCTATATCCGCTAAACCCACCTTTGGTAAAAGCTCCAGCGGCTCTTCTTGATCTTGACGAGCCTGCAGCGCCTTTGCTTGATCAATAATCTGAATCTTTTCGGCTTGACTCAGCGAGTGTTTAAGCGCGGCGAGGCGATCGCGTTCCTCATCACGCAGACGCTGATTAAGGTTGGCATCAGGCAGCAGAGCCAGACGCACACGGTGAGGATTGTCCAAGAGAAGCTCCTGAACTAAATTCTTGAAAAAATCAGGCTCTTCAATATCGACTCGGATTTTCTGTAAAACCTCATCAAGGTCCAGCAGTGCAATGGGATCACCTCGATGAATCGCTGCGGACATACAGGCAAAAATAAGCTGCAACCCGTAAGGATAGCCATCGCCGCCGATCTCGCGCTGGCTGAGCTCTAGCTGGTGTAAACATGCCTCGAGGTTCGCCTTCGGCACACCGGTTCGGGCAACGTCATTTAGCGTGTTAAGGATCAAAGCCTCTAGGGCATCTTGATCACCGGGATTGGCCCCTTCAATACCGCAGATAAAACTCATCTCACGATTAGACTCCTCAAGTCCGCACAAAGGCGATGCACTCGCTCCGAGCGCGCTGGACTCTAGTGCCAGTCGCAGTGGCGAGGCACTCGTGTCGAGCAGCACGTCTGCTAGCAAATTACATTTAAGCAGCAACTCAAGATCAACATTGGCACCGAGCAGCCAGCCCATCACAATATGCGTTCGATCTTTTAGCTCCTCTACATCATCAACCGCATAACTGGCCTCGACGCGCTGGGTCTGTGCGTAGCGCTGCTCATTTTTGATCTCTACTTGCTGAGCCTGTCGTTCAAACCGCGATAACACCTTGTCTTCAAAACTAGCCTGCAATTGCTCAGCAGGACGATCACCAAATGTCATAAATACTGCATTACTGGGGTGGTAATGCGTCTTATAAAATTTCAGCAGCTCGTCATAGCTGAGCTCAGGAATCTGCGCCGGATCCCCACCACTATTAAAGTGATAGGTCGTTGTTGGAAACAAATAGGACTTTAACGTATCGTAAAGTACTGACACCGGTGAGCTGGTGTCACCCTTCATTTCATTGTACACAACGCCTTTATAAGTCAAATCACTCGTATCATCTGCTGGCGTGTCAAACTCAAGGCGGTGGCCTTCTTGAGCAAAGTCGAGAGGATCAAGGCGCGGAAAAAAGACCGCATCTAAATAAATATCCAGCAAATTATCAAAATCTTTGACGTTTTGGCTGGCAAACGGAAAGGCCGTATAGTCACTCGATGTGAAGGCGTTCATAAAGGTGTTTAATGAGCGCCGAATCATTAGAAAGAACGGATCACGGACCGGAAATCGCTCGCTACCGCACAGTACCGTGTGTTCGAGAATATGCGCGACACCGGTGGAATCTGTTGGTACGGTGCGTAGCGCCACCATAAAAACATTTTCAGCGTAATTGGTCGCCAGATGAAGGTGCATGGCACCTGTGCGCCGATGCTCAAACTCATGCACGGTGGTATTCAGCGTCTCGATGTGTCGACTACGTTTATGCTCAAAAGACGCGTGACAGGCTATTATTTCACTCATAGCAGATGCGCGCCTCCATCGAGAATGATCTGCTCGCCGGTAATTATCCCGTGACCCTCAATAAAGTAGACGATGGTCTCGGCGACGGATTCAGGCGTACACGTCTTTTTCAATGGCGCCCGAGACTCAAGATGAGCCAGTGTTCGCTGGTAATTCTCCGCCCCCAAACCTGCCTCCAGCCACTCTCCCTGAATAAAACCAGGACACACCGCATTGATGCGAATTTCTGGCCCCATCACTCGCGCTAAAGAACGCGTCATCGTCAACAGCGCGCCTTTTGATGCGGCGTAGGCGACTGAGCTGCCGATACCCTGAATACCGGCGATGGAGGCAACGTTGACCACTGACGCGTCACCGGCCGCGCGCATACCCGCTTCAGCGGCACGAATCATCTGGTAAGGCCCAACAACATTAACCCCATAGAGATGGAAAAAATCATCCTTGTCGAGGCCCTCTAACTCAGCATGAGGGTTGAATTTTGTCGTTCCAGCATTGTTGACCAGTGCATTGATCTTGCCCCACTTAGCCATTGCCTGATCAACCATGGCTCGACAAGCCGAGTCGTCACTGACATCAGCCTGACAGATCAAAGTTTCAACGCCCAACACTGCACACGCTTTGGCTGTGTTCTCGGCACCTTCCCGACTTCGGGAGTAGTTAATCACCACATGACAGCCTTTACTGGCCAGTAGTTTTGCCGTGGCCGCACCTACACCCGAAGAAGAGCCGGTAACAATGGCAACTGCGCCTTGTAAATCCATTAAGAATTTCCTATTTTTTACCCATTGACGCGGGTATTACTGTGGATCAATTTGCGCCGACATGTACGAGTCGTTAGCGAACGGAGATTATCCTGACGTGGCGAGCATGCCAGACAGGGTTACACCCCTTCCGGATGTTCTTTATAAAATTTAACCCAATAATCTTTGACGGTAGTCTTCATTTCTCGGTGCAGCATGAGCATAGAAAATAAATTTGGCAATGTCATCATTGCCAGAGTCACTGCAGAAATAAGCCAAATTAACGAGGTATCGGCGATGGACGCCAGGAAAAATCCCAGCACATAAACAACGCGATAAGGCATCACAGAACGCACGCCGAACAAATAAGTCATCGCCCGATCGCCGTAATATGACCAAGCCACCGCCGTTGAAAAAGCAAACAACACCAGACCGACGGACACTATGTACTTGCCATACTCACCGAAAACGCCCCGCGTGAACGCCTTAGTCGTTAGTGCGACAGAATGAATCAAGGATTTACCCTCAAGTTTAACCGCTGTGACCACATTGCCTTGGTTAACGCTGACCACGCCGGAATAAGGTTCCCCTGCTTTAAGAAAACGCACATCCTCTGCAATAGATCGATTATGAATAATCGTAATGGCGGCCATATCCGCCACGCCGTCAGTTACTAGGATCTCACCCGTGAAAGAGGTTACTGGGTCTTTGCCGGCACCAAAACTCAAGTGCTGGAACAAATCCTGCCGCTGTTCCGCGACAGTATCAGAGTAATTACCGGCGACAATTTCTGTGTCAAAGGGCTGGAATTTATTTTGGAACTTTTCGGTCCAGACGCCAGAAGAGAGAATCACTAGCCCCGTAACCGTGCAGATGATGATGGTGTCGATAAAGGGCTCCAAAATAGACACCATGCCTTCTGATATTGGCTCATCAGCGCGAGCCGCTGCATGCGCAATGGGCGCCGATCCCTGCCCCGCCTCATTGGAAAATAGACCTCGGTTAACGCCGCGATTGAAGGCATATGCGAAGGTCGCGCCTAAAAACCCACCGGTCGCAGCACTGCCGGTAAAAGCATCACTGAAAACGGCAAGGAATGAGGGTATTACATTTTCAGCATTAGTGATGATGACGCCCAAGGCCCCGATCAAATAAACAACCGCCATAAAAGGTACGATCTTCTCCGCGACCTTAACAATTCTGCCAATACCACCAACAATGACGACGCCCAACAGACCCGCCAGCACCAAACCCGTCAACCATTCAGGGATGCCGAAGGTCGCCTGCACACCACTGGCTATATTATTACTCTGCGGCATATTGCCACTACCAAAAGAGCTGATAACCGTTGCTACTGCGAAGGTGACCGCCAGCCATTTCATGTTCAAACGGCGCTCCATGACATACATTGGGCCGCCAACAATGTGGCCATTTTCGTCTTTGACTCTGTATTTGTGTGATAACGACACCTCAACGAACTTCGTGGCCATACCGAAAAAAGCAGTCATCCACATCCAGAACAATGCAGCAGGCCCACCAAGATAAATCGCCAGCGCCACGCCGCCAATATTACCGGTGCCGACGGTACCAGAGATTGCTGTGGTTAATGCCTGGAAGTGAGACGCATCGCCGACATCGCCGGGCTTGTCGTACTTACCACGAACGACTCGCCAAGCGTGTTTGAAAAACCGAACTTGGGGAAACTTTAAGTAAACCGTAAAAAACAGACCGACGCCAAGCAATACAAAAGGAAAGTAAAAGGCAGAGCCGAGAAGACTATCGAACAACGCTAACAAGCCAGCAAAAGATTCCAACAGCATTTCCTTGAGGTAATAGTAGTGGTCGGTAGACGTGTTACCGCAAAGCTTACGACCATAGCAAATTAGTCAGGCGAAGAATAGCGAGCTGGCATGATCAAATTCATTTCAAGCCCCGTGTCATCAACACTGCTCGATGCCAACAATGTCTGGTGATCGCCATTAAGGGTCACCAACAATGCCATCGCATCGAGAATATCGTCGGCTTGAACCTCACGTCTAAGCCAGCGCTGCAAACTCATCGCATAAAGATCGGCCAGCTCGGGGCGGTACTGAACGAGTATTTCCAGACGCTCACTGTGCCCTGTGGCCAATTTTTTGCTGTATTTCAGCGGCTTACCCCGTAATTGCGCAAAAGCCAACTCTGGGTGAGCCTCCCTGACCACACTGGCCGCCTGCTGGCTTGACTGCAACAATCTATCAAGCTCACAAATCTTAGGGCAGATGTACCATGCCTGCAGCGACAATCGCTTGCCAAGCTTGGCCTGATTAATATCGCAGGCCCGCGCATAGCTGCTGGCAAATACTGCTTGCCGGCACGGTACCGAAAATACACTCGATGCTTTCCCAGGAAGTTGTCCCCTGGCAGCGGGCTCTACCAGCCGCGTGCGATCATCGGGTAGGCCAATAGGCATGTCGATAAGAATGCCAGTTGCATCCTGATGATCATGCCAAAGATCATGGATCGACGTATACATGGATACGCTGGTCAAGCAACCCGGCGTCTCGATAGACAGCTGTTTAGCCGCAAGAGAATCCGGCGTAATCGGGGCATAGCTCGTCGCAAGCCAACCCCCGCGGCAGCCATCAACGCCCACGATTTTGCCCACGAGTTTGGGCACCACCGGACCGCCGATAGGCGCCTCGGGCGCGTTGCACTCAACCATCTTCGGCGCAGCCTAACCGCTGACTGCTTGTCGCATGGTCACAAACTCTTCTGCCATGGTCGGGTGAATACCAATTGTGGCATCAAATACTGCTTTAGTCGCGCCAGCCTTGAGCGCTATGGCTATTCCCTGGATAATTTCGCCGGCCTCAGGACCTACCATATGCACCCCAAGCACCTTGTCGGTCTCGCGGTCGACGATCAGCTTCATCAGCGTTTTTTCGTCACTACCGCTCAGCGTGTGCTTCAGGGCACGAAAATTCGAACGGTAAATATCCACCTGAGCATGCGTGTCCCGGGCCTCGTGTTCGGTAAGACCAACAGTCCCGATGTTAGGTTGACAAAACACTGCCGTCGCAATATTCGAATAATCCATCGCTAATGGCTTATCAAGAAAATACGTGCTTGCAAAGACCATAGCCTCGGCAATGGCAACCGGCGTTAGCTGAACGCGATCGGTGACATCACCGAGTGCGAAAATCGACGGCTCAGAAGTGCGAAAATGGTCATCCACAATAATCGCGCCGTTATCGCGAAGGTCAACATTGACGTGTTCAAGACCTAGGTCCTCGACCGCTGGCGCACGACCCGTGGCATACATCACACAGTCGAAGGTCATGCTGGCCTCATTATCAAAAGACACTTGCAAGCTGTCGTCCGCATTTTTTTCAATCTTGAGCACGTTGGAATTCAAGTGCAGAGTCACGCCTTTCTTGACAATCTCTGTGGTGACTGTCTGCCTTATGTCTTCGTCAAACCCACGTAAGAATAAGGGGCCTCGATATGACAGATGGCTATCACTGCCCAGCCCGGCAAAGATCCCTGCAAACTCGACAGCAATATAGCCACCGCCCACTACCAATACGCGCTTCGGCAATACGGGTAAATGAAACGCCTCATTGGAGGTGATGACCAAGTCACTGCCCGGCAAATCAGGCACTACCGGCCAGCCGCCGGTGGCAATCAATATTTTTGCGGTGGACACCACTTTATCGCCAATGCTGACGTGATGAGCGTCGACAATACGCGCCCTGCCATCGAAGTGGGTTACGCCTGCGTTGTCGAGTAACCCTTGGTAGATGCCATTGAGGCGACTAATTTCCTTGTCTTTGTTGCTGATGAGCAGCGGCCAATCAAAGTCAGGCTCGGCTTTGGACCAGCCAAAGCCCTGTGCGTTGTCAAAATCTTCTGCGAAATGGGACGCGTAAACCAGCAGCTTTTTGGGGACGCAGCCTACGTTGACGCAGGTGCCGCCCATGTACTTGTCTTCTGCTGTTGCCACTCTGGCACCATAGCTCGCACTCGTGCGTGCAGCACGCACCCCACCCGAGCCCACACCGATGACAAACAGGTCATAATCATACTCAGCCATTCAATTTCCGCCTTGGTTTTCGTCTTGTTACTTTTATCTATCGTATGTTTCACTCAGGGCCGCATGTTAGACCTCGCGCCTGACAAAATCCATGCCGCACCTATGACCGGTTACTCACCCGTTTGAGGTAGAATAATTTAGACGCAGTGGTTGATAAACTGTTACAAACCACCTGCAGTGCAATCAGGGTGTGTACTACCTAACGTCTCTGCTTTCGACATTTTTCTTAAAGACATTGTCCCAAAAGAGACCTCTGTTACCATGCGCCATGCATTGATGAGTTTTACGGCAACGACCGTTATTAGTTCATTCACCTGTGAAGTCAGTCGGGACATGGGATTTCTAAGTCTGCATTACGTGCTTAGGGGTGATGTGGCGCAGATAGACTGGCCACCACCAACGGCTATTCCGAATCGCCGCGGGCAATTATGGGAAGAGACGTGCTTCGAGGCGTTCCTTCGTCGGTCTGGCGAACACGCCTATATCGAGACCAACGCGTCACCCAGCGGCGACTGGCATTGTTATCGCTTCAAGGACTATCGTGCGGACATGCAAATGGCGTCAGCGCCCACGCTGCAAGTGCAGAAGTGCGCTATCAATGCAACCCAAGCGGAAATCTTAGTACAAATCGATCTTAACGATTGGCTAACGCCGCCCGCCACACTGCAACTGGGGCTGGCCGCCGTCATCCAAACAAAAACACGCGCCCGCCTCCACTATGCCCTGAAGCATGTTGACGACAAGCCTGATTTCCATCACCGTGACAACCAAACGTTACTTATTTCCTGGGATCAACCATGACAACCCGCTTTGGCATCGACGCATTACTTGATGCACCCGAACAACTTGCAAACCTGCGCGACCAGCGGGTTGCACTGGTGGCACACCCAGCCTCTGTCACAGCAGGGCTGCAGCATAGCCTCGACGCGCTTATCAGCGCCGGTGTCGCCATAGATCGGGCATTTGGTCCGCAGCATGGCATGCGCGGCGACAAGCAGGATAATATGATCGAGTCAGACGATTACGTGGACCCAACCCATGGTATTCCTGTGATCAGCCTCTACGGTGAACATCGCTTTCCAACACAGGCCATGCTCGCGGGGCTGGATGTTGTGTTGTTTGACTTACAGGATGTGGGCTGCCGGATTTACACCTATATCACCACACTCAAGTACTTTATGCAGGCCTGTGCACATGCGTCGGTAGAACTGTGGGTACTAGACCGCCCCAATCCCGCTGGCAGGCCCGTTGACGGTTTGCGCCTAGAGCAAGGTGAGGAAAGCTTTGTTGGTAGCGATGCGCTGCCCACGCGCCATGGTCTTACTGTAGGCGAGTTGGCCCAATGGTTGGCACCAAGACATACACCTGACTTGCAACTCAGCATCATCAAAATGCGGGATTACCATATAGATGTTGCACCAGGCTATGGCTGGCCACTGCATCAGCGACCTTGGGTAAACCCCAGCCCTAACGCCAGCAGCTTGAATATGAGCCGCTGCTTTGCTGGCACCGTCTTGCTTGAAGGCACAGAGCTCTCTGAGGGACGCGGCACCACGGTGCCTTTGGAGCTAATTGGCGCTCCCGATTTTCCAGCTCAGGCGGTGCTGGACTATCTGCAGAGGCACCAGCCAGCATGGTTGGTGGGCGCGTATCTGCGTCCCTGTTATTTTTCGCCGACTTTCCACAAACATCAGGGTTTACTTTGCCAGGGCATACAGATTCATACAGATCTCAGCGACTACAATCACGATGCCTTCAAGCCCTATCGACTTGTCGCTGGCCTACTTAAAGCGCTGCGTCACGTCCAACCAGATTATGCGCTGTGGCGCCGGCATGAATATGAGTATGAACTCGACCGCCTTCCCATTGATGTGATCAACGGCGGCGATTTCTTGCGCCTGTGGGTTGATAACCCGGCGGCTACGTTTGCGGACCTCGATGCCCAATTGCAGGAGCAGGAGCAGGCCTGGCTTGCAGAAAGAGCACCGTGCCTAATCTACGATTGATTGTGACAGAGCGCTAACCAAACATAATATTTTGGCATAGTAGGCATAACCGGGTTAGCGACGGAATCCTCGTGCTAGACTGCGTCGCTTTGTTAATCTTCATACGTTTTTTTGCGGGAGCCGCCCATGAGCAGCACTGATCAATCCACCACCGACACTACAGATTCAACGCTAAAAACCACGAATACTTACAAGATAGCGTTGCTCGCCGGTGATGCCATCGGCCCCGAAATTATGACGCAGGCTGTCAGGGTGCTTGATCTGCTGACCAAACATCGTGACGTCGATTTCGAATTACTCGAAGCTCCCTTTGGCGCCGGCGCTTACTTTTCACATGGCAAAGCATTTCCCGATGAGGCAAAGCAGGCTTGTGACGCAGCAGACGCAATTTTGAAAGGCCCTGTGGGATTGAGCTATGCAGAATCGCAAAAAATTCCGGTCGAAGAACAAGCAGAACGCGGGGCTATTTTACCGTTGCGCGCTAGATACAACACCTTTGCCAACTTTCGACCCATCTACCTCAGCCCAAACATGTCACATTTTTCACCGCTGAAGCGGTCCGTCATTCCCAACGGGATCGACATATTGCTGATCAGAGAACTCGTCGGTGGTCTGTATTTTGGCGCCAAAGAACGTGGCGTGAACGCCAGTGGCAAACGCTATGTGAAAGAAACCCTTGAATATGATGAGGACCAGATACGCCAAGTCCTGATCATCGGCTTTGAACAGGCTCGCCTACGCAAAGGCGTACTCCACAACATCCATAAGAGCAATGTGCTGATGTCGAGTGTGTTCTGGAATGAGGTGCTGGACGAAGTGCGGGTTGACTATCCGGATGTGGACGTCGTCCACCTGCTAGTCGATGCAGCGGCCACAGCGCTGTGCCTCAATCCAGGTCAATTTGACGTCATGGTTATGGAGAATATGTTTGGCGATATTCTCAGCGACCAAGGTGGTGGTATCTTAGGTAGCCTCGGGCTGATGCCGTCAGCCTGTATCGGTCCGGAAAAAGCCTACTATGAGCCTTCACATGGGAGCGCTCCTGACATAGCAGGCCAAAATATAGCCAACCCCTATTCTATGATTGGCTGTGTCGCGATGATGCTGGATATGAGCTTTGGCTTGAAGGCTGAATCAGATGCGGTTTGGACCGCCATGCGCAGTGTCTTTGAGGCAGGATACACAACCGCGGATCTCGCGAGTCATAAGCCTGAAGGCCAGTCCAGTAAAGGTCAAGACGCCGATATGAAAAAGGTTTCGACAACGGAATTTGGTGATCTAGTGATGATTGAACTCGAGCGCATACTCGTATCGAGCTAAGCGCAGTGCGCGTGCCGGCTCACGCTGCGTGGCGCGGCCGGCCGGCACAAACCTGCGGAACTCAAATAGCGGTTACTGTAACGCCGCTATCTGGCTGATGATGCTGGCGCCCATCACTAACATGGCAATCCAACCCCAGCCAATAAACGCCCACATTACCAGTGGCTGCTCGAACAGATCGCCGAGAATGTTGACGGTGGAGTCCACAAACAGGAACTTCAGGGGACGCTGGATCAATTTCTTTAGCATGGTGTTACTTACCTTCTTGCCCGTTCTGGGCGTATCAACAATACTCGCCACACGTAACAACGAATAAGTGTGTGCGAAAATCTCTATATTAGCCCGAATCGCGTCTTATGGGGAGCCCTGCTGGCCGGTTTCTGGCAGACCATTTTGGTGGGCGAATTTTTTATGCGCTATTCTATCGTCGGCTAATTAGGGGGGCCATTAAGCGACAAGCGCTTGAAGCGAACAATCTCGGCCTCTAGCGTATTATAGATCTCTGTCACATCGATTTTCTCACCGAACTGTACACGCTTCGAAAACACAGTAACAGGAAACACAAAATTGTCTGTCTTGCGCCAGCGCAATGCTTTACTGGCACCGAGCTCGTCTTCATAGCTCACCCATCGCAAACCAAATTCGTTGACCAATAGGTCGCCAAAGACAACCCCTAAGGCCTGCCATTCTTCGGTCTGCTCCGGGCGCAAAACACGCTGGTCTACCAGTGCTTGGAAATAGGCTAAATCGCTCTTCATTCCTTTCATCGACAGGGCCCGTAGACGCCGTTCAAATAGCGTTTTGATATCCTCACGCTGCTTATCCATCACGTGAATCTGGCCAAATGACAAGGCTTCAATCGTATACCCAGCATCGGGTTGGGTGGGAAACTGGTAGTTGTCCAATTGCTCAGGTGATAATACCGGCACATCAATAGCTTCTGCTTGGCTCTGCAGCGCAAAGCTCATCAGGCTAACGCACAACAGCGTACAGCCTACTCGGACACCCCTTATCAAACGCAAGGTCAGCGGAAAAATCATCAGCAGTTGTGAAGCGCTATGTGACATCGTTCTTTCGGCCTTTTATGAATCGCTTGGACTGGGTATTATCCCGATTCAAACGCGGAGCGAAAGGGCCAGCAGACAGGGCGGTGATAATCAACATGGCTTTCTCACTGCCAAAATGACATCTGACACTGCCCAGCACCACTATCGGTACGGTAAGCAGTGCACGAGTCGCTGGCAGAAAACCTGAAGACAAAGCATCAATCAACGTCACGGAAAAAAGTATGTCCAAGGACCTTATTCAATCCATACACGACACGCCCGGTCTTTGGGTTGTTGCCGCCACAGGGGGTGGCAGCGGCGCACTCAGCGGTCTGCTCGAAGTCTCTGGCGCCTCTAGAACCCTGGTGGAAGCGACAATTCCCTATGCCCCGTCAGCACTCGCAAGCTATCTAGGTCACGCGCCAACCCAAGCCGCCAGCCCTGCCACAGCAAGAGCTATGGCAATGGCTGCCTTCCGGCGATGTCAGGTGCTACAGCATGAGCAACCGCTGCCTTTGTTTGGTCTTGGCTGCTGCGCAGCCCTAACCACAGACCGTATTAGGCGTGGGACCGATCGTTGTTTTGTGGCCGTGCAAAGTTTAACCGCCACCTTTGAATTTAGTCTGACGTTGGCACCGAAGCAACGTGACAGACAAGCTCAAGAAGCCCTGTGTGCCAACTTTATCTGGCACATCATAAGCCACGCGCAACGGGCAATCAGACCAGATGAGGATCAGGCGAACGCTGGTCTTGAAATCAAACAGGCTGAGATCGAAAAAGCCGACATCAAAGGCATTGACGACGCTGATTTTCTGTCGCAACGGCAAGTATGGGCACCGCCAGCCTGGCAAGCTTTATTCTGTGGCACGCCCTCTTCCACTTGGACAGCGACGGCCGCACCCAGTGCCGTGTTGCCCGGCTCCTTTAACCCCCTGCATGACGGACATAGACAAATGGCGGCCATAGCCGCTGCGCACCTAGGCGTCGCAGTGGTGCTGGAAGTTTCAGCATTCAATGTCGACAAACCACCGCTAGACTATTTTGACCTGCAACAGCGACAAGCCGGTAGCGACGAGCTACCACTGATTTTCACCAATGCACCCACATTTATCGAAAAATCCGCGCTGTTCCCCGGGGTTACCTTCGTGGTAGGCAGCGATACCATCGAACGCATCGCCGACCCAAAATACTACGCTGGTGACATCAGACAGCGTGATGCAGCGCTTGAACTGTTATCCACGCGCGGGCATCAATTTTTAGTGTTCGGGCGCATCAGCGGTCAGCACTTTATCGGCTTGGAAGACCTGAATTTGCCAAAGACTCTGCGTGATCAATGCACCGGCATCGCTGAATCGCAATTCAGAATAGACGTTGCCTCGCGAGACCTACGCCAACACTGAACGTCACGGCTCAGGCAATCCCGACCATACAACCTATAGATAAGGCAGAAAGTGGGGTGGTAATAGCGCCTGTCTTTCACTACCCGGTTGGCGTAAGGCCCGACTTGCTGACGGTGCTTGAAAAATGTTTGTACAATAATCTTGGCCTACAAGCATCGGCTTGGGCGTCAGCGCTGCTAACGTTGCTACGACTGCCGGCGCAATTTCCGGTAACACTGCCTCAACCGTGAACTGCGCCCGGGGCGAGATGGCAGGCTGAGCAATACGGTGCCTCTCGCCCCATTCAACCAGCAGCTGTGAACAACTCTCAAGCACCTCTGGCAGATTAGTCACTGCCACATCTCGAGCAATACCAAAGCTGTAGTACATCATTGTTTCCTCAAACAACATGGCAAAGTCTTCACGCTGGCTGCTATAGCTATAAAAATCACTAGCAACATCCAATGGAAATATATCAGCGACCTCCGTTGCCGTTAATAACTGGTCAGCAGCACGTACAGTTTCAGACCCAAACGAAACCCTCGCCAAACGGTGCATTACCGTCGACGTCAACGGAAAACTACCATGAAGTAGGGTCGAGGGCCTACTTCCAGTTAATACGGCGCGGTACATAGGTACCGAGCGATCAATCTGATCAACCTGTGTCGGCGGATAAAAATCGTTAGCATGGCCGAGTTCATGAAACAGCAGTGCCGCCATGCGTAAGGACACAGAATCGAGGTTACGCGGTAACGATCGCAGATCAATATCATCGGTGACCACATACCGTGCAGGGATGAGAAACTTAAATACATTACCTAAGTCTTGACGAAAGTCTGGGGCTGTATCAATGGTGAGCTCCTCGGCTTGCGTTAGCCACAAACGACCGGGGTCGATGTAAATGGCGCCGGTACCCTGCCAATAAAACGAAGGTCGAATATCATAGGAAATCACGATAGCTGTCATACCGCGCATGACCAGCAGAACTTCCGGAGGCATCAGTGCCAGCACCTCACGCATACGCACCGCCATCCAGTCATGAGAAACCAATACGCGATCCATCACCTCATCAATAGTCGGCGCGCTGGAAGTCATACCGAGCAAGGGTAGCTGATTAAAACTGCACAAGCTCGCCTCATCTACCAGTATCGTACAATCAATCATGCTCGTTGCTAACGGATTGGCTGTGTTTGCCGGTTTTATCAGCGAGCGCATACCCGAAAACGTTTTGTTCGGGAAAAACTCATCGAGAATATAATTCACTACCACGGTATCAACGAACGGGGGCTCTACCGCCGGCGTAACGGGCACAGGTGTCACGGGCGCAGCTGTCACCGGCGCAGCTGTCACCGGCGCAGCTGTCACCGGCG